>NZ_AP024469.1:1952500-2643715 GCF_016865365.1 Geobacter sp. SVR
CACCGTAACTTCGGGATAAGGTGTGCCCTCATTAGGTGTAGCGATTCGCACGTGAAGCCGAAGAGGGTCGCAGAGAAATGGCGGTAGCGACTGTTTACTAAAAACACAGGACTCTGCTAAGTCGTAAGACGATGTATAGGGTCTGACGCCTGCCCGGTGCTGGAAGGTTAAGGGGATTTGTTAGCGCAAGCGAAGCTTTGAACCGAAGCCCCAGTAAACGGCGGCCGTAACTATAACGGTCCTAAGGTAGCGAAATTCCTTGTCGGGTAAGTTCCGACCTGCACGAATGGCGTAACGATTTCCGCGCTGTCTCAACCAGTGGCTCAGCGAAATTGAATTCTCGGTGAAGATGCCGAGTACCCGCGGTAAGACGGAAAGACCCCGTGAACCTTTACTATAGCTTGACAGTGACATTCGGAATAGCTTGTGTAGGATAGGTGGGAGACTATGAAGCTGGCACGCTAGTGTCGGTGGAGTCGTCCTTGAAATACCACCCTGGTTGTTTTGGATGTCTAACCTGGGCCCGTAATCCGGGTCGGGGACACTGTCTGGTGGGTAGTTTGACTGGGGCGGTCGCCTCCCAAAGAGTAACGGAGGCGCGCGAAGGTTCCCTCAGCCCGATTGGAAACCGGGCGTAGAGTGCAATGGCATAAGGGAGCTTGACTGCGAGACCCACAAGTCGAGCAGGTACGAAAGTAGGTCATAGTGATCCGGCGGTTCTGTATGGAAGGGCCGTCGCTCAACGGATAAAAGGTACTCCGGGGATAACAGGCTGATCTCCCCCAAGAGTTCACATCGACGGGGAGGTTTGGCACCTCGATGTCGGCTCATCGCATCCTGGGGCTGAAGTAGGTCCCAAGGGTTTGGCTGTTCGCCAATTAAAGCGGTACGCGAGCTGGGTTTAAAACGTCGTGAGACAGTTTGGTCCCTATCTACCGTGGGCGCAGGATACTTGAGAAGAGCTGTCCTTAGTACGAGAGGACCGGGATGGACGTACCGCTAGTGTTCCAGTTGTGCCGCCAGGCGCAGTCGCTGGGTAGCTATGTACGGAAAGGATAACCGCTGAAAGCATCTAAGCGGGAAGCCTCCTTCAAGATTAGGTATCCCTGGGTGTAACAACCCCTGAAGGCCCGTTGTAGACCACAACGTTGATAGGCTGGGTGTGTAATCACAGCAATGTGTTTAGCTGACCAGTACTAATCGGCCGTGAGGCTTGACCATAAAAATGAAATACGGCTCGGGGGAAGGTCTCCTTCCCCCAGGCCGGATATATCCACCAGATATACAGCCTGAACAAACACCACGAATGCAATTGATAACGATTTGTAGAGACGTTTGCCCAAATGTCTTTACTGCCGATTTCTCGGTGGCTATGCCGAGGGGGCCACACCCGTTCCCATCCCGAACACGGAAGTTAAGTCCCTCAGGGCCGATGATACTGCACGGGCAGCTGTGTGGGAAAGTAGGTCGCCGCCGGGAATAATTACAAAAAGAGCCCTGTTCATCATTACGATGAACAGGGCTCTTTGCACGTCAGCGTCGAAACCGCTTCGGCATACCCCACGTAGGTGTGTCGTGCAAAACATGTAGGTCTCCATATCCTGCACAATTGTATCGGAATCCGGCAAAGGCGCCGCCATTCAGTGAATGGGGCGCCTTTTTTTATACCTCAGGAGGGGCCGTGAACAAGGAACTTATCGAAAAACATGAACGGGTCCTGCTGAGGGGCATGCCGGATGTCGAGCAATGCCAGGAGATGCTCAGCCGCCTGGACAGGCAGTGGACGCGGGCCACACTCACCGGCAAGATCAATTGCAGCCGCATTGCCCAGACGCTGATCGACTTCATCAACGGTACCCAGGCCAATTTTTCGGTCTTGCAGGAAAATCTCGTCGATACCCTGGTTCAGGAAAACACCCAAAAGGTAATCCTCGAAATCGCAGCCGTTGCCCAGGTGGCCATTGACATTCTCAAGCGCAACCTGTTCGAGCGCACGGCCGACGTGGGGTTTTTGGCCACCGATGACGACATCGTGCAGTTTCTTTTGAGTCCGGCTTACGACCGTAACGCTTTGGCCTGCCACGACAATGTAGTCTCTGGCATGTTCTCGGACAGCGCCGCTACAGCCCACATAGAGGAACGGCTTCTCGAATACCGCAATAAATACACCGTCTACACCGAGATCATCATTCTCGATGTGGCCGGGCATGTGCGGGCTCATCTCGACTACGACAACCCCATATCCCACAGTGCTGATCCGCTCATCGCCGAAACTCTGGCCGCCCCTTCCTATGTCGAGACCTACCGCCAAAGCGACCTGGTTCCGGGGCGCGGAGACGTGCTGCTGTATTCTCAGGCCATCAAAGACCCCACCACCGGCACAGCCATAGGCGTGCTGTGCCTGGTCTTTGATTTCAACGGCGAAATGATGAGCGTTTTTCAGAACCTGGAAAATTTCTCCGAGGATACGGTCATCCTGATCCTCGACGAAACCGGGAGGGCCATCGCCACGAGCGATCCAACCAAGGCTCCTGGCGGCCGGCGCTATCCCTTCTCCCTGCACGATGACTTCACCATGATCCAGCTCGACGGCGAGCCCTATCTGTCCAAGACTCTGGCCACCAAAGGCTACCAGGGATTTTGGGGCTTGCCTTGGTATGGACAGGTCCTTAAACGTGTGGGCACCGCCTTCAAAGACGGCTCCAGCCGCCACAGCCTGGACGAGGCCACCATACGTCGCAACGCCATCTTTTCCGGCCGCCTGATCAGGGTTGAGGAGGCCTCGGAGGATGTACTGTCCGATCTGGAATTGATGGTGCAAAATGGCGAGATCATGGCGGCCAGGAAGTCCGTGCAGGCTGACGCCACAGAGCGGGTCGAGGCTCAGGCTCTGCCCTATGTCTTAAGCGAGATCAAAAAGATCGGCGATCAGGTGCAGCAGGTTTTCCAGGCTTCGACCGGCGGACTGCTCAGGCTCGTCACCTCCTCGCGCCTGCATGACGTGCAGTTTCTGGCTGCCCTGGCCATCGACATCATGGACCGCAATCTCTACGAGCGAGCCAACGACTGCCGTTGGTGGGCACTGACCTCGGATTTCCGGCGTATGCTGGAAGAAACCACCCTGCGCGAGGCCGATCGCCATCGCATGCGCGAGATACTGACCTACATCAACAGCCTTTACACGGTGTACCCCAACCTCTTTGTCTACAACCGCGAAGGAAAGATCCTGGCCTGCTCCAACCCGGACGAACACCGCCAGGAAGGCCGGATGCTGAATGAGCGTTATGTGGCCGAAACCCTTGCCATCAGCGACTCCCAGCTCTACCGCGTCTCGTCCTTCGAGGCCTCGGACCTTTACGAGGAGCATGGCGTGGCGCGGCACACCTACATTTACAATGCTCCCATCACTTCCCTCACCCGCGGAGGAGCGGTGCTGGGCGGCATCGGCATCGTCTTCGACTCCGTGCCCCAGTTCCTGTCCATGCTGAACGACGCCCTGCCGCGAGACGGCATGGGCCACATCCTGGACGGTTCGGAAGGGATGTTCGTGGAGCCCAACGGCAAGGTAATCGCTTCCACCAATCCGGATATCAAACCCGGGGACAAGGTTGATCTGGCCAGCATCTTCTGTCAGCTCGACAGCGGCCAGTCCACCTCGCATCTGGTATCCGAGAGTGACAAACTCTACGCCGTGGGCTGCGCTCATTCCGCCGGCTACCGCGAGTACAAGCGTGACGGAGCCTACGTCAACGATCTGCTGGCCGTCATCAAGGTGCGTATCTGAAGGAAAACGTTATACGCATTCCTCTTTTCGAATAGGGGAAGCTACATCCTTCAGGGCTGTTGACACTACACGGGAAGCTGCGCGGGAAAGCCGGGCGCCAGGAATAATAACGTCGTAAAAGCCCCGTTCATCACGACGATGACGGGGCTTTTTGCATTTCAACGCGGGTACTGCAGTACTACCTGCTTGATAAGGTGTTGCTCTTTATCCAGGTCTCCCCCCTCTCGATAGCCCACACGATATCTACAGTGAAATCGGGAGGCGTACAGCTTCGGTGGATTAACACCAGTCAAAGCCCTGTAGATAACGTTCCAAAATTATTTTGACGCTATCAAGAACAAGATGCTACGGTTATGCTTTCATAGAAACGCTTTCAAACAATCTTGACTGTTTGTAATACATCGCGAAATCCATGGACAATCAAATCGTAAGTCTGAGTTTGGATCTCTTCGAGCGCCTGGGGCTGCTGGCAATCGTCTTCTTCCTCATGATGCGGTTCGAGCTTTGCCGTAGGCTTCTGACCGGCACTGCCAATGGATGGGAGAAACTGATATATGCCGTTTACTTCGGCTTGGCCGGTGTTCTTGCCAATTATTACGCCTTTCCCGTGCAGGGAGCCATTGCCAACCTGCGCGGTGTCCCGGTTGCCATGGGAGGGATTCTGGGGGGACCGCTGGTCGGGCTGGCGGCTGGTCTTATTGCCGGCAGCCATCGTTTCTTTGTCGATATCGGCGGCCTGACTTCTCTTGCATGCGGTATCGGTACCCTGCTGGAAGGGGTGGTGGCTGCACTGGTCTACCGCAGCCTGCAACGCAAACAATACGATGCCGCGGTTGCCTTTCTGACCGGCGTGGTCATCGAATCGATCAAGATGGGCATGATACTGCTGCTGGCTCGGCCGTTCGACAGTGCGCTGGCAGCGGTTGAGGCGATTGCCCTTCCGACGATCCTTTCCAACGCGTTCGGCATCGCCATCCTGGTGGAAGTCCTTGCCTCCGTGACACGGGAGCAGGAACGCTTGATGGCTCAACAGGCCCAGATTACCCTTTCGATCGCCTCCAGCACACTTCCCTACCTGCGCCATGGGCTTACCCATGAATCTGCCGTCAGAACCGCCCAGATCATCCGCGACATGACCGGGCTCGCCGCGGTATCCCTGTATGGTGAAAACGAAATACTGGCTCATGAAGGACGGGGACCTGGACAATCCACCGGGGATGGGCCGGCGGCTATCGTTCAGCGCGTCCGGGAATCAGGAAGCCTTACCATAGCCGCCACCCGGGAGGAAATCGGCTATCCCGGCCAGCCGGGCGAATTCGGTTCGGCCATTGCAGCCCCCCTGAAAAAGTGGGACAAGACCGTGGGGGTTATGGTGCTGTACCGCGTGGAGGAAAAGGGTGTTACCCGGCTGGACGTCGAACTGGCCGGTGGTCTCGCCCCCCTCTTTTCCAGCCAGTTGGAGCTGGGGGAGATCGAAACACAGCGCAAGTTGGTGGCGGAGGCGGAGATCAAGGCGCTCCAGGCTCAGATCAATCCCCATTTTCTCTTCAATGCCATCTCCACCATCATCAGCTACACCCGCACCGATCCTCAGACCGCTTCCTGTCTGCTGGTCAAACTGGCGGAATTTTTCAGAAAAAATATCAGTCCCTCTGGCGACCGGGTGGACCTGGCCACCGAACTGGAACACTGCGACGCCTACGTTGCCATTGAAAAGGCCCGGTTCGAGGAGCGTCTAGCCGTTGTCTACGAGGTTGATGAGGAAACCCTGTCGTGCAAGGTGCCGTCACTGATACTGCAACCGCTGGTGGAAAACGGCATCCGCCACGGCATCCTGCCCAAGGAGGGGGGCGGCGTGATCCATGTGGGAGCTCACAGAACCGGCGATACGGTCAATATCTACGTCAGGGACAACGGTGTCGGCATGGCGCCGGAGCGAATCGCCCAGCTGCTCGTGCCCGGTCCCGGGCCGCGTTCCGAAGGGGGACTTGGTCTGGCCCTCCGGAACGTGAACGGCCGCCTGGCTGCCCTGTACGGCAAGGAGAACTCCCTGCATATCTCCAGCGAGCCCGGCAAAGGGACGACCGTGCGGTTCTGCATACCGGTGATCCCATGAGGATATCGGTCTACATAATCGACGACGAGGCTCCGGCCCGCAGAGAATTACGTTACCTGCTGGAGCAGATCGACGGTGTGACCATTCTGGGGGAATCTTCGACCCCCTCCCAGGGACTGAAGGGAATCAGGGAAACACGACCGGACATGGTTTTTCTGGATATTCAGATGCCGGGACTGAGCGGCATCGACCTGGCGCAGATGCTTGCTGAACTGCCCAATTCTCCCCAGATCGTCTTTGCCACCGCCCATCATGAGTTTGCCGTGGAGGCGTTCGATGTGGATGCCACGGATTACATTCTCAAGCCATTCACCATGGAGCGGGTTGCACACTCCATCAACAAGGCGGAAAAATCCATGCGCAGCCGCCATGGCGACGGTCATACCATCGGCAACGGTTTTCAGGAAAGTGCAGGTCTTGCTGCGGGCAAGCGTCTTCTGGTGCACAAGCGGGGTAAAACCCTCCCGATCGCCCCTGAAGATATCCTTTTTATCAGCCGGACCGAACGGGAGACTCTGGTGCACACGGCGCGGGAAACGTATATGTCCCGCAGCAGCCTCTCCGCCCTGGAAGAGGTTCTGGCGCCGTTCTCGTTCGTCAGGGTGCATCGCAACACCTTGGTCAACCTGAAGGGTATCATCGAGATCATCCCCTGGTTCAGCGGCAGTTGTAAACTGGTGATGAACGACGCTGCGCGCAGTGAAGTCCTGGTCAGCAGGTACAATGCCAAAGATCTGAAAGAACGCCTGATTCTGAGCTCATAGCAGTCCCGACATTCCCAATTCTCCTCCATCCTCACTTTTCCTCTGGCCATATCAACCATTCAGCACGTAATCGTGCCATTCAGCACCCCTTTTGTGCCACTCGGTACGTTCTGCTTACCCGCCATCATCCTCTTCGCTATAGTAAGGTCACGAAGTCTGGCGCTCTTCTGAGCCCCGGCACAAGCCGGCATCGGGAGAAGGGCTCACAGGACTTAACCCGAAAAGAAGGAGATCAAACCATGATGGAAGAACTGATCGAATCGGCTGAACAGGAGCGGGGGGGAGTGAGCCGGCGGAGTTTTATCAAGACCGCTGCGGTGGTGGGTGCCGGCATGCTGGCGGTGCAGGCTGCGGGCCGCAGTGAAGCCCAGGCTGCCGAAGATTCCAAACAGGCGGCCAAGAAGGCTTCGGATGCTGCTGCAGGCGGGGGAGCCAAAAAGCTTTCCGACGTGCTCAAGGTTGCCCGGGAAAAGATGTATCCGCGCTGCCGGGTGTGCCCCGAGTGCGACGGGGTAGCCTGTTCCGGAGAAGTACCCGGCATGGGGGGAATCGATTCGGGCAAGGCCTTCCGCAATAACCTTCAGGCCCTTGCCGCATATAACCTCAGGATGCTCACGTTCCATGAGGTTAAAAAACCGGACACCTCTCTGACCCTGTTCGGGGCAAAGCTCTCCATGCCCATCCTCTCAGGGGTCACCGGCGGTGTCACCTATAACATGGGCTTGGGGGGAAAGGTCAGCGAAGAGGAGTACGCCGAGGGAATCATCGGTGGCTGCGTCCAGGCCGGTACCATGGGATTTGCCGCCGACGGTATCGGTGATCCGCTGTCGGTGTACGAGACGCGGCTGAAGACGGTGGCCAAGTACCGTGGCCGTGCTGTGGCGCAGATCAAGCCCCGCACACAAACCGAGATTATCGAGCGCATCCGGCTGCTGGAACAGGTCGGTGTTCCCATTTTCGCCCTGGACATCGATTCGGCAGGCCGCGCATCCCGTGCCCTGCCGGGTAAAACCGTTGAGCCCAAATCGCTGAAGCAGCTCAGGGAAATTGCCCGGTCCACCAAACTGCCATTCGTGATCAAAGGGGTCATGACCCCCGAAGAGGCGGTCATGGCCTATGAAGTCGGCGCCGCCGGCATCGTAGTGTCGAACCACGGTGGCCGGGTACTGGATCATACCCCGGGAACCGCTCAGGTATTGCCGGCCATTGCCGACAAAGTCAAAGGGAAACTATTGATCCTGGCGGATGGTGGCGTGCGATACGGTGGCGATGTGTTGAAGATGCTGGCCCTGGGAGCCAGTGCCGTTCTTGTGGGGCGTCCGTTGGTCAGAGGCTCGGTTGGTGGTGGTGCCGAGGGGGTGGCGCTCATGCTGAAGAAGATGCAGGACGAATTGGTGGTAGCTATGACGTTGACCGGTACGGCGGACGTGAAAAACGTAAGCAGAAGCATCATCATCTGAAGGGCATCCGGAGGAGGGCCGGGGCGGGCACTGAGTGTCGCTCCCCGTTTCGCCACATAGGGGAGACAATCATGAGATACGTAACATCATGCGCAATCGGCGGGCTGCTCATCCTGCTGGCCGGCACCGTATCTGCCACGGGAGGGGGCAAAGCCTTGCTGTACGGCGGGGCAGGCCAGGGAAAGGTAATCTTCGATGGGCGGCTGCACGCGTCAAAGGGCCTGGTCTGCGCGGATTGCCACAGTGCGCTTTTCAATACATGGAAAAAGGACCTGATCACCATGGACGATCATTTCAGCGACAAGGGCTGCTTTGCCTGCCACAACGGTACCAAGGTGTTCAACGAGTGCGAACAGTGCCACCGGAAGATGTGAATTCGTCGCCACATACGATAGGTCTGGAAAGGAGAACCTGACATGAGAATTACCCGTCGAATCACCGGAATCTGCGGTGGTGCTCTGCTGATGCTCGTTCTGGCGGTGAACTCCCGGGCTGCTGAAGTCCGGCTGAGCGGCGCCGCAAGCGTCGTCAGTGATCTGATAACCCCGAACAAGGCTGTGGTGGAAAAAACTACCGGCCACACCTTAACGGTGACAACGAGTACTGCGGGCAAGGGGCTGATCGACCTGGTGGAGGGGCGCAGCGATGCCTCTCTGGCTTCGGCCTCCCTGGAGGCAACCATTCAGGCTGCCAAATCCGCCGGACTGAAAGATGCACCGGCCAACCTGAAGCTGCATGTGGTCGGCACCTCCGAGGTGGTATTCATTGTCCACCCGTCAAACCGGGTCACCAGGTTGAGCTGGGAACAGATTCGGGACATCCATACCGGCAAGATCACGAACTGGAAAGAGCTGGGGGGCAAGGACCTGCCAATAACGGTTTATACCGATGCCAAGGCCAGTGCCACCAGGGGGCTGATAAAGCAGATGGTCATGGGGGGACAGGAGTATGCCTCTCATGGAAAAGCCGTGGACTTTGTCAAAAAGGTGAACGACGATGTGGCCCAAGATGAGGCCGGTATCGGCGGACTGGGGATCGGTTTCGTTGACCGGAATAAGGTAACCATCGTTGAAAGCAAAAAGGTGGAGCGCCCCTTTGCCTTTGTCACACTGGGTGAACCATCTGCCCTGCTGCGTACGGTTATCGATGCCTACGCACAGATTGGAAACAGAAAATAACCGTCAGCACACGAGTCAGGGAGGTTGGTATGTTTGGATTGGGAATGCCGGAACTATTTATTATTCTGACCTTGGCACTGTTGATTTTCGGGCCGGCGAAACTTCCCCAGTTGGGGGCCTCTCTGGGGGGAGCCATCAGAGGATTTCGCCGGGCCGTTGACGAACCGGTCAGGCTGGATTCGGAACAGAAACGCGAAGCAGACTCGTGAAACAACAGGCCGGCATGTCACTCGTGTATACCCGCCGTGTCACAAAACAAACGTCCCATCATTCTTATGAGTGATGGGACGTGATGGAAATGTTATTTGTCCCATTCTCTCCCCGCCTCTCCCCTTCACAAAATTTCATACATTTTGATACATCCACTCCGGCTCCCTCGCCCGAGGTTGGCCGGACGCCTGGCAAGCGGCGATTCATTTGCTTTTATCCTGTTCAGGGTGTACACATTACCCATCGGAATCTACCGGAGTGGCGGGCTATGGCGGAAGACCTGAGCGGGTTGAGAATCGACAAGACGGGGGGTGACTATCGACCTCGCCGCCGCTGGAAACGGCTTGCCTGGTGGCTGGGAGGGGCATGTGTGGCGCTGACCGCGGTGCTGGCCTTCAAAGGGCTTTTTTCCCCGCGGGTCGAGGTGGAAACGGCGGTGGTTTCCCAGGTCTATCCTTCCCAGAGCTTCAGCCTGCTGAATGCCAGCGGATACGTGGTGGCCCAGCGCAAGTCGGCGGTGGCGGCCAAGACTACCGGCCGCCTGGTATGGCTCGGGGTGGAGGAGGGGAGCCGGGTCAGGGGCGGGCAGGTCATCGCCCGCCTGGAAAACGAGGATGTGACGGCCAACCGGAGACAGGCGGCGGCCAACCTGGTGAACTCCCGTGCTGTCCTGGCGCAGGCTGAGGCGGAGTTGAAGGATGCCACCCTGACCTTTAACCGCAACAAAGAGCTGCTGAGCCAGGGGGTGGTGGCCCAGGCCGACCTGGACGCCAGCGAGGCGCGCTACAAGAGGGCCGTGGCCGGGGTGGCAGCGGGGCGTGCGGCTATTGACGCAGCCCGGGCCGCCCTCAGGGGGGCCGATGTGGCTGTCGACTACACTCTCATCCGGGCCCCTTTCGACGGCGTGGTGCTGACCAAGGATGCTGACGTGGGGGATATCGTCACTCCCATCGGTGCGGCGGTCAACGCCAAGGCGGCCGTGGTAACCATGGCTGACATGGGCTCGCTCCAGGTGGAGGCGGATGTCTCCGAGTCCAGCCTGCAAAAGGTCAGGCAGGGACAGCCCTGCGAGATCCAGTTGGACGCCCTGCCGGAAACCCGCTTCAGCGGGACGGTACATATGATCGTTCCCACTGCGGACCGCTCCAAGGCAACGGTGCTGGCCAAGGTCCGTTTTGACCGCCTGGACAGCCGCATCCTCCCGGAGATGAGTGCCCGGGTGGCCTTCCTGCAACGGCAGGTGACGGCGGACGAGAAACGGCCGCGCACGGCGGTCAACCCGGCGGCTGTGGTCAAGCGCGACAACAGGGACTGCATCTACCTGATTGCAGGTGACCGGGTGAAGGAGGTCCCCGTGACCGTGGGGAGGCGCATCGGCGACCAAGTGGAGATTCTGGCCGGGGCCAAGGCAGGGGACAAGGTGGCCCTGAAGCCGCTGGAGCGGCTGAAGGACGGGAGCCGCATCAAAACGGCGGAGAAGTAACGTGGAGCGCGGCACGCTACCCCCCATAGTCGAGATTCGCGACCTCTCCAAGTCGTACCGCCGCGGCAGTCAGCTCATCCCGGTGCTGGAGCGGATATCCTTCGCCATCTCCGAGGGGGAGTTCCTGGCCCTGATGGGGCCGTCCGGATCGGGCAAGAGTACCCTGCTCAACCTGATCGCCGGCATCGACAAGGCCGACAGCGGCACGATCCGGGTGGGCGGGGTGGAGATCACCTCTCTGACGGAGACGGAACTGGCCCTTTGGCGAAGCGCCAACGTCGGCTTCATCTTCCAATTCTACAATCTGATGCCGGTCCTGACCGCTTTCGAGAACATCGAGTTGCCGCTGCTGTTGACCTCCCTTTCCCGCAAGGAGCGCAGGGCGCACGTGGAGCTGGCCCTGGAGGTGGTCAACCTGACCGACCGCAGGGACCATTACCCCTCCCAGCTCTCCGGAGGCCAGCAGCAACGGGTCGCCATTGCCCGGGCCATTGTCAGCGATCCGGCCATCCTGGTGGCGGACGAGCCGACCGGCGACCTGGACCGGGTCTCGGCCGAGGAAATCCTGTCCCTGATGGCGCGGCTGGTGGGAGAGTTCGGCAAGACCATCATCATGGTGACCCACGACCCCCGTGCCGCGGACAAGGCCCACACCATCCGGCATCTGGAAAAGGGTTTGCTGACCGGCTAGATTACACCTGCCAGGAGACACGGAGACACAAAGGACCAGAGGTTGCGCAGGAAAGGAGAAGCAAAGCCGGGGCGTAACTGCAAACGCTTTAACAAAAACTTCCAATGATTTTGTTTCTGTGGCAAACGTCTGAAGGTCCCCATGATCCTCAAGCTCATCATCCGCAATGCCTTCCGCCATCGTCTGCGTACGATTCTGACCGTGATCGGCGTGGCCATCGCCATCCTGGCCTTTGGCATGCTGCGCACCCTGGTGGGGCTCTGGTATCTGGGGGTGGAGCGTTCATCCGCAACCCGCCTGATCACCCGCAACGCCATCTCTCTTGTCTTTCCCCTTCCGCTCTCGTACCTGGAACGGATCCGCGGCATTGCCGGGGTGAAGAGCGTCTCCTACGGTAACTGGTTCGGCGGTATCTACATCGATGAGAAGCATTTTTTTGCCAACGAGGCCGTGGAACCCAAGAGCTTCCTGGAACTTTACCCGGAGTTCGTTCTTTCTCCGGAGCAGCGCGAGGCGTTCATCCGCGACCGGAAAGGGTGCATCGTCGGCAAGCGGCTGGCCGATACCTACGGCTGGAAGCCGGGTGATCTGATCACCCTGCGGGGCACCATCTTTCCCGGCCAGTGGGAGTTCGTCCTGCGGGGGGTCTATCGGGGGGCCGAGCGGAGCACCGAGGAACGGGCTCTCTTTTTCCACTGGGACTATCTCAACGAAACCCTGAAAAAGACCGTTCCGCGCCGGGCCGGCCAGGTAGGGTTCTACGTGGTCGGCGTGACCAGGCCCGAGGTGGCGGCAGAGGTGGCAGAGGCAGTGGACCGGACTTTCAGGAACTCTCTGGCCGAGACCCTTACCGAGACGGAGCGGGCCTTTCAGCTGGGTTTCGTCTCCATGACCGAGGCCATCATGATCGCCATCCAGATCGTCTCCTACGTAGTAATCGTGATCATCATGGTTGTGGCGGCCAACACCATGGCCATGACGGCCCGGGAGCGAATCGCCGAGTATGCCACCCTCAAGAGTCTGGGGTTCGGGGCAGGGCACATCGGTATCATTGTCTTCGGCGAGTCCCTGTTCATCTCCTTGATGGGCGGTCTGCTGGGTGTTGTGCTCACCTTCCCGGCCGCCCAGTGGATCGAGACCGAGCTGTCCCAGTACTTTCCCTATTTCAGCATCTCCATGACTACCATCGGCCTGGATCTGGCTATTGCCTGCTGCGTGGGGGGCGTGGCGGCGGTCTTTCCCACCTGGCGGGGAGCCACCATCCGGATCGCCGACGGGCTGCGGAGGATCGGCTGATGGCCATTCCCTGGTCCTACAGTCTGCGCAACCTCTGGACCCGTCGCCTGACCACGGCCCTGACTGCCTCGGGCATGGCCCTGGTGGTGTTCGTGTTCGCCGCAACCCTGATGCTGGCCGAGGGGTTGCAACGGACCCTGGTGGCAACCGGTTCCTACGACAATGTCATCGTCATCCGCACGTCAGCCAACTCCGAGGTGCAGAGCGGCGTCGAGCGCGATCAGGCAGCCATCGTGGAGAGCCTGCCCGAGGTGGCCGTGGGGGCGGAGGGCCAGCCGCTCCTGGACAAGGAACTGGTGGTCCTGATCAACCTGACCAAGCGGGGCACCACCAAGCCGGCCAATGTGGTGATCCGGGGAGTGGGAAAAGCCGGGCTGGCGCTCCGTCCCCAGGTGCAACTGATCGCGGGGCGTATGCCCCGGCCCGGCTCGGACGAGGTTATTGCCGGCAAGAGCATTGCCGAGCGCTTCCAAGGGGGAGGGATCGGAGAACGGCTTCGTTTCGGCATGCGCGATTGGACGGTGGTGGGTACCTTCAGCGCAGGCACGACAGGGTTCAACTCGGAGATCTGGGGGGATGTGGACCAGCTCATGCAGGCTTTTCGGCGACCGGTCTACTCCTCGGTGCTGTTCCGGCTGCGGGATTCGTCCGAGTTCGAGCGGGTAAAGTCGAGCATCGAACACAATCCGCGCCTGACTCTGGAGGCCAAGCGTGAAACCCGCTACTATGCCGACCAGTCCGAGATGATGGCCAAGTTCCTCCGCATCCTCGGCCTGACCCTGACGGTGATCTTCTCTCTCGGGGCGGTGATCGGTGCCATGATCACCATGTATGCGGCCGTTGCCAACCGGGTCATCGAGATCGGCACGCTACGGGCACTGGGATTCAACAGGGGGAGCATACTGACCGCCTTTGTGCTGGAGGCGCTGTTTCTCGGCCTGGTGGGCGGTCTGCTGGGAGTGGCCTGCGCCTCGTTCATGCAGTTGATCACCATCTCCACCATGAACTGGCAGACCTTTGCCGAACTGGCCTTCAGCTTCAGCCTGACCATCGGAATTGCCGTCAAGTCTCTCGCGTTTTCACTGGTGATGGGGTTCGTGGGGGGCTTGCTGCCGGCGGTGCGGGCAGCGCGGATGAATATCGTGGAGGCCCTGCGGGCGACGTGAGGGATGTCGATCAGATCCGCATCAAGGACTGGCACCCGCGCTATAATTGCGGGGAATGGTGAGGGTGCGGGTACGGTGTAGCGTCGCCCCGCTGAACCTGGAAGGAGGCGAGCACATGATACAGCTCAAGCGGGTCTACGAGCCGGCTGACAGTCGGGACGGCAGGCGGTTTTTCGTGGAGCGGCTCTGGCCGCGGGGGATGAAGAAGGAAAACCTGGTGATGGAAGGGTGGTTGAAGGAAGTGGCGCCTAGTGAGGCCCTGCGGAAATGGTTCAACCATGACCCGGCCAAATGGGCGGAATTCCGGCGGCGCTACATCGCCGAACTGGAGGGTAACCGCTCTGCCTGGGAGCCCCTGCTGGAGGCGGCCCGACAGGAGAAGGTCACCCTGCTCTACAGCACCCACGACCAGGAGCATAATAATGCCCTGGTGCTCAAGGACTTCCTGGATGGGCTGCTCAGGGCGCGTTAGCGTACTGTACACCACGCCTTTTGGTGGGCCGAGGGGGCCCTTTCAGATGATGGCATGGTGGGCTATGATGGACTCAAAGCTGCGCATTGCCGCCAGATAACGGGTGTCCTCGGCATAGGTGGTGGGGTAGACCGGCGGAACGGGACAATGATTCAGATCATCGTCTACATGAACGAAGGTAAAAAGGCACGAGTTGGATAAGGCCTTGCTGGTGCGGTCACGGCTGAGGCGTTCGATGTTGGCTTCTACGCAGACGAAGCTGCCGGTGGTATACACCACTTGGCTGGTGAAGTGAAGCTTGTCCCCCAGGCGGACCGGGTGCAGGAAGTTGATTCGATTGACTGCGGCGATGATGGAGCGGCCGGGGGCCACCAGCTCCGAGCAGATGGCGGAAAGTTCATACGCTCGCCTGATCAGGTAACCACCGAAGATCATCTGCGGGTTATACTCCTTGGCCGGATACATGCGCTCCCATGCGCCGACCCTCATTCGGCTGGCCAGGAGCCCGGAAAAGCCGATGTCGTCCTGTGCCTGGTGGAGCGAGGCGAGCATCAGGAATTCCTCCCTGCTGGGGGGCTCCTGCAGAGCTGCCTGTTGCTGCTTGTACTCTTCACGCCGGGCCAGGGCCTTGTTGGCTCGATTCTTTTCTATCCCACCATCGTATTCCAGCGGCGGAAGCGACACGCTGACCGCATCGGCGCCCGTTCCGGAGCGTGCCACCATGGTGAAATAACAGGAAGCGATGTGGTTGGCAGGGTCTCCCGGCTGTTCCACCCGGATGCCCACCTCAACCGAGGAACGTCCCACATGGTTGATACGGGCCTGGCATATCAGGTCTTTGGTCACATCGGCGGCATGGCGAACGAAGATGTTGTCGATGGCCGCCGTCACCACCCACGCCTGGGGATGGAAGCGGTTCACGTAGGCCAGGGCCGTTTGTTCCGCCACTTCATCCAACAACTCCAGCAGCAGACCGAAGCGCAGATTTCCCTGGAGCGCTTCGTCCACCACCATGAAGCGGCGGCGCAGTCCGGCGTCGCTGCCGAGGGGCAGGGTCCGGTAGAAGGAGGTTTCGGAGGGATGGGGCATGGCGCGGCTCCTTTACGGAGAAGATGTCAGAGACAACGATACTGAGTGTACCAAGCCCCTGTCATGAGTAAAAGGAAATTTTATGCGCCATTTTCCTCCGATATCCTGTGCCCCGGGACAGCTTCCGCTTCAGGAACATTCCGATATGCCGCGCCGTTGTGCGAAGCGTGCGGATCCCCGCGCAAAAGGAAGGTCCCGATTCCCTCCAGGCCCTGACCGCGCCGTAGATAACAACCACATATGCGATGAATACCAATGGCTCCATGGTATCCCCCACGGCTGAGGGGCCCCCTCAGCCAAGCCTGTCGCGATCGCTTGCCTTATCGCTCTTCAGCAGTACCGAAAGATGTGTTTCCAGAGTCTCATCCAGATGTTTGAACTTTACTCCGACACCGGGAGGTCTTCCCCATCCGTACGTCTGGATGTTGATGACCACCACCTCGATGCTGAATCCGAAATCAGGGAACAACACGATTGCCTCGTCGCCGACCACAAACGTTTCAGGGTTCGTATCCACAACGAACATGCCGTTCCAGGAGATGTTCCGGGTAAAACCCCGCGCAGCGACTTCCCGTGCCCGTGCGGAACTGATCAGGGTCGGGACGACTATCTCTCTGCGTTTATACTCCCTGAGCCTCCTTGGCACGAAATTCACGCAGGTTTTGTTCAGAAATTCGACCAGGTTCGCGGCCTGCTTTGCGTCGCCGGCCATGGTCATCGGCACCAGTGTTGCGCCAAGCGCTTTCACTCTCAGGACAGGGAAAAAATTGACAAGAGAGCAGGCCACGACCTTTTCCTCCCCCTTGGCTCTGATGATCGTCGTCAGATCAACAAGCACCCCCTTGAAAATCTCCTGAACGGCCCTGTCCTCCGCTTCCTGGAAGGTGGCACAAGTAACCGCCGCGACATTGAGTGTCCGGAGGCTGTCGGTGAAGGAACAGCGGACCCTGTCGTCGTATGCGATTGCCAGGATGGGATGCTCGCGGAATATCATCGGCGCTGCCTCTCCTTGTATCCTCCGGCATGGATTCCCTATTCTTCTTTTGTAAGGGACAATCCCACCAGAAATCTCTCCGTGCCGACAGTGAACGGCATTACAACGCAGTCACCCACCGACAGGGTCTCGATCGTGTACTCCTCTCCCGCGATTATGGTCGGGATCGAGAGCCTGACGTCCAATCCCCCTTTGGAAAGCACCTGCTTGACGTTGCCGGCCAGCATGTTGGCGATCTCGCCGATAGCGTCGTGCACGTCGTCACCGACCTCATGGCACTCCAGGCCGAGCATGCTGCCGGTGATCATGAGTGCCAGGGGTACCGGGCAATGAATCGAGATGGTCCCGGAATAGGTGCCGGCAAAGCCCACCAGGCCGGTTATGGAGCATTGAAAGTGATGCACCGGTGTATTGAGTGGATAATCGTCCTCCGGATTCATCATCACCATGGTTGAAAACACTTCATTGGTGGCGTCAATGACATACCGGGCAAGCTGTTCCTCGGACAAGTGCACCGCTGCTGAGATTTCCGGGTTGAGACTCATAGCAGGCCTCCCAGTTTTTCCTGAAGCTGTTCGGGGGTGAACGGTTTCTTGATGCTGCAGGTGGCACCGCTGGAGATCGCCTCTGCGATAACGTCCTCTCCCCCTTCCGTGGTAATCATGACAATGGGAATGGCACACCCCTGTGCCCTGACGCATTTGACGAGCTCGATACCATCCATGTTGGGCATGTTGATATCCGAAAGAATGAGCCCTACGTTCTTTCCGGAAGAGAGGATGCTCAATCCTTCAAAGCCGTCGCCTGCCTCGTAGATTTCATCCACCCTCAAGCCGGCCTGCCGGAGAGAGCGGGAGATGATCTTCCGCATGGTACCTGAGTCGTCCACGATCATGATATTTGCCATACCAACATCCTTTCTTTATCAACATCCTTTCTTTATCAGGCGGCGCGTTCGGGGCCGCTAACTCAGGGCAGCCGACACCCGGACCTGGCGGACAGCACAGACTTCCGGGATACGCGACGTTTGAGACCGTAGACAAAAAGCAGGATACCGGTGATGATGCACCCCTTTGACAGCAACATCCCCACCCTGACGACTTCACTGGACAACATTCGTGCACTCCTTTCCCAGCGGGATTTCCGTAACAATGTAGTGCTTCATGGTAGCGCCGATCCCCGACCCCGGAAACCCGGGAAACGGGGCGGGGAGCATCGGGAATTTCCCGATGGCCTGCCCCGGGGGCGCCACAGTCTGTCCAGCCCCGTGTGTATCCTCTGCCTGAGCCGCTCGCGGGAATCCGGGTCCGAGCAGTCCCGCACAAGGGTCTGCACTATCCTGACGCAGGCCGTCCTGCCGTTGGCGCTCATCTCCAGGATATGGACATCCCGGCACCCGAAGGCCCGGCCGTCATAGAGACAGATGCCTGTCAGCCGTATGTTCATGGCTTCGGCGCAGTGGTTGGCGAGCTTTCTGAGCACCCGCGCCTCTTCCCGAAACCCCGGCGTACCGTCCGATACCCCGTCCTCACCAATGATGATCATATGGTCCTCCTCGTGCGGCAGGATGCCGGGCAGCCCTCCTGTCCGGTGGCGCCGGCATCGCCTTGAAATTGGTTCCGGCACCTTACGGCGAAGCGAACTGCAATCTCCCGTCGCCATGGAACATCCGCTCCAGATCCAGAATCACCAGAAGCCGTTCAGCCTGGTTGATGATGCCGCAGATGCACTCCTGGTCGATCCCGCCCGCGGCCACGACGGGTGACGGCTGGATTTCTCCCGCAGAGACTCGGATCACCTCCGATACCTCATCCACAACAAACCCCGTCAGCTCTCCGGCCACGTCCAGGACCATGATCCGGGTCTGGAAACCGCTGCCGATCTCCGGCAGGCCGAATTTTTTCCGCATGGAGACAATGGGTATCACCTTGCCCCTCAGGTTTATGACGCCATCCACAGAGTGCGGTGCGTTCGGCACCTGGGTGATGCCCGGTAGCCGGATGATCTCCCGGACCTTGAGGACATCGATGCCGTACTGCTCCTGGTCGAGATTGAAACTCACCAATTGGATCAGTTCGTGTGCCGACCCGTCGGCCGTTATCGGTGCAAGCGCGGTTGACATGGCGTTTTCCTCCTTGTGCGGGAACTGGTGCGACTCTCTTCTTGTTACGTAGCTCCCGCGGCCGGACTTGTGCGGTTCATGAAACCTCAAAGGTCCGGCCATCGCATCATTGGAGCCTGAAACGCCCCACGAGCTCCTGCAATTGCTGGGCTTGGGCCGCCAACTGGGCCGCCGAGTCCGCTGTCTCGTCGGCTCCGTGCGCCGTCTGGTGGATCACCTCGGTGGTGGCAAGGATGTTTCTCGTCACATCGCCGGTCGTGGCATACTGCTGCTCCGCAGCGGTGGCAATCTGGTTTATCTGCATGGATACCTCATGGATCCGGCTCAGGATGCCGTCAAGGGCCTGGCCGGACTTCCGGGAGGAGCGGGTTCCCTTCTCCACTTCGTGCACCCCCCTCCTGCATGGCCATCACTGCCGCGTTGGTCTCGTTCTGGATCGCCTTGATCATCTCGCCGATCTCCCGGGTGGCCTTGGTGGTCCGCTCAGCCAGGGCCCGCACCTCGTCGGCCACCACCGCGAAACCGCGTCCCTGCTCCCCGGCCCGGGCCGCCTCGATGGCGGCGTTGAGCGCCAGCAGGTTAGTCTGGTCCGCGATGTCCTCGATGGTGCCGATAATCGCGCCGATCTGTTCCGAACGCGAACCAAGGGCCTCTATGGTCTTGGAGGTCTGCTCCACCCGGCCGGCTATGACGCTCATGCCGGCAATGGTCTCCTGGACGACGCCGGCCCCTGTGTTCGCGGCCTCCGCCGTAGAGTGGGACGCTTCGGCGGCCATCTGGCAGTTGCGCGAGATCTCGTTGCTGGTGGAGGACATCTCCTCGCTGGCCGTGGCAACCGCGTTGATCTGGGCGACGACCTCCTCGGCGCTGGTTGCTATCTGCTTGGACGTATTCTGGAGCTGCCCGGACGCGCAGGCGAGGTTGCCCGATATCTCCACGGTCCGGGAGATCATGTCCCGCAGATTGGCGACCATTTTCGACATGGCCGACATCAGTTGACCGACCTCGTCACCGGACGTCACCTCGACCGATACGCCGAGATCGCCCCCGGCAATGGCATTGGCGATGCGAACCGCATTCTTGAGCGGGTTGGTGATCGCCTTGGTGATGAAGTGCGAACAGGTGATTCCCACCACTACCAGCAGAATACCCAGGCCGACCATGACGGGCACGATGGTCCGCAACTCCCGCGAGAGGCGCACGTTGTTAAGGCCCAGCACGAGATAGCCGTTCTGGATGGCGTCGTTCGAGGTCAGGTCGATCTTCGCCGCCAGGGAGAACCCGTCGAGATCGACCACCTCGCCCCGTTTGGCGGGCGGATGCGCCGCAAGCTTCTTCAGGGCCTGGTCAAAGGAGAACGACTCATATCCCTTTGCCTTCATTTGCTGCGTCAGGCCGTACTCCCCCTTACTTCCCTGGACAACCACGGCCACGGCACTCACGTCGGCATCGCTGGCGAGAAGTCCCCTGAGGACCTTTTCCGCGTCCTCCGCCACGCTGTACTGCACTGCCTGCTTTATCGTCTCGGCCGTGATCGTGGCAAGGCTGCCCCCTTTTTCCTTCAGGGAGGAGATGCCGAAATAGCGCACGTCATATATGGCAACGCACACCATGGATGCGACCGCAACCACCAGTATGGTAACGATGGTCCTGAATACTTTCTGACGGATCTGCAGATTTTTCGTTATGTTCACGTGTTCATGCACTCCTTGCTGCAGGACGGCAGGGTAGGGAGAAAAAACAAACCCGATAACCCCGGTTATCGAGAAGCAGGCGGGGTTACCGGGCAGGGGAATTACCGGGAGATGCATTCAGGCGCAAACCTACTTTGCGTAGATTCCGCAGCCGATGACCATGCCATCCACAAGCTCCACAAAGGAGAGCTTATCCATGATCCTGTGGTTGTCCGCAGGGTTGAATTCCTTGTACTGTATCCATCCGCTGCCGCTCTTGTGCACGAGGTCGGTCCAGTCGCGGATCCAGTACTTGCCGTCCGGGTCCTTGTCGTTCCAGCGGTTCTTGCCCGTCAGTTCGAGCCGTACCCCATGGGCCAGGACAACCCCCTTCTCGTCATAGACGAAGATGTAGAGTCCCTTCTTCGTCCCTTCCTTGTAATGGAACCTGCCGTTGGGGCTTCTCACCTCGCTGAAGAACTTATCCCTGCCGTTTTCCTTCGCAAAGGCGACCGCCTGCTTCACGAGCGCCTTTGCGTCGTTCTTGGTGGGCGCCTCCGGCTCCGCAAAAGCGCACACGCCGAAAACGATCACAAGGCATATTGCCAGTACCATTCTGAACCGCATAAAGAACCTCCCTCTGAAAAGTGGTGTGTGCCGAATGTATGGCAAAACCCGGAAGCGGCGCTACTCGGGAAATTACCCGGCAGGGCAGGAAAATTCCCTAGGGGTTCCGTGCCCCCATAGGCACTACGACCCATGCCCCCTCCCGTTTCATCCGGGATTCGGCGGTTCAATGATCCTGAAAAAGGGTATTTGAAACACGGAGAGGATTCAGTCTCTGCGGAAAGTCGGCAGGGACCTGGCCGGACAGTGCTGAACCGGACACTGCCGGCAGGGGACATATTCCTTGAGCCCCCGGAAGACCGGGCAGTCGTAAAACTGATTGAGACAATAGTCCTGCCGGATCGTGTCCTGTTCGGCCAGATCGTTGTACAGGCATTCGAGAAAGGGGTTAGCGATGTTCGGGCATTGTATGCACGGCTTTTTCATTATTTCCTCCGACAGGCCGGACAGCGGGTAGGGCCGCCGGCTGATAACTACATCAACCCCTTGCTCGCGAGGAATGGACCATACTTCTTGTCTTCGCCCATGATGTGGAGGGTAAGCCACTTCTTCAGAAACTCCAGCAGATTGGACGGCAGGGCCGTGCCCTGAACAAATTGTTTCCGTATGTCGGCAACCTGCGCTACCAAGGCGTCATGGAGCTTTTTGTGGGCCATGTACTCCGGGTAGTTGTGGAGCCTCATCTGCGATTCTTCCGACGCAAAATGCTGACCGGTATAGTTCACGAGTTGGTCGAGGATCTCGCCGACCACGTGATTCCCCATGCCTGCCTTCATGGCATCGTGCAGGTTGTTGACCATGTCCACCAGTCTCCTGTGGTCGTTGTCGAATCTTTTGATACCGGTGCTGAGCGAAGCGTTCCATTCCATCAATGCCATTACTTCCCTACCTCCGTTGGTGATGTTATTGCCGTGATTCCCGGGTGAATGCGCCCTCCTGGTCGCGGTAGCCGATCCTCACGCCGCCCCAGTGCTTGCCGTTGACCAGGAGCGGCGTCGAGATGTCGTTCATGATCTCGCCGGTGTCGCGGGCGTAGGTCTGGAGCAGGAGCGGCTCGGTATTGCTGCCGGCCCGCAGGCCGGTGCGGTCGTTGAACTTGCGCTTGGTCCGGTTGTTCTGCAGGTCCACATCGCGGTCGCCGGTCAGCGGCCTGCTGTAACGCAGGTTGTGGGAGGGAACATACCCGGAGGTACGGTCAACGCAGATGGCGAAGGCGATCCTGCTGTCCCTGCCGAGGATCTCCTCCTAGAGCGGGGAGATGATCTCGTCGAAGAGCCTGTCAAAGGGGGTGCTGAACTTCTGCGGCCAGGTGCCGGGTATCGGCTGGTAGTCGGTGCTGAACAGGGCCTCCGGGGATATCCTGTTCTCGGCCACGGCCCTTTCGAGCGCCGCCGCTGCCGTGTCGCGCAACTCCATCAGCAGCTTCTTGATGGCGCAGTGGTAGTTGTCCACATTGAAGCGCCCGACCGTGGCGTAGATGTGTTCGGCGGCCAGGGAGATCTGGCCGAAAGTGCCGGCCAGGTGCTCCATGTGGCTCTGCGTCTGCGTGGCTGTTTCGGAGACCTGGTGGATCTTGGCGGAGATTTCTCCGGTGGTGGCGCTCTGTTCCTCGGTGGCGCCGGCAATGGAGTCGATCATATCCGCCGATTCCGAGGCCAGGTTCCGGATGCCGGCGATCTGGGTGCTGACCCGGCCGGTGGTGGCGATCCCCGTATCCACGAGATCTTTCGCGTCCTCGATGGAGCTCATGGCCTCCCGGATATCGGTCTGGATGCTCTTGATGATGTCCGCGATCTCCCTGGTCGAGGCGGAGGTCTTGCCGGAGAGCACCTTGACCTCGTTGGCGACCACGGCGAAGCCGCGCCCGGCGTCGCCGGCGCGCGCCGCCTCGATGGCGGCGTTGAGGGCCAGCAGATTGGTCTGGTCGGCCACGTCCTCAATCAGGCCGAGGATGGTGCCGATCCGGTCCGACGAGTCTCCCAGCCGCACCATGACGGTCAGGGTCGTGTCCACGCCGGCCCGGATCCGGTCCATGCTGGCGGCGGCATCGGAAACCACCCCCTGCCCGTCATGGGCTGCACCGTCCACCCTGCGGGAGAGCTCCGAGGCCTTGATGGTCGTGCCGGCCACGTCGTTGAGGGTGGCGGCCATTTCCTCCGACGCGACGGCCACCGATGCGGCCAGTTCCCTCTGTTCGGCAATGGCGGCGCTCAGGCGGTCGACCCCGCCCATGGTGCGGCAGGTAGACAGGGCGATCCGGCCGGCCTGTTCGTACAGGGTGGAAATTATTTCATTGAGCTTGGCAACCAGGTGGTTGATCCCGGAACCCAGCCTGCCGATCTCGTCCCTGGTGCGGACGGGCAGCACGATGGTCAGATCTCCTTCACCCTGTGCGAGCATATGGACTGTTTCCGACATTTCCAGGACATTGCGGATGATCGTGCCCCGAAAAAAGAGGTACATGCCTCCCAGGAGCAGCAGAAAACAGGAACCGCCCAGGCCGCAGAGGGTCAGCATGAGGCGTCGGGTGTCCCGGTAGCCCTGCTCCAGCGAGGCGGTCAGCATGACCGCCCCCACATGGCCGGTTTCCGTGTGGCACTGTCGGCAACGCTGCTCGTTCCGCAAGGGGGTGACGATGGTAAGTATGTGGTCGCCGTTTGCGGCCTTTTCCGTGATCGCGCGTTCCGTGTCGTTCCGGAACGCCTCCAGGACGCGCTGATCCTGCGTCGGATCGTTGCCCCGCTGTCTGGCTTCCCGATTGAAGATCCTGAGATCGAGCACATCGGCCGTACCTTTTACCTGCGAGATATAGCGGTCGAGCCCCTCCTGGTCGGCCCTCATCATGTAATCGTCCACCACCCGCCTGATCAGGACCGCGGAATCGCGCGAGGCGCGCGTCTGCTGTTTGATGCCGGAAGCCATGCTCAGCCAGAGTGTGGTGATGCCCAGGATGGTGAAACCGATGAACAACGTCAGGCCGATGATTCCGAGGATTTTAAGGGAAAGCGAATTCAGCATGAAGATTCTCCTGGGGGATGTGTGCAACGCGAAGGCGGTGTTCCCATGCTCTGCCGCCACAGGGACGCCTCGATTTCGTCCTCCAGCAGCGCAGCTCCGAGGCCGCATGCCGCCGCGATCCGGTCGGCTGTCCGGAAATCGCACCGCTCGACCGCCTCGGCCAGCCGCATGATCTCGCCGATCGCTCCTTCCCGCGAAAGAAGCGCCATCCGCACCCGCTCATGAAGATTCAGCTCTTCCACGACCACGGACATAGGCAGGTCGTGCATCCGGTCGAGCACGGACAGGATGCCGGTCAGAAACGCGGATCCCGGGGCGTCGGGATCGTGCGCGAGCTGCGGGTGCCGTCCGGCCGCAACCTCCATGAACCTGGCACGCCACCCGGCGATATCGAGCAGGGGATTCTCTTCTCCCTGTTCGTCGTGGCCCGCAAAGACAGCCAGTTGCACCCAGCGCCGCAATTGGCGGCGCCCCAGGATCGAGATGGCATGCCGCACGGTACCGATCTTGGCACGCATGCCGAACGTCACTGAATTGACCAGTTGGAGCAGGCCGTATGAAAGTCCCGGATTGCCCTTGACGATCTTTTCGATCTGTTCGGTCTCGGCGTCGCTCGCCACCTGACGGAAAAGGTCGAGCAGCACGGCACCCGACAGGGCGGCGCTTTTCTTCTTCAGGACCACGGGACGCGCGAAATAGTAGCCCTGGAACAGGTCGAACCCCAGCGACCTGCACCACTGGAACTCATCCTCGGTCTCGATCTTTTCCGCAACGAGCCGCACCGGCCTCTTTTTCAGGATGTCCACCTGTTCGGTCAACTCGCCCCGCGACAATGCCCGCACATCCAGCTTGACGATGCCGGTCACGTCGTATATCTCCGCATAGTCTTCCCGGAATACGTGATCATCGAGCGCGATCGTGAATCCTTCGCGGGCCAGCTGCACGCACCTGTCCACCACCCCGGCATCCGGTTCCACTGTTTCCAGAAGCTCGATCACGATCCTGTCGTTGGGCAGAAGGCTCATACTGTCGGACATGAGCAGGTCGGCATCGACGTTGATGAACCCCTGCTTGTCGTTCAGGATACCGTTCAGGCCAAAACGCGACAGCGTGTTCACGATCACCTCTGCCGTGGCCCGGGAGGCATCGCCGATACGGGCCTCCTCCTGGCCGGAAGTCCTGAAAAGAAGTTCGAAGGCAACGATCAGGCCATCCCTGTCGAAGATTGGCTGGCGACCCATGTGGCAGTACTCGGTGAAGCTTGCCATGTGATTACTTCTCAGAGTCACTGTCCGCGTATAGAAACTGGCGAAGCTTCCCCAGGTCACGCGGATTTCCAAGAACTTTCAGATGAGGATCGCGTCCCAGCGCATGGCTGAAGGTTTCTTCGAGGTCGGTGTGTTCTGAGGTCAGCAGGAACGTGGTTGTCCCGCCCATGGCGTGATGGTCCAACTCGAATAGCCGGATCATGCGGTACGTTTCGCTGCCGTTCATGACCGGCATCTCGTGATCAAGCACTATGACTCCGTACGGTTTGCCCTGATTGCTGGATGTGATGAACTTGAACAGGGCTTCCCTGCCGTTTTCCGCCTCGTCTATCCGGCCGAGACCGTCGAGCGCGCCGGAAATCAGAATTCTGGCATGCCGGTCGGCATTCACGACGAGAAAACGCATAAGGTTGGAGAGCTTCTTCTTTTTTTTCATAGTGTCGCGGTGCAGGACAGGATACGTGAAGGCTATGAATAAAAATCGAGCCGGGTTTTCATGGAGGGCACTATTTTCTTGCGGACGGACTCCGCAAGGCGTTTCTGAGTGCTCTCCCTGAACAGGGCGAGAAGCCCGGACGGGTCAACGTGCGTGAAGTGAAAAAACACCTGCGGATCGTTCCCGAGCAGACCTGAGAATACTTCCCGGCAGTCGGGGGTCGAGGAGAGCACGCATATCGTGCTTTTGGAAAGGCACCCTTGCCTCTGTTCGTATGCGCGGATCAGGCGGAATGCTTCCGGCGCTTCCATCGTCCGTATCGGATGACTCAGCACTATGAACGTATAGGGTTTTGATGAATCGTGACATCGCATGAAAAGAGCCACTGCCTCCGCACCTCCCTCAACGGAGTCCACCTCGCAGTACGCGGAAAAAATTCCGACCAGGTTCTTTCTGCGCTTCTCATTGTCGTCGGCAATCAGCACACGCATGCACTACGTCTCCTTTTCATGGATGAGTAAGCCGGAAGCACGGATGCAGCCGGGCAGCAGGGTATTCGTGCTGCGACTATAGACGGGTCGGCTGTAAAACAGGACTCGGAAAAAGGAAGGGAAGGGGTCGGGAAAATCCCGATGCTCTGTCAGGGAGAAATCAGGCCGGTGCGGATTGCATAGCGGGTGAGGTCGGCAAGGCTGTAAAGGTTGAGTTTCCTGGTCAGTTGCTGGCGGTGGGTTTCAACGGTCTTGATGCTGATGGCAAGTTCGAAGGCGATTTCCTTGTTGTTTTTCCCTTGGGTAAGCATGGCGAGAATCTGCGTTTCACGCGGTGACAGCTTCGGTGATGCCGGCGAGGCAGGTTTGGATTGTGTCAGCAGCGTGCGCACCACGGCGCCGGCAACGTGCCGGCTGATGAATGTTTCGCCGCGCAGGACGGTGGCTATGCCCTCCAGCAACTCTTCGGCGGCGCAGTCCTTCAGCAGGTAGCCATGGGCGCCGGCATCAAGGGCCGCGCAGACAATCTCCGGTTCGTTGTGCATGGAAAGCATTATCACGCGGCACTCCGGCGCTGCGTCAAGAATGCGGCGGGAGCTCTCAATACCGTCCAGGTCGGGCAGCCCGATATCCATAATGATGATGTCGGGCCGCAGCGCGACCGCCATGGAGATTGACTCGAGCCCTTTTCCCGTTTCGCCCGCAATCTCGATGGCAGGCTCATCATCAAGGATCGTCTTCAGCCCGGTGCGGAATATGGCATGGTCTTCGACCAGTATCACCTTTATCGTATCCATGTGCTTGCTCCTCTTCATCCGGGTACCTGCATCTACCTTCTGGAGCAATATGTCAATCGGGAAAATCCTGGTTCCCTGGAGCATCTTGAAGCGCCGGAACCTGAATGGCACAGACGCAGCCCCGGCCGGGAGCGGAATCGATGGTGAACGCCCCCCCCAGCAGATTGATCCGCTGCATTACGTGAAACAGGCCGAACGAGTTGTTTGCAGTAGCCGTGGCTTCATGCCGTTCCCTGTCAAAGCCCTGCCCATTGTCCTGAACACGTATCTCCAACTGCATGCCGTCGCAGGACATGTTCAGGGAAACATGGCTTGCCGCTGCATGTTTCACGATATTTATGAGCAATTCCCTGACAATACGGTAGAGGGTGGAGCGCAAGGATACGGAAAGTTCGGGCAGAGGCTGAGGCGCGTCGATATGCACGGAAAACCCGTGCATGTTTCCCATGTCATTGGCAAGTTTTGAAAGCGCCGGCACCAACCCCAGTTTTTGCAACACGGGAGGGCTTATCAGGATGGTGCGCGCCCTGATTTCTTCTATGGTGGCGGTCAGCAGGGTGGACATCTCCCGGAAGCGGTCGTTCCCTCCCGACAGGCTTTTGGACAACCGATCCAGATTGATCTTCAGCAGTGCCAGGTTCTGGCCGACATCATCGTGCAGCCAGGCGGCCAGCCTTCTGCCCTCCCGTTCCTCGGTCAGGCACAGCTCCTCGGTCAAAGCGCTGAGCCGTTCCTGAAAGGCGAGCAGGCGCCGTTCGGTCTCCATGCGCATGGCCAGCTCAAGGTTCAAAGCCTCGGTGCGCTGAACCACCACCCGTTCCAGGGTCTCTCCGAACGACCGCAGTTCCGCTTCATTCTTTTTGTGCAGGGTGATGTCGCTGTGAACGGTAATGATCCGGGCAGGCCGTCCGTCCGGTTCCCATCTGAGTACGGTACATCGGGCCAGCACCCAGATCAGGTCCCCCATTTTGTGACGCATGCGGTACTCGAGCTCCACACGGTTGCAACCGCCGGCAAGTATTTTTTCATAGGCGGTTGTCACCTGGTCTCTGTCCTCATCGTAAATGAGCGCGTGCCAGTCCCTGATGTCGTCTCCGATTTCGTGACGTCCGTACCCGAGCATCTCCTTCCAGTGCGGCGAGCAGGAGGGCTGATCGCTGGTGATGTCCCAATCCCAGACACCGTCTCCGCTGCCGCTGAGAGCAAAGCGCCAGCGTTCTTCGTCAGCCTGTACGTTCTTTTCCCGGGTGAGCTGCTGGGTAATATCGTCAACAGTAGCCAGGACGAAGATCTCCGGGCCGAAATCTGCGGCGCAGGTGCGGAGGCGGACTTCACGCTCTCCCAGGACGGTCCTGTGGGTGCTTCTGATGCTGTGTTCGATCCCTTTGGCAGCCAGGTTGAGTTCGGCCATGGTCACTATCGGATGATTGGTGTCCAGATCGGTCAGACACGGCAGGTTTCGGGAAGAGCCGTCAAACCCGTAATAGCTGCAGGCGGCGGGGTTGGCCTGGACAATGCGGCCGGTACCAGCCATGATCATGATCTGGGGAACGGTATTATTCCTGAAAAAATCGTAAAAAACCGGGGAGGAAGGCTGCATGGGAGCTCTCCTGAGGGTAAAGGTTCTTCACCTTACCATTCACTGCTCATCATTCACAAGCTGTTCAGAAAGTGACGATCCTGAAATCAGAGCGCCCCACCTCTCACATGAGAGATGGGGCGTTTACGAGCTGCTGCAGGCTGCACGGCCTCTTGGGCCAGTTGTTGGGGTGGGGGGATTTATGAGATCGGCGCCAGGTTCTGGAGAGGGCGGAAAAAATTAATCGCTTGAAAACTCAGGGGAAGCTGGAATCAAGCAGCTCCTCCAGCGATGGGACGATGCAGGTCGCCTGGGTGAGGTATTCCCGAGGATAGCTGTTGGTAACGGCAACAACCTGCAGGCCGGCCCCCCGAGCTGATGAAATGCCGGCCGGGGTGTCTTCTATGGCGATAGTGCGTGCCGGGGTGAGTGCTCCTGCCGGGTTGCGCGCTTTCAGCTTCTCAAAGGCAAGACGGTAGCTCTCCGGATCAGGCTTGCTCTTGGAGACGTCGTCCGCAGTGACGATGACCTCAAAGCAGTCGCTGATGCCGAGCGTGCCGAGAATGGGGTCGATGTCACAGCGGAGAGCGCCGCTGCTGATGGCGATCGGGATACGATGCGCGCGCAGCTTTCTGATGAGTGCCACGACTCCGGGATAGGGGGCAATGCCGCTCCGGATGATATCCTGAAAGATATTCGCTTTCCGGTCTATCAGGGTGTGCAGCTCTTGCGTTGTCAGCCCTTTGCCTTGGGTGGAAAATGCCTCGATGAAGGCGTCCCGATCGTCGAATCCCATGTAGGTATCGACGTATTCCTGCCAGGAGAACCCTGAATCCAGCGGTTCGAGCACCTTTTGAAATGCCTGGTAATGAAGTGGTTCGGTATCAACGATTATGCCGTCGAAATCAAAGATGAAACACCCTGCCTCTATTCCGTTCTGAAATTTTACCATTTCCCCACCAGTGCCAGGCCCGCGCCACTTTCGTAGGTCTGCGGGGCTATGGCAAGTTTATTTCCTGATACATGATACTGTACAACGACCCGGCCGCACAACTCTCCCAGAAGGGCTCCGAATACGACATCACTCGCCCAGTGCTTGTTTTCCTGCATGCGCGAGAATCCAACAAAGGTTGCGGCGGAATAGTAAAGTGCCTTCACGGGGATGCTTTCCGTCGTGGCAGACATCACTGACGCCAATGCAAAAGAGCTGGAAGTATGCATCGACGGGAAGGAATCGTAATCATTTTTGAACCCGAATGGTTTAAAGTCCCCTTTATGTGCAGTTACAGTGGGCCTTCCTCTGCCCGTGGCTTCCTTGATGATGAATGTCGATGCATCGGCAAGGATCAGGGCTTCACCGACCATCTCGCCGGTCTCTTTCCATTTGGGCGAGTCGGCCGCTATGCCGAGTCCGTACATGCCGGCGGCAATGCCGAGATGCAGTATCGGATTACCGATCGTTGAGCCTATGTTGGTAGCCTTATCAACGCCGGCACTCTTGACGGTTTGCAGTTTTTCGAAAATTTCCTTGTCGAAGATATACGTCAGGGATGTGGCGGTAACAACTCCCAGGGTTGCCGCAATGTTTTCTCTCTGTACCGGCTGTGAGAGCAGGCTGATCGTTTCGTCCTTCAATCGGACTGCGGCCATGACCACTTCATCAGCCGGTGAAAACCCCTCGTTATCCGCCGCAAAAACGGGTGATGAAAAGAGCGGGAAGAAAAGGAGAACAGTCAGTATTCTTTTAATCAACGTCTGCCTCGGTACTTTACCATAAGTATTAGAAATGCAGTGGCCAACAGGGCCCCAAGGGCATCCGCTTCAAAATCGCGAATGTCCGCTTCCCGGCTGGTGGTGAACAATCCCTGAAAAATCTCTATCAGTCCTCCGCAGATGATAGCCGAAACCAAGCCGATCTGGCAGGCTTTTTTCAGGGAGGTCTGCATGATCAGACAGGTAATTGCTATAAGCAGACACATCACCCCCAGGGAAAAGGCGTGTTGAAATTTATCCCATCCCCAAAACCCCTCCACATGGGGAGGTGACGGTATCAGCGAAAAATAGAGAAGCGCAGCGGTCCAAGTTATCGCCGCTATCATCCAGGGGATATGTCGCCGCTCAGGTGTCATTGCGCTTGATTCGAAGAAGAGAGGTCTTGATGTCGCGTATGATCAGTGCATCCTGGGGAGACACCTTTGCAAGATACTCCTGGATGAACACAATGAAAATAGAAATAAAGAAGGCGGCGACGATTGATAAACCGACAATGAGCGAGCGCCTCGGTTTGCTCTTCTTCAGGGGGGGCACCGCCTCGTCAAGTACCTGCAGACTCGACGAATCCTTGGCCTCATTGATTTTTGCTATCTCGAACTGTTTGGTGAGCTGTTCGAAAATAGCTTCCTGAATCTTCAGCTCCCGCAGTTTGCGGACATACTCGACCCCCAGGGAAGGCACATTGCCCACGGAAGGAATCACATCCATCCCGCCACGGCCGGTCAGACTGCCGAGCTGACTTTTGAGTTTGCCGAGCGCAGCCTGAACGATCCTGACTTCGTTGCTTTCATCAGTCATGGAGTTCCGTAATGCGGCCAGCTGCACTTCCTTTGCGGTTATGTCGGCTTTCAGGCGGGCAATACCCTCGATTGCGGCAGTGGCCTGGGAGTCCGCCTTGATGGTCTTGTATTGTTCCTGAAACGATTTCATGTCGTTTTCGGCAGTGCGCAGATCCTGTTTGACGACTTCCAGGCGCTTCTCGAGAAAGATCCTTTCCGAACCTGCCTTGGAGAGATTCAACTGTACACTGCGGCGGCTGAGTTCTTCAACAAAAGTATTGGCCAGCAGCGCCGCTTTTCGAGGATCCCTGCTGTCAGCCTCGATGCTGATGATGCCATCTTTACTTGTCTTGAAGCGTACGATACCGGTCAATGTGGATCTGGCCTCGTCCACATCTTTTTTCTTCAATTCCTTCAGCAGATCGAGCTTATTGATAACCGCGTCCGCCACGGAACGGCTTTTCAGTATTCCAAGATAAAGGTCGGAGGACCCCCCTCCCAGCCCCATGCCGCTTGCCAGGCCAGCCAGACCGCCGGCCTGACCGAGCAGGGCCGACAAGCCGCCTGATGAGTCTTTCTGGGGGGGCAGAATCTTTGCAGTGGCGGTATATATGTTTTTGAGAGTCAGCGAGTAACAGAGGGAAATGATCGCTGCCGCCATGCAGAGTTTGATGATGAAGGCCTTCCGTTTCACGACAATCAGCATCAGCTCCAGCAGATTGATGTCCTGTTCATCGGGAAGGTAGCCGGGAGAGCGGAGCAGGGTGGTCGTATCGCTCACCTGCACAAGAGAAGGTTTGTCTGTTAGTTTTTTATCTGTCATATCAGCCCTATTTGAACCAAAGGAATACCGTACCGGCCGTCAGAGCCACTTGTGAAAGTATGGTGGTGATATCCTTTATGTCGCGAAGCCAGGCGGTACGCTCAAGCTTCTGCGGCACAACCAGCGTGTCGCCGGGATCCATGAACGTGGACATGAAACTGCCGAAATTCCATGTGCGGGTCTCGTCGCTCCATTTGATACCGAACGATGACTGCTGTCTGCTGTACACTGAACCATCCGCCCTGATGATATACATGTCCGAATCTTCGGCATCCCGGGTCGGTCCGCCGGCTTTGGAAAGGTATGCCCCCACATCGGAAGTCTGCGGGAGGTGGACGAAGGTCGTCGGATTGTAGACCTGCCCCATCACGTTGACCACATTCGGGCGGGAGGGGATTTCGATGATGTCGCCCCCCTCCATTTCGAGATCATAGGTGCTCTTCTTCAGCTCTTCCAGTTTTGACAGCCTGATGACGATACGCCCCTCGGCTTTGAGGTTCCTGAGGCGCTCGAGACTTTTCAGCAGGCCCTCCAGAGCTGCCCTGGTCCCCTCCAGTTCTTCCTTTGAAGCCGCTACGTACGACAGTGCTGCCTGCTTTTGCAGAATGTCCTTTTCGGTGCGGATTATGACTTCATCCATGCGTTTCTGCTGGATTTCCTTTACCGAGCGGCGCGTGAACCTGGAGCCTTTCAGATAGGCTTTGTCGGTGTAGCCGCCAGCCCGCTCGATGACCGAACTGATCCTTTCTCCCCGCGTGACGGAGTATACACCGGGAAAGCGCACTTCGCCTCTCAGGGTGACGAATTTGTCCGTTGCTTCGACCCAGTCGGCAATCCCGCGTACGATCAGGACATCGTCCGCCTGCAGCGGCATATTCTGTTGCGGATCCCCGTTGATTGCTTTGGCCAGATTGAGCGTTACACGGGTTGACAGCGCCTTGTCCCCGGCTATCACCACCCTGGTGAGTTCGGCGGTATCGAGGATGGCATTGCGCTTGGTGCTGCCTGCTGCAGCAATCAGATCTCGTATCGTCATTCCCGGATAAAAATCATATGCTCCCGGCGACATGACATAGCCGTTGATGGCAACCTTCGGTTTTTCCTGCATCTCCCAGCGGGAGAACACCCGGATGGTATCCTGTTCTTTCAGCTCGATGTTGTCGTGGCTGTCTCCACTCAGGGCCTTGCGGAGGTTGAAGGTAAGAATCTCCCTGTGGTAATCGGGCGCAGCCAGCCGTGTCACCTCTGCCGCTTCGAGATATGACTCGGGCAGCAGATCGGAAAAATCGCCGATCAGATCCTTGACGCGCATTCCCTGCTTGAACTGGTATTCCCCCGCCCTGGCCACGTTGCCGCGCAGTACGACCACATCGCGGACCGCTTCCTGCACCGGAAATACCTTGACCATATCCCGATCGAGTACCTCGGCACTTTGCAGCACGCGGTCTTTCTGCTCATCTTTGAGCTGGTAATCCAGCACGATTTTTGCGGTATTGTTCGCAACGCGTTCGACCTGGATTCTGCCGGTATAGCCGCTGGCGGTTATGCCTCCTGCCATTTGAATAACCTCAGCCAACGAAGCCTTTCCCTTCAGTTCGTATATGGCCGGCCGTTTGACCTCCCCGGCCACGGCTGCAACAGGACCGATCACCGGCACCAGGATCGTGTCGCCGTTCTGGAGACGCACATCCTGACTGCGGTCTCCGGTAAGAAGCATCTCATACAGGTCGATCTCGGTTACGAGCTTGCCGTCGCGCATCAACCTTACATTGCGCAGGGAGCCGTTGCGGGATGGTCCGCCCGCAGCGGAAAGGGCGTTGATCAGGGTTGCCTGTGAGCTTATGGGGATGCTGCCGGGAGTTTCCACCTCGCCGACCACGAAAACCTGGATGGTGCGTGTCTTGCCGAGGGTGACATTGAAGTTGTAGTTTTTGTAGTATCGTGCAATTGCCCTGTCGATGGCATCACGCGCCTGATCATACGAAAGGCCCGCAACCACCACCACACCGATCTTCGGTATCGTGACCTGGCCGTTCCGGTCGATGGAAAGCTCGTGTCGCGCACTCAAAGAACCCCAGATCGTAAGGTTGAGCGTGTCACCGGGGCCGAGCGCATAGCTGCCGCTGACCGGCAGGTCCTGGCCGTTCAGGACTTGCGAGCTGTTTTTGAAGAAGTCGTAGCCGAACTGGCGCAACTCTCTTTTGAACGGTTCGGGTTCGACCTTGTCCTGCATCGTCAATTTCTTCTTTGAGAAAAGGTTTTCAAGTGTGGAGCTTAGTTCTTCGGCCGGCAGCGGGGTGGCGAATCTCTCGTCGGATAGTATCTTCTCGGCTTTTTTCCGGGACTTGTAGGCGGTAACCTGAACGCAATAGGGCTGATGATTCTTGAGCTCCCTGATGACAAAGGAATCAGCGGAACCCACCTCCACGGGTTTTAGGGAACTCGGGTCCATTCCCCAGCTGACCACGTACTTCAGTTGCCCCTCTTCCACTGTCTGGTGGTAATTGACCAAGAGCCACGACAGTTTCAACTGGCCGTCTCCGGGGACCACTTTCAGCACGATCTTCGGCTTTTTGGCCGCATTGGTGATCTCCTGGTTGCCGGAGACCGGCTGATCGTTCTTCTCGGTCAGCGCTTTCAACTCGTCCATATCCGAGCTGGGAGCCGTAGTTCCCCTGATGCTCGACTCACCCGGAAAAAGATCCGTTTTCAGGTTGTCGCTGAATTTTTTTTGATCCAATGCTTTCTGTATTTCGTCTTCAGGGGCTGAAAAGGCGTGGCTTGCAGTCACGAGCAGCACTATCAGGACAAGGCACCATTTCACACATACATGCATGGATCACTCCTGAGGATGACATTAGATTATTATTAGATAGCACCATTAATAGGCACTGGCAACATTAAAGCCTGATTAATTTTTTTGACCGCTGCAGAAAAACAGGCAAAGAGCCGGCGATGTCGTCATCTTTGCAACGCAGCTATACTGCCTCCCTATGAATCTGTACGCTTTCCAGGTGGGGGCGGCGGTACTTCAGGCAGCGGGGCAGGTCGGGTGAAAATCATATTGACGATTCGATATTATGATCTATTATTAGAGAGTTTGTTTAACCGTTGCATGGGCATATGAGCACATTACCACATGAGGAGGCGAGTTCATGGCATTACGTCTAGCAATCAACGGGTTTGGCAGGATCGGCAGAATGGTTCTGCGTGCGGCAAGCAAAGACAGCGATCTCGAATTCGTGGCAATCAATGATCTTACCGATTCCGCGACCCTGGCACATCTCTTTAAGTATGATTCCGTTCATGGCCCGTTCCCCGGAACTGTAGAGCATACCGCGGACAGCCTGATAGTAAATGGCAAGACCATCAAGATTTTTGCCGTCAAAAATCCGGCCGAACTGCCCTGGAAGAGCGAGAACATCGACATTGTCCTCGAATCGACCGGCCTGTTCACCGCGAGGGAAAAAGCAGAACTGCATCTTCAGGCGGGTGCCAAGAAGGTTGTAATTTCGGCCCCTGCAACCAAAGAGGATATCACCGTTGTCATGGGGGTTAACGAACACCTCTATGACCCGCAGAAGCATTCGATCATTTCGAATGCCTCCTGCACCACGAACTGCCTTGCACCGGTGGCCAAGGTTCTGCACGAGACCTTCGGCATCGAGAAGGGGCTCGTCACCACTGTCCACTCATACACCAACGATCAGAACATTCTCGATCTGCCCCACAAGGACCTGCGCCGCGCCCGGGCAGCTGCCTTGTCCATGATACCCACGACCACCGGTGCTGCCAAGGCAGTTTCGCTGGTTTTGCCGGAGCTGAAGGGGAAGCTGGACGGCATGGCCATCCGTGTGCCGACGCCGAACGTTTCCGTCATCGACCTGGTTGCCACTCTCAAAAACGGTGCCGAGGCCGAGAAAATAAATGCCGCCCTCAAAGACGCCGCCAACGGACCTTTGAAAGGCATCCTCGGCTTCAGCGAGGAGCCTCTGGTCTCGATCGATTTCAACGGCAATCCGCTTTCTTCGATCGTCGATGCCTCCTGCACCAAGGTCATCGGTGAAAATCTCGTCAAGGTTGTCTCTTGGTACGATAACGAGGCCGGCTTCTCGCATCGGGTTGTCGACCTGTTCAAGCTGATCGCTTCGAAACAGTAGGGATAAGCCGTACCACACGAGAGGGGGAATGTTCCCCCTCTTTTTTCAATTCTTTTATGGAGGACAGCATGCCGATTCGCTACATTGACCAGGTCAAGGACCTGAAGGACAAAAAGGTATTCATTCGGGTCGACTTCAATGTCCCGCAGGACGACAAGGGCAACATCACCGAGGATACCCGCATAGTCGGCGCCGTACCGACCATAAAGTACGCCATGGAGCAGGGAGCGAAGGTTGTGCTGGCATCGCACCTGGGGCGGCCGAAGGGTGAATTCAAGCCGAAATATACCATGGCGCCCGCCGCGAAACGCCTTTCGGAACTACTTGGGAAAAAGGTGCAGCAGGCACCGGATTGTTTTGGCCCCGAGGTCGCCAAAATGATCGATACCATGAAGTCCGGCGAAGTGATCATGCTCGAAAATCTCAGGTTCTATCCCGGAGAAGAAAAAAACGACGCCGAATTTGCCGGTAAGCTGGCCAATGGCTGCGAAATATACGTGAACGACGCTTTTGCCGTTTCTCACCGCGCCCACGCTTCGGTCGAGGCGATCACCCAGGTGATTCCGGTCATTACGGCCGGGTTCCTGATGAGGAACGAGATGACCTTTTTCGACAAGGCCATGCAGAATCCGGTTCGCCCTCTGGTTGCTATCCTGGGGGGAGCAAAGGTTTCCGGCAAGCTGGAAGTGCTCGAAACTCTCGTGAACAAGGTCGACAAGGTCGTAATCGGCGGCGGCATGGCATTTACCTTTCTCAAGGCAATGGGCTATTCGGTCGGCAAATCGCTCGTGGAGGATGAATTGATCCCCACAGCCAAGAAGATCATGGACAGGGCCAAAAAGAAGGGGGTCATGTTCTATCTCCCGGTCGATTGTGTCGTAGCTAACGCCTTTGAAGCGAATGCCGCCAATTTCATTACTACGATTCAGGAGATACCGGCTGGCTGGATGGCGCTCGATATCGGACCTGCCTCGGCGACACTTTTCGCCGAAACCCTGCGGGACGCAAAAACAGTGATCTGGAACGGGCCGATGGGGGTGTTCGAGATGGATGCCTTTGCCCGCGGCACCTTTGCCGTGGCCGAAGCGGTGGGGAATGCCTTTGCCACCACCATTATCGGCGGTGGCGATACCGATTCGGCGGTGCGCAAGGCAGGCGTCGACAACAAGGTGAGCTATATCTCCACAGGAGGGGGAGCATTCCTCGAACTCCTGGAAGGCAAGGTGTTGCCCGGCGTCAAAGCTCTCGATATCAAACCGAAGAAATAGGGGGAACAATGCGTACGCCGGTCATTGCAGGGAACTGGAAACTTTTCAAGACCATCGGCGAGGCTACCTCCCTGGTGAGCGAACTCAAGCCTCTGGTAGCAGGAGCAACAGGCGTCGAAATAGTCGTGGCCCCCGTATTCACCGCCCTGAGCCGCGTGGCGGATATCGCCGCCGGATCGAATGTGCAGGTTGCCGCTCAGGATTGCTTTTGGAAGGAAGAGGGGGCCTACACCGGAGAGGTGGCACCGAAGCTGTTGAAGGATGCCGGCTGCAGCCATGTGATCATAGGGCATTCGGAGCGGCGCCAGTTTTTCGGGGAAACCGACCAGACGGTCAACAACAAGGCCAAGGCGGCTCTAGATGCCGGTTTGACAGCCATTGTCTGTGTGGGTGAAACCCTTGCCGAACGCGAGGCCGGCGTCACGTTCGCCGTCATAGGAAAACAGGTCAAAGAGGGATTGGCAGGGCTTTCCGTCGATAACCTCGCACGCGTCATCGTTGCCTATGAACCGGTCTGGGCCATCGGCACCGGCAAGACAGCCAGCGATGAGCAGGCCCAGGAGGTGCATGCCTCCATCCGTGCGCTCATCGGAGAACTTTTCGGTACCTCGGCTGCCGCGGAACTGCGTATTCTGTACGGCGGCAGCGTCAAGCCCGACAATGTCAAGGGACTGATGACCCAGGCTGATATTGACGGTGCCCTGGTTGGAGGGGCCAGCCTTGTGGCGGAGTCTTTCGCGGCTATCGTAAACTACGGGGCATGATCGCGGCCGGAGTTCCCGCAACCGCCACTGTTCAATAAAAGCTTTACAATGATGGGCGCGCTGTGGTACATATTTTTTCTTATCAAGTAGGCAGGGGACGCAGAATGACAATTTTTCTCACAATTTTGCATATAATCGTATGTTTCTTTCTGGTTGGCGTTGTACTGCTGCAGTCGGGAAAGGGTGCCGAAATGGGCGCCTCCTTCGGGAGCAGCGGCAGCCAATCGGTCTTCGGCGCCGGAGGGGGTACCACCTTTCTGAGCAAAATGACCACCGGGGCCGCCATAATCTTCATGCTGACCTCCCTGACGCTGGCATATGTTTCTGGCAAGCCTTCGTCGTCATCCATCATGTCAGGTAAGACCAAGCCTGCTGCAGGACAGAAGCCGGTTCAAGCACCCCAGCCGACAGCTCCGGCGCCTGCTCAGGGGACCGCAGCACCGGTTCAGGCACCCAAGAAATAGTACTTGAATTCAGTTTTTCCCTGTGGTATACATCTTAACTCTTTCGGTTAAACGGTTTGCGGTGGTGGCGGAATTGGTAGACGCACCAGCTTGAGGGGCTGGCGGGGGCAACCTCGTGATGGTTCAAATCCATTCCACCGCACCATTCAGAAGGCTCCTCCTGTCGAGGGGCCTTTTTTCGTTTGTACAGTCTGCGAATCGGACTGTTCGCAAATGTTCCGGAAGGGGTTATACTGAAAATATGGCGCCGGACCTCTGTTGGAAAGGAGACTGATATGGCTACTCATAAGCTGAATCTGCCGGATCAGCCCGAGCAGAACTGTGATGTCAGTATCTGGTGCGAGGAGTGTCAACAGGGCGAATACACGACCAGCGAGGATAAATATCTCTGTGCCGCCTGCGGAAAAATACTGGGAATGAACCATGAGGTGCGCCACGAGATCTTTCCGCATGTGGCTGGGGACTACCGGGAGCTTTATTGAGGACCGGGAGACGGATTCGCGCAGCGGACACGATGCAAATGTAAAAACCGGTTGCCATGCGTCGTGCATCCGTTGCGCCGAATAGCGGCTGCAACCGGACTTCCTTCAGTTTTCCACTGTGACTTCTTATCCCGGATTCGTTCGTGTAATCTCCGGTTATTGCTCAGAAGCTCCAGCTGACGCCGAACATATGCATGTCCAGACCGGGGTTGGGGGTGTCCTGTGAGTAGAATACATGCCCATTTGAGATGTGCTGCAGATGGTAACTCAGCACCAGGCCCGGTTCTAAATGATAGGACAAACCAACATAGGCGCCCAACTGCAGAATGCTTCCGAAGAGCTTGTCATCAAAATGCCGCCTGTCCAGCAGGTTTACATTGATGCCCATCTCCGGCTTGAGACCGCACCCGGATTTCTCGAAAACCAGCGCTGTGCCTATCATTCCGATTACGCCGGTACGCTCCCTGCCGTGCAGCACGCCGAGCGAGGCATTGGCCACCGGCAGCAGTCCCCATCCCTCATCGGTGTGCCACTCCCAGGGTAGCCCATAGACTCCGAAGGCTTCGTACTGGTGGAAATAACCGTCTCTCGATTCCACCTGAAACCCCATCCGCACGCCAAACTCGTTCCACCCTTCCCGCAGATACGAATCTGAGCACAGGGCTGTGCCTGTGCTCAGAAGGTACCATCCGACCGTAATGATTGTCACTGCCAACCGAATCGCAGGAACTGCACTTCGATCAGCTCTGCGCCTGCAAGCCACCTGTCACTCTTGGCTCTTGGGTTGCGGCTGCTGTTGTTGTTCAACGGGTTTGCTTTCCGGCACTTGGCCGCCTGCTGCGGCTCCTGCTGCAGCTCCGCTGGCCATGCCGCCCTGAGCCATGGCATTTCTGGTGCGATCGATCGTGGCCACCACCGGCTTGGTTGCCGTTTTAACCTCTTCCCCCTCCTGAATCGTCTTCTTGGCAAGCGGAGTGACTGCCTCTACCCCTTTGGGAGTGAGGTCGTTGGAGAGGTATTTATGGATGTTCTTGGCATCGGCGACATAGGTCTGGATGGCTCTCCTCGAATCGGCGCTGGCCTCGGGGATCTTGGTGAAATTATTGCGCTGTTCGGTGCGACGTTTCTCGCTGATATCCCTGAACTGCGGATCGGTGTAGGTATTCCCCTGTTTTTCCCATTCGGTGAAGTAGTTCAAGCCTTCAGAAGCCATCTTGTCGGTATTTTTTTCCAGATCCTTTGCCAGTTTTTCCATCTTGTCGACATTTGTCTTGTAGTACTCCAAAGCTCGTTTCATGTCGGTCTGGTTGGGGCTGATGAGGTCCTGCAGCGATGAGTTGGTCACGTCGACCTGCGAATTGATCTGTTTGTAGTCGTTCTCCACCACCTGCATGGCATCCGTTGCCTTTACCGAGCGCTCCATTCCGGTAGTTGCGCAACCCGACAGACCTGTCAACCCGGCCAGCATCATACTTGCGATGACTGCGACTGTATTTACAGCGTATTTCATGGTCTGACCTCCTTTGGTCGGCATGGCGTTATAGTGTATATAAACCATGGCGTTTGATTTACTGCTCTTGTATCTAGTTACATTAAAATTTAAGTATAATAATGCTTGATGCAAATATAAGGTGTGTACCTGCTATTAGTTTAATCGAGATGCCCGCGTTGTCAAATGGCCTGCGCCGATTTCTCCCGGCAATCGCCGAGGTAACCCCTTAAAACCGCCCGCGTTTGACGGCAATGCGTTGTCTGATAGAATAGGTCCTGTAGGCATTTTCCGCTTCTTTTGGATTGAGGTTCGTATGGATACCTATGATGAAGCCGCCTCTATCGATAAAGTCGTTGCAACCGGTGATGCCATAGCCATCAGACTGCTGGAAAGGTTCATGGACGCGGCGCAGGAACATTATTCACGAGGCATCGCCGGACGTGACGATGGCATACAGGATGTCATGCCTGCACTGTATGCCTTGAATCGTCATTTGCTGGCCAACTACCCGGATGCCTTTCCCTCGGGTTTTTTCGCGGGCGATGAGCCGGAAGTGCACGAGTACGTCGGCAAGTTGCTGGCATCGGTATTCCGGGACAGGCACGGCTCGCTCAGAGCCGCATCAGCTCCTGCCCTCCCTCGTGCCGCTGCCTGACCGGGATTGCGTCGCATTTCCTCTTGCTTCCTTCCTGAAGTTCGAAACCCATCATTCAGCGGTGACGCCGGAAAGGCGGCAATGCACGCAAAGAGTGAACAACCGACCGCCCCGGTATTCCGCTCCGGTTCGCGGACCGCTCGTGAAAACAGATGATTGAAGAAAGGAGCCGACGGTGACACATATCGAAACCGCACGGGTACAGGAAATGCTGGGACTGCAGATCGGTGTGATCCGGGATTCTGCTGCCAAGCTCCAGACAGATGACCTGGAACGCCTCGAAACGGTTCTTGCCGAACTGGAGCAGGGGATCGTCCAGCTGAAAAGCATGCTGACAAGCCTGCCGCACAAGCACTGATCAGCTGCGTGTCCCGTATCGGGCGGTTCGGGACGGGCCCTCAATCTTTGGTCCCTTTGCTTTTCGCCCCGCTTACTTCCCGTTCGAAGGTGGGAAGAATGGCCTTGAAAAATGCATTTTTGACCAGCTCCACGACCAGTTGCCAGGAGCTGGTTTTCGGATTTTCCAGCGGCCCGGCGATTTCCGCCTTGGTTGCCACCTCTTCCCGCGGCTTGTTCTTGAGCAGTTTGGCCACTCCTCCCACCAGCATTTCGTACATCTTGCGGAAGGCACCCTTTTCCTTGTCCTGACGCCTGTCGTATACCTTCATATCCCTGAAGAACGGCTTGATATAGCCTGAGACGACGTTGTTTTTGACATGCAGCTCGGTTACCAGTGAAAATTCTCCCGCGCTTACGTCGAAATTGCCATACGTGCGCAGCAGGTTGTTCAGCGACTTCAGTCGCGTATTGTCGATTTTCAGGTACAGATCAAGGTCGGGCCCGTTTTTCTCGGGCCGGAATTTCGCTGTTGCATGTGTGGCACCGCTGCCCATGAATTTTCCCCGCAGCTGTGCATCGGCAGGGCCTTCGGAAAAATGATTGGAGAGGTTGTTCAGACGGACCTCGGCCTCCTCCAGAAAGAGACGGTACGGCACCTTGGCCTCTTCGTTCACCATGCCGAACGTGCTTTCCGACAGGCGCAGGCGGTCGATTCGCAGCACCATGCCCGGCTTGTTGCTTACCTCCTTGGCCGCTTTCTTGCCGGTTTTGGCGCGTTGATGTTCCTTTGCCGCCGTGCCTGCGGAATGGACGTAATCTGCCTTCAGCCCCTGGATTTCCAATGCTTCGATATGGGCCTTGGTTATGGTGGGGGCATACTCGGCATTGCCGGTGCACGTGAGGGCGCCCCCCTCGATCCTGATATTGGACCGCGCCAGAATCGGCTTGAAGTAATCGACCGGTATTTTCTCGAGTTTGAAATTCCCTTTCAGACCAAGATAGGGCTCTGCCAGGAAATTGGCCCTGCCGTCGATGCTGCCGTGACCGGTGCCGAAGATGGTCGTGTCCAGGTGGAAGTCCGACGGGTAGACCTTGTCAGGCAGATGGATATTGCGGATGTTGCCGGCCTGAAAATTGAGATGGGTCAGTCTGAGCGGTCGTTTGGGATCCTGATCGATATAGGTGATGCTCGCGTCGCTGACCCGGATCCGGTTGATCTTGAGAGGATAGACCGCCTGGATTGCCTGCTGCCAGCCGCGTTTTCCCAGGGGAGTCTTGCTGGCTGCTTCCGTGCGCAGCTGCGGCAGGTCGATGTTCAGGCGCGGCTGGTCGAAGGCTATTTCCGCCACCAGTTTGCCGGACAGGATCTCCCGCCAGTGGACGCTGGCGCTCAGCACCGGCAGGAATGCGATGGCAGGTTCAGGGTGTGCCTTCTGGATTATGGTTGCATCCTTCACGGTAACGCTCAGGCCGATCAGTTGCAGATGTACGGAAGGGAGGCGGACGGTGTAATCCTTGAGGCTGCTGTTGAGCTTTTTTTCCGTGATCCTGCGCAGCGGCTCGTCCAGAAAGAACGAGGCGATGAACAGGAACAGCAGCATCCCCCCCAGAATACCCGCCACCCATTTCAGAATCTTTGCCGGCCCGGTGCGGAAGGTGCGTCTGCCGGGCTCGTGCTCATGATTTTCCGTCATGTCTCTCTCCGGTGCCGGAATTGTAAGGGTGAGAGTAACCTCGAACGCTTGATTTTACCGGTCCCCAGTCCCCGGTCCCTGATTCTCTCAAGCAGCGCCAGCGGTGCGCAGGCGAACAGCCGCGCCAGTGGAAGGCGCCCGGCCGCATCGGTCTCCACCGTTTCATCGGTTATGACGTTGCGATAGCATGCTCCGGTTGTGCCGAGATCCAGCTCGGTATCGAGCCAGACCGATTCTCCCAGCGGCAGCGTTCCCACTTCGGGGACCAGCGTCGCAAACAGTCGGGGGGCTGCTGCGATTATCGATCTGCCGTTCACGTTTCGGGAGAAGGCGCAGACATGCCTGGCGCGCGCGCCATGGGCCTCCAGGGGCTGATAATCCCCCCGGTCGAACATTTCCCGGTTGTCCCTGCGATAATTCAGGCACCGATAGATCACATACAGTTTTATGCGCCCGTCCTGCCACGATTGCAGCAGTTCCCGGATCAGGTCCCGCGGGCCGATCTCCCTTTCCCGATTTTTCAGTCCGGTCAGGATCCGGCGCTGTTCGTCATAGTCCACCGGCCTGCGGTTGTCGGGATCCACCAGGCTGAGATCCCACAGTTCGCTGCCCTGGTAGAAATCAGGGACTCCGGGCGAGACGATTTTGAGCAGGACCTGGGAGAGTGAAGTGAAATGCCCATAGTGGGCGATCTGCTTCCTGAAGCGGGTAAAATCCTTTAAAAAAGTGCTGTCGGGACTGTCCTCCAGAATCGCGTCCACAAAGGAAAGCAGCGCCTCCTCATACGCGGTGTTGGTGCTGACCCAGCTGGTGTTGACCTTGGCCTCCCGTACCGCCTTGAGCATATATTCCCTGACCCTGGCCAGGAAGAGCTGATAGGCCTGCCGGTCCATTTCCACTGCCGGCCATGCTCCGACCAGGGTTTGATAGAGCAGGTACTCTTCGTTGCGATCCGGCACGCTTTGGTTGTCGAGCACCTTGCGTTTCTTCTTGTTCAGGCGGCTCCAGGCAGTTACCGACTTCTGCCAGCGGCCCGGCAGTTCGGACAGGGCATTGATCCGGGCACGCAGGTCTTCCCCTCGCTTGGTATCGTGGGTAGCGGTGGCGACCATGCTGTGCGGGAAAGATTTGACCTTTTCCATGTTGTGCCCGTGAAATGCCTCCAGGGGCAGGCCGAACCGTCCCGGCATGCCCCCCACGTCGTTCAGGGAGGTCAGCCGGTTGTACACGTAAAATGCGGTATCCTCCATTCCCTTTGCCATGACCGGGCCGCTGACCTGCTGAAATTTCATCGCAAACGAAAGCCAGTTCAGTTTGTCCGTTTCCAGTGCGTATTCCGGAAATTTCAGCAGCAGCACGGAGCGCAGGAAATCGAAGGTGGAGGCGCTGATGGCCTGGTTTCTCCGCTTCGCCCTTCCTACCGCCGTTTCGATGTACTGGAGGTCCTTTTCCCGGATGGTCCATGAATTGACATAGGAACGATATACCGGAAAAAAAGCGGCCACTTCGCTGATGGCGCGGGTCAGGCTGTTCTGGGTGAAATCCCGGGTCAGGCGGTGCTGCTCAGAAATCGAGTTGAGCTGGTCGCCGAGCATGTTGATCTCACCTGCCAGTGCCACCTGCATGACCAGTTTCTTCTTGTCGTAGACCACCTCGGGGAATTCGGCATTCTCGCCGGTGAACCGGCTGTAGATGCGATCGAATGCCCGGGCGCTCTCCGTGTCCACGAAGATGCCGTTGAGGTAGTTGAGGAAATCGTATCCGGTGGTGCCGAATACCGGCCAGTCCTCGGGGAGCTGTTCCCCTTTCATCAGTATCTTTTCGCACACCAGATAAAAGGGCTTGTAGCCGGGATCCCGCTCCAGGATCGCCTGGTATTCGTCGGTATGCCTTTCATGCGCGTCCGGCAGCGGAGAGCCGGTGGTTTCGGCCAGCCGCGCCTGGATGAAACTCTGCTCCTGCAGGCTGCGCAGGTACGCCAGGGGGTCGTAGAGGCCATCGACGTGATCGATCCGCACGCCGGTGATACTTCCTTCGCGGATCAGGCGGAACAGGAGCGGGTGGGTTTCCTTGAAAACAGCCGGATCCTCCATCTTGATGGCCGCCAGCCCGTTGATATCGAAAAATCTGCGGTAATTGATCTCCTCGGTTGCGACTCTCCAGTAGGATAGCCGGTAGACCTGCTCGCGGAGCAGGCTGTCCAGCAGGTCGAAACTGCGCGGATCACCCTTGGTGCCATTGAAGATGCGGATGTTCCTGTCTATGAAAAAGGCTATTTCCGGGCATGACCCGCACAGCCCGTGGAGGTGCTTCTTGACGAGTTCCTTCTCGCGATAGCGCTCTGCACGTTTGTCCGGATCCTGCTCCGTGGTGGGGGGGAGATGATGCAGTGTGGTGATGATGCTCAGCAATTCCAGCAGGGGAGGGAAGTCGGCCTCCAACGACTGCTGCAGCTCCTTCAGCCGGAACGTCAGGATCTGCCGGTAACTTCCCGGTTCGACCGGAACTTTCATATGCGAATTCACTATCCAGAAGGCACCCTGTTCGAATGCCAGGCGGAGTTCCCCCTTTTCGAGGATCTTGCCGTACTGGTCTGCCAGAAACGGGAGCAGCACCTTGTTGGTGAGCTCCTTTTTGACCGGATGCCAGTCGATGTCGAAAAAGTGTGCATAGGGCGAGCAGGGGCCGTTTTCGAGTACATCCTGCCACCACAGGTTTTCGCTGCTTTCTATACACATGTGGTTGGGTACGAAGTCGAGGATCTGTCCCATCCCATGGCGCTGCAACTCTTCCACCAACTGCCGGTGCGTTTCCTCGTCGCCGATCTCCCTGTTGAGAATCGTCTGATTGACGATGTCGTAACCATGGAGACTGCCGGCATGGGCAGCCACGTAGGATGAGGCGTACAGGTCGCTGATGCCGAGTTCGTGAAGATAGGCAATGATCTGCCGGGCCGATGCAAAGGTGAACTGCCGGTTGAATTGAACCCGGTAGGTTGCTGTCGGTATTCTCGCCTGCGGCAGCGTATCCCGCTCCATACTATCCCCTCTACCTCAGTTCGCCGATTTCAGGCAAAAGAGCAGCCAGATTGAAATGCAGCATTTCGCCCAGGGCCCTGAAGGCTTCCACCCAGGCCGCGGCCTCTTCGCTGGCGGCACAGGCCCTGAGCTGTCCGGGATAGAATGTTTTCGAAAGCCGGTAATAATCGTTCTGGATCTGCCATAGTACGATCTGGTTGGGAAGCGCCCTGATCAGCTCCGTCAGCTTCCGGATACGTCCCAGCAGGTGCAGATCCGAAGGGTTCGTCTCCAGAGCATGCATGAGCTCCTCCATGTGCAGTCGCATGAAATACTCCGACTCGGGTGATTCGATTCGTACCTGCCATTTGCCGATCTGGTCGATGGTTCTCTCGATCGTGTCGGAATCGACATCCTCCTGGATCAGCACCCTTTTTATCACGGCGTTCAGAGCGGGCTGCGCCGCCGCCATGAACAGCTTCGGTACCGGCATGCCGCTTTCGTGTACGAACTCGATCAGCGGTCGGCTATGTTCGTACATCCGCTGGAATATCTCGGCGAATTCCTCGATGGTGCTGTTGATAATGGCGCTCAGAATCTTGCGCTGCTCGTCCCGGAACAGGTTTGCCAGCGAGTAGTTGTGCGTCCCGAAGTGGGTATCCATCAGCCCGATAATATGAGAGTAGAGGCCGCGCTCAAAGGCGGACAGGATTTCATCCCGCATTGTGGTATAGGCAGCCGTGTCGCTTCCCCGTGAGATGCAGCCCTTGAAATCGTGGCTGCCGAGACGCATCACGCAGAAGGTCAGGTAATCGGTTTCACCGGTGATGTCCGAACCGATCGTCACGCGTCCCAGGGCCAGGGTCGCCTCATCCGACGAAAGCTTGGTGTAGTCGTCAGTGGCGACCGTGTAACAGAAAATCCTGCTTGATTCATGGTATTCCTTGAACAGCGAACTGAAGGCGTAATGAGTGCCGACCTTGGTCAGGTCCACCCGCGCCGGCAGCACGAAACGATCGTAGATGACGGCACCGTTGCCGATGGCGGCGATGTTGCTGTGCGCGTGTGCCAACCTTTCCAGGAATGATTTTTCGAGCCCCTGTTCGAACTCGGCGAGGCCCGCTGCCAGTTGCAGCGCCCTGCTGGCATATTGAATCACCTGAACGGTTTCCGGCCCCGAGAGCTCGTCGAAAAACCAGCCGCAACTGGTATACATCAGCATGGCATGGCGCTGCATTTCCAGCAGCATCAGGGCCGCATTCGTTTCCCGCAGATCGAGCGGCCGGGCGGCATGCCGCGATACGAACTGCCTGGCCTGCTCGATCCCTCTGTTCAGGATAACCTCGATATACTCGTCCCGTGCCAGCCAGGGGTCCTTCAGGAGCTGGGCCCCGCTGTGGCTGAATTCAGTGGCGAGCCGGTCCCGCAGCCAGTCCAGGGCCGCGCGCAAAGGGGCGCGCCACTGCTGGTTCCATTGGGGATAGCCTCCCGAATTGCAGCCGCAGTCGCTCTTCCAACGCTCGATCCCGTGGACGCAACTCCAGGAGGAATTTTCCCAGATCTCCGCCTCATGGGTGGGAGGGCACAATTCGAGATATTCACCGTAATTGGTAAGCCGTGCCAAACCGCCGGACTCGATCCTCTTCAAAGCCGCAGCCAATGCCATGTCCCCGAATTTCTGATGATGGCCGTACGTTTCGCCGTCAGTGGCGATATGGAGCAGCTGCGGCCACTCGCGCTCATCGGAGAACCCCGCCAGCAGCCGCTCCGAAAAGCTGTCTCCGTTCTCCAGAAGCCTGTCAAAGGCGACTGCCCGGGAGATCGGTCCATCGTAAAAGAAAAGGGAGATGGTCCGGCCGGAAGGGAGCCGGCACTGGTAAGCCCGGCTGGGATCGATGGCGGCACCCTCGGTCTCGTTCCAGGCCTCGTCGCCGATTTTTCTGAAACGTGCCGCCTGGTGGGGGGCGAGGATGGTGAAGGCGATGCCCTGCTCTGTCAGCAGGTCGAGTGTCTCCAGGTCCACGGCGGTTTCCGCCAGCCACATCCCTTCGGGGCGGCGTTTGAAGCGGTATTCGAAATCCCGGATGCCCCAGATGATCTGGGTTCTCTTGTCCGCAGCGTTGGCCAGCGGCAAGATGATGTGGTTGTAAACCTGGGCAATGGCCGCGCCATGCCCGGAGTGCATGTCGATGCTCTGCTGGTCCGCATTCAGGATGGCCTGGTAGACCTGGGGAGAGGCCGCTTCCATCCATGAGAGCAGGGTCGGGCCAAGGTTGAAGCTGATCTTTGCGTAATTGCTGACGATGTCCACGATGCGCTGGTCGCCGTCCAGGATGCGCGAGGCGGAATTGGGGGCATAACACTCGGCGGTGATGCGCTCGTTCCAATCGTGATAGGGCGCGGCAGAATCCTGGATCTCCACTGACTCCAGCCACGGATTTTCGCGCGGCGGCTGGTAGAAGTGCCCGTGAATGCAGACAAAACGCTCGGTCTCCGGTTTCATGGCTGCTCCTCGTAATTTCTGCAATACAGCATCAGGCTGAATGCATCGATCGTAATCGTGATTGCGGTCCCGTCGGCCCCGAAAAACGCCCTGTTTTCAAGGCGGCCGGCCCCCCCCCATTCCGGTGCCGACGAATCGAGGATCAGGCGCCACGTTCCCGGGGCAAATCCGACATCCGTTTCCCGGGGTGTGTCGCTGAAGTTGTACAGACAGAGCAGGGCGCTTTCCCCTGCATGTCTCTCGAGCGTCAGCAGTCTTTTCCCTTCATCGCAGCTCGCCCGGATCGAACCGCGGTCGAACGCGCGCCAGGCCGGGATCCGGCAACGCAGCCCCAGCAACGTCCGGTAAAACCGGTACACCAGGCGGTGTGTTCCCTGCAGCCGCAGCGAAGGGTCGATCTTCGAGCACAGGAACGTCTCCTCCGCCTGCGGGTCCGGCGCCTGGCCCTGCTCTCCGAACGATGAAAACTCCGCCCGGCGCCCGGTACGGACCGCCTCGATCAGCGCCGGATCGGAATGACTGACAAAGTACTGAAAAGGGGCTGTCTCGCCATATTCCTCCCCCATGAAGATCAATGGGATGTAGGGGGAGGTCAGCACGACGCCCGCTGCCAGCATCAATGTGGCAGGGGGAAGAACGCTACTCAGGCGGTCCCCCTGCATGCGGTTGCCGACCTGGTCATGGTTCTGAGCGAAGACAACGAACTGGGAAGGGCTGCGCTCCCTGGACGAATTCCCGTGGCGTCTGAGGCGATAGGCGGAATGCTGGCCGCTGAAGACGAAACCTTCCCTCAATGCCCGTGCCAGCTGGCCGAGGCCGCCGAAATCGCAGTAGTAACCCCGCTTTTCACCGGTCAGCAGGGCATGGAGGGCGTGGTGGAAATCGTCGTTCCATTGCGCATCGAGGCCATAGCCGCCGTGATCGGGTGGAGTGATCACCCGTGCATCGTTCAGATCGCTCTCGGCTATTACATGAATCTCCCTTCCCAGCGTTTCCCGATGACGGTGCATCTCTCCGGCCAACTGCTGCAGGAAATGGCAGGCGCCGAAATCGTAGATACCGTGAATGGCGTCCAGCCGCAGGGCGTCCACATGGAACTCGTTGATCCAGTACAGGGCGTTCTGGATGAAGAACGAGCGGACCGGGTCGCTCCAGGGGCCGTCGAAGTTGATGGCATCTCCCCAGGGGGTGCGGTACCGCTCGGTAAAATAGAATCCGAATTCCCCGAGATAGTTCCCTTCCGGTCCCAGGTGGTTGTAGACCACGTCGAGTATCACCGCCATGCCCCTAGCATGGCAGGCATCGATCAGCCGCTTCAGCCCCTCCGGTCCGCCGTAGCTGTTCTGGGGGGCAAAGGGATAGACGCCGTCGTAGCCCCAGTTGCGTTCTCCGGGGAACTGTGCCACCGGCATCAGCTCTATCGCGGTTATACCGAGATCTTTAAGCCGGTCCAGCGAGTCGATCGCAGCCGTGAAACTGCCTTCGCGGCTGAAGGTACCGATATGGAGTTCGTAAATGACATACTCTTCCAGGGGCCGCCCGCGCCATTCCCGGTCTTGCCACTCGAACCGCAACGGATCGATCACCTGGGATGCCCCGTGCACCCCCTCCGGCTGGAAGCGCGAGGCCGGATCGGGACGTGCCGGCCCTTGGTCCGGCAGGTAGAGGTAGCGGTCGCCGGCCTCCACGCCGGAAATCGTTGCGGAGAAGTAGCCGCTTTGCTCCTGCTGCAGGGGTATGTCGGCCGCGTCCGTTTCTCCGGAAAGGATCCGGACCGAAACGGAACGGGCCTTGGGGGCCCAGACCCTGAAACGGGTTCCCTCTCCCTCGATGAAATTGGCGCCTACATCGGGGCGCCAAATGATCGCAGCCATGGAATCACCTTGACAAAGCACCTGCTGCCTCGGCAGATCTCCGGAAGCGCGGGGTGCAACCGTGCCTACACCAGTTTGTTCTCTATGGCATAGCGGGTGAGTTCGGCGTTGTTGCGCATGTTCAGCTTGCGCAGGATGAAGGTCCGATAGGTGCTGATGGTTTTGACGCTCAGGGACAGTTCGCCGGCAATGACGCTGACCGGTTTGCCCGAGGCGATCATGCACAGTACCTGGAATTCCCTGTTGGAAAGGCACTTGTACAGCTCTTCCTGGGATGGGTTGTTGAGATCCGAAACGAGTGTCTCGGCAAGGGTGGGGCTGACATACTTCTTGCCCAGGGCCACCTTGTGCAGTGCCTCGATCAACTCCTGCAGAGGCCCCCCCTTGGTCAGGTACCCGCACGCCCCCGCCTTGTAGGCGCGCAGTGCGTACTGCTCTTCGGGATGCATGCTCAGGACCAGAACGGGGAGTTTCGGTTTGATGCTCCGGATCTCGGTAAGAACGTCGATGCCGCTTCTGCCGGGCATGGAAATGTCCAGTATCAGCATGTCGTATTCTTTCTCCCTGACCTTGCTGAGCACCTCCTGCCCATTTGCAGCCTCGTCCGTTACGGTCATGTCCACCGTGGTGGCGATCACCTGTTTGAGGCCTTCACGGAAAATGGCGTGGTCGTCCGCTATCAATACATTTTTGGGCATGGTCATATCTTTCCTCATGCGCTGATCGTAGTGAAACTGCCGGCTCAGGAGTCTGATATGTCTGTCATCGGCCCGCTACGGGGAGGTCGTTTCCTTGTCGTCCCGCTACATGAAATATGCCAGCTTTGTAAGTGCCCGTTAAATGGAGGCAAGTGCTCCAGATGGCGGGGCGGCCGCAGGTTTTATGTAAAATTTGCTGCCATAGTGGCAGAAAACTTTACATATCCGCCCACCTCCAGCGAAGGGCGTATTCGGGGCTCTGTCCGGATTTACAAACCATGATTGTAGGATAAGATTTAGGGGATGTTAATTCCAAGGGGGTGCCGATGCCGCTGTATATCGATGAATTCTGCAATGGAGAACCGATCCTGTACAAATGCCACACCCGGCATGTCAGGGATGAATTATACCGTTGCCTGTTGGAAAAATCCGACCGATGCAGATATGCCGCTCCCAGCGGTGCTGTCATATACTGTACCCATGAGAACAGGAGCAGGCTGCAGGGATTGGATTTTCTGGATCACCGGGTCAGTGCGGGGGCAACTGCCGGATGAAGGGTCTGGAACTGTCCTGTCGAAACAGTCAGTGGTGAAACGAATCGAGGTATCGGGATGGAAGAGTCCCACGACATTTCCCTGCTCTATGTGGAGGACCAGCCGGAATCACGGGAGTTTTTGGCCAAGGCGTTCAGGCATCGTTATCCGGAACTCGAAGTCCATGTGGAAGAGAATGCCGAAAAAGGGCTCGAATTCTTCAGGCGATACCGGCCGGAGATCGTCATCACGGACATAAGCCTGCCGGTGAAGAACGGCATTCAGTTGGCGGCCGAGGTACGGAAGCTACAGGCTGAAACCGAAATAATAGCCCTGACGGCCTACAGCGATTCGGAATATCTCCTGGATGCCATCGGGATCGGCATCAACCACTACATCCTCAAACCGGTGGAATTGGACCGCCTTTTCGGTGTCGTCGACACATCCCTTGCCAGGATCAGGATCAGCAGGAAGGTCCGGCATCAGTACACCATTATCCGCAAGCTCTCCCAGGCGATCGAACAAAGCCCCCTGGGGATCATGATCACCGATGCCGCCGGGGTGGTGGAGTACGCCAACAGGGAACTCAGCGCCATGACCGGCTTTGACCGGGACGAACTCGTGGGGTACCCGCTCTTCGCCGGAGAGGTGCCGCATCTGCCCCGGAGCGTGCATGGCGATGTCCGCCGTACCCTGACAGGAGGCAACAGATGGTCGGGCGAGATCGAGAACGTCAGAAAGGGGGGTGACCTTTACTGGGAATCCCTTTCTGTCTCCCCGGTCCACGACGAAAGGGGGAACATCACCAATTTCATCATCGTACGCGAGGAGATCACGGCTCGTATCAGGGACAGGCAGCAGATAGAGAGTCTCAATGCGGAGCTGGCGCACAAGGCGGCCGAGCTGGAAACGACCAACAGGGAGCTGGAATCCTTCAACTACACCGTTGCCCATGACCTGCGCACCCCCCTGGTTACCGTCAAGGGGCTGGTGGATCTGCTGCTGTTGCGGCAGAGCGCGGTTCTGGACCCCCAGTCCCGGGAAAACCTGGCTTGGATCAATGAGGAGATCGTTCGCCTGAACGGCCTTATCGGCGCAATTCTCAGGTTCAGCAGCGATGCAAGGAAACCCATCGACAAGCAGTGGATCGACCTCGGCAGCATTGTCCGGGAGGTCGCCGCACAGCTGAAGGCCAAGGAACCGCTGCGGCAGGTGGATCTTGCGATCGCCAGCCCAGCCCCGGCGTATTGCGATCCGGTATTGATGAGAATCGTGCTGGAGAACCTGATCGACAACGCCTGGAAATTCTGCGCCACAAGGGACGTGGCGCGCATCGAATTCGGCCACAGGGGGGAAGAGGAACCGCCGGTTTTTTTCATCCGCGACAACGGCGCAGGATTCGATGAAAAAAATAGTGACGGACTGTTCGACGTATTTCGTCGCACCCAAGGGGAGGGGGCCGGCTACGGCATCGGCCTGGCGACCGTCATGAAGATCATACAGCGCCATGGCGGCAGGATCTGGGCCGACGGCGAGACAGGCAAAGGGGCTACCTTCTATTTCACCGTGTAACATCGCCGTTCCGGCCCGACCGGGCCCACATCCATTCCCATCCCCGCACCTCACGGCAGGAACAGTGCCTGCCATCCTTTCCCATTGCCGGTATCCGGCAGCTCTGCCCCATGTTTTTCAGCACACCACGTCGTGTATACCGGGCTGAACCGGCTTGGCGCTTGACAAGGGCTGAACGCTTAGGTAGCTTGGAACCGTTCCGAACTGGAACTGCCTGCATGCGATGCTCATTACATTGAAATGAAATGGTAGGGACACAGCATGAAGAAAACCGCCTTGCGCTGGAAAATCATTGTACCGGTAGTTGCTTTCGTAACCCTGGGTGTCATTGCCACCGTGTTTGTCACCGGATATTCGGCGCGACGGGTGGTGATCGGCGAAATCGAGAAATCGACCCTGATCAAGCTGCGTGACACGGTCCTGATCTCCATCACCACCATGATGAGCAGCGGCAGCATGAAGGAGAACAAGAACTCCTTCGTAGCGCTGATGAAGGACACTGCGGACCTGCGGATCGTGCGCTCCCATGCCCTGGACAACGATCACGGCAAAGGGGACGACCGGGAATATGCCCAGGATGACTACGAACGCGAGGTGATCGAAAAAGGGGTGGCCCGGGTGTTCATGGAAGGGACCACCATCAGGGGCATCTATCCCTATATCGCCGGCAGCAACACCCTGGGCAAGAACTGCCTGGGATGCCACAACGTCAAGGAAGGAACCGTGCTGGGGGCAGCGGATATCCGCATCCCGCTGACGAATTCCCTTTCCCGGATCAGGAACTATCAGTACCTGTTCGGTATTCTGGGTATCGTCGGAACCCTCCTGCTGACGGCAGCCATCTACATCCTGGCGCGGTATGTCTTCAGCCCCCTGGAAGCCCTGACCGGAAAAGTTTCCGAGGTGAAGAACGGCAACCTGGGGATTGGCTTCGATCACCGCAGCGCGGATGAGATCGGTGTGCTGAGCGCGAGCATGAACGACATGGTCCAGGCCCTGAAGGTCCTGATCGGCAAGATCATCGGCTCCTCGAACAAGATCGTCGCGGTGGTCGACAATCTGCGCCTTGAATCGAACCGGATGTCCGAGGGGCTGGAGCGCGAGGCCAGCCAGATCATGCAGATCGCCACTGCCAACGAAGAGATGTCCGCAACGGCCGGAGAAATCGCCAACAATTGCCATCTGGCCGAAGAGAGCGCCCGGCAGGCGGATTGCATGGCCCATGAAGGCGCCACCGTGGTGGAGAACACCATCCAGGTGATGAGCAGGATCGCGGAACGCGTGACCGCAACGGCGCATACCGTGGAGAGCCTCGGATCCCGGTCCGACCAGATCGGCGCGATTGTCGGCACCATCGAAGACATTGCCGACCAGACCAATCTTCTGGCCCTCAATGCAGCCATCGAGGCGGCCAGGGCCGGCGAACAGGGCCGCGGTTTCGCCGTGGTGGCCGATGAGGTGCGCGCCCTGGCGGAGCGCACGACCAGGGCGACCAGGGAAATCGGGGCTATGATCAAGACGATCCAGGCGGAAACCAGGGATGCGGTCCTGTCAATGGAGGAGGGGGTCCAGGAGGTCGAGCGGGGCACCCGGGAGGCGGCCCGGTCGGGTGAGGCGCTGGGCAAGATCCTGGAGCAGATCAGCAGCGTGACCACCCAGATCAGCCAGATTGCCACTGCTGCCGAAGAGCAGACCGCCACGATCCATGAGATCAACAACAATGTGCAGATCGTTGCCGATGTGGCCAGGACCAACAAAGAGGTGGAAAAGGATGTCCTGAAGGAGATCTCCGAGCTTACGGTAACGGCCCGGGAGCTGAAGGAGTCGACCACCGGGTTCAGGCTGGAGTGATATCAGAGCAGGGAGGCGCATCGATGCCCGCGCAACAGCGGGGATGCGCCTCCTTATATAACGCAATGGCGCCACCCGTCACGGGTTGTGACGCCTGATCACGATCGGTCGTGACCGTATTTGTAGTTTCCACCGACAATTCTGCATCCCACGCCCTGTCCGGCTCATGACGGAAGGGCGTTCGTTTCGCCGCAGCCATTGCCGCTGCCGTGCCTGATTGTTGCTCCCCGGGTTACGGCCTCTCCCTTTCCAGTCTTGCGATGCATTCCTCGATATCGACCCCCGGCCCCAGCACACCCCTGAACAGATCACCCCGTTTTTCCAGCCGGGCATGGATGGTCCGAATGGTGAAGGCGCGCGGATCGAGCCCGGGGGTGACCTCGTCCCAGCTCAAGGGGGTTGAAACCGGTGCGCCGGGTCGGGGACGCAGGCTGTACGGCGCGGCCAGGGTCTGGCCTGCCCGGTTCTGCAGGAAATCGAGATAGACCTTGCCGCGGCGCTTCCCGGGAGAGCGCACCACGCTGGTAAAATCGGGAAGCATGCTGTTGGCGATAACCGCTATCAGCCGGGCGAAATTTACCGAAATATCGTAGCTGTATCCCCTCTTCAGCGGAATGTAGATGTGCATGCCGGTAGCCCCCGACGTCTTGGGAAAGGCCTGGGCCCCGGCCTTTTCGGTAACCCGGCGCACCGCCAGTGCAGTTTCGACCACTTTGTCGAAGGCGATCTCTTCCGGATCGAGATCGATCACGCAATAATCGGGTGAGTCCAGACTGCCTGCGCGCGAGAGCCAGGGATTGATTTCGATGCAGCCGAGATTGGCCATGAACAGCAGGGTGCTCCGGTCCTGGCACATCAGGTAGGTGATATCCTTGTCATTGGACTCCGAAAAGACCGGAACCGTAGCGGCCCACTCCGGGGCCAGTTCGCCGACATCCTTGTGATAGAACGACTCTCCCCGGAGGCCGTCCGGAGTGCGGTACAACGATTGGGGACGATCCTTCAGGTAGGGCAGGATATAAGGGGAGATCGTGCGGTAGTACTCGATCACATCCCCCTTGGTAATTCCTTCCTCGGGCCAGAATACCTTTTTCAGATTGGTGAACCGTATCTTCCGCTCCTCCTCACCGTGATCCTGCCGCTCTCCTGCGGAACCTCTTTCCCCGAGCACATCCCGTACTTCCAGCACCCCGGTCTCCCGCACCACCGTGTGCGCCTCCTTGTCCTCCCGCAGTCCCAGGAAGACGGGGTGGCGCATGAACCGCTCCCCGGTCCATTCGGTGAACGACACCTCGCAAACCAGGAGCGGTTCCACCCAGGTGACCGGCATGTCGGACAGCACTTTTTCCGCAAAGGGGGAGGAGCTTCTGACAAGGGACTGCAGGCGCTGGAAGATCTCTTTCTGGCTGCTCTCGTCGAAACCACCGCCGCTGAATCCTATGAAGACCAGCCGTTTGTTCTCCCAGGCTCCCAGCGCCAGCGAGCCGAAATACTTCCTGCTGCCCCGGGGTTTCGTATACCCGCAGATGATCGCCTCCTGGCGTTGTTGAATCCTGATCTTCAGCCAATCGGTACTTCGTCTGCCGGCGGTATACCTGCTGCTGCCGCGCTTGGCGATTATCCCCTCCAGCCGGTTCCTGCGGGCCAGTTCGAAGAAGGCCGTGCCCTGCTCGACCACATGATCGCTGTACCTGATTTCCTCCTGCTCCGGCAGCAGGCCGTGCAGAAGCGTCTTGCGCGAGACCAGCGGCCGGGCGCGCAGATCCTCGCCATTCCAGTACAAAAGGTCGAACACGAAGTAAACGATCGATCCGCTGCCGGTGCTGGCATAATTCTGCAGTAGCTGAAACTGCGATCGCCCCTGCTCATCCAGGACGACCAACTCCCCGTCGAGTACGGCTGTCGTCCCGATTGCGGACAGCACTTCAGCTGTCCGCGGGAACTTCCGGTTGAAAGGCAGGCGGTTGCGGGAGTAGAGCCTGACACTCCCCCGCTCAATCTCCGCAATTGCACGATAACCGTCGTGCTTGATTTCGAAGATCCAGTCCGGGTCATCGAAGGGTTCCTTGACGGATGCGGCCAGCATCGGCGCAATGTCATGGGGCATCGGATCGGAAGGGGGGGAAGAGGGGAGGGGGGCGGAGGGCTTCGATCTATCCCCGGATCCGGAGGCCAGGCTTCCGATCTGGTCGACGGTCAGCCCGCTCATGACGGAGCGGTTGTCGAGGGGGATGTCTTCGGTGGCTGCAAAGCCGTCTTTTTTTTTGATCAACAACCAGGCATTATCGCCGGACCGGGAGCCGGTTTTCACCAGGGCGAATTCTCCGCGCAGCTTGCTCCCATCCAGGACGAACTTCAGGTCACCCTTGAGCAGCCCCTTTCGCAGCAGTTCCTGGCCTTCTCCCGGATCACTGACACCCGGAGCATGATAGCTGCCGCTGTCCCAGACGATCACCTTTCCGGCACCGTAATTGCCGGCCGGGATGATCCCCTCGAAATCGCGGTAATCGTAAGGATGGTCCTCCACCTGGAGCGCCAGCCGTTTCACCGAGGGATCGAGAGAGGGGCCCTTCGGCACGGCCCAGCTCTTCAGGACCCCGTCCAGCTCCAGCCGGAAATCGTAATGAAGACGGGATGCGGCATGCAATTGCACCACGAATTGAAGGGTTTTGCGCTCGCCGCTTTCCGATCCGCAAGGCTCGGGGCTCCGGGTAAAATCGCGCTTTTTTCGGTAATCCTTCAAGCTCATCCGATCACCTGAGTGGAGACCGCCTTGTCCGGGGAGTGGGATGATGCCGCTCAGGCCGCCTTGCGATGCTCCTTCAGGCTCTGCTTGAGCAGGGCCATGATGTCCACTACTTTGGCGGGCTGCGGTTTCGGTGCTGCGGGCTGGACAGCGATGCCGCGGGTCTTTTCCTCGATCAGGTGCTTGAGTGCATCGGTATAGGTGTCCCGGTATCGGGAAGGGTCGAATGCAACCGACAACTGGTCGATCAGCTTGAGGGCCAGATCGATCTCCTGATCACTGATTTTTTCGGTGCCGGGTACCTTCAACTCCTCGAAGCTCCGCACCTCCTCCTGATACCTGATGGCATTCAGGACCAGGATCTTGTCAAAGGGTTTGACAATGCCGATGTTGCCCCGGTTTCTGAGCACGTAATTGGCGAGGCCGACCTTGCCCGATCGCTTCAAGGCCTCGCGCAGCAGTACATAGGCCTTTGATCCGGACTTGTCCGGTTCGAGATAATAGGGCTTTTCAAAGTACCGGGAGTCGATCTCGTTCTCGTCGATGAAGTTGAGGATCTCGATCAGATGACTTTTCTCGGCCTGGGCACTTTCGAAGTCCTGATCGGTCAGCACCACATACTCGCCATCGGTATACTCGTACCCCTTGACGATCTCCCCGTAGGGCACCTCCTTGTTGTCATCCTTGCACACCCTGAGATATTTGATCGCGCACAGGTCGTTCTTGCGGAGCATGTCGAGGTCGAGCTTGTTGCTTTCCGAGCCGCTGAACAGCTTCACCGGGATATTGACGAGACCGAAGCTGATCGAACCTGACCACATTGCCTTCATGTTCCACCCCCTGAAGCAGCACCGTCCTGATGCCCGGTGCGTTCGTAAATATCCGGTATTCATGGAAAGTTTAGCATACAATCCACAAATATTCTCCCCGGTCGCCTGCCTTGCCATCATGGCGGGCAATGATAGAATTTGACCAAGAAGCACGAATTTGCACGGAAAATCGAAGGTGCGGATGTATGAGGGTAGCCATATGCACATCATGGAAATGATCAGGTCACACCCGGTAATGCCGCAATTCGAGTTGGACGACATGCGCATCTTTCTGAGAATCGCAGCGGAATGCGGCCAGACCTGCGTATCCTGCGCCGATGCCTGTCTGGCGGAAAAGACGCGGGATCAGCTTGTGCGTTGCATCAGCATCAACCTGGACTGCGCCGATATCAGCCTGGTGACACAGCGCATCGTCATGCGCCAGGGAGCTCCTGACATCAAGCTGATCCAGAGTCAGGTCCAGACCTTTGCAATGGCCTGCCGGAGCTGCAGGGAAGAGTGCGCCAGGCATGCGGCCATGCACGAACACTGCCGGATCTGTGCCGAGGTATGCGCCAGGTGCGAGGAGGCCTGCGCGCGTCTGCTCAGGTTTTTTCCCGCCACCGTGGCCCAGGACAGTCGCTGAAGGACCGGCCTTGCCAGGGAGAGTCCATATGAAATCAGAGAAAAAGATCACTATCGATGAGGTCAGGGAGCTGATGAAAGGGGATGCCCCCCTGTTCTTCCTGAACGTCCGGCAGCACCGCGAGCGTGACTGGAGCGTCATCAAGGTGCGGGGTGCACTGCGGGTGCCGGACGACGAAGTGGAGCGGCATATCGACGAAATTCCCCATGACCGCGTACTTGTCGTCTATTCCTCGAGCCCCGGCGATGAGCCGAGTGAATGGGCAGTGGAACTCCTGCGACAGCGGGGATGGAACAACGCCTATGTGCTGATAGGCGGTTTCGGTGCCTATCTGGAGGCGGGGCTTCCGGTGGAGGAGTTTGGGGTAGGGAGTGAGACGAGGAAGATCATGTTTTTGAGCTGAAATCGGGGATCGGGGATCAGGGATCGGGGATCAGGGATCAGGGATCGGCGGTATTCACCATATCGGGTTCCATCCTGATGAACCCCACCGGTCCCTGGTCTCCGGTCCCTGCTTTCAGATCCCCGGTCCCTGTTTTCACCGCCTGACCATGCCGTAGATCAGCGAGATCAGGAAAAGCACCAGGAAGATATAAAAGAGAACCTTCGCTATATCAATCGCTGCACCGGCAATACCGATAAAGCCGAAGAATGCCGCGACAAGAGCGATAACGAAGAAAACCGCAGCCCACCGAAGCATAGGAACCTCCTTTTCTGCCATCTTCAAACCCTGAACAGTTTCAGCTTTTCGCGTACAAAGGCAAGATGGCGCCGTTCGTCCACCAGATTCGCCTGAAGCAGCATGGCAATATCCGCCGGACAATCCCACTTTTCCGCCTCTTCATACTTTGATGTCGTCAGCTTTTCATTGGTTTCCATCGCGCCCAGCGCCCCCTTTGTTCCGGTCAGGCTGCGCAGGGCGGTAAACCCGGTTATGAAATACCCCTTGAAATCCGAAGTCAACTCCGGCGGCACCCCTCCCAACTCACGTACCTTTGCGGAAAGTTCTGCCACATGCCTGCCATGATCGCTCTTGAACAGGATCAGTTTGTCCTTTATCAACTGTTCTCTCACGTTCTTTATGGCCTGGTCGTAAGCGTGAATGGCGTCGATATCCAGGTGAATCAGTTCGTTCAACTTGTCGAGCAATTCTTCCCTCGTCATGGTCATACCTCCCTTTCAGGCATCGAGTTGAGAGTGACAGGCATGTTATTCCGGCGAAGACCGCCTGCCGCCGGCAGCGATGCTCCGCCCGGTTTCTCCTTCCGCGCCGTATCGACCGGCGCCGCTTCTCACCGAAATATCCAGCTCTGACCGGAACGGGTCTTCCAGCGTCTCCGGCCTTCGATGCATCGGCCGGCCCCCGCCATAGCATAACACGTCAACATCTCACGACAAATATACCAGATTCGCTGTCCCGAGACGTTCGGGGTTTGTCTGAAACAACCATCGGAGCGCCGATCCCGGGATCGGATCGTGTACGGAACAGTGCATCCCGAGCACGTGGCAACATGGCCACCCTGCGAATGTTTTTTTGTGTGATCCGGCTCACTTATGGCGACGGGGTTCTGCCGTATGATCGGATTCACTTTTGAACGAGAGGGAGGAAATACATGTTTGCACGTTGTACTGCCCTTGTCGCACTGTTAATGCTTTTCTGTGCTGCGCCGCTGCCGGCCCGCGCGGCAGATACCCCGGCTGCCATGACGGTCGCCAAATATGTCGACGACCAGGACCTGTACCGTTCCACCCATCCTGCGGTGGAGAAGAAACTGAGGGTCAAGGAAAACTACAAATACTACGACATCCAGGGTGAAAGTGCGGCGGATCTGCGGCGACAGATGCGTCAGAACGGAACGAAATGGAATGACGGAAAGGTCTATGCAGCCCTGACTACCTGGGACATCAGCTATGATTACGATATTGCCAGCGAGAATGGCAGATATTCTCTCGCGTCGGTGACAACCGATATCGATATCGTGTTCCATCTCCCCCGCCGGCTCGATTCGGTTGCCGTTTCCAAGGAACTGTCAGGACAGTGGAGCGACTACATGGAACATCTCAATGTACACGAGATGGGACACCGGGATCTGGCGGTCAAATCGGCTGCCCACATCAACGAGTTGCTTGCATCGCTGGGAAGCTTCGGCAGCAAAGGCGAATTGCGTTCGGAAGCCGAGCGTGTCGTCAAAGCCGAATTGAAAAAGATGAAGGAGCTTCAGGTCTCCTATGACGCGGATACTCACCACGGCGAAAAGCAGGGGGCCATACTGCCTGACTGAGTTCCTGCGATACCCCGTCGATCCTGTGAAGCCCCCTCCTGCCGGGAGGGGGCTTTTTTGCGATTGCGTTTCCGCAACACCTCTTTCGTCTGGGGCGGGTATTGCGGGAGCCGGGCCCATCCCGGCCGATTCAGGGATCTGCCGGTTTTCCCTATAAGAGAATTCTTAAGCTATTTTCAGACAGAGCCTCACTATGTGCGCCAACCTCATATGCTACAAAAGGAATCAGTAGTACCACTCTACGCTGGACACCGAAAAGGAGGAGCACCTATGAGGAATGCAAGGAGGCTTGTACTGACTGCCATAGCGATGGCGGCGTTGTCGGGGTTGGCTTACAGCGCATCGAGCCAGAGCACTGCCAACACCGGTGGAACGCTCGCATCAAGCTATCAGGACACCGGCACTTCCAGCGAGAAAGCCGGTAAGGGTGGTGGAACCGGCGGTTCGACCGACACCGGAACCAGCGGCTCAATGGGCGGCGCTACGGGCGGTTCTACAAGCGATACCGGCGGCGCCACCGGTGGAACCATGGGACGCTATTCCAGCTCCACGCATCCGGGTCCGAAAGGTGGAATGAAGTACTAGGGCTTCCGTCTCGGAATTGCGCAAGGGCAACAGGCCTGTAGAACCACGGTCTGTTGCCCTTAGTCGTTCAATGGGCCGCTTATAACCGCAATGGGAGTGCCGGATGCTGGATGAGTCCCTCCGTTCATTCCCATTGAAGTTCGGCGGGTCTGTTGAAACGCTCGACATAAGGAGGAACAGCGATGACACTAATCAGGAAAGCGATCTGTACAGCGGCTGCACTGGCTGCAGTCGCCGTTATGGCATTGAGCAGCGGGTGCGACAACAAGAAAGGTGGCGGGACCGGCGGCGGCACGGGCGGCAGTACCGGCAGCGAACGCGGCGGCAGCACCGGCGGCAGCATGAACGGCAGCATGAACGGCAGCGCCCCGGGCAGCAGCCCGGCCAGCAGTCCCGGTGGCGGCGGTGGCGGAATGGGTGGCGGCAGGTAGCCTGGTATGCCACAATTGGTCCGGCCGGGACACTCACCGGCAAGGCGGCCCTTCCGGGATAAGGTTGTCGGGAAGGCGGTTACAGACTGCCGAGTCGAAAATAGGACATCCGCCTATCCCTGGAATGGCATTGCTCTGGTACAGTATAAGAGTAGAAGAGAAAAACATAGGGGAGGAAAAGGTCATGACCAGTGTTAAAAGACTACTATTCACAGCGGCGGCGCTGATATCGCTGTCAGGCCTTGCCTTGGGCGGCGGTTACGGTAGCAGCGGAGCGAGCGGCGGCGCCGCCGGCGGTAGCAGCATGGGCTCCGGCAGTGATAGCAGCACGAGTACAGGTGGTGCAACCGGTGGGAGCACGGATACCGGAGGCGGCGCCACAGGTGGTTCAACCGGCACAGACACCGGTACATACGGTACTGGTGGTGGCACAGGCGGTTCAACCGGCACAGACACCGGTACATACGGTACTGGCGGTGGCACAGGCGGTTCAACCGGCACAGATACCGGTACATACGGTACTGGTGGTGGTACAGGCGGTTCGACCGGCACGGACACCGGTACGACAGGCACCGGCGGTGGCACAGGTGGTTCGACCGGCACAGAAACCGGTAGCGGCGGAACAAAAAGCGGCCTGGGAGGCATGGGGGGGACCGGCGGCAGCAGCACCGGTTCGGGAGCCACCTCGCCCGGCGGCAATATGAGATAGTGCGTTCAAAAGGCCCTCCGGATCGAATGTCCGGGGGGCTTTTTTTGTTCCAATTCCGGGGCCCGGGATGCCGCCGTTGCTCTCGGTACCGTATCCGAAGTGCAGGCTGCTCCCACCGATCAGTTCCCCTTTTCCGATCCGTTCTCCACCTTTTCCCCCGGTTCCTTGCCCTCTTTTGAGCTGTGTTCCACCACCGCATTTATCTCGGCACCCACAAGGATGATGAAGCTGCTCAGAAAGAGCCATAAAAGCAGCACAATCACCGCTCCGATGCTGCCGTAGGTCTTGTCGTACGATCCGAAGTTGTTGATGTAGAAAGAAAAGGCCAGTGAGCCTACGATCCAGACCGGTATGGCGAGTGCCGAGCCGGGGGTGATCCATTTCCAGTCCTGCTCCACATCAGGCGTGAAGTAGAAGATCAGGGCGACAGCCAGCATCAATGCCATCAGGACTACCGGGATGAGCAGAATGTTCCAGGCCGTCTCGAACCAGTGCCCTAGCCGCACCAGATCGGCAATGAAGGAGCCGATTCTCGGTCCGAACATCAGAAGCAGCAGGGAAGCCAGAAACAGTACCGAGAGAGCGATAACCAGCAGTAGTGCCGTAATCCGTACCTTCCAAAAGGGGCGCCCCTCCTTGACGAGGTACAAACGGTTCATCACGCTCATGATCGAGGTGATGGCGCTCGAGGATGTCCACAGGGCCAGCAGGATTCCAAGGGACAAGAGTTCGCCCCGTTTGCTGCCGAACAGTTGGCGGATGTTATCCTCCACAAGTTCCCAGGCTTGTTTCGGCACCAGGTCCTGCATCGTGTCCAGAATGAATTCGAGTAGGTTCGGTATCGGAAGATAGCCGATCAGAGTGGTGAGAAAGAGGAAAAAGGGAAACAGCGCAAACAGCAGATAATAGGCGATCGCCGCAGCATATTCGGTGCAGCCGTCTTCGCTCACCTTTTCAGCGACCCTTTTTCCAAGGTCAAGGAGACGAATGTTTCCCAGCTTGAAATAGTTGCGGATTGAGAACATGAAGTACCCCCGACAGCCGGAATCTCACACTGCGACCATCCGGCACGCGTACGATTCGGTTAGCCTGACCAGCAGGCTCAGTGGGTGTGGTAGGTTACTATCCCTTGGGAGTCGAAGACGATTCTGAGTGTTTTGAATTCAATCAGGTCCAGAAGATTGACGGCGCTGGGATAATAGAGCCATATCTCGCTGGGGTCCTGCAGGACGAACTCCTTGTCTCCCGAAACCGCTTTTACCGCGCCCGAGCTGAACATCCTGTCCGGCTCGCCCAGCAGGAACAAAACCTCACTCTTGGTCGTTCTGCCGGCAACTATCTTTTGTTCGGCGGGAGGTTGAGTGAAAGGGAGGGTGCAACCGGCGGTTGCCAGCAGCATCAGCATCACACCATGTTTCAGAAGTCTCGTCACGTTGTTTGCCCCGCTCAAGGCGCCTGTTGGATAAGAGATAAGGAAAGTATATAAGCCGTACGTCCCAATTCAAGCGGGCACAGGAAAACGGAGCATTCATGAGGGCTCGGGGGCTGAATTGCCAAGTAGTATGGGTATGTTAGTATAGATTGGTGATTTCAAATACATCGACAATCAGGGGAGATCTATGGCGATATTGGTTACCGGAGGATGCGGCTATATCGGCAGTCACGTAGTGCGGCAATTGACGGAAGCCGGCCGGGAAGTGATCGTGTATGACAATCTTTCCACCGGGTTTCCGGATGCGCTTGTTTCAGGAGAACGGCTGTTTGTGGGAGATGTATCGGACACGGCGCGCTTGGAGCAGGTGCTGGAGGAATGCCGGTGCGACACCCTGATCCATTTTGCAGCCTCGATCGTTGCGCCCGAATCGGTCAGCAACCCTTTGAAATACTATGGAAACAACACCGGTAATACCCTCAAGCTGTTAGGGGCCTGCGTGAAGCATGGGGTGGAGCGGGTCATTTTTTCGAGCACCGCGGCTGTCTACGGCATCCCGGAAGGGGGAATCGCATCGGAAGAGACGCCCACCTGCCCCATCAATCCGTACGGAACTTCGAAGCTGATGAGCGAGTGGATGCTGCGCGACGTGTCCCTGGCTCACGGGCTGAAATACGTGGCGCTGCGTTACTTCAACGTGGCCGGCGCTGATCCGCAGGCCCGAATCGGACAGCGAACGCCGGAGGCGACCCATCTGATCAAGGTCTGCTGCCAGGCAGCTTTGGGAATGCATGATTCCATCGCCATCTACGGTACAGACTATCCGACTCCTGACGGCACCGGCGTCAGGGACTACATTCATGTGGAGGATCTCGCAGCGGCCCATCTTGCTGCATTGCGGCATCTGGAAAGAGGAGGGGAGTCGGATACCATCAATGTCGGTTATGGCAATGGCTCCAGCGTCAGGCAGGTGATAGAGACTGTCCGGAGCATTTCAGGCGTCGATTTCAGGGTGAAGGAGGCGCCGCCGCGCCCCGGCGATCCGGCGGCGTTGGTGGCTCGGGCCGATAAGGTGAGGCAGGTGCTCGACTGGACGCCGCGTTACAATGATCTTCGCACCATTATCGGCGACGCCTGGAAGTGGGAATGCAAACTTAAGACTTTTGTGAAGTGAATAAGATATATGCCGGGATAGCATAAGACTACTTCCGAATTCAAAGTAAAAATAAAAGTATTAGATGAATTTGTTCTGTGCATACCGTTTATTCTGTTGTTGCTTTTGTTGAATAAAATTTCTCCTATGCTAAGGTTACACAGTATAAGTATTGGATAACTCCAGCAACAGGGAGGAAGGCATGGGAACTGGGACATCTACGGTGCCCGGACAAGGGGCGCATAATCCGAAACGGAGAATCAATGTCGGTCGCGATGAAAGAAATGTCAGCATGTTCGGAGGCGCTGCACTTGCCCTGACAGGTCTGAAACAGCTCTCGCAGAGAAAGGTGTGGTCAGGTGTCGCCATGATGGCGGCAGGAAGCATGTTCCTGTATCGCGGCAAAACAGGCCACTGCGACGTCTACCAGGCCATCGGCATTGACAGGGCCGGGACCGAGGACAATGGCCTGACGGTTGAGAAGGTGGTCACCATCAACCGCCAGCCGCGGGAGGTATACGAATACTGGCATGATTTTGAAAACCTGCCCCGTTTCATGAAACATCTGGAACTGGTTCGCAGCACCGGTGCCACCACCTCGCACTGGAAGGCGCGGGGCCCGGGAGACATCACGGTCGAATGGGATGCCGAAATGATCGAGGACCGCCCCGGCCAGCGCATCAGCTGGCACTCGGGTGAGAACGCCGACATTCCCAACCAGGGGGAGGTCGAATTTCACCAGGCTCCTGCCGGGCGCGGGACCGAGCTGAAGGTCCGGATACGTTACTATCCACCGGGTGGCATGGCCGGAAAAGCGGCTGCCACCGTTGCCCATCAGATCAATGCCCAGCAGGTGGAGGAGGATCTCAGGCGTCTGAAGCAGATTCTGGAAACCGGAGAAACCGCCACTGCCGAAAGGTACGGCATCGGCAGAACATTTCACTGATCCTCTCTCGTCACGCCGCGAAAAGGAGGAACCATGAAAGCTGTTTGCTGGCACGGAAAGCACAACGTGCAGGTGGATACGGTGCCGGATCCGCAGATCCTGAATCCCCGGGATGCCATCATCCGGGTGAGTCTCTCCGGCATCTGCGGTTCTGACCTGCATCTTTACGATGGTTACATACCTACCATGAGGAAGGGGGATGTCCTTGGCCACGAATTCATGGGTGAAGTGGTCGAAGTCGGTTCCGGGATCAAAAATCTGGACGCCGGAGATCGTGTGATTGTTCCGTTTCCGATAGCGTGCGGCAATTGCTGGTACTGCCAGCAGGGCATGTGGTCGCTGTGCGACAATTCGAACCCGAATGCCTGGATGCTCGAAAAAGTCTACGGCGATACCGGTGCCGGCATCTTCGGTTATTCCCATCTGTATGGCGGGTATTCCGGAGGGCAGGCCGAACTGGTGCGGGTGCCGTTCGCCGATGTGGGGCTCCATAAGGTCCCGTCCCATCTGTCCGATGAGCAGGTGCTGTTTCTGACCGACATATTCCCGACCGGATACCAGGCAGCGGAAAACTGCAATATTCACCAGGGAGACACGGTGGCGGTGTGGGGCAGCGGCCCGGTCGGATTGCTGGCGCTGAAGAGTGCCAAGCATCTGGGGGCGGAGAAAATCGTGGCGATCGACCACAACCCCGATCGCCTGGCCATGGCGCGGACGTACTGCAATGCGGAAACCCTCAATTTCGAGGAAACCGATGTCGTGGAGGAGCTGCACGCCCTGACCGGCGGGCGAGGTCCCGATTCCTGCATCGATGCGGTCGGGATGGAGGCCGAGGGGACAGGGATCGAGGCGGCCTATGATACGGTCAAGCAGGCCCTGCGTCTCGAAAACGACCGCCCCATGGCCTTACGGCAATTGATCAAGGCCTGCCGCAAGGGGGGCACGATTTCGATTCCCGGAGTCTACAGCGGTTTTGTGGACAAGATGCCCATGGGGGCGGTATTTGCCAAAGGACTGACGATACGGACCGGCCAGACCCATGTGCACAAATATGTGCGTCCGCTTATGGAACTGATCGAGAAGAACGAAATCGATACGCGGTTTATCATTACCCACCGCATGTCTCTGGATGAGGCCCCCCAAGGGTACAAGCTGTTTCTCGAAAAGCAGGATGGGTGCGTGAAGATCGTCCTGAATCCCCGGACACAGGGGAGCCCCACCACCCATTGAAAACCGGCTCAACCTTCTCAAAACCACGACAGGAGGAACAACCATGGCACAAGCAAAATCGCAACAGCAGTCACAGCAGTTGTTCGATCTTCTGAAACGTGATCACCGTCAGTCAGAGAAGATTATGAAGCAGATCGAGTCCGCTTCCGCCGAGGAGCGGGAGGATCTTTTCCAGACCTTGAACGAAGCCCTCAGCGATCATATGCAGATGGAAGAGCAGGTCTTCTATCCTCAGTTGCAGAAGATACCGGAACTGCAGGAGATGGTGCAGGACGCCCTGGAAGAGCACAAGGAGGCCAAAGAGTATCTGTCGGAGATTGACGATATCGATGTGGATGACGACGACTGGTTCTCCACCTTCCAGGATCTGCAGGAGGGGGTACAGCACCACGTCCAGGACGAGGAAAACCAGATTTTTCCCGAGTGCAAGCGTTACCTGAGCGATGACCAGTTTGCCCAGATCGTTCAGAAATGCATACAGTTCAAGGAGCAGATCGGCGAGGTGGTCCTGCCGAAGCAACGTGGGGCAACGGCCAGAGGGCAGCAGCCGGGCAGCAGGCAGAAGTAAGCAGGCAAATAGCACCACCGCCTGCCCTGTGAGCGGGGCAGGCGGTCACCCGCAGTTTCCGAACCCTCTCTCCACCGATCATGGGCACTCTGCTGCATCTGCTGCGCGACCGCCACATACCTGATTTTATTATCCAATTCAGCAATTACCCCTGTTCTTCATAGTTCCTTGGGAGCGACCCCGTCGATTGCTTTATGGCTCTCCTCCTCTATACTTGAATGAGTAAAACCTCCGTGCCGGAACCGGGTTCAGGAAGGGGCGCAATGAAGATACTGCTCGTGGCGATGCCCGATGCGGCCAACAATTTTCAGCGCATCATCACGGTACCCAACCTGGGGCTGTGCACAATTGCCGCCCAGCTTAAGGATCATCAGGTCAAAGTGGTGGATCTGGTCCTGGTTCACCGGCGCATCCGTCGCTGGTTGGTGGATTTTCTCGGAAAATTCCGCCCGGACCTGATCGGCATCAGCTGTATGAGCTTCCAGTATGACAGCGCCCTGAAGGTGGTCGCCATCTGCAGGGCATGCCTGCCCGGGGCGCGGACCGTGCTGGGAGGCTATCATGCCACGCTCGAGTATGCGTCGATTGCCCGCTCCGGTGCGCCACTCGACTTCCTGATACGGGGAGAAGGAGAGCTGGCCTTTCGCGGGCTGGTGGAGGCACTGGAACGCGGGGGTGGTTTCGATGCGGTGCCGGGATTGTCCTGGCAATCGGAGGGGGAGTTTGTCCACAACCCGACCGGTGGGCTGCTCGACCTGGGGCTCCTGCCGCTGCCGGACAGGCAGGCGCGGGTTCTGGGTCATTTTACCTATTTCGGCCGCACAATGGACTGCCTCGAAACCTCCCGCGGCTGCACCAGCCCCTGTTCCTTCTGTTCCATTACCGCCATGTACGGCTCGAGCTTCCGTTGTCATGCCATCGGGCGCGTTCTGGCCGACCTGGAGGAGTTGCAGCGGCGCGGGACCGAAACGGTGCTGCTGGTGGACGACAATATCACCCTGGATCCCGTGCGTTTCCGCAAACTGGCCGAAGCGATCGCGGAGAGCGGGCTTACCGGCATGGAATATCTGGTGCAGGCCTCGGTGGCGGGTATCGTCGCCGATCCCGGCCTGATTCCGGCCATGGCGCGTGCCAATTTCCGGCTGGTATTCCTCGGAATCGAATCGGTGCAGGCCAGGAATCTCGAACTGTTCCGGAAGGGGGACATCCTCGCCAAAACCGAGCAGGCCGTGCGCCTGTTGCGGCAAAACCGGATCGCCGTCATGGGGGGCTTCATCATCGGCAACCCCGACGACACCGGCGAGGATATCCGCGAGGTCTACCGGACCATACGCCGCCTGAGGATCGATCTGCCGTACGTCCAGTGCGTGACCCCCTATCCCGGGACACGCATCCGGAATGTCCTGCTCCGGGAGGGGCTGGTCACCAATCCCGCCGATCTGAGCCGGTACACCGGTTTCATCTGCAATGTCAGGACCCGGCACCTGACCCGGGGACAGCTCAACCGGACCATGAACTGGGAGAACATCAAGATCTTTTTCGACCCGACCCGTTACCGTGACAACCACTTTGTCAGGAGAGGCCAAAAGGGGACCATGAAGGTCGTGCTGAACAATCTCGAACTGGTCAGGGGGTGGTTTACCGGCGACCAATTCAGATCGCGGCATACCTTCTGACCATTCTGAAACCGGGACCGAACGAGCGCGCGATGGGAACAGGCAAGAGAAAACAGGGTACAGACCGGGAACTGGATCAGCTGGTGGCCGAACGGACCCGGGAACTGGAAGAGCGATGTGCTGCGCTGGAGCGGAGAGGGCTCAGGCTGAAAGAGTCCGTGCGCGAGCTGAAAAGATCCTGTTACCGCTATTGGAGCCTCTATAATTGGTCGCCGGTCGGGTACCTGGCGGTTGACCACGAACTGAGAATAGCGGAATTGAATATGGCAGCGGCACGGCTTCTGGGCGCGCGACGCTCGGATCTCGTCGGGAGCTCCCTGGAGCGGCTGTTGAACTCCGATAACCGGGAACGCCTGCAGGAGAGCTTCAGCAATTGCATGAAAAACAAGCATGACGAGGTGGAGGTGCAGGTTACGCTGCAGGAGAACCAGTACCTGTATGTGCAGATCTTCTGCGAACCGTACCATATGCACGGCAAGCCCTCTACGCTCTACCGGATGGCGATCATCGACATCAGCAAGCTGAAGGAGGCGGAGAGCAAGCTACACCGCCTCAATCGCCTTTACGCGTTGCTGAGCGCCACCGGCAAGGCCATTGTCCACAACGCCGACCGAAAGGAACTGTTCGAGGAGATCTGCCGCATTGCGGTGGAACAGGGGGGATTTACCAAGGCATGCATCGGATGGCTGGACAACGAAACCGGCATCGTCTCTTCGGTCGCCACAGCCGGCGTCCGCAACGAAGAGCTCTGCATCTGTTTCAACGAGAGCCTTTACAGCCCCGGACCGATAGCGGCGGCCATCAGGGACGGGCGCCACTACGTCAGTAACGACTGTCTCAGGGACCCCAATACCGCCTACCGCCACAGCACGTGCGGACAGTACGGCATCAGAGCATCGGCGGTGTTTGCACTGACCCGGGCCGGAGCGCCGGTCGGCGCTTTCAGTCTGGCGGCCGGCGAATACGGATACTTCGACCCCCAGATGGTCGACCTGCTGGACCAGATGGTGGCTGATATCTCCTTTGCGCTGGAGCACATGGAACAGGAGGACCGGCGGCGGGAAGCGGAAGTGGCGCTGCAGCGGGAAACCCTCGAAAAACTGCATGCCGTGGTCGAACTGCGCCGCAAGGAGCAGCTCCTTCTAAACCAGAGCCGGCAGGCGGCCATGGGGGAACTGCTCGGCAATATCGCCCATCACTGGCGGCAGCCTCTGAATGTGATCGCACTGATCATTCAGGATCTGGACCTGCAGTTCGACCAGGGGGTAACCCGCGAGTACCTGGCTGCCAGCACCCGGAAGGCAATGCAGGTGATCCTGCAGTTGTCCCAGACCATCAACGACTTCCGGGATTTCTTCCGGCCCGATCATACCAGGAGCCTGTTCAGGCTCAACGATGCCGTTGCCAGAACCATGTCGCTGGTGGAGGCGAGCTTCAGGAACTTCCAGTTCAGTACCAGTGTCAGCTCCGAAGAGGATATCTTCGTCAACGGCTATCAGCATGAATTCTCGCAGGTGCTGCTGAACATCATGCTCAATGCCCGCGATGCCTTTGCCGAACGGCGGGTAACGGACCCGAAGCTGGAGATTCATCTGTTCAGGGAGGGGGAGTGGTGTGTCGTAACAGTGGTCGATAATGCGGGGGGCATTCCCGAAGATATCCTGCCGCTGATTTTCGACCCCTATTTTACGACCAAAGGGCCTGACAGGGGGAGCGGCATCGGATTGTACATGGCCAAGACCATCATCGAAAACAACATGAACGGCAGGCTCACCGTGACCAACACCGGACAGGGGGCCGAGTTCAGGATAGAACTGCCCGCCTGAGGGGTGGTCAACGGATCAGGTTGTTGTCCAGCTCGTTGCGGTCGTCCGCCTGGCGGGGGAAGTGGTGCGCCAGTTCTTTGCCGCAGCCGGCAATGACGTTGCACAGGGCATCGCAGGCGCGATCTTCCTTGAGCCCGGCGGCGAGTTCGGCTGCCAGCCGGTGCCAGAAATGGGGGGCAATCCGGGCATTGATGCCGCGGTCGCCCAGGATCCATACCTTGTGTTCCAACAGGGATATGAAGATCAGGATGCCGGTCTCGTTGCTGGTCTTGTGCAGGCGTTTTTCGTAAAAGGCCCTCAGTGCCCGCTCCCGCACCGCTTCATCGGTTCTCCATTTGCTGAGAAAGGGCAGTTTCAGGTGGGGAAAACGCTTGAAGATGTTTCGGCAGGGAAAGTACAGGGCAAATACCAGTGGCACGTAGGTCCAGACCGCTTCGTGCCGTGCCGCAACCGCAACGATGATCGAGACCAGTCCCGACAGCAGGACTCCACCCAGGACCTCTGCTTCACGATAGCGGTCGCTGCGGTCCACCACCATCGGAGCGATCTCGCCCGCCGTGCCGGATTCCGCCAGCTCCACCGCCAGCCGGATCCGCTCCCGCTCCTCGTCGCTGAAAAAATCCCGGGCTTTTCTGTTCGTCATGGCATGCCTCTGAAATTCACTGTCCCTCTACCAGTCCCCCGAAGCTCCCCCTCCGCCGAAATCACCTCCTCCGCCGGAGAAACCGCCGCCACCGTAACCTCCTCCGCCGAAGCCGCCGCCAAAGCCGCCCCCTCCTATGAAAGGACCGCCGCCGAAAAAGCCTCCGCCCCGTCCACCGCCGCCGAACAGGAACGCCAGCAACAGGCCCAGCAAAAATCCCCCTGCAGCCAGTACCGCGATCGCCGCCAGGGCGAGCCCGGGAAAGGCGAGAAAGGCGATCGTCGGAGCCCCCACGGCGCCTGCCAGCCCTCCCAGGAAGCGGGAAATGGAACCGAGAAAAACGCAGGCCACCAGCAGGAATATCAGCATGGTGGCGACGCCGGGCATGCTGCGCTTGCCGGGTCGATGCTCGTTTCCGGTGCCGTGGTACTCCCCTTTGACCGCCTCCATGATGGCGGTTGTGCCGGCGATGATGCCCCCTTCGAAATCGCCGGCCTTGAAGCGGGGGGTAATCTCCCCCCTGATGATCCGGCCCGATACCAGGTCGGTCAGGCGCCCCTCCAGCCCCATTCCGACCTCAATCCTGACCCGGCGGTCGTCCCTGGCGATCAGCAGGATGACGCCGTTGTCCACCCCTTTGCGGCCGATCCGCCACGCTTCGGCAACCTTGATCGAGAATTCCTCCAGGTTTTCGCCCGCCAGGGTCGGAACGGTGAGCAGCACGATCTGGGTGGAGTCACTCTGCTCGAATGCGGCCAGGCTCCGCTCCAGTGTGCGGGCCGTGTCGGCAGAGAGCATGCCGGCATAGTCGTTGACGTGCGCAACCAGCGGTGGCACGTCAAGGCCGAAGGCCAGGCGGGGAAGCAGCAACAGGAAAAAAAGGAGGATCAGCTTGTTCATGGGCGCCCTTGGGGTTTTCAAAGGGGTTTAACCCCTCCTGTCCTCCCCTTAGCCTAAGGGGAGGGACGCTTCGGCGGAACGTCGGTGGAACTTCCAGCAACGTCCTTATAGTAGCCCCCTCTTAAGATAAGAGGACCCATAGGGCCTAAAGGGGACAGGGGGAGTTACGACTAAACCTTCCTCAACAAACAGGCATGGGCCGAAAGTCCTGCGCCGTAGGCCAGCATCAGGCACCAGTCCCCGGGCAGGACACCGTTTTGGGCGATGTCGTTCAGGACGAACCAGACCGTGGGGGAGGACATGTTGCCGTATTCCGCCAGCATCCTGCGCGTTGGCTGCAGTTTCTCCTCCGGAATGCCGATCCGGTCCCGCACCGCCTCGATGATCTTTACGCCGCCGGTGTGCAGCGCCCAGTGGGCGATGTCTCCCTCGGCGATTCCCTGTGAAGCGAGCAGTTCGCCCACCACCTGTGCTGCAGCCGCGCCGACCATGCCCGGCAGTTCTGTGGAAAGCTGGTTGTGGAGCTGCCCCTGCTTGTGGACGAAACGGACCGCGTCGCGCTGCTCCGGCACATAGCGTCCTGCCGAAGAAACCAGTTCGAATCCCTGCGGCCTTGTCCAAAGCACCGCCGCAGCCGCTCCGTCGCCGAACAGGGCATTGGAGAGAATCAGGCTGAGATCGTTATCCATCTGAAATGCGGCACTGCAGATCTCCACCGATACGCTCACGACAGCACCGTCTGGCTGGCTTCTCAGCAGTGCCTCCGACACCTGCAGGTTGGGGATGGCGCCGCCGCAGCCGCTCCCCACCAGATCGTAGATGCCGATGGTGCGGGAGAACCCCAGCTTTTCGACAAGATAGGAGGAAATACCGGGGCAGAGGTAACCGGTACACGTATTTACCACCAGCCCCTTTACGTCGTCAAGTGACAGGCCGGCCTTGTCAAGCGCTTCGGTGACCGCCCGGGCCGCCAGAGCGACCGATTGCCCGGTGAAGCGCTCCATGCGCTGATCCGGCGACTCATGCATGATGTCGGAGAGCTCCTGTACGGCAAAGTGCCGCTTGCGGATGGCGGGATGGGAAAAGGCTGCGCGGATCAGGCCCAGGCTGCGCTGGGTCAGGTGCGGGGCGTAATGTTCCCGTATCAGCTCGGCCGCGAGGTCCTGACCGGCGCTCACGGGGGGGACGACACAGGCGATGGAGCCGATATGGACGGGGCAGTTTTTGCTCACGGTCATCCTTCCTGGCATGGGGGGCGCGAAAAAGGTTGTTACGGTTATACGTCCATCCCGGCCAGTCTCAGTCCGCGCCTGATGAAGCGGGTGAATCTCCAGAGCGGCGGACGCAGCCCCAGTGCGGAGCCCGTCCGGTTGATGGCCGGCAGGCAGGAGAGCCCCAGAGTCGCCATGTTGATGAAGTTCATATGGCCTGCCAGGGAGCGCCCCAGCTCCTGTCTGATCCAGTGCCTGTCGATGCGGGGGGACAGGTAGAATACGGGAGAGAGCATATCCGCCGCAGGCTGACTCAGCACCCCCTCCCGCCGGGCGATGGATTCCAGTTCCGTGCCGGGATAGATGCGGATGCCGGTGTTGAAGAAGGCTACGTCACCGGGGCGGATCCGTTGCTCCGCAAAGGCCAGGGTCTCCCGGAGCGTGTCCCTGGTTTCGCCCGGTCCTCCCAGCAGGAAGATCCAGGCGCAGGGGATGTCGTGCCGCCGCACCACTTCGGCCGCATGGTGCACCTCACGGCTGGTGAAACCTTTTCTCATGCGGAGGAGCACTGTGTCGCTGGCGCTTTCCACGGTGATGCCCATGCCGGTGAACCCTGCCCGTTCCATGGCCCCTGCCAGGGCATCATCGAAATTGAGCGGATTGATCTCCAGGCATTGAAGGCGGGCGCCGTGCCTGATGGCGGCCAGTTCGCGGCAGATGTTCATGGCATGCTCGGGAGAGGCGTTGAAAACGCTGTCCACGAACTCGATATCCCTGAGTCCCTGGCCGGACAAGCGGGCGACCGCTTTGGCCACCCCGGCCGGCGAGCGGAAACTGCAGCGGCGGCCTTCGATCAGGGGATAGCTGCAGTAGACACACTGAAACGGGCAGCCGGTCCGGGTCTGGATCGGTACCGTGGCCTGCTGCGAGCGGTAGGCGGAGAGATTCAGCCAGCGCCGGTAGTCCGGTGCCGGACAGGGACCGGTAAAGTCCCCTGGGTCCGGGGAAGTACGGCGGAAATTTCCATCCTTGATGCAGGCGATGCCGGATATGTCGCTGAATCCGCGCTTGTTGTGCAGTCTCTCCAGGAGCAGCGGGAAAACAGTTTCGCCCACCCCGGTCACGGCGCACAGTGCGCCGGTCAGGCGCAGCAACTGCTCGGGCATGATGCCCAGGGCCGCTCCTCCCAGCACGATCGGGGCTTCGGTCCGGCTGCGCACGGCGTGCAGGCAGCTCAGAAGATCGTCCTTGAAACAGACCGTGTCCTCCATGTCGTTGTTGTCGATGTTGCGCACCGACAGACCGACGATGTCCGGCCGGAAAGTCTCGACCGCCTCCCGTACGGCCGGTCCGGGCTGTCCGGCGAACATCAGATCCAGCAGGCGCACGCAGTGCCCGGCACGCTCGGCAGCTTCCGCCACGATGCAGGCGCCGGCCGGCATTACCGCCATCGGAAGTACGCTGCGATTGGTGCTGATCAGGAGAACCTTCATAACATGCAAATGATACAGCGGTTCCGGCGCAAGTCAAAACGCGCCCGGATCGAAGTCCGGGACCGATTGCGGTCCGGGGATAGTGTGCTACAAAGAAGAAAAGGACTGCTGCGCTTGACCATTTCCCGGATTGTGACGGGAATGGAGCCCAATGCCGATCATACCTGTCAGACATACCGAACCGGAATTGCTCGACCTGCCGCTCCAGGAGTACTCGCCCGAGGAGCTGGAAGGGACGCTGGCGGACATACGCCTCGTCAACCGGTATCTGGGGGATATCACTGCGGTCATAAAGCACCTGTCGGTCATGGCCGGCGCTGCGGCGGGCAGTCCGCTGAGGGTGCTCGATCTGGCCACCGGATCGGCCGACATTCCGGCGGCCATAGTCGATTGGGCGCGCGTGCGGTCGCTTCCGATCCGGATCACCGCCATTGACTACAACCCCCGTACGGTGGAGGTGGCCCGGCAGAGGATCGGCGATTATCCGGAAATAGAGCTGGCCGTGGCCGATGCGCTCAGCCTGCCGTTTCCCGAAAAAAGCTTCGATATCGTGCTGTGCAGCAAGACGATCCACCATTTCACCGAAGGCCAGGTTGTCCGGCTGCTGCAGGAGGTCTCCCGGGTGGCGACACGCGGCTATATCGTCATGGACCTGCGGCGGAGCTGGATCCCCTATCTTTTGATCCGGCTGCTGACCAGGATCTTCACCGGGAACCGGCTGACCCGTTACGACGGTCCGCTCTCGGTGCTGCGCTCGTTTACTGTCAATGAGCTTACCTCGTTGGCCGAAGCGGCCGGGCTTTCCGGATTCAGGGTTTCGCCGGAGCCGTTCTGGCGGATCGTACTGGCGGGGGAGGTCCGGTGAAACTGTCGGTTGCCACCAATTTCGAGCCCGACCTGCTGGATGCCCTCGCGGGTTTCCCGGTGGCGGAGCTGTTCGGCAAACTGCCAGCCGACCCTGTCGGAGGGGGGCGGGCATCCTTCATGCTGTCGCCGCTGTCTGTCAGGGCGTTCCGGGACCATGTCCGCAGTGCCGCGCAGCGGGGAATCGGATTCAACTACCTGATCAACCCGGCCTGCATGGACAACCGCGAATACACCCGACAGGGGCAGGCCGATCTGGAGCGGCTGCTGGAACTGGTGGTGGAGTGCGGCGTGTCGTCGGTCACGGTTTCGTTGCCGTTTTTGCTGTCGATCGTCAAGAAGCGCTATCCGGCCCTCACGGTCCGGGTTGGCGTGTATGCGCGGGTGGATTGCGTGGTCAAGGCGCGCTTCTGGGAGGATCTCGGCGCCGACTGCATCACCCTCGAATCCATTGCCGTCAACCGGGACTTCGCCATGCTGGAGGCGATCCGCAGGAGTGTCGGACTGGAGCTGCAACTGATCGCGAATTCCAACTGCCTGATGTTCTGTCCCCTGTCGGGCCACCACATGGTCAACCTGTCGCATGCCTCCCAGAGCAGGCATGCCAGCCGCGGATTCATGATCGACTACTGCGCTCTGAACTGTTCCTCCCAAAAGCTGGCAGACCCTTCCCACTACCTCCGTTCCGAATTCATCCGTCCCGAAGACCTGGGGATATACCGCGCGCTGGGATACGACTCCTTCAAGATCCTGGAACGGGGGGCGCCGACCCCGATCATGGCGGAACGGGTCCGGGCCTATAGCCGCGGCAGCTTCGACGGTAATCTGCTGGATCTGATCCAGCCCTATGGATACAAGGCACGTACCCGTGGAAAGGGAAATTCCGGGATGTTTCTGAAGTATTTCTTCCGGCCCGGCACCGTCGATCTTGCGGGGCTTCTGAGGCTCAAGAAACTGGCCGAAAAGCGCGGCCTGCTGGCACCTGTTTCCGGGGACCCGGTCTATATCGACAACCGGCAGCTGGACGGTTTTCTGGCCGGCATGCAGGAGATCGACTGCCGTTCACGCGACTGCACGGCTTGCGGCTATTGCGCGGCCTGGAGCGCCAGAGCGGTCCGGGTGGACGAGCGATACCGGACCGAATTGCTGGCCCTCTACGCAGAGACCTTCGACCAGATGCATTCAGGGGGACTGTGGGGCATCGGCCGGAAAAGGACATCCTGATATGAACGCATCGCAAGCGATCGTACGCGGAACTGTGGCTGCCTGGCTGCTTCTGGCATCCGCCCCTGTCCAGGCTGCCGGGGCCGGGACGATCCTGGGCGAATGGTATACCGAAGGGGATGAGTCCAGGGTTGAGATCTACGAGTGCGGAGCAGAATTGTGCGGCAGAATCGTCTGGCTCAAAACCCCCAATTATAGCGACAGCAAGGATGGTCCGATCGGCACCCCCATTCTCGACAGCCGCAATCCTGATCCGTCACTCAGGGAGCGGCCGGTCAACGGCTTGAGGATAATGCAGGGGTTCAGGCAGGAGGAAGAGGCTACCTGGGGGGGCGGCACCGTCTACGATCCCAAGAGCGGCCGAACCTACCGCGGCACGATCCGGATGGCCCGGCCCGATCGCCTGGAGCTGCGGGGCTATGTCGGCATACCGCTGTTCGGACGCACATCGGAATGGAGGCGGTGATCTTCAACTTCATCCTGAATCTGTAACGCCTCCCCGCCTGCGCGTCTGAAAGGCCTCTGCCCTTGCAGTGTGGCGGCATGAGGCATTGCGGCGGAGGGCCGGCCGACACAACGAGTGCTGCATCCGGGCGACGTTGGGGCCCCGGCTCTTTCAGTCGCTCCGGCAGTACGGTGTCACGGATTCACGATATTTGGGTCCGGATGTGATGGGACTTGCCTGCTGGCATGGAGGACGCGGATTGCAAGGAGACAATCATGAACAATGGCGGACAGGAAAGGAAATTTCCTCCCCAACGGCAGGAACAGCCGGGGGTGGAAGCCGAAATGAGACCCCGGCCCGAGAGTGGTGCCGATAGTTATCGGGGGTGCGGCAGACTCGCGGGAAAGGTGGCCCTGATTACCGGCGGCGACAGCGGCATAGGCAGGGCCGTGGCCATTGCCTATGCCCGGGAGGGTGCTGACATTGCTTTTGCCTATCTGAGCGAAGAACGGGATGCCGGTGAAACCCGCAGCCTTGTCGAGGGGGAAGGGGTGCGCTGTCTGGTTGTGAGGGGAGATGTGGGGGATGAGCGGTTTTGCCGGGAGCTGGTAGAAGCAACGGTTTCCCGGCTGGGAAGGCTGGATATTCTGGTAAACAACGCCGCCGAACAGCACGTTGCCCGAAAGCTGGAAGACATCACCGCCGAACAACTGGAACGAACCTTCAGGACCAATATCTTCGCCTACTTTTTCCTGAGGGGAGGGGGGCAGAATCGTCAACACCGCCTCTGTCACCGCCTTTAAGGGAAGCCCCGGCCTGATCGACTATTCCTCAACCAAGGGGGCCATTGTCGCCTTTACCCGTTCCCTGGCGCTCTCGCTGGCGGAGCGGGGCATACTGGTCAATGCCGTGGCGCCGGGGCCGGTCTGGACACCATTGATCCCGGCCACCTTCCCGAAAGAAAAGGTCGAACGTTTCGGATCGGACGTGCCGCTCGGCCGGGCCGGGCAGCCGGCTGAAATCGTCCACAGTTACGTATTCCTCGCTTCCGAGGGGGCTTCCTACATGACGGGACAGGTACTGCATCCCAATGGCGGTACGATCGTTGGCGGATGAGGGGCTCAGGTTCGTCTGGGCAAGGTGCGCAGATCATACCAGCGGCGGAGCAGAAAGGGCATATCGACGTTCTCCTGGAACGAGAGCCTGTTGGATTCGAGTTCCAGCGCCACCAGCTTGCCCCTGCCCCGATATCCGGCGCCAAGGTAGCAGCCGTTGTCCAATTGGATGATATCCGTTCCCAGGCTTTCGACGATCTTTTCGAGGTCGCGGATGGTATGTCCTACCACGAGTTTTCGACCGCCGGCCTTGATACGGTCGTAGAGCCGCGACCGTTCCCAGAGCATCGCAAGGTGTCCTGCCGGGGAGAAGGGATCGTCGAGGCGGAAGTCCAGCCCGGCGTGCACCAGGATATGGGTATCGGTGACGTAATACAGCGGCAGGTTTCGCAGGAAGTCTACGTGCTCGTGCGGAATGTCGCGGGGATGGTCCAGATTGTAGCTTTTGAGGGTCCTGTCACCGCCGTTGCGCAGCCAGTTCCAGAGATCCTCGTCCCTGCCGGAGTCGATAGCGCTCAGCAGCATGTCCTCGTGATTGCCCTTGATCGGCTTGATGTCCAACCCTTCCCGCTGCATCCGGATGATCGTAGTGATGACCCCCCTGGTATCCGGGCCGCGATCGATGAAGTCCCCCAACAGGTAGACGGTCTCCGCCCCCTGCTGTGCAATCGATGCCAGCAGTTTCCGAAAGGTGAGGCAGCAGCCGTGGATATCCCCTATGGCAAAGGACCGATTCGGCATATGGGTGCAGTGTTGAGTGCATGCAAACAGTGAGCAACCGATAAGGATTCAGCCAACGGACCCGGTGTGGAAAGATCATGCGCCACGGAGTCCACGGCAGCTCTATCCGTGCCTCCGTGGCTGACAGTCTGTTGCGGGTACTACAGGTACTCCCCGGCCTTGGAACCGAGCTGGTGCGAAGACACCAGGAACAGCATGACGTTGGCCAGATTGACAAGTCGCCGGAGCAAAACGATCTTCTCATTCTGGTCGCTGGACGACAGAAAGCGGTTGTAGAGAACCTGATGCTGATCGGTTACAATTTCGAACGAACTTGAAACCCTGCTGCCCATGCTTTTAGACCTCCCGGTGAATTCCGAAAAATGCTTCGGTTTCCCGCGCTTTTAAGCATATTTGTACCATGGTTTGCGATACTTCTGCTTAGGCGTTCGTCTGAATTTGGCTTCGGCCGGGCAAGCATCCTGTTCGCAGGCCGCTTCCTGTCGCTGGCAGGCTGTTACTCAGGAAACGTGTGACACGAAAAACTGACGGACCTGCTCCAGATCAGCATCCATGATCTCGCAGCGGGTCGGCAGGTTCTCCAGCGCCGCGATGGCCGGCGGGAGCGGGGCAGGGGCGGCGATGGCCCGTTCCACTGCTTCACCGAATTTGGCCGGATGGGCAGTGGCCAGGCAGACCCGGACTGTGCCGGCCGGTATCAGGTCCAGGGCTGCCCGGACCCCGACCGCCGTGTGCGGATCGAGCAGATAGCCCGTTTCGCGGTAGAAGCTGCCGATCGTTTCCAGCGTTGCTCCTTGATCCACCGAGGCCGACCGGAAATCCGAACGCACCCGTTCCATCTCGTCCGCAGAAAACGAAATCCGCCCCTTTTCCTTCAGCTCGTCGAAAGCCTTCCGCACCCTGGCCGGATCCTCGTTGTACAGGTGGAACAGGTAACGCTCGAAGTTGGAGGCCAGCTGGATATCCATGGAGGGGGAGGCCGTGGCCACCACCTCGGCCAGGGAATAGTCGCCGTTATTGACGAAACGGGTCAGGATGTTGTTCTCGTTGGTGGCCAGCACCAGCATGTCGATCGGCACGCCGATCCGTTTGGCTACGTATCCGGCGAAGATATCGCCGAAATTGCCGGTCGGCACCGAGAAGGAGACCGGCTGCCGGCCGGTATCGGTCGCCCGCAGCCAGGCATAGGCGTAGTAGACCACCTGGGCCAGCACGCGCGCCCAGTTGATGGAATTGACTGCTCCCAGGCAGTACTTTTCCTTGAAGGCCAGATCGTTGAAGAGCGCCTTGACCATGTTCTGGCAATCGTCGAAGGTGCCGCGGATGGCGATGTTGTGGACATTGTCGTCGGTAACGGTGGTCATCTGCAGCGCCTGGACCGGTGAGGTCTTGCCATGGGGATGCATGATGAAGATGGTGATGCCCTTCTTGCCGCGCACGCCGTGGATGGCGGCGCTGCCGGTATCGCCCGAGGTGGCGCCGACGATGTTGAGCTGCTGCCCCCGCTCGGCCAGGATGTACTCGAACAGGTTGCCGAGAAACTGCAGCGCTACATCCTTGAAAGCCAGGGTTGGGCCGTGAAACAGCTCCAGGATGTGGACGCCGTTCTGCCGCACGACCGGTGTGACCTCCGGATGGTTGAAAGTGGCATAGGAGCGGTCGATCAGTTCTTTCAGGTCATGGGCCGGGATATCGTCCACAAAGGGGGAAATCACCTGCAGGGCCAGTTCCGGATAGGAGAGGTGCCGCCACTCCTCCAACTGCCGCTCGGTTACCCGGGGGTATGATTCGGGCAGGAGCAGGCCGCCGTCGGTAGCCAGCCCCATCATGACGGCGTCTTTGAAGGAGATCGGTTGGATGCCGCCGCGGGTGCTGATGTAACGCATGATTGGTTCCTTTCGATGCGGGGTGGAATTGCGTGAATGTAGCAGGGATCGGCTCAAAAGTGAAGGGGCGGCGTCAGCGGAAACGGGAGCGGTATGGCTTCGCGTTGCCTCAGGATGATCTGTCCAGCGACATGACACCTTCCCGCAGTTCGCCGGGAGCCAGCAGGAAAAACGCGCGGAACATGCAGTATTTGTAGAATTCGCTGAAGAGGAGGTGGAAGCTGCCGCCGTGGCTCCACCAGGCTTCCTTCAGGTTTTTGGTGTCCACCGGATAGGGATAGATGGCCACATCCTTTGGCAGCGAGTTACGCAGCAGGATCGAGGCGCGCTTCATATGGTAGCGCGAGGTGATCAGCACGATCGAACGGATCGGCTTGCCCATGATCAGGTCCCGGCCATACAGCGCATTTTCGAAGGTGTTGCGGGATGTTTTCTCCAGGATCACCCCGTCGGGGTTCGGATCGCCCTGGCGGGGACGGTACAGGTCCGAGCGGCGCACGGCTGGGTCCACCCCGATGAAGAACAGCCAGGTCCCCTTGCCCTCACGGTACAGGCGCACTCCCTCCTCGACCCGCCCCTTGCCCCCGGCCAGCACCACGATCGCATCGGCCTTGACATCCCGGGGGCGGCAGGAAAAGGTCTTGTAGGTGAAGTCGATGAACAGCATGGCTACGACAACCAGCGCTATGATCAATAATGTAATAAAGGCTTTGATGATATTCATTTTGAAGCGACTTTTCCCTTGCAAGCTGCCGGTCAATCTGATATAGAATCTTTTTCAAGCATTTTCATGGAGGAATAACGATATGTCAAGAGTTTGTGAAGTCTGCGGCAAAGGCCCCGCTTTCGGCAACAACGTCAGCCACGCCAACAATAAAACCCGTACCGTATGGTACCCCAACCTTCAGAAGGTCAAAGCGGTCAAAAACGGCAGCGTACGGTCGATCAAGGTCTGCACCCGCTGCATCCGCTCGGGACACGTTACAAAAGCTCTTTAAAAAACAGTCGGTTCAGAACCTGACTTCCAAGCCGCGGCACGCATGTGTCGGCGGCTTTTTTTGCTTCTGTGAGATGGTAGGCTGGGCTGGGATCAAGACCCGAATCCGTGACGCCGTACTGCCGGAGCGCCTGAAAGAGCCGGGGCCCCAACGTCGCCCGGATGCAGCATTCAGTTGTGTCGTTGGCCCTCCGCCGAAACTCCCCATACCGCCACACTGCAAGGGCAGAGGCCTTTCAGGCGCGCAGGCGGGGAGGTGTCACGGATTCAGGTAGGGCAAAGTCTTGACCTCAACCTCAGCCTCAACCTGAATTTTACAGTGCAGCCACCACCTCGATCTCCAGCAGTGCGCCGCGGGGCAGGCTTCTGACCGCCACGGTCGAACGGGCCGGCTTGTAGTCCTGAAAGCGGCTGCCGTAGACTTCGTTCACGGCGGCGAAGTCGGCCATGTCCACCAGGAAGATGGTGGTTTTGACGATATTGTCGAACCCTGCACCGGCAGCTGCCAGCAGGGCCTCAATGTTTTCCATCACCTGTTTGGCCTGGGCCTTCACATCACCCGGCACCATGTCGCCGGTGGCCGGATCGAGCGGGATCTGACCGGAGCAGAACAGCAGATTTCCGGTTTTGATGGCTTGAGAATAGGGGCCGATGGCAGCCGGCGCCTTGTCCGTCGAGATTACTTCCATGATGTATCCTCCCCCCGGAGTTAGTGAGTTTATGAGTTCAGAGAGTTTTAATTGTGAGCCTTTCAACTCTCAACTCCCCAACTCTCTTAACTCTTTACTGCTTTATCCTCTCCACCTTGATGACGCCCTTGACCTTCATGATCGCGTTCATCACCTTCTGCAGATGGGCCAGGTCAACGACATTCACTTCGAAGATGTTCTCACCGCGCTTGTCGATGGTGCTCTGGATATGGGCACTGGCGATATTGGCCTCGCAGTTGGTAATCGCCAGGGTAATTCCGGCCAGGATGCCTTTGACATCGTGACAGATCACCCGGATCCTGACCGGCAGCGTGGCCGATTTCACCTTGTTCCAGGCCACATCCACCCGCCGGGCCGGGTCGCTTTCCAGCGCGATCTGGCAGTCGGCGGTATGCACCGTGACCCCCCTGCCGCGGGTAATGAAGCCGATGATGTCGTCACCCGGCACCGGATTGCAGCATTTGCCGAAACGCACCAGAACGTCGTCTATGCCGCTGATCTCCACCGCGCCGGATGATCTGCCCTTGAGCTTGTTCATCACCGCCGCCAGCCGTGATTCCTTGCGCTCGGCCCGTTCTTGGACCTTTTCGCCCGGCAGCAGCTTGCCTATCACCTGTCCCGGTGTGACCTTGCCGTAGCCGATGGCGGCCAGCAGATCTTCATCGTTGCCGAACCCGAATTCGGCGGCGACCTTTTTCAGTTCCCCGCTTTTGTGGATTTTCTGCAGGTTCAGTGAATACTTGCGGAATTCCTTCTCGCAGATATCCCGTCCCAGCACGATGCTGCGCTTGCGCTCCTCGGTCTTGATCCAGGTGCGGATCCGGTTGCGGGCGCGGGAACTCTTGACGATTTTGAGCCAGTCTTTGCTGGGGGTATGGTGGGGGGAGGTGATGACCTCGACGATATCGCCGTTTTTGAGTTCATGCTTGAGCGGCACCAATTTGCCGTTGACCTTGGCTCCCACGCAACGGTGGCCGATGTCGGAGTGGACCGCATAGGCGAAATCGATCGGCGTCGATCCCTTGGGAAAGGATTTGACATCCCCCTTGGGAGTGAAAACATACACCTCCTCCGGGAACAGCTCCACCTTGACCGAGTCCATGAATTCCTTGGAGTCCTGCAGCTCCTGCTGCCACTCCAGAAGCTGGCGCAGCCAGGCAAAGCGCTTGACTTCCTTCTCGTCGTAGCCCTTGCCCTCCTTGTACTTCCAGTGCGCGGCAATGCCCGCATCCGCTACCCGGTGCATCTCCTGGGTGCGGATCTGCACCTCCATGCGGTCTCCATGCGGGCCGATGACCGTCGTGTGCAGCGACTGGTACATGTTGCCCTTGGGCATGGCGATGTAGTCCTTGAAGCGTCCCGGAATCGGCTTCCAGGCCGAATGGATCACCCCCAGCACCTCGTAGCACTCGCGCACGTCGTTCACCAGGATGCGCAGGGCGATCAGATCGTAGATCTCCTCAAAATCGACGTTCCGTTTTTCCATCTTGCGATAGATCGAGTAGAGATGCTTGCTGCGCCCTGAAACCTCGCCCTGGATCGAATGCATGGCCAGCTTCGAGGCGATGATCGACTTGGCCTCCTCGACAAAGGCCTCACGCTCCTGCTTCTTCATCGAGATCTTGCGCGCCAGGTCGAAGTATATCTCGGGGTTGAGATAGCGGAAAGAGAGGTCCTCCAGCTCCACCTTGACCCAGGAGATCCCCAGCCGGTTGGCGATGGGGGCGTAGATGTCCATGGTTTCGCGGGCAATGGTGCGCTGCTTGGGTTCCGGCTGGAACTGCAGGGTGCGCATGTTGTGGAGACGGTCGGCCAGTTTGACCAGGATCACGCGGATGTCGATGGCCATGGCCAGCAGCATCTTGCGGAAGTTTTCGGCCTGGCTCTCTTCCTTGGTCTTGAAGTGGATCTTGCTGATCTTGGTGACCCCGTCCACCAGGGTAGCCACCTCGTCGCCGAACATCTCGGCCAGCTCCTCGGACGTTGCCAGGGTGTCTTCGATGGTGTCGTGCAGGAAACCGGTAATGATGCTGGGAACGTCCAGGCGCAGGTCGGCCAGCAGGCCGGCCACCTCCATGGGATGGATGATGTACGGTTCCCCTGACAGGCGGGTCTGCCCCTGATGCACCTTGGCGCAATAGACATACGCCTTGCGGATCAGATTGAAATCCGCCGCAGGGTTGTATGCCGCTACCTTGTCAAGGATGTCGTTGAGCCTGATCATGGTCCTGGTCGCCTGACGAGAGATGGGGGTGAAAACTGCCGGGAAGGACAAAAAAAGGGTGAAACCGCAGCGGTTGCGCCGATTTCACCCTGCTGTGGGACGACTACTGGGAGCGATGTTTCTTGGCCAGTTCATAGCCGACCTTGCCGGCCGCGATCTCGCGCAGCGCGCTGACGACCAGACGGTTGTTCTTGGACTCGACCAGCGGTCTGGCGCCCTTGTAAAGCTGCTTGACGCGCTTGGAGGCCAACATGACGAGGAGGAATCGGTTCTCTACTTTATCGAGGCAATCTTCTACGGTAACACGTGCCATACTGTCTCTCCTTCCTGCTTGGTATGCAGCTCATAATAAACGGTAGGCTGCGAGGGGAACGACATTTCTATCCTATCTGGCATTAAATATCAAACAATTTCGCCACCTGCTCCAGCATTCTGAAGGACTTGCGGCTCTGGGAGAGCACGATGGCGGAGAGCTCTTCGAAGGCCTGCTCGAAGCGGTCGTTGATGATGATGTAGTCGTACCAGCGCGCCTCCTTGATCTCGGCCGCGGCCCGCACGATACGGCGCTCGATCACCTCCTGAGCGTCGGAAGAGCGGTTCTCCAGGCGGCGCCGCAACTCCTCCATGCTGGGGGGCAGGATGAAGATGTAGACCCCCCCCTCGAAGTGTTCCTTTAATTTCAAGGCCCCCTGGCAGTCGATGTCCAGCACCAGGTTAATCCCGTTCCTGCGCGCCTCTTCCAGGGTTTTCAAGGCGGTGCCGTACAGGTTGCCGTGCACTTCGGCCCACTCGGCAAAGGCATCCTCCGCAACCATGCGTTCGAATTCCGCCCGCGACACGAAGCAATAATCCTGGCCGTCCACCTCTCCGGGGCGCGGCTGCCGCGTGGTGTAGCTGATGGATTCCTGCATGGCCGGAAAGCGCTTCATCAGTTGGCGGCAGAGGGTGGTTTTGCCCGCCCCGGAAGGAGCGGAGATGATCATGATCAGACCTTCGCGTTTCATTGGTGGTGCCTCGTTTCAAAAGATTATCTGAGTGCCAATCTGCCGTTAATCCTTCTCTCTGAGGACCCAAAATCGGGCCTAAAGGAGAAGGTGGCCGAAGGCCGGATGATGGGTGGCTATGCCGCTTTCTCCACCATTTCCCCCTCACCCTAACCCTAACCCTCAGGGAGAGGGGACGATGTGGAAGATTGACAGGAGATGATACTTCTGCAGCAGGAGAGTACCATACCCGGCGAGGAAAGGGCAACAGTACCTGCCGTGTTTGCAGCTTATTCCACATTCTGGACCTGTTCCCGCATCTTCTCCATCTCGGCCTTGATGGCTACCACCAGGGTGGTGATCTCGGTGTCGCTGGACTTGGAACCGATCGTGTTGACCTCGCGGTTCATCTCCTGCATCAGGAAATCCAGCTTGCGCCCCACCGGCTCGGCCAGGCTCAGCGCCTCGTCGAACTGGGCAAAATGGCTGGACAAACGTACCAGTTCCTCGGTCACGTCGCCCCGGTCGGCCATCAGGGCCACCTCCTGCGCCAGCCGGACCAGATCCATCTCGACCCCGTCCAACAGCTGGTCCAGGCGCAGCTTCAGTTTCTGGCGATACTCCTCCACCACCCGGGGAGCCCGGTCGCTGATCTGTGCCACCGAGGCGGACAACTGCCTGCGCCGGGCCGACAGATCATCGTGCAGGGCCTGCCCCTCCCTGGCGCGCATGGCATCGATGGAGGCCACGGCTGCGTTGACGGCCGCCGCGAGCTGCGGCAGGTATTCGGTCTCATCGATGGCGGCTGCCACGGCGGTTTCCCTGAGCACCCCCTTCTGGGCCAGCACCAGGTTCAGCGGCACATCACCATTCAGGCCCAACTCCGAGGAAAGGCTGCGGAACAGCTCGGCGTAGCCCCGTGCCAGAGCCAGATCGGCCTGGGGCATGGCAACCGCTCCGCCGGCCTCTTCCCACTGGACGGTGACATCGATCTTGCCGCGCTTGAGCACCGCCGCCACAAGCTTCTTGACCTCGTTTTCCAGCGACAGGAAGCTGCGCGGCATGCGCACCGAGATCTCGCCGTAGCGGTGATTGACCGAGCGAATCTCCACTGTGAAGCGTCCCCGCTCCGAAAGTTCCTCCCCCTTGCCGTAGCCGGTCATGCTTCTGATCATGCTTTTTGTTCCCCCTCCCGCGTTCCGGCAACAAAGGCCCGAGATGCGTCAGAATAAGTCCTGCGCCCTTTGAGATAGCGCACTTACCGCTTGTTTGTCCAGCCATTTCGGGTATAGTTGTGCGCCATGAAGCAACTCAAGGTCGTTACCAGCCATTCTCTCAGCCGCCTGACGGCCGCTCTGGCCGAAGATCTCTCCCGTTCGCCGGTGTCCGTACTGGAACGGGAAACCGTGGTGGTGCTGAACACCGGCATGGCGCGCTGGATCTCGATCGAGCTGGCCGGCCTCCGGGGAATCGGCGCCGGCCTTGATTTCCGGTTTCCCAACCAGGTGATCGACGACTGCTTTCGCGCCGTATTGCCGGATATGCCCCCCGATTCCCCCTTTACGCGCGATGCCATGACCTGGAGCATTGCCGCCTGCCTGCCCGGATTGCTCTCCCGGAGAGGCTTCGAGCAGGTGGCCGGCTATATGGGAAAGGGGCATGACGACCGCCGGCTGTTGCAGTTCTCCCGTACCATGGCAGACCTGTTCGATCAGTATATCATTTTTCGGCCGGAAATGGTCCTGGCCTGGGATAGAGGCGCCGATAACGGATGGCAGCCGGAGCTGTGGCGCGAAATCTCCGCCGGCCGCTTGGGCCGGCACCGGGCGGCCCTGCTGAAATCTTTCCGGGAGCGACTGTCTGGCGGTCTCGCCCAGGCCGTCGGGCTCCCCCGCCGCATCAGCCTGTTCGGCATCTCCTATCTCCCCCCGTTCCATCTGGATGCCTTTGCGCTGCTGTCGCACTGCACTGAGGTCACCTGCTACCTTCAGAACCCCTGCGGATCGTATTGGGGGGATATCATCTCCCAGCGGCGGCTGGCCGAGTTGACCGTGCGCGAGGCGCCCGGGTCCGAGTCGTACTACGACACCGGAAACCCGCTGCTCTCGTCCCTGGGAACCATGGGGCAGGAGTTCCACGACCTGCTTCTGGAGCGGGGTTTCGCAACCCGTGACCTGGACGGTGAGGATATTCTGCCGGGCGACAGCCTGCTGGACTCCCTCAAGCGCGACATTCTCCTGTTGCGTGACAGCGGACGGGACGGCGTTGTCTCCGTTCGGCCGGGGGACCGCTCCCTGCAGGTGCACGCCTGTCACGGGCCACTGCGGGAGATGGAGGTGCTCTACGACAACCTGCTGGACATGTTCGACGGGCTCGACCGGCTGGAGCCGCGCCAGGTGGCGGTGATGGTTCCCGATATCGAGGCCTACGCCCCCTACATCGCTGCGGTGTTCGGCGTGCAGTCCGGGGGGCGGCCGGCGATTCCCTTCACCATCGCCGACCGTAGCCGGCGCCACGAGAACCGGAGGGCGGAGACCTTCTTCCGCCTGCTGGATCTCAAAGGCAGCCGCTTCGAAGTCAATCAGATCCTGGAGCTGCTGGAAGCTCCCCCGATCCTAGCCCGCTTCGATATCACCCCGGAGGAGTTGGAGGATATCCGCCTCTGGCTGCGTAACACCAGCGTGGCCTGGGGATACGATGCCGGGCAGCGCTCACACCTCGGTTTTCCCCACTACGAAGATTTTAGCTGGACCGCCGCGCTGAAGCGGCTGATGCTGGGATATGCCATGGAACCGGACGGGGACCGCCTGTTCGCCGGCCTGTTGCCCTGCCGGTCGGGGGAGGGGCAGGGAGCCTTGACGCTGGGCAAGCTGGCCGAGTTTGTCGAGGCGGTGCGGTGGGGGGCGGAAGAGCTGAACCATCGGCGTACCCCGGCCGAATGGGCCGGTTTCCTGACCCTCCTGGCCCGGAGAATGATGGGGGGAGACGACGGCGAGCATGGCCTCAAGCCGATTTTCGACGCGCTGCAGACACTCCGGGAGGTCCAGACATCACTCGGATTTAACAACGAATTGAGCCTGGAGGCGGTACGCGATTGCCTGCAGGGGCTCCTGGACGAAACCTCCGGCGGGTACGGTTTTATGGGGGGGCGCGTGACCTTCTGCGCCATGGTGCCGATGCGCAGCATCCCCTTCCGGGTGGTCTGTCTGGCAGGCATGGATGACGGCGCTTTTCCCCGCACCAGGCGCCAGCCCTCCTTCAGTCTCATGTCGGGGCCGCGCCGGCGCGGCGATCGGTCACTGCGGGACGAGGACCGCTACCTGTTTCTGGAGGCGATCCTGGCGGCGGAAGAGCGGCTCTGCATCAGCTATACCGGTCAGAGCGACCGGGACAACTCGCTGATCCCCCCGTCGGTGGTGGTGGCGGAGCTGATGGATTACGTGCGGCGCGGCTTTGTCCGGCAGGATACCGGGCAGCCTCCGGAGATCCTGACCAGGCACCGCCTGCAGGCCTTCAGCCCCGGCTATTTCGGCAACGGGGACAGCCCGGCGCTGTTCAGCTATTCCAGTGTGTATCGCGATGCACTGCTGGCGCGGCAGGCATCGGGATGTCCACCGCGCCGTTTCATTCAGGGGGTATTGCCGGACGATGCCGAACTGCTGGGGCGCATCGAACTTGCCGATCTGAAGCGGTTTCTGGCCGATCCGGCCGCTTTTTTTCTCGCCCGGCGCCTGCATGTCCGTCCTCACGGACTGCTGGAAGAACTGGAAGAGCGCGAACCTTTCACCCTCGACGGCCTGGCCGGCTACCGCCTCAGACAGGAACTGGTGCGCCTGGAACTGGCTGGCGGAGATGCCGATGACTACTACCGGGTCGCCCGGGCCGGGGCGCAGTTGCCGCCGCTGGAAGCGGGACAGGCCGCCTTTGCGAAGATCACCGAGGAGAGCCGTGCCTTTGCCGCCGGTCTGGCCCCCCTCATGGGCAACCCGCTTGATCCGCTCCCCTTCGAGTTCAGGCATGACGGCATGCTGTTGACCGGGGTGCTGGACGACATCCGCGCGGGATGCCATCTGCACTGGCGCTGCGGAAGCATGAAGGCCAGGGAGCGTCTCGACCTGTGGGTAGCCCATCTGATCCTGAATGCGCTGCACCCTGCCGGTTATCCCCGCACCAGCCTGCTGGTCTGCAGCGACATGCACCTTTCGCTGGCACCACTGTCCGATGCCGCCGCCATCCTGGCCGATCTGCTGGAGCTGTACCGGGAGGGGCTGCGCAGTCCGCTCCGCTTTTTTCCACAGGTGTCGTGGCTTTGCTTCAGCGAGGGCATGGAAAAGGCGCAGGCCCGTTGGGACGGAAGCGACCGGGCTCCCCAGCCCCCTCAGTCCGCCAGCCCTGCCTGTGCAATCTGCTTCGGCGATCAGAACCCGCTGGATGCGGAGTTCGAGCGGCTTGCCCGGCGGGTCTTCCAGCCGATCAAGGCTGTGGCGGTCGAGGAGAAGCAGCCATGAAAACCTTGACCCTGACCGGCTTCGACATCTCCGCCCCGGCCCTGATCGAGGCCAGCGCCGGCACCGGCAAAACATGGACCATCACTGCCCTCTACATCCTGCTGGTGCTGGAAAAACGACTGCGTCCGGAAGAAATCCTGGTGGTGACCTATACCCGGGCCGCCACGGCCGAGCTGCGCGACCGCATCAGGAAACGTCTGGGCGACACGCTCGAACTGTACCTATCCGGCCGGGAACCGGTGGACGACCTGGAGCGGGTGCTGCTGTCGCCGGGCAGGGTCGATCCCGAGATGGCCCCCAGGCTGCTGACGCGCGCCCTGTATGCCTTCGACAATGCTGCTGTTTTCACGATCCACGGTTTCTGCCAGCGGGCGCTGCAGGAGAACGCCTTTGAAAGCGGCTCGCTGTTTGAAAGCGAAATGACCGCCGACCAGTCCGCGCTGGTGCAGCGGGTGTGCGACGACTTCTGGCGTGCCCGGATCATGCCCGAGAAGGGGCCGTTTCTGGAATGGTTGGTTGCCGGGGGCATGACCCCGGAGAAACTGGCCGTCCCCTTTGAAGGGCATTTCCAGAATCTTGGCCTGCAGGTGATCCCCGAAACAGCCGACCCCGATCTCTCGGGGCCGATCGAGGCGCGCGACGCCTTGCTGCCGAGGGTGGCGGCCATGTGGCAGGCGCAGCGCGGTCCGATCATCCAACAGCTCTGCCAAGCCAAGCTGAACCAGACCTCCTATAAACAGGAGCGGGTCGAAGCAGCAGCGCGCCGGCTGGACGACCAGCTGTCCGCCGGCGTACTCGAACAGGGGGGCGCCTGCCTGAGCCTGTTCACGACCACCAAGATCGAGTCGGCCCGCAAGAAGGATTCCATCCTGCCCGACCACCCTTTCTTCGAACTCTGCCGGCAGCTGCAGGAGGCGGCACTGCTGCTGGAAGAGGCCTGCCGGAATAAATTGATCCATTACCAGGCAGCACTCGGACAATGGCTGCGGGAGGAGCTGGCGCGGCGCAAGCAGGCCCTGAACCTGCGCTGCTACGACGATCTGCTGCTGGATCTGCACCTGGCGCTGGAGGCAGCATCCGGTGAGCGGCTGGCCTCGGCGCTGCGAGAGCGCTACCGGGCCGCGCTGATCGACGAATTCCAGGATACCGATCCGCTGCAGTGGCAGATCTTTGCCCGCCTGGCAGGCCTTGCCCCAGCCGATGCAACATCCGGAGCTGCATGTCCTCCCCCCTTTGATGAGCCGTACACGGGAAAGTGTTCCTCCTCTCCCGACTGCCCGAATTCCTCACGCCCCTCGTTGGGCCCGCTGTTTGATGCCGCTGATGCAGTGTCCGGCGCGGCTTCGTATCCGTTATTCCTGATCGGCGATCCCAAACAGGCCATTTACAGTTTCCGGGGAGCCGACATCCATGCCTATCTGGCGGCGGCACGGGCCATCGGCCGGGACAGGCGCTGGACCCTGGACATCAATCGCCGCTCCAGCGATGCCCTGGTCAGGGGCATCAATACCCTTTTCAGCGGGGAAGATCCTTTTCTCAGCGCGGAGATCGCCTACCATGACGTCTCGTCGGGCCGCTCTCCCCATCAACAGCTCCTGCAGAACGGTATTGCGCTGGAGCAGCCGTTGCGTTTCTGGGTGCATCAACGCGAAGATCAGGGCAGGCCGCTGGACACCGCTTCCGCGCGTACGGCCGCCATTGGAGCCACAGTGGCTGAAATCGCCCGTCTGCTGGCCGGAGGGTGCGAGATCATCGGCAAGGACGACCGCCGGCGACCGCTCCAGCCGGGGGACATTGCCGTGCTGGTCAAGGCACATTACCAGGCCGACCGCGTCCAGCAGGCCCTGGGTGCGCTCGGCATACCGTCGGTCCAGCACGGCAGCGCCACGATCTTCGAGAGCGCCGAGGCGCACGACCTGGTGCGGATTCTGCGTGCCGCGGCCGAGCCGGGGCAGGGCGCCCTGGTGCGTGAGGCGCTTCTGACCGGCCTGATCGGGTTTTCGGCAGAGGAACTGTTCGAACTGGGGCACAATGACGTGGCCTGGGAAACGTGGCTGATGCGTTTCCGGGAGCTGCATCAGGCTGCCCTGACCGGTGGGGTTATGGCGCTGGCTGCCCACCTGCTAGACGAATGCGGTGTCAGGCAGCAGGTGCTGGCCCATGCCGGGGGGGAACGGCGCCTGACCAATATCCTGCATTGCCTGGAACTGTTGCACCAGGCGGAACGCGAGCACGGTGCCGGGCTGGAAGCCTCGATTGTTTGGCTGGAGCGGCGCATCACCGGCGAGCAGCAGGACGAGACCGCGCTGTTGCGCCTGGAAACCGACGAACATGCCGTTGTCATCTCCACCATCTATGCCAGCAAGGGGCTCGAATATCCGGTGGTGTTCCTCCCCTTTGCCTGGGATGCCCCCTCTGCCAGAAACGGCCGCATACTGTTCCACGACGATCACGGCAGGATGGTGCTGGATCTCGGTTCCGACAAGCGCGAAAGCGACCATAAACAGCGGGCCAGGGCCGAACAGGATGCCGAAGCGGCCCGGCTGCTGTATGTGGCGGTAACGCGGGCCCAGTTCCTCTGTTACCTGGCCTGGGGGGGCGTCAACGGCGCCTATGGTTCGCCGCTGCGCAGGCTGCTGCATGGCTCCCGTTTCAGGGATTCCAAGGCCTTTGCCGCGGCCAGCGATCAGGAACTTGTGGATGACATTGCGGCCCTGGCCGGCCGATCGGCAGGAGAGGGGAGCTCAGCCATTGCTGTGCAGCTCATGCCGCAGGATGTCTCTCCTCCCGAATATCGCGCAGGGACTGATGCAGCCGCGGTCTTTGCCTGCCGCCGGCTCACCTCCGCTGTTCCCGGCGACTGGCGCATTTCCAGCTTCAGTGCCATTGCCGGAGCAGGTGACCGGCAGATGCAGTTTCGCGATCACGATGCCCTGCTCCCGACTGCCGGAGGGTCCGCCTTCTCCACAGCCGGTAAGGAACAGCTCCGGACAGAAACGGGGGTCACGATCTTCGATTTTCCACGGGGCGCCGAGGCGGGCACCTGTCTGCATGAACTGTTCGAAACGCTCGACTTCAGCCGGATTGAGGCCGATGCGATGAAAGAGTCGTGCCTGGCCAGCCTGCAGCGCAACGGCTACGACGAACGCTGGCTGCCGGCCGTGAGCCGCATGCTGAACGAGGTGACCGCGGCACCGTTGATCGTGTCGGAGCCGGGATTTTCCCTGTCAGCTCTCGCACCGGGCTCCTGGTTGACGGAGATGGAATTTTACCTGCCGCTGAGGCGTTTGAGCGGGGCGCGGTTGCGGGAGGTGTTTCACGGCTTGCTGGACCCGCTGCGGCACGGCGACTTCGCGGAAGTGCTGGCCGCGCTCAACCTGCAGGAGACCCGCGGCATGCTGCAGGGGTTCATTGATATGGTGTTCGAATACAACGGCCGCTATTATATCGTCGACTGGAAATCGAATCATCTGGGAGACCGGCGCGAGGCGTACGGCCAGCGCCAGTTGAAGCATGCCATGGTGCAGCATGCCTACATTCTGCAATACCACCTCTATGCATTGGCACTGGACCGCCTGCTGAGACTGCGGTTGCCCGGTTACGACTACGAGACCCATTTCGGCGGGGCGATCTACGTATTCCTGAGAGGGGTTGCGCGCCATGATCCCGAATGCGGCATCTACCGCGACCGCCCCCCCCTGGAATTCATCCGCCGGGCAAACCTGGAACTGCTGGCCGACATGGCTGCGCCCGCGATATAGCCGGGAACCGGGGCGGCATTGCAAAAAAGAAAGGGGCCCGCTTTCTGCGCGTGGCCCCTTTCTTTGCGACTCTTTAGTCCAAGCGTTGGACTATTTGAATTTTTCCAGATATTTTCTGATGCCGCTCTCGAACGTTTCCTGGATCTCGTTTTTGATGTTCCCATGCAGGTAGTTCCGGAAATAGAGGACCGCCAATGCCAGCAGCACCAGCATCAGGAGGGCCGCGCCTATCATTTTCAGCGGCTTGATCCTGTTCTTTCCGCTGCCGTTTTCGGCCTGGACGGAGCCTTTTCGCTGCATGCGGATGCGCAGTGATTCGAGGTTCGAGATGTGACTGACGATGGCATCCCTGTCCCGCTCATCGATGAAGAGGAAGCTAACGGCCACATTGTAGTATTCCGCGTCCTTTCCGGCAAAATAGTTGCGGTTTTTGAAAACTACCCGCGCCACGCTTTGCATGATGCGTGGAGGACGGCCCGGAATGAACACCTCCAGGAAAACCAGGTCCCCGATTTCGTAGGTGTCAGATGTGACGAACTTGAATCCCCCACCGCTGAGGTTTACGGCAGAGCCCATGACCTCGTTCCAGGAAGGATCTATCAGATCGAACTCCTCTGCCTCATGGGGGAGGAGGGGGGTAGGGGAGGCAGTCTCGGATGTCAGTGAACCTTCGGCGGTTCTCAGCAGCAGGTCGCGGCGCTTGTCCTTCAGTTCCTCCCTGCGCAGGTTTTCTTCGGCGAGCCGGTTCTGCTTCCTGGTGCGCCATTCCTTGAGAACCGCATCCGGATTCTGTTCTTTGGATATCTCGATCTTGAAGGGCCAGAAAGCGTCTATCCGGTAGAACTCCCGCATTTCGTTCGAGTTCACATCCCCGGTGAGGCGCACCCATACGTTTCCCTCACCTCCCGCCGATACGAAGACGCCGCTGCAGCGATATCCCTTCCCCTCCTTGCCGCAGCGTACCTCCAGAACCTTTCCGGTCTGCAGGTCGACATCGGCAGGCAAGACGTCGCGGGAGAGCTGGATTTGGAGCACATCTTCCTGGATTTCCTGGATAAGGGCCCAGTCGCGGAACAGTTCGCCGCTTTGCATGGGGATGCCGACCCCCACTTTTGTTCCGGCTGGAAAATATGTGGCGTATTGTTCGATATAACTCATGGGTCAATTATCCGAAGCGGGGGCGGAACAAACGATGGCGGGACATGCTGCCGGTATCATGCAAGTGTCTTGTTGAGCGCATCGAGCAGGGCCTCGATGTTGATCTTGTGGACCCCCGCCCCATGTTCCAGCGGCTCCAGATCGGCGATCTGGCATTCATAGCAGTCCAGGTGATACTGCTTGAAAACCTGGAGGGTCTGAGGGTACTGCCTGATAATGTCGGCGACGAGCATGTCTCTTGTTATCATGGCTACCTCGCTTGCAAGGGGCAGAGCCATCAGGCGTCCCTTGCTCATCCGTTTGCCGGTTCCTCATTGGAATCTTTACCATGGATAAATACTATACATTCTCTATTGACAAAGTGCAATCGGTACTGTTCAATTACGGTTTTAGCGGCTTCGACTCAGACAAGAACCAACGTCATTTTTCACATCAGCCCAGGAGGAATCAATGAACCCATTGGCACAAGAACTGAATGACCTGCTCGCCCAGCATAATCCGCATGTACTGGAGATGCTGTCCGACCTCGGAAAGAACCTTTTCTTTCCCAAGGGGATCCTGACACAATCGGCCGAAGCCAAGGAAAAGGCCCACAAATACAACGCCACCATCGGCATCGCCACCGAGAAGGGCGGACCGATGTTTCTGCAGTGCATTCAGGACAAGCTGTCCGCCTTTGATCCCAAGGACATCTACCCCTATGCGCCGCCGGCCGGCAAGCCGGAACTGCGCGCCCTGTGGCGCGAGAAGATGCTGCGGGAAAATCCCAGCCAGAACGGCAAGCACTTCAGCAGCCCCATCGTCACCAACGCCCTGACCCACGGCCTCTCCATCGTTGGCGACATGTTCGTCGACAAGGGGGACCACCTGATCCTGCCTGACATGCTCTGGGGCAACTACAATCTGACCTTTGGCACCTGCAACGGCGCCATCGTCAAGAAGCATCCGACCTTTACCGCCACCGGCGGTTACGATGTGGAGGCCTTCAAGGCTGAATTGAAGAATACTGCCGAGGAAAAGGGCAAGGCCATCGTCCTGCTCAACTTCCCCAACAATCCCAGCGGCTACACCCCGACCGTGGCAGAAGGGGATGCCCTGGTAGCGGCCATCAAAGAGGTAGCCGAAGCCGGCTGCAACGTGGTCGCCATTTCCGACGACGCCTACTTCGGCCTGTTCTACGAGGACAGTCTGAAGGAGTCCCTGTTCGGCAAGCTGGCCAACATCCACCCGCGCGTCCTGGCAATCAAACTGGATGGCGCCACCAAAGAGGAGTTCGTCTGGGGCTTCCGCACCGGCTTCATCACTTTTGCCGACGGCAACGAGTATGAGAACGCCCCGGTCATCACCGCTCTCGAAAAGAAAGCCATGGGCATCATCCGCGCCAAGATTTCCAACTGCCCGCACCCCTCCCAGACCCTGGTCATCGAGGCGCTGCGCTCCCCCCAGTTCCTGGCCCAGAAGGAAGAGAAATTCCAGATCATGAAGGGGCGTGCCCTGAAGACCAAGCAGGTGCTGGACAGCGGCAGGTACGATTCGGCCTGGACGTACTACCCTTTCAACTCCGGTTATTTCATGTGCCTGAAGCTCAAGAACGTGGATGCCGAAAAACTGCGCATCCATCTGCTGGACAAGTACGGGGTGGGCGCTATCTCCACCACTAAGACCGACCTGCGCATCGCCTTCTCCTGTATTGCCGAAGAGAACATCCAGGAGCTGTTCGATATCATCTACCAGGGAGTTCAGGACCTGACCTGATCCCTGGTTGTTGAAAAACAGCCATCTCGCCGCGTCCTCGAAAGTCCCCGTGTGCGGCGTAGCGCTGCTACGCCTCCGTGGGGGCTTTCTGCGGGTGCGACGATCTGACTATTTTTGAACAACCTGAGTTTTTCAAGACGAAAAAAGGGTCCGCACTTCAGTGCAGGCCCTTTTTTCATGCAAGAAACAAAGCATCCAGAATCCTGTCTATATTTCTGTTTCTCTGTGTCTCCGTGGCAGAAGTGTTTTTTTTAGGTCAATCCAGCCTGTATTTCAGCCTGAGAGCCTTCTTCACCTCCGGTGGAACGAACCCGTCGATATTGCCGTTGAGGGAGCAGACCTCCTTCACGATGGACGACGACAGGTAGCCGTACTGGAGAGAGGTCATCATGAACAGCGTCTCAACCCCCTTGCCGATGCTGCTGTTCATCTGGGATATCTGGTACTCGTATTCAAAATCGGAAATTGCCCTGAGCCCTCTGATGATGACACTGGCCTCGCTGGCGGCGACGTAGTCTATCAGAAGGCCGGTAAAGGTGTCGACGGTCACACGGCTCTCGTCTTTCAGCACTTCGCGGATCAGGTCCACCCGCTCGTCAAAGGTGAACAGGGCATTTTTCTGCGAGTTGCAGGCCACTGCCACGATGACGTGATCAAATACCTTCAATCCCCGCTTGATGATATCCAGGTGACCGTAGGTAATCGGATCGAACGATCCGGGATAGACGGCAATCTTTTTCATGCACCCTCCCATGTGAACATCTCCAGTGCGGTATCGCCGTACACCCGGCGGTCGATCTTCATCAGTCCGCCTATGCGCTCCGGCATGATGGTGCGGGCTGCACACTCGGCCACCAGCAGACCCTCTTCAGCCAGCAGTGACAGGTCGGACAGCATGGCGGGCACCATGGCATAAAGTTCCGAGGCATAGGGGGGGTCGAAAAATACCAGGTCAAAGCTGCTGGCGCGCCCGGCCAGCAGGCGCAGCGCTTTAAGCGCCTCCACTTCCATTACACTGGCCTGCTCCGCGTACCGCACCGCTGCCAGATTCCGCTTCAAGCTGGTCAACGCTTGCCGGTTGTTTTCGATGAAGCAGCAGGAACCGGCCCCGCGGCTGAGGGCCTCGATGCCCAGGCCCCCGGTCCCGGCGCAGATGTCCAGCACCCTGGCATCCTTGATGTCACGCCGGCTCAGAATGATGCTGAACAGCGCTTCCCTGACACGGTCGGCCGTGGGGCGCGTATGCATGCCGCGCGGCGCCTCCAGCCGGACACCGCGTGCGTTTCCCGCTATGACACGCATGAGTGTTCCGATCCTCCCTCTGCAATCAGCGCAAGCTACCTTAAAAAGGACATCCGCGTCAAGCTGGAAGGCGCAGGGATGTACCGGAGCGCCTGCCGGTTGGCAGCCGTCTTGGGCCACGGTGGTGACAAATCGTTTACGCATGGTACGTATATATTCGAATAAAGGAAGCAAGCAGGACGAACCGAGCGTCATGCCGTGGCTCGATTGATCTCCGGTCCGGGTTTCAAAGGATTGTCTTTCCTGATGAAAAGGTGCTAGTATGCAGCCGTGACCATTGTCACGGTCGTCTTTGCCAATGATTGCGACAAGCGCCCGTAGCTCAGCTGGATAGAGTCCCTGGCTTCGAACCAGGTTGTCGGGAGTTCGAATCTCTCCGGGCGCGCCAAACTTCATTGAATCTAAGTACTCCATCCGGGTACTCAGATTTTTACTTTCCGCAGTAAACTGCACCGCTCCCACCAGCGAACTGTAACGTCCCCTGATGGTCGCCTGATTCCCCTTCACCTCGATTTCCTTCACAAGAAGCTGTAAATACTCCTTCGAGAACGGTTTCTCCTTTTCCAGAAGCCGCCGACGCATGACGTCGGTGAACATGGCGATCTCAGTAGGAGCGATGCTGTCCACCAGCGCCCGGGGTGACTGCCGGTGCGCGGCAAGCTTGGCCGAGATATCGGTCCGCTGGCGCTTCAGTTCCGTGATCCTGTCTTTCACGTCTTCCTTTTCAACAGTGTTGTCGGCAATGGCCTCGATGAGATTGTCGAGCTTGAACTGGACGGCATCCAGTCGTTTGGCCAGTTCCTGATGATCGACGTCACCCTCCGCGGCGAGCCGCTGTTTCAGGTCCCGGAGCAGGGCCGCGACCCGTGCAGAGGTGAAGACCTTGTCGGCCAGGGCGTTGAGGATGAGTTGGTCGAGCTTGTGCATCGGCATCATTTTGCTCGTGCAGAGATCAAGCTGTTTTCTTGTCCGGGCCGTGCACCGGTAGTAGAGATAGGCGTTGCTCTTGCCGGTTGCCATTGTCATGGCTGCGCTGCACTCCCCGCAGCGGAGGAGGCCGGTCAGGAGGCGGGGTGATGAAAGCCTCCTCGGGTGGGATTTCTTCGGGCTGCGGCTTATACGCTTTTCCCGGACCAGTTTAAAGACCTCCTGCGAGACGATCGGCTCGACCGGAATCCTGACGATCTCTCTCTCCTATTTCTTCTGGCGGGATTTCCAGTGCTTCTGATTGAACATCTTTTGCCCCATGCACACGGGGTTGGCCAGAATCAGATAGACGGTCTGGATGCTCCACATGCTGCCGCGGCGCCGCATGCCTTCCTCATTCAGCAGCAAAAACCGGAGATTTCCTGGCGCGGTTGCGCTGTGAAACCTCCGGATATCCGGTTGGTTTGATCAAACTCTCGCCCACAAGGCAGGGGTTAATCTGTCAAATAAAATCTATGCGACACAAAAATCTATGCGACACAACGCCTCAAGAGTGTATTCAGGAATGCGGCCGTATTGGAAATACAAATAGGAATCGGCACACTCTCTCCTTTCAGACTGATGCCGGAACGACTTCTTCATCTGGAGAGGCCGGGCCGGGAATCTTTTGCAGGGCCGCCGCTTGGGCCGCGAAAATTGCCAGCCCCACGGCCAGAGTTGCGCCGGCTACGAAAAACACGGAACGGACGCCCCATTGTTCGGCGACTATTCCCAGAATCCAGGGGGCAATACATCCCCCCAGGGCCGAGGCCATGGCATACACGCCGCCTGCCGCTCCCCGGTTGACCGCGGTCGTATGGTTGGCCACATAGGTCAGGCCGGCAACCATGAATCCCCCGTAGGCAAGCCCTTCCAGCGCCAGACAGGCGGCCATCACGCCGGGCCTGGTGGTGGTGCCGATGCCGAAAACGGCCACATCTATGAAAAACAGCGCAACAACCATGACGGACATGCTGCCCGCCCGGCGCACCAGCAGGCTGTTGGCAAGCCGACCTGCCGCCGACACGAGAGATCTAGTGACGAACATCGAGCCGATGGCGGCCTGGGTCAGGAGAAGTTCCTTGCCATAGAGCGGGACAAAGGTGGACAGGATGCCGGTGAACGTCATGCCCAGCAACAGGTTGCCGAACGCCACCAGCCGCAGGTCCGGCCGCCCGAGCATGAGCCGTGCTCCGGACAACAGGCTGCCGCTGCCGAACCGCCGGACCTGCGGCCTTTCGCGGTGACAGGCACGGGCCGGCACCAGGTATGCGCAGCCGATCAGCGCCACGCAGAAATAGGCAACGCCATACCCGTAGCGGTCCCCCAGCAGCCCGCCCAGATACGGTCCCAGGCCGAAACCGAGCGCCATGGCGGAACTGTTCAGGCCAAAGGCCAGTGAACGCTGCGCCGGCGTGGTAATGTCCCCCATGTGGGCATGGCCGAGTTGAAAGACGATGGTAACCGCCAGGCCGTTGATAACGGGACAGAGCGGCAGCAGCCAGAGGCTGGGGCCCCATGCCATGGCAAACATGTTGAGTGTAATGGCCGCCACGCCGGTGATGATGAACCCGGAGCGGCCCAGGCGGTCCGACAGCACGCCGAACGGGATGGCAACGGCCAACTGGACCAGAGCGGCAACCGTCGTGACGGCGCCGATGACCGGCAGGCTCATGCCGGCCTCGCGGGCATAGATCGGGAATGACGCCACGAAAAAGCCGCAGACCATGTCGGCCAGGAATATGACCAGGCACAGGGCGATTACCCGTCCGTCAAGATCTCGCAATGCAGCGATGAAATGTTTGATCACCCTGCCGACCATCGCCTGCTCTCCCTGTTATGCTGCTCCGGCTTCTGCCGGAGCAGCGCCAGCTGGTTCCCTGCCATGGTCCGGATTGGGCTCTCCTGCCGCCAGCAGGGCGTAGAGCATCTCCACCCGGACCATCCGGACACCGCGGCGCGCCGCATGCTCCAGAGGAATGCGGTAGATGGCATCCAACTCCAGAGGCCGGCCTTCGGCGCGGTCGATCATCATGCTGGGGCGGTAGTCGCTGGTATGTTTGATGGTGCGGGCTATGTTCTCGTCTATGAACGACTCCTCCGGTATCGGCTCGCTCAGCCCCTGGGCATTGGCGCCGGCAACGACCTCGGCCATCAGTTCGCGGACTAGGGAGAGCGTTTCCGGACAGGCGAGAAAGTATCCCGGCGTCTGGTTGGCCAAGGTGCAGAGGCCGTTGAAGGTGATGTTCCAGACCAGTTTCTCCCAGCGGACCCGGCGTAGATCCGCCACCGCCTCGCACGGGACCTGGGCGGCAATGAAGGTTTCCGCCAGCTTCGCGGCCCGCTCCGTAACACCGCCGGTAAACTCCCCGAGGCGGATCGAGCCGAGGGCCTTGTGGTGCACAACGCCCGGTTCGCCGCGGTTGGAGCCGATAATTGCCACGCCCCCCAGTACCCGCTGTGCTCCGAACGCCTCAGCCAATACCTCTTCGTTGCCGAGCCCGTTCTGGATCGTCAGCAGGGCGGTGTCCTCACCCAGAAGCGGACGCACCAGGTCAGGGAGTACGCCGTTGTCGAAGGTCTTCAACGCCACCAATACCAAGTCCACGGGTCCCATGTCCGCAGGATCGCAGTATCCCTTGACCTCTGCCAGATGAAAATCCCCGCTGGGCGAGGTGACGGTCAGCCCTTTTTCCCTGATGGCCTCGTAGTCCCGCCGTAGCAGGAACCTGACGTCGTGGCCGGCCCGCTGGAGCCTGGCGCCGAAATAGAGCCCCACCGCACCGGCGCCGATAACTGCTATGTTCATGACAAACGTGCTCCTTCCTGTTCCGGATGGTGCCAGAAGATCATCATGCCGGCCCCCAGCTACCCATTATCTGTTCATGATGTCATCACCCTCCTGTCTTCGGAGGAAACGGTGAATCAAGTCAAGCGCTATACTTCTCTATGGTCACTTGTCAACAGTCCGGCCAGTGCCTCGGCTTGAACTCTTATCTCCGGGATAGCTATGGATTCAAACAGAGCAGGAATACGCAGGGGACCGATGGTAAAAAGAGCCTGATTGACACTGCCGTCGGCACCGATCAGACGACCGTCATGATCGGTATCGAAACCCAGTCGCAACCGGTCGGGTGTCAGCAGACCCTGCTCGCGCAGCCGCACGATCAGGGGGATATCGGTTGTGGCGTAGTTGCGGGCGGGACCGGTGCAGTTGATGACCCGCTCGACGTCCAGTTGAAAGATAGTGCCGCTCCGGGTGGAACGTGTGGTGATCCGGGCGCAGGCCATACCCGCTTCGGCGCTGAGCAGCCGGCCGGCATGGATGGTAAGGATGCCATCCGTCAGTAATGTGTGAAGCTGGCCAGCTATCTCCGGGGCCATGCGATGGCGGTGAATATCCCACAGGTTGCGGGCATGGCGCAGAAAAGAGCCACGCTGCCGCAATGACCACCCTTTCCAGATCTGCGCCGCATGGGGGCGCAGGCTGTCTATCACGGCGCGCCAGTCGCCACCGACACTCTCGTGCTGGGCGATCGCCTCCCGAAGCCAGCGGAGCCCGCCGCATGGCGTGAGGAACTCCGCAGGCAGCTCGGTCAGAGGCCGCGGAGTGTAGGATCTGTGGTGCCGGCTCAGCTTGCCATGGCGCGATACTGCACGGATCGGTCCACTATGGCCTGACTCCCGCAGGGACAAAGCCACATCCACCATGGTCAGTCCGGTACCGATCAGCAGGACCGGAGCCTCCGGAGGTACCCTCGGCACGACGTCCGCCGCCCAGGGGTTGCCACGGTACCAGGGGGCGATGCGGCTCACATCCAGCGGGTCGGCGGGAGCCAAGGCGTTGCCGATGGCCAGCACAACCGCCCCGGCCCGAATGGTTTCACCGGTATGTAGTGTAACAGTCCAGAGATCACCGTGCCGGGTGACATCAACGGCCGTCGCCTCCACCAGTGCTATCGCATCGCTTGCTGATGCATCCGCCAGAATCCCCCCCAAATACTCGCCGTAGATGCTGCGCGGGGCAAACGTCCCGTACCCGGAATCGGGCAAACGTGCGGCCAGCCAGCGCACAAAATGTTCCGGGTCAGCGGGAAAGGCGCTCATGTTGCCGGCCGGGACGTTCAGCAGATTGACCAGATACGGGGTATCATAGGCCACGCCACGCGCAGGGCTGCCGGCACTGATCAGCACCAGGCGTGAACCGGGTGAGGCTTGCCTGCTGTACTGGGCGGCCAGCAGCGTACCACTGGCTCCGGCTCCAATTACCGCCACATCGAAAGGTCGTTCTGAAAGCATCAAGGTTTGCTCCTTTAAGATGATGTGCAGGAGAGCAGTTTCATCAAACACGTCTGCGACTCCAGAGCACCATCCTGCTAATGCCGGTTGCGAGCCGATGGCGAGAGCCGTGCGGCCTCCAGAACGAGCTGCAGTTTGTCCTCCTCAACCGGAGTGTCCTTGTAGGCGCGGATGCTGCGACGTTCCCTGAGCGTGTTTTGTACACTCATGATGATTTCCTTCTTGCTTGCAATAAAAAAAGGCCAAAGGGGAATCCTTTGACCTCTTGTTCCCAAGTCAGTCAGACGCTCGTAGCGCTCTTGTCATATTGTTAGTACGTCAAGGGTGAACTGTTTTTCAACCGGTTTGGAGGGGAAAGTCGAAACTTTTCGGCCACCTTACCCAAGAAAGCCGTCAAACCAGGATGATCACATCGCTGTAGGCGGCAATTACCTTGTCGTGCGTCAGCAGGTGCATCGGTTCGTACAATGCTTGTGCCACCAGCATCCGGTCAAAGGGGTCGGCATGGTGGTTGGGGAGCTCTTCGACAAACGCCGCGTGCTCGGCGCTGATGTCCAGGGTCAGATACCCCGCCTGGCTGAAATAGTCGGCTGCTTCGCGCCCCGAAACAGGCATGTTCCCCCGCCCCAGGCCATGCTTGATGGCTATTTCCCAGATCGAGACGGCGCTTACGTATACCTCGTTATGAGGAGCAAGAATATAACGGCGCGCCTTTTCCGGAAGCGCGGGACTGTCGGTAATGGCCCACAGGGCCACATGGGTGTCAAGCAGCAGCCTCATGCCGTATCCCCTGCGAACATCCGGGCAATCAGGTCATTGGACCCATCGATGTCGTCCGGCACCACAAAGCGGCCTTTGGCAACGCCTATCCTCTGGTGCGCCGGCTGGTGGGAAATACTGACAAGCTTGGCAACGGACATGCCGTGGCGGGAAATGACAATTTCCTTTTCCCTGCCACTTTCAACCGCCTCGACCAGCTTTGACAGGGATGTCTTGGCTTGAAACATGCTCACAGTGTGCATATTTTGACCTCCTGCATGATAAGTATGGTTTATTCTAGCTAAATTATTCATGGGTGTAAAGAATGGGAAACTCTCGCAATGATCCCGGCTCTTCATGGTCCCATGGTAGTAAGCTGCAAGCGAAAGGCATCCCCGTCGCGTATCTCGTTCCGGAACTCCAGCAGGGTGACATACTCGCGATGAACGCATGCCCTTGTCTCCTTGTCAATGGGCTTGATATCAGGAATGTGGATGACCCGCAGCCCCGCCGCATGGGCAGCCAGGATGCCGTGGTCCGAATCCTCCAGGGCGATGGCCGTTGCCGGCGCGGCCTGCAACTGTTCCAGTGCCTTCAGGTAGATGTCGGGATGCGGCTTGCATTTCTCGACCTGGTCACCGCCGATGATGGCCCGGAAATAGCCGGTGAGGCCCGCCCGCTCCAGATTCTCCAGCGCCCGGTCGGTAAAGGTGGTGGTTGCCAGGCCGATGGTTGTCCCGCGGGTTTCCAGGTGGGCCAGCAGCTCCCGCGCCCCGGCCTTCACCGGAATCCCGTGTCGTTCAACGGCATCGCTCCTGACGGCGGCAGCCCGGCTCCTGAGATCGTCGAACGCAACGCCGTCCGGCAGGAAGCCGGTCAGAAAGGCCCTGGTGCCGGGACCGTCGACACCGATCACCGTTTCCAGGGCCTGGCGCGACAGTGCCACGCCGCATTCCCCGAAAGCCGCCTGCCAGGCGTCGATGGCGAGCCGCTCGGTGTCGAACAGGGTGCCGTCCATGTCGAAGATGGCAGTTGTGAAGTGCATTTGGTCATCCCTTCCCATCGTAAAACAAAGCCGCTATAGGGGCAGCATCAGGAGTCAGGCTGTCAGTTGATGGCATAGAATCTGAAAAGTGTGGAAAGCTCAGATCTCATCGTTCCGACGGCGCTTGGTCCCCGGCTTTCATGGTCTCCCGTGCAAATCGTTTGGCCTCGGCCAGCTCATCCTGCGTGACCCGGGCGTCGCGCAGGGCCGTGAACGACCTGCCGATCAGGTCGTTGAGAAAACGGAACAGAGGGGACTTTTCTTCCAACTCGACCTTCATGAAACGGATACAGCCCTGGCATTCCGGATTGCGGACCCCATGGCGGCGAGCGTCGATGCCGTGCCAGCGGGCCAGAATGCGCATCCCCAGAAGCAGCGGCTCCCGCACGAGGGGAAACCAGCGGCAGCGCCGGTAGACAATGCGGGCTAGCATCAGCGCGCAATTTCGGCACATCACCGGAGACAGATGTTCAGAAGAGTTGTCCATAAGAACGTGTTCCGCTGCGATCGGCTGAAGGACCGCCCGCAGGCGAAAAGAGACTGAGCGCTCTCTCCCGGCCTCCTGTGCTCAGGTCAGTCAATTGGTCTATAAAAAAGCATTGGCCTACTCCACCGTCCCCTCGTCGAACAACCAGGTCATCACGAAAGAAGTCTCCTTCAGGGGAGGGGATGATGATCGAACTGTCTCCTGATACGGTGCGGGATAACATGTTTGGTCAAAATTTATATTAATCACCACAACCGGTTACAGGATGAAATCGGTCGTCAGGAAATGCGATTTGCGCTCTTTGACGATATCGTTGATGATCTCGCGGTTGAGTTCGGTTTCCCGGGCCGCCACCACGATGCGGATCGAGAAGATCCGCAGGGCGTCGGCCACGGACTGGGTCCCCTCGGCCGAGTTCTTGCGGCCGTTGAAAGGGAAGCTGTCCGGGCTGCGCTGGCACTGGCTGTTGATGTTGATCCGGCAGACCTGGTTCACCAGCGCATCCACCAGCCGGGCCAGCAGGTCGCTGTTCCGGCCGAAGATACTGGCCTGCTGGCCGTACGGGGAGGCCACCACGTAGTCGATTACCTCGTTGATATCGTCGAAGGGCACCACCGGCACCACCGGCCCGAACTGTTCCTCGTGGTAGACCCGCATGGCCGGGGAGACCGGGTAGAGCAGGGCCGGGTACACCAGCGAGGCGCTGGCGGTTCCGCCGCCCCGGTTGACCACCCGGGCTCCCTTGTCCTGGGCGTCCCGTATCAATCCCTGCAGATAGGCCGGTTTCTCCGGTTCCGGCAGGGGCGTGACCGTCACCCCCTCGTCCCAGGGCATGCCGCAGGCGATCCGCTCCAGTTCCTCGGCCATGGCGGCCACGAACCGGTCGGCCAGGCTGCGGTGGACAAAGACGATCTTGAGCGCCGTGCAGCGCTGCCCGTTGTAGGTCAGGCTCCCGCGGATACATTCCTGCACGGTGGGGCCCAGCTCCGCGTCCGGCAGGACAATGGCCGGGTTCTTGGCATCCAGGCCGAGCACGCAGCGCAGGCGGTGGGGGCGGGGATGAATGGCCCGCAGGGCGTCGGCCACCTTGTGGGTGCCGATGAAGCCGAGCACATCCACCTGTCCGGACGCCATCAGCGGCGGGATCACGGTTTCGCCCTCGCCATAGACCGTGTTGACCACGCCGGCGGGGAAGGCGTCCCGGAAGGCCTCCAGGAGCGGCTGGAACACCAGGATGCCGAAGCGGGGGGGCTTGAGCAGGATCGTATTGCCCATCACCAGGGCCGGGATCAGGGTGGTGAAGGTCTCGTAGAGCGGAAAGTTGTACGGCCCCATGCAGAGCACCACCCCCAGGGGGGCGCGGCGTATCTGGCCGATGATGCCCTGCTGGATGACGAAGCGCGAGGACTGCCGGTCCAGCTCCTTGAGGGCTTCCAGGGTGTCCTTCACATAGGCCAGGGCCCGGTCGAACTCGGCCGTGGCCTCCTTGACCGATTTACCGATCTCCCACATGAGGAGCCTGACCACCTGTTCCTTTTTTCTGCGCAGCGCGGTAACGAAACGCTGCACGCAGCGGATACGCTCCCCCACGCTCATGGTCGGCCAGGTTCCACGGCCGTTGTCGTAGGCCTGCACCGCCACCGAGAGCGCCTCCCGGGCGGCGGCCTCGTCCAGCAGGGGCACCTCGCCGAGCAGCAGCGGCTGGCCGGCCCCGTGCCCGGCCCTGACGCGGATCGGGGAGCGGATCTCCTGCAGCGGGCCGGACCACGTGCGCAACTGCCCATTGACCAGATAGCTGTCCTGGCGGATCGGCGCGTCGATGCGGTAGGCGGCGGGGATGTCCTGTGCCTCGGGAAAGAGTCCGGCAATGCGTTTTTGCATGGGTGTCAACTTTCTGTACTGGTCGGTATGGCGCCGCCTGAGAGCATGTCCAGGGTGACGCAGGAGCACTATACACCCGCCGGTTGCCGGCAATCAACAAAGTGGTGCGGGGCAGGGGGGGCAGGCAGTCCGCCCGGGCGGACCGTTGTCGGCCGGGCGGCTACAGGGAAGGTCACGGGCTCGCCTCCCATGCCGCTGCTTCCGGGGCCGCGGCCGGGGGGCGGCGGTACAGGCAGAAGAACAGTAGCGCCACTGCCAGTGTGATGCCGCCGCAGAGGTAGAAGGCGGTCCCGTAGCCGTGGCGGCGGATGACCAGCCCCATCAGGGCCGAACTGAGCATCATGCCCAGGTAGAGGCAACTGTTGTAGAGTCCCAGGGCCAGCCCGCGCTGCTCGCGGGGGGCGGCATCGGCGGTCAGCGCCACCAGGGCCGTGAAGGCCACCCCCAGGGTGACGCCGAAGGCGGCGGCGCCGAGCAGCAGCAGTCCCAGGGATTTGGCACCGGCGAGAATCGCCAGGGACAGGCTGAAGCCAACCAGGCCGGTGACCACCAGTACGCTGCGGTCCCCCAGGCGGTCTCCCAGACGGCCGAACGGTATGCGAGAGAGCGCGTTGGACAGGGCCTGGACGGCAAAGACCAGGCCGATGTGGCCCGAGTCCAGGCCGAGGCTGCGGGCGTAGAGCGGCATGAAGGTGATGAACAGGCCGTAGCCGATGCAGCTGCCCAGCAGGGAGCCCAGGCAGACCAGCAGCCGGCGGTTGCACAGGGTGGAGAGCAGGGCCGCCCCGGCCGGCTGGGGGGCCGTGGTCCCGTGCGGCCGGGACGGCGGGAGGAAGAACAGCACCACCCCGAAGAGCGCCACGATCAGGAGCCCGGAGATCAGGAAGACCGGCCGGAATCCCAGGGTGCGCCCCAGCAGTCCTCCTGCGGCCGGGCCGATAGTCATGCCGCCGTACAGGCAGGTGGTATACCAGCCAAAGGCGCTCCCCAGGCGGGCCGGCGGCGTAATGTCGGCCACGTAGGACATCAGCGGCGGGGCGAACACCGCCGTGCCGATGCCCGACAGGACGCAGACCGCAGCCAGGTGGGCGACACTGCTGCTGAAGGACAGCCCCAGGGAGGAACAGCCCAGGACCAGGATGCCGGCCATGATCGGCAGCCTGCGGCCGACCCGGTCGGAGAGCATGCCGGCCGGCACGCACAGCGAACCGGCCATCAGCAGGAACAGGGCGTTCAGCATGCCCACCCGGACGGTGTCGGCCCCCAGGGAGGCGGCATGGAGCGGAAACACCGGGATGCGCATGTAGGCACCGAAAAAGCAGCAGAAGCAGACGGCGCAGCAGATCCGGAGCAGGCGCGGATTCCCCTGGGCCGGGGATGCGGGTGGTGTGACGGTCATGGGATTCGCTTTCAGGGGGACAGGGCCAGGCGGAAGCCGATGTAGCTGCGCCGGAATTCCGGCTTGTTCCGCAGGCGCTGGGCCGAACGGGCGTCGATGGCGGCCGAGTTCCACGAGCCCCCCCGCAGCACCCGGTATCTGCCTTCGGCCGGCCCCTGCGGATTGACGCGGGCCCGCTCCCGCCGCAGGTCGCCGCCGTAGAGGCCGTCCAGGGGCAGCTTTCTGGTGCTCTCGCGGTAGTAGCGTTCACCGTAGAGATCGGCCACCCACTGGCAGACATTGCCGGCCATGTCGTACAGCCCCAACCCGTTGGGAAGGTAGTGCCCCACCGGAGAGGTGTATTTGAAGGCGTCGTCCTGGACCGTGTTCCGCCACTCGGCGGAACAGGTGCGGTCGCAGAAGTTTCCGTAACGGTGAAAGTCGGTTGGATCGCTGAAGCCGGCGAAACGCTCCTGCTTTCCGCCGCTGCGGGCAGCATACTCCCATTCCGCCTCGGTCGGCAGGCGGTAGCGACGGCCGCTTTTGCGGGAGAGCCATTCCGCGAACGCCACGGCATCGTTCCAGGAGACGCAGACCACCGGATGGCTGTCGTCCTGGATGAACCCCGGACTGCGCCAGGTGGCGGCCGGGTCGTAGTTCCAGATGTCCCCCTTCTCCACATAGCAGCCATTGCCTTTTTCGGCATCGGTGCGGTAGCCGGTCTCGTTCACGAACAGGCGGAACTGCCCCTTGGTGACCGGAACTGCTGCCAGGGCGAAATCATCCACCTGCACCTCGTGGGTCGGCGTTTCATCCCGGTCCCCTTCTCGGAAGGCATCCCCCATGGTAAAGGTGCCTCCCTTGATGGTGACGAAGCGCATGCCCACGAGCGCATCGCCAGGCCCGGCCGACCGTTCGCTAGCGCGCCCCTGCTGGCGCACGGCCTCCCTCGGCACGGCAATGTCCGGACGCCCCGGCGCTACGACGGCACGGACCTGTCCGGGCACAAAAAGCAGAGCCAGCACAATGGCTATGCGCGTGCATGTGGTGATAGGGACGATTCGAATCACGCGAACTCCTGGTACAACGAAAAAAGGCCGAGGAAATATTCCTCGGCCTCCAGTTTTTCCGGTCAGCGGAAGTTTCTTAGTACCCCACGATCGATGCCCCGTCAAGGAAAAGCTTGTCCTGCGGGCCCTTCAGCGCAGCCGGTTGCGGCGGTTGATCGGAAAGGGGATCACCCGAGCGGCCGCTCCATCCCGACCGGGTGCGCTGTCGTGTGACAGATGCCTGATGCCGGCCGGCAGGTGGTGGAAGAAATACTCGAAATACAGGCTGGCCGCATGGTGCAGGTCGTCGAGGAACCGCGCGGTCAGGCACTCGATGACGCTGTCCGGGACCTTCCCGTCCTCCGGAACCGGGAACCGGTAGCACCAGCAGCACCGACGGCAGGAACTGCACCAGTCCCACCAGCCCCAGGTTGAAGGCACTGCGGGTGAGATCATACATCTGCCAGCCGATGGCCACCGTGACCATCTGATAGGCGACGATGGCAAAGGCCCGTGCCGTGAGAAAGCGGAGAAAAGAACCGTTGTCGGGAAGTCCGCGGGTTGTGCGGGGGGATGAGGTCATGGGTGGCCGATCTGCTCGGGATGGGAGCGGTGCGGGTGGCGTATGCCGCAATGTTCAGTACCGATTCTCTGTCGTATCATGCACGTGTCAGTAAATCTCTACCGCATGCCAGGAGGGCATGTCAAAATAGGGTTATAGCCCGGCCGCCGGCGGTTCCCACTCAGGGGCCTGTTCGTCGCCGATGATGGCCACGACCCACTCCGCCAGCAGTGCCAGTTGTTCCAGGGCGATGCGCTCTTCGGTAGTGTGGGGCTTTCCGTAGCCGCAACTCAGCACCACAGACGTTATGCCTTTGTGGTTGAAGATGTTGGCGTCCGAGCCACCGCCCGTGGGTTTGAACCGGACCGGCACGCCGATCCGTCGGGCGGCCCGAGCGGCCCGCTGCACCGGAGCCGCGTCTTCTGCCAGTCGGTAGGCCGGATAGCAGGGCACCACCGTGATATCCACGGTGCTGCCGTATTCCGCAGCGGCCGACTCCAGGGCGTTGGTGACGGCTGCCACTTGGGCTCGCACTTTGGCCGGTTCCAGCGAACGGACTTCCCCCTCCAGTTCGCAGCGGTCCGGCACGATGTTGGTCGGCCCCACGCTGGATATACTGCCGATATTGGCGGTGGTCTCCTGGTCGATCCGCAATAGCTGCATCCGGCTGATGGCTACGCCGGCCATCTGAATGGCCGAGGAGCCCTGTTCCGGGGCAGCGCCGGCATGGGTGCTACGGCCGTGGAACACTGCCTTGAACTTCACCTGCTCCGGTGCCTGGGTCACGATCTCTCCCACCCGGCCGGACGCGTCCAGGACAAATCCGTATCCGGCCGTGATCTGATCGGTGTCGAAATGGGGCGAACCAGCCAGGGCCAGCTCCTCGGCCACCGTCAGGACCAGTTCGATAGGGGGGTGGGGGAGCTTCCGTTCTCTGAGCGTTGTCACCCCTTCGAGAATGGCGGCCAGGCCGGCGGCATCGTCGGCGCCCAGCACCGTGGTACCGTCGCTGACGATGAAATCACCCTCGATGCGCGGTTTGACCCCGGTGCCCGGTACGACCCGGTCCAGGTGACAGGAAAACAGGAGCGGTTCCCCTGGCCCGGTGCCTGCCAGGCGGGCCATGAGGTTGCCGGCATTGCCGCCGATCTTCTGCCCCGCATCATCCTCCGTAACAATGAAACCGAGCCCGGACAGCAGGTCCGTGAGCCGGTCCGCCATCAGCCGCTCACGGGTCGGTTCGGAGTCTATGGCACACAGCTCCATGAAGCTGGAATAGAGCCGTTCCTTGTTGATCATGTCGGTTACTCCCGTCAAGGTTTTCTGCCCAGCCATCAAAACATGGTCAGACGATAGCTTTAAAATCTGAATTCATTTTTTGAACAATATAAGGAGTTGGAGTCATTTATTGACGCACGATACTGAATATAGTATCAATTGTCTATGACCAAAGCAGACAAAACACTCCTGAAGATGCACAACAACCCTGACGGTTGGCGCATCGAAGATTTGCAGAGCATAGCCCGACGCTTTGGCATGAACTGGCGGCATGATGGTACCAGTCATTGCGTCTTTGTCACTGCTGCCGGAAAAACATTGCCGGTGCCGGCAAGGAAACCGATCAAACCGATCTACATCAAGAAGTTTCTTGCTCTCCTGGAGGAATCATGAAAAACGTGAAAAAATATCCTTTTGATGTGCGGGCCCTTACGAATGAAGAAGGGGGCGGCTATCTGGTCAGTTTTCCGGATTTCAACGAGTGCATCGCCGATGGTGAAACCGTGGAGGAAGCAATCGCAGAGGGCTATCAAGCGCTTGCCGCGGTGATTGCTACATTGGAAGAACAGGGGCTGCCGGTACCGGAGCCGGGCAGCTTCGGCGCATTCTCCGGTAAATTCGTCCAGCGCCTTCCAAAAAGCGTCCATGCCCGACTACAGGCCCGTGCACGTCAGGAAGGTGTCAGCCTCAATGCCCTGGCCACGACGTACATCGTGGAAGGATTGTCCCGGAAAGCGGCATAGTCCGTATTCAGCGTACCGCATTCGGACACCTCTTTTCGCCGTCACGTCGTGTAATGCGCATTTTTGCTGCGCGTGATCCTCTTCATCAGATATTTGGGCGATTCCTCGTACCCCCGGCGGTGATAAAAGCGGTGCGCCGCCTCGCGCCGGCTGTGGCAGTGCAGTTCGATCCGGTCGCAGCCGCGTTCCCGCGCGATTTGCTCGCACCATGCTTCCAGCAGACGCCCCACGCCGCGGCTTCTGGCCGCTTCGTCGACGCAGAGGTAACTGATGCGGGCAAAGTCGCCCGGTAGGGCAAGCTGCGGGATGAAATGCACCGAGATCACCCCTAGAATTTCCCCGTTTTCCACCACCACCGCCAGTTCTTCGTCGGGATGTCGCGTCAAGGCCTCGATCTTCTCACTGATGAACCGTTCCGTGCCGGGATACCCCAACTGGGTCAGCAAACCGGCAATCCTGTCCGCATCCTTCTGGCAGGCGTTTCGAATTTCCACCTCTGTCACCGGGTCGTCCATCTTCGCTCCCCCGTCGTGGTTCCCTTCTATCCGGCATAGCGGGCAAGCCGCTCCTCAAGCGTGCCGGCATGCAGCTCGAACAGGTGATTGTCGAAGTCGTAGAAGTACAGCGACTCTCCCTCTCCCGCCACCCTTCCGCGGGGCGGCAGGAATTCGACGCCGAGCGACTCCAGCCTGGCCCTGTATCCCGGCAGGTCGGCAGACGCCACCTTGAAGGCAAGGTGCCGATACGACCTTACGGCCGGCGGTTCCCCTTCCATGGCAGCGATCCAGACACCGCCGAGGAGAAAGAACTTTTCTCTCGACAGAGAGAAATTCTTTGTTTCGTCGTATATCTCCGTGGCACCCAGCCCCTTGCACAGGAAAAGCGCCATCCGGTCGAGATCCCGCACGATGAAGGTGATATGGCTGATTCCCTCGATCAATTTCCGACCTCCATCTCGAAACAGTAAAACTCCCCCTTGCGGAACCGGACGCCGTCGGCGGAGAAAGTTTACGTCACCCGACGCCGGCTGATGACCAGGTAGATGCCGGCCAGTACCAGCCCTCCCCCGAGCAGTTGCCGCAGGGTGAGGTGTTCCCCCAGGAGCGGTGCGGCCAGGGCCGCCGTGACCACCACCTGAGCCAGCAGAGACACCGACACCGCCGATGCCTTCAGGTGCCCCAGCGCATAGTTGACCGCCAGCCAGCCCCCCAGGTGCGAGACCAGGGCCAGGGCCGCCAGATAGGCCCAGGAGCGGGCGCCGTAGCCGGCCAGGGGCAGCCCCAGGGAGAGATTGAGGACCAGCAGCAGGACTGTGCCGGCTGCCACGGAAAAGGTCATGAAGGTCAGGGTGTCGATGCTGGAGCGCGCCTTCTGGGTCGTCAGCAGGTAGGCGCCGTAGAAGAATCCGGCCGCCACCGCCATCAGGTCCCCCTTACCGGGGCCGGAGGCGCTCCATCCCGTTGTCCCGACCACCAGCGCCATCCCTGCCAGGGCGGTGAGCAGGCCGAACCAGTAGCGGCCGCTCAGGCGTTCCCGGAAGATCAACCAGGCGCCCAGTCCCACCCAGATCGGAGCGTTGTTCCCCAGCAGAGTGGCGGTGGAGGCGGTGGTGAGCATGATGCTGGTATTCCAGAGAATCAGGTCCAGGGCCAGGAAGATGCCACCGGCCAGGGTGAGCCACAGCCGCACCCCGGAGGGCCGGGCCGCGCCGGAGGAAAGCCACCAGGGCACCAGCACGAGGCCGGTGATCAGGAAACGATAGAAGGCCGACACCGGACCCGGCACGCCGGCCAGTTTGACGAACAGGGCGGAGCCGCTGATGCAGAGCACGCCGGCGATCAGTGCAGCATAGGCCATGCCCCGGCCGCCGTGAAGCATCGCTTCCGCAACATTCCGGCACGGTGCCGGATCAACGGCCTGAACTGTGGCTATGTCGGGTGATGTTTGTTCCAAGGTAAGGGCTCCCGGCGGATATGAGTTTTCATCACTACGCGATCATACATGCCAGAGAGTTCACCCGAATGCAACCAATGTCATCACTGGAAATCCGACAGAATAGCGGAGTAGATATCCTCCACCAGCCGCAGGGCACCGGTGTAGCCCACGTAGGAACGATCGAACACCAGGCGGTCGCTGACCGGCATGGAAACCGACAGGGCGAACCCGTTCAGATCCTTTGCCAGGGGGCGCTCCCAGGACGAGCCGAGTATCAGCGGCCGCGAACGGAATTTGGTGGCGCGCAGCTCGCTCTGCACCTGGCCGCCGTCCGGAGTGAAGGTCACCTCGGCGCCGATCCCTTCGCCCAGGTCCTTGAAGTATCCGGCCACGCCGGCCTGGAGGTGGTCGGGGATGCCGTCGGTCACGTAGAGGCGGTCCGGGATCAGCCCCAGGTCGCTCACCAGGAACTTGGCCAGCCCCAGCCCGTAGGCGCTGTCGGTGATGGTGGTGAAGTGGCGCGGCAAAAAGCGCGTCTCCAGCAGCACCTCCGCGGCCCGTTCGATGAAGTGATAGTAGTGATCCTCCCGCTCCGCGATGTACGCCTCCACCCGCTTCGCGTCCAAGTCGGCGAACCCGGCCAGGGCGCGCAGGAACTTGCCGGTCTCGGTCGGGCCGATGGGAAGCACCGGGGAGTGCAGAAACGGTGTGTCGAATTTTTCCTCCAGCCGCTGTACCGCCTTGAGCCCCACCCAGGGGGAGACCAGCAGGTTGAACTGGGCCGTAGGGACCCGATCCAGGGCCGCCACGCCGCCCCGTGGGCCAAAGATGATGTTGGGCGTGAGGCCGGTGGCGGTCAAGAGTTCCCCCAGCTCGGCGTAGACGCCGGTCCAGAATGGGTCCTGGTAGGGGACCACGGCCCAGACGTTCACCAGCCCCCGGACCGTCTCGGCGCCCGGCTTCAGGTACTGGTCGATGATGGCCTCCAGCACCAGCTCATGGCCGATGAAGTTGGAGCCCTTGAAACCGCCGGTCTCGGCCCAGACGATGGGCTTGCCCTGCTTCTGGAAACGGCGTACCACGTCCCCCACGTCGTCCCCGACGATGTCCGAGGTGCAGCCGGTCAGGACTGCAAAGAAATCCGCGTCAATCACCTTGAAGGTGTTCTCGACAACCTCGTGGAGCTTGTCCGTGGCGCCGAAGACTACGTCCCGCTCCGTGGCGTTGGTGCAGGGGACGGTGTGTCCCCCGGCATAGCCCGAGCCCTGGCCGCCGTTCTGGAGCCCCACGGCGCCCCACAGCTTCTGGCCGCAGCCCGGCCCGGCGTGCAGGATCGGGATGGCCCGGTCGATGGCCAGGACCGACTGTAATCCCCCCAAAGTACAGACGTGACGAACCTGATCGATGATCTGCGCCATCTCAGTACCCCCCCGCCGCTTCGAGAAGCGAAAAGCTGTCCTGGGAGATCCACCAGTCGCTGTAGGGCAGCTTGATCCGCTCCGCCAGCTTGCGTGCCAGGGAACGGTTGGTCAGCTTGTCGATGATCACGTTGCCGAAGTTGAGGATGCCGTTGAAGCCGAAGGCCGCGTATTCGTCGGTGATCATGTAGGAGGCGATTCCCATCTTGGTGGCCCAGACCGAGGAGCCGCCGTGGCGGGTGACGTAGATGTCCGGCTTGAGCTTGCCCAGCAGGTTGACGATCTCGTAGTTCTGCTGGTCCCCCACGCTGACCCCCAGGCTCTCGTCCGCCTCGGCCAGCCGCTTGGTGGATTCCGGCACCTCGCCGTGGTCGTAGTTCTGGTCGAAGTGCCAGGTGGCGGCCCAGATCACCTCTACGCCCAGTTCCCGCAGGACACGGGTATAGTTGTGGCCGAAGCTCGGCCCCATGCCGACCACGGCGGTCTTGCCCTTCAGCTTGGCGCGGATGTCCGCCAGTTCGTCGGCGATGCGCGTCTCCTCGGCGCTGATATGAGCCTCCACCGCGTCCCGTTCACCCAGCAGGTCCCCCAGGGAGCGCAGCCAGTTCTTGTAGCCGGTGATGCCGTGGGGCTGCTCGGTCTTGACGTAGGACACGCCGTAATACTGCTCCAGGCCGTTGCCCAGGTAACTCCCCAGGGTGCCGCAGATGCTGACCGTGGCCCGGGCCTCGGAGATCCGCCGGATCTGCTCCACGCTGCTGTGCTGGAGGAGGAAGACCGGCTCCACCCCCAGCTTGGCGAAGGTGGCGATGATCTCCCTGCGGGCACTGCCGCGGAAGTTGACGAAGTTCACGGTGTTGGACGTGAAGCCGGATCGGGGCGGCTCCACGATGCCGTGCAGCACCGCGTGAAAGGCGGCGTCGAAGCCGCTGGCCCAGACCTTGGTCTTGAACCCCTCGCAGAAGGCCGGCACCAGCGGTATGCCCAGTTCGTCCTTCAGTTCGTTCAGCACGCTCTGGATGTCCTCGCCGATGATCCCGGAGACGCAGGAGGTAGTGACGAAGATGGCGTTGGGCTTGTAGCGTTCATAGGCCTGGAGGATCGTGTCCCGCAGCTTTTCCGTGGCGCCGAAGACTGTGTCCCGCTCCTCCAGATTGGTGCTGATGATCTGGACGTTGCGGTATTCCAGCCCCCGCAGGCGCGCCCCGGACTTGTAGTTGACGTTGCCCGGCACCGAATCGGCCGCACAGCCCACCGGCGCATGGTTGATCACCAGCGCGTCCGTGATGCTGCCGAGCTGGTTCTGGCAGCAGCCCGACGAGCAGGCGCTGGCCTGGGTGAAGCAGCGTTCCCGGTTCTGTGCGCTGCAGGTGGTGGCCTGCCCGTGCAGGTCGCCGATGGTGCCGACATAGCCGGTGATGGCCTTCAACCGGTTCTCCCGGATCGGCACCTCGTTCCGTTTGATGTCTATGATGCCCATACACCCTCCGTCCGATCGGTCAGGCCCCAAACAAAAAAAGACCGGATGCGTTGGTACGCAGCCGGTCTCCTGTTAACAGGTGAACCTGACAATCAACTATAGATTTTGTAGCTTTCTACAGGCATACATGGCATTTGTCAATCCTTATTCGGTTCTCGCTGTTGTGTCCTCGGTTATGCCAGTTGAAGGGGGCACGAAAGGTTATTTGGCGGTCATATCTAGAGAAATTCAGGCGCAGAGAGAGGTGGTTGAGTGTTACGAAAAAGTAACATGGGACGTGATATGACGGGTGGGATGCAGCCAGAATGCCCCTAATCTAGCAGGCCCTCCTATTTGTGAGCATTATTGACACAAAGTATTTAGGATTTAAAATTATCAATGTGTTGCCAGCTATGATCACTTCCTGTCGCAGGCGTGAAGTGGCGGCAACCACAACAAAAGACAAAGGGAGGAGAAAATGAAAGTTAAATACGTGTTATCTTTGGCAGCCCCGCTCACCATCTTTTTTGCTACCGCAGCCTTGGCCGCGCAAGGCCCCTGCGCCGAGGACATCAACAAACTGTGCAAGGACGTGACCCCCGGTAGCGGAAAGGTTCTTGCCTGCCTTAAGGCGAATGAGGCATCAGTATCATCTGCTTGCAAGGAGCATCTGGGCGAGATGAAACAAAAGCTGAAGGCAGTCCAGAAGGCATGTCATGATGACGTAGAACAATTCTGTTCCGAGGTCAAGCCCGGGAAAGGTGCGATCGCTAAATGCCTGAAAGAACACTCCGATCAAGTGTCCGTCGTGTGCAAGGAGACAATAGCCAAAAACAAAGAAAAACAATAGGTTTAAGGGGTAGGTGGGCTAGAGAACGAGGTTTCCCTGCCCTTCCTTCGCTATAACACATGCAAGGACAAGATTTCTCTCCATTACTCCGGTTCAGTCTGGTGCCAGCCAAACTGAACCGGAGTTTCTTTTTTGGGGCTCTATTTATTCCTCTCGCTTAATAATTAAAATTGATCTGGTTCATAGCTATGCTTCAGCTTCTATGACACCAATAGAAGGGTCCTGTATGCTCTTGGGTGGCTGAGCGAACATGATGGCAATCCTCCCCACCACAGCGCAACAGGTCATAGTCAGGATCATTGGCAAGCCGGTCCCGTTGTGGAACATCCCGACAAATGCTCCCGCCGTGGCCCCCAGAGTGTATTGGATTGTCCCCAGCAGTGCGGAGGCAGTGCCTGCCGATGCAGCAAATGGTGCCAGGGCAAGCGCCGTGACGTTTGGATAGAGAAGTCCGGTGGTACAGAGGCAAATGAACAGGAGAGTGAGTTGCGCCGGGAACCCGCCGATACCGGTCATGGTTGCCAAGGTCAACAAGAGTGCCCCCAGAAGATTGACGGTGAAGGTAAAGTTCAGGATCTGCTCTGAGGTGTAGCGTCGCAGCAGTTTGCGGTTCAGTTGTGATGACCCTATCAGTCCAAAGGCGTTCAACCCGAAGATGATACCGAAGTGCTGAGGGGAAATTCCGCGCAGTTCGATGAAAAGTTGCGGAGCACCGGCAATGTAGGAGAAATTGAAACCAGCGACGGCTCCTAAGGCGATGGCATGCAGCAGATACTGCCGGTGCCTGAACAGACTGCCATAACCTGCTACCATTTCCATGAGGCTGCGTTCGCTACGTCGTTCAACCGGTAACGATTCAGGCAGCCATACCAATGATGCGCCGAAGGAAATAACGCCGAAAATCCCCAGAAAACCAAAGATTCCCCGCCAACCAGTGAACAAGAGTAGCTGTCCACCGGCCAGGGGGCAAGAATCGGAGCAGCCCCCATCACGAGCATGAGCAGCGAAAACATCCGTGCTGCGTCGGCGGTATCATACAGGTCGCGGACAATGGCCCGAGAGATGACTATGCTGGCTCCACCCCCCAAGGCCATGATTACTCGCCAAAAAAGCAGCCCTTGGCCGGAACGTATCAAGGCGCAGCCAATGGTGGAAATGATATAAAGCCCCAAACCGAACAGGAGGGGGCGCTTCCTTCCCCATCGGTCAGCAACCGGACCATAGAACAACTGGCCGAACGCAGAACCGAACAGGAAAGCAGATACCGACAGATGCACTGTTCCGAGCGGAACGGCGAGGTCTTGGGCAATCTGTGGAAAGGCCGGAAGATACATGTCAATGGACATGGAGTTAAAGGCGGTCAGTGCGCCGAGAATAAGTACTAGTATCATCAGGTTAATTTGCCGTGTTGCTACTTCCTCTTTCACTTTGCAAAATCCTTTTGGTCTATTTGCTCATTTTACGTCATGATGACGGGTCATAGCCTTGAACGGTACAGAGTTCCTAGGCTCAACACCACTTCGCTGATTTAGCGTTCTAGCCGTGCTTTATAGCCTGGGTACGGCGAGAAATTGTCTCCGTGGGACAAGGCCGATTTTTGCCTTTGAAAATATTACGGCAACCGGTTGTATTCGTCGTCAGAAACCGGTTCAAGCCATTCATTTGAACCACCCTCTGCCGGAACTTCAACCGCTACATGAGAAAACCAACTGTCTTTTGCGGCTCCATGCCAGTGTTTGGTTTCCGGGGCAATATTGACTACGTCACCTGCGTGCAGTTCCCGTGCTGGTTTCCCCCACTCCTGATACCAGCCGCGTCCCCCGGTCACGAGAAGGATCTGCCCTCCCTTGTGGTGAATGTGCCAGAAATTGCGGCAGCCGGGCTCAAAGGTCACGTTGCCGATAAAAACCCTTTCGGTGGACAGCATATTGAGGTAACTGGTGCCGGTAAAATATTTTGCATATTTGTCATTCTTGTCCCCCCGGTAAAAGATTCCGCCGTTGGCTGCATCATCATTTTTTTGACTCATATTTTTCACCTTGGGAATTTTCAAGACCTGATCAAGAACGGCTCCGGCGTTATCCGCAACCTTTGCACCGCATTCGATTTGCAGAATGTCCACCAGTTCCCGAAGCTGCCCAGGCGACAGGCCGTTGTGCATGCCGATAGCCATATGCCCCTGCAACTGTGGGTTAACCCCCTCGATAGCGGCCAGAGCTGCCACTGTCGCCAATTCCCGGTCTTGCCAGTTCAGCACGTCGCGCTGGAAAATGTCGCCGAAGAGGTGAGCTTTCAAGAACTGGTCGATGATCGGGGCAAAATCATACAGCGGTCCTGTCACAGGTTGGCCAACCAGTTGCGTCTGGTTTTTCGTGCCCATCTGAAGGCTGCTTTTACTTGTCGGCATCGGGCTGGCCTCCTTGCCGATCTCGTCCTTGATGCCTTTTCCCCCGCGCTCGTTCATAACGGCCATGAACGTGCTAATGCCATTCAGGCTCCGAGGGAAGCCCGCGTAGGCGTACAGCTGGACAAGGATTTCCTTTATTTCATTTACGGTCAGCCCCGCATCAAGTCCGTCACTTAAGGCCGTTTTCAAGCGGATAAGGTCTCCGTTGGCCGTGAAAGCCGCGATAGGAATGATGGCTCGCTGCTTTGCATTCAGATGATCTTGCATGGTTTTAGCCTCAGCTATGAGAGATGTGCACAACATCATTATACAACCATATGAAAGGACAAATAGTCGTCTCACCATATAAATTACCCTGTATTTGCTGGTGTTTATCTTTGCATTGCAAGAGCCCCCAAACCACTTCAGCGACTGTTGTTCATCGGTGCCTATCGCCTCATTTCATATTCTTGTTGAAGAACTCGGTGATCTTGTCAAACGGAATCTTGCCGCTCTGCTTGTCATACAAGTCAACATGGTTGGCGTTTGGCACAATGACCAGCGCCTTCGGTTGTGCGGCTTCCTGATAAGCGGTTTCAGCGAAGTAACGCGAATGGGCTTTTTCGCCGGTGATAATCAACACGGGGCGTGGCGAAATTTCCTTTATGTACGTAAGTTGCGGGAAGTTCATAAACGCAATTGGCGTAGTAATCGACCACGCACCTGTCGAGTTTATCGAACGCGGATGGAAGCCACGTTTGGTGCGGTAGTAATCAAAGAACTCTGCCACAATAGGATGGGCGTTCGCAGGCAGGGTTTCAGGAAGGATACGTGACGCACGGGTGACATTGCCTTTTTCGTCGAATACAACATCGTTGCTTGCGTAAGCGGGCTTGCCGTTTTCCGCGTCTTTCCAACGCTGTAAACTCAAATTCTCCAGTACTTTGGTGCGTTGTTCCGGTGTGTAACTGTCTTGAAAACCCTTACCATAAACCCGAGACATATCGTACATCACAGAGCTTGCAACTGCCTTGATGCGCTTGTCAACGGCAGCAGCACTCAGGTTCAGGCCACCATAACCACAAACACCCAGCAGCCCAATACGGTTACGGTCAACAATATCCAGCAGGCCCAGGTAGTCCACTGCGGCCATCACATCCTCGGTATTAATATCAGGCGATCCGATGTTACGTGGTTCCCCGCCGCTTTCACCGGTATAGGACGGGTCAAACGCCAATGCTACGAAACCGCGCTCGGCCATTTCCTGCGCGTAAAAGCCAGATGATTGCTCTTTTACTGCGCCGAATGCACCACTCACTGCAAGTGCTGGCAGTTTGCCTGTGCCACGCTTTTTCGGGACGTAGACATCCGCAACAAGCGTCATGCCATAGCGATTTTTGAAGGTAACTTTCTGATGTTCGACAGCTTTGCTTTTTGGGAACGTTTTATCCCATTTTTTGGTCAGTTTCACGGCGCTTCCTCGCATTGGCAGGTTTAAAGCCGCTAACGCGGACTGTGCGCCAATTAACATGACTGCGCCCGCAATAAGAGAGAATTGGATCAGCTTTTTACGAGATATGGGATTGTTCATTGGATGTCTCCTTTCAGTATATGAAAAGTGTCTTTTTGGTGCTTACGATGCTCCCTTAAGAATGTCCGTTACTACTTCGGGGGTATAGATATTCGCGATCCCAAAAGCTTGGACATAAATCTGGACGTTATCGACGACGGTTGGCAGATCAGCCTCAGTTATGCCGAACTGGCTGAGGCGTGTTGGCGTGCCGATCTTGTTGAACCAGTTCTCAAGTGCTGCAATGCCTTCTTCGGGCGTCTCCCCGCCGAATACGTGTTTGGCAAAGCGCGCGAACTGGGGCCTGTTCTGTTTGAGATACCACTTCATCCAGGCTGGCATTACCACCGAAAGCCCTGCACCGTGCGGCACGTTGAAGAGTGCGGAAAGTGAATGCTCGATAGCATGGTTGGGATAACTGAATCCCCCCGCGCCGGAAAAAGTCAGGCCATTCAGTGCCAATGTTGACGTCCAGGCGAACTGGGAACGGGCCTCATAGTCCGCCGGGTTTGTCAGCAGCGTTTCGGTTGTCTCAATGACCGTGTAGATCAGGGATTCGACCAGGCGCGATTGTACTTTCGGGAATGCAGTCGCCGTGAAATAGCTTTCGATCAGATGGGCGATAACATCGGATGCCGAATAAACCAGATAGTCGCGCGACACTCCTTGCATCAGCGCGGGGTTGACGATGGAAACTCTAGGAAACAATGGGGGAGCCGAAATGAAGAGCTTTTCCTTGGTTTCCTCATTGGTAACAACCGCCGCAGGGTTCATTTCACTGCCTGTCGCGGCCAGAGTCAGGATGGCGAACAAAGGCAGCGCGGATTGGATGCCTGTCTTGCCAACAAACAAGTCCCAGACATCGCCATGGTAGCAGACACCAGCGGCAATCGCTTTAACACTGTCAAGTACGGAGCCGCCGCCCACGCTCAGGATGGCATCGACCTGATGCTCCCTCGCCATGACAATGCCTTCACGCACCTTCGAGATGACGGGGTTGCTGACGATGCCGCCAAGTTCGACTGATGCAATGCCTTTTGCCGCAAGACTCTGACTGACCAGATCGAAGAGACCCTCCCGCTTGATGCGCTCACTGCCGTAGCAAAGCAGTACCTTCTTGATTCCGTGCTCCTGCAAATGCTGGCCGATCAATTTTTCCTTACCGGTACCGAATTCGATTTTGGTTGGATTGAAATACGTGAAGTTTTCCATGGCATCCTCATGATGGTTAAACAAGAATTTGGCCTTCTGTTGAATTCAACCTACCGCGGATGACAATAAAGGAGATAGATCAATCCTCTAAACTTATTGCCTAATCCTGCAAGGTCATCCGAAAATGTTGTAAGGTGGCTTCATGGCTGATAGTATGACTATATTGCTCGGAGTCGAAAACATACCGATAAAATGAATGGATACGGTGATGTTATGAAAAATAGGATGGAAGTTGCGCTTGGAACTCTAAGGAATGATATTGCACGATGGGCGAATGCGGGTGAGCATGCTCAAAGCGCGATAAAGGAATTATCCTTTTTCCGGGAAGACGGGCCTACCGAACCATTCAGCGCAGTGTATGAACCGTGTATCTGCATGGTCGTGCAGGGAGCTAAACGCGCCATACTCGGAAACGAATCGTACATATACAATCCTCGCCAGTATTTGATCGCATCCGTTGATTTGCCCACATTTGTTCAGGTCATTGAGGCGAGCAAAGAAAAGCCATTGCTGGGGCTCAAACTGACGCTTGACCTGCAGCAGGTTTCCCAACTGCTCATTGACGGTAATTTCCCACATCATCGTGCGCAGCAATCCGGTCATGGCATGGCGACGAGCGAGCTAACCCTGCCACTGCTTTCTGCCTTTCAGCGTCTTGTTGATCTTCTTGATGAAGAGCACGACATTCCGATGCTTGCGCCGATCATCCAGAAAGAGATCATCTATCTGTTACTTGTTGGAGAGCAGGGGGCACGTCTACGTCAGATTGCGGCGGCTGGAAGCCAGAGTCAACAGGTAGCCCGGGCTATCGAATGGTTGAAAAACAACTTCTCACAACAGGTTCGTATTGACGATCTAGCGTCCCAGGCACGTATGAGCACTTCTTCATTTCACAATCATTTCCGGTCTATTACGGCTCAAAGCCCATTGCAGTACCAAAAGCATCTGCGTTTGCACGAAGCCAGGCGCTTAATGCTGGCGGAGTCACTGGATGCCGCTACCGCAGCGTTTCAGGTCGGTTATGAAAGCCCGTCACAGTTTAGCCGTGAATATAGCCGTATGTTTGGGGCACCGCCATTAAGAGACATCTCGAAATTGCGCCAGTCAAACATTGCTGATAGCCTAACTGTATCTAATGGTAATCCGTAAATCATACAGATGGGACTTGTAAATAAGAGTGCCCACCATCAAAATGTTCTAGCAAAAAATACCAAGACACAGGTGAGCTAGAGGAAACGGGACTCCTAACAAACTATTTGCAACCCCGGGGGGCACTTCACAAAGGATATACAGAGGCCGATTGTCGCTACCGCGATGGTCGGCCTGACCTTCCCCCGCTTACTGAACCAGTTTTAGCTTAGGTTTTTCGGTCTTTTGTTCTTTCAAAAAAGTTCTAGAAAATTCTTCGGGCGTCATGTCGTTCAGTGAGCTATGGGGACGTGCAGTGTTGTAATCCTGCCGCCACTCTTCGATGATTTTCCGGGCGCTGTTCAAGCAGACAAAGACGTTGTCGTTCAGGCATTCATCCCGGAATTTGCCGTTGAAGCTTTCGATGTAGGCGTTCTGAGTTGGCTTGCCCGGTTGAATGAATCGCAGCTTGACGTTGTTCTCGTAAGCCCAGAGATCAAGTGCTTTGCTGATGAACTCCGGGCCGTTGTCAACGGTGATCACCTCCGGAAGCCCTTTTGTCATGGCAAGCCGTTCAAGTACCCGGGTCACCCGTTTGCCGGTAATGGAGTGATCTACCTCCAGAACCGGACATTGCTTGCTGAGATCATCGACAACGGTCAGGATCCGGAAGCGTCTGCCGTTGTAAAGGTTGTCCGAGACGAAATCCATGGACCAGTGCTGGTTAATCCGCTCGGGCCTGCCCATGACCACCCTGAGGTGGCTGATCCGCTTCCGGCGCTTCTTCAAGTGAAGAGACAGTCCTTCTTCACGGTAGAGGCGTTCGGTGCGTTTGTGGTTGATCAAATACCCTTCCCGCCGCAGCAGCGTATGCAGTCGGGGAGAGCCGAACTTACGGCGCTGTTCGGCAAGTTCCCGCAAGCGAGTTCTGATCTCAGCATCGTTCTTTGGTTTCGCCTGGTACCGGCAACTGCTCCGGCACAGCCCGACGATGGTACAGGCCCGTCTCTCGCTGAACTGGAATCCCTCTTTGAGGTGGATCACGATGTTCCGCCGGGCGGCAGGCGTTACCACTTTTTTGAAAGAACGTCCTTGATGGCCTTATTTTCCAGCATAGCGTCGGCCAGCATCTGCTTGAGCTTCTTGTTCTCCTCCTCAAGCTGTTTCAGGCGCTTGGCTTCGGAGACTTCCATGCCGCCGTACTTGCTGCGCCAGATATAAAAGGTGGCATCGCTGATGCCGTGCTGACGGCACAGGTCAACGATCTTCATGCCGACCTGAGCCTGTTTCAGGATGCCAATGATCTGCCCTTCGGTGAATCGTCTAGGCTTCATGTATAGTCTCCTTGCGCCTGCGCGTCCTCAACAACAAACTATTCAACCAATGGCACTGGCTGCCCAGTAACACTCTGAGTTGCTGTTACAGGAAAGCTTCATCATAAACGGACTTTGCGGGACTGCTAAGCGCAACAATCCCCTGAGCACTCGCCGCAAGAAACAGCGGCCGCCAATGCCAGGGGACTTGTTTACATATCAATGCTTATGGTAAGGTTCCAGTACTGATCTTCATTTGAATCGGCGCGCCAATGATTACCACGGTTTGGCCCAATGAACTGACCCGTTCAGCTATTGGAGTGGCAAATTCGCAGTAAAGTTTCATACTGTGATCGCCGAAGAAAATAAAACCGGCCCCTCTCGGACAAGCCGGTTATTTATTGTCTGCAGTAATACAACGGGATGCGAAGGTGGGGAAAACGATGGCTTTGATGGAATGGCAAGCGACATTCGAAACCGGCATAGAGGAATTTGACGAACATCACAAATATCTGGTGTACCTGCTCAACCTCGCCCACGACTGCGTCGTGCTCGATGCCGAGCCTGACGAGGTGCAGGCTGTGATCTCGGAGCTCATTAAATATGTTGACTATCATTTTTCAGCCGAGGAACACTGGATGGAGATGCACAACTATCCCGATCTGGCCAGCCACAAGGGAGAACACACCGCGCTGACAGAGAAAGTCTTTGCCTTCAACAATGACTTTATGAACGGGAAAGTGGATCTTTCGACCGATCTGATCCAGTTCCTCATGCAATGGGTAGCCACGCACATTCTCGAGTCGGATGCCAGGTGTGGTCTGTTCGCACAACAACATCGCCTGTGATGTCATTGCTATATAACGGAGCAGCAAGCGCCCTTTCGGATCGTTCCGAAAGGGCGCTTTTGTTTTTACGCTGCACCGGCAAGGGAAAAGATGTGATACCGACCGGAAGGACCATCCGGAGCTTGACAAAAGAAAGAAGACTTACACTATTTTTAATGGGTAGCCGTGATCGGAAACCAATTCCATCTGCGAGGTGCTGTCATGAGCATGATGAAAGAGTTCAAAGAATTCGCCATTAAAGGGAATATGGTCGATATGGCGGTTGGTATCATTATCGGGGCAGCCTTCGGCAAAATAGTGAGCTCCCTTGTGGGGGACGTCATCATGCCGCCGATCGGCGTTCTGCTGGGGGGCGTCGATTTTTCCAACCTGGCGATCGTGGTGAGGGAGGCGGTCGATAACAAGCCGGCAGTGCTTATCAACTACGGAAAGTTCCTGTTGACCATCCTGGATTTCATCATCATCGCCTTTGTCATATTCATGGCGGTGAAGGGCATTAATGCCTTCAGGAAAAAGGAGGCTGCGGCGCCATCGCCCCCTTCCCGGGAGGCGGTTCTGCTTGCGGAGATCAGGGACCTGATAAAGAATAGACCTTAGCCGGATGCGACGGCAGAGTCCCGCACCGAACCGACGGTCTTCTCACGAGGGGGATTATCCGGGGAGGTGGGATTGTCTTTACTGAAGGCACTGGCCCAGGGACCCTTTGGCGCAGATGCTTCCATCCTTCCAGATGGCGCCATCGAGAATGACCTGGTCCAGGTTGGCGGCAGTCATCCCTGCCTGGCGAAGGCTGGCCATCCTCAGGTTGGCTCCGGCCAGATCGGTCCGCTCCAGATTGCTTTCCGTGAGGTCTGCCCGTTCCAGGTTGGCCCTGCTCAGATCGGCCCCTTTCAGGTTACATTTGCTCAGATTGACGCCGACCAGTTGCAGGCCTTTCAGATTTTTGCCGGACAGGTCTCGGCTGTCTTTAAGCACAGCCAGCACCTGCTGAACGGTCATGGTGTCGCCGGTCGGTTTCTCGGCCGCGGCAGCATGTACGGTCTTGCGGGCTTTTTTGCGGAGTTTTTTCCGCTTGGCAACCGCCTTTTTGGCGCTCTTAGTGCCGGCCTTGTTCTCCTGCTCCTGCTGGCTGGCCGCCGGATCGGAAACCGCGGCTTTTTCCGCATCAGTGTCCGCTGCCGGCACAGGGGAGGGGGGCTGTGCAACGGCTAACGCCGGAACAAGGCAGATCAGGATTATCGTCGTCTTCAATCGCAGCATGCGTGGGCCCCTGGTGCTGATGTGGTTCGATGGTGGCCGATACTATCACGTTCTCTCGCAAATTTAAACAACCGGCCTGATTGCGGAGGCACGGGTGTTTCCCCCTCAGCTTTTTGAGCCCTGCTCCCTTTACACCGGGGCAGGGCTCATGTATCATCGCCAGGCAATGAAACGCCTCATCAACCTGTATATAATCCGCGAAATCTCCGTGCTCTTCCTGCTCGGCATCACCGTATTCACCCTGATCCTGCTGATGGGACGACTGATCAAGCTGACCGATCTGGTGATCTCCCGCGGGGTGCCGCTGGCGGATGTGGCCAGGATGATCCTGTATCTGATGCCCTCCTTTCTGGTGTTCACCATCCCCATGGCCTTCCTGCTGGCAGTGCTGCTGGCGTTCGGGCGCCTCTCGACCGACAACGAAATCACGGTCATGAAGGCGGGAGGCATCAGCCTGGTGCAGCTTATGCCGCCGGTGGTGCTGTGCGCCCTGGTGACGGCCACAATGGCCCTGGCTGCCGGCGTAGTGGGCGTTTCGTGGGGTAATACCGCCTTCAAGCGACTGAGCTTCGAGGTCGTGAAACAGAACGTGACCGTAACGATCCGCGAGAAGGTCTTCTGGGACGACATCCCCGGCATTGTCCTGTACACCGACCATTACGACGAGGAACAGCGCCTTCTCAAGGGGGTGATCATCCATGACGGCCGCGACAAGCAGCGCCCCATGACCATCTTCGCCTCTGACGGCACGATCACCGGGGGAGACGCCCGTGAGGACATCCGCCTGATACTCCATCACGGCAGTATCCATGCAACGGGCAAGGAGAAGGAGTATCGTCTGGTGAATTTCGGTGAGTATGCCATGACTATCGGGGCGCCGCTCGGCAGCGGCGGTATCGGCCGCAACGAGCTGGACATGAGCCCAAGGGAGCTGCTCCGGCAGATGGACGATCCGGCTGCCCCGCGTCCGGCGCGTCTCAAGGCAGCGGCCGAATTTCACAGCCGCGTGGCACTGCCGTTCGCTTCACTGGTTTTTGCTGTGCTGGCGGTGCCGCTGGGGATCCAGAGCCGGCGCTCGGGCAAATCGGCGGGGTTTTCGCTCAGTATCGGCATCCTGCTGGCGTACTACATCCTGCTGGCGTTGCTGCGGACCCTGGCGGAGCGGGGAGGCCTCCCCCCTGCGCTAGCCCTTTGGCTCCCCAATCTGCTCTTCTTCGGCCTGGGGTGGGCACTGTTAAGGCTCGCCTCGCAGGAACGCAGCCTGGCTGGCCTCCTGTCGCTGGACGCAGTGCGCCGGTCGTGGCGGAAGGTGAACTGATGGGCATGCTCGGCCGATACATCGCGCAGGCCTGGCTGCACCTGCTGTCCCTCTGTCTGGGCAGCTTCGTGGCCATCTACCTGGTGCTGGACATGATGGACAAGGTGCCGCGCTTTCTGCGAGCCGGGGGGGCGGCAGTCGACATTCTGCGCTTCTTTGTCTGGAAACTGCCCGAAATGATCGGACAGACCGCATCGTTTTCGATCCTGATGACCACGCTGCTGACGCTCGGTCTGCTGTCGCGCAACAGTGAGGTCGTCGCCATGCGCAGTTGCGGCATCAGCCTTCCGCGAATCGCCATGCCGATGCTGTTGCTCGGACTGGCAGCCAGCCTGCTGCTCCTGATCAACGCCGAGATGGTCGTGCCGTTCAGCTACGAGCGGATGAGGAGCATCGAGCGGGTAGACATCAAAAAAGAGGGAAGCCACGCTGTTTTCAGGCGCAACAACATCTGGTTCCGCTCGGATTCGATGATCCTTCAGGCGCAGCTCTTCGATCCGGAGAGCAGGATCCTCAAGGGGGTCACCGTCTGGAACCTCGATAATTCGATGAACCCGCTCAGCCGCATTGATGCCGAATCGGCCATTTACCGCGAGGAACGCTGGATGCTGCACCATGCGACGGTGAAGAACTTCAGCGCCGGTCAGGGGTTTTCAATGCAGACCATGCCAGCCATGGAAGTCAACCTGAACCTGAAGGTGGACGACCTGCGTGTCCTCGACAACAACGCCGACAACATGAGCTTCCGCAAGCTGAAGGAGTATGCCGACAACCTGCAGAGCGGCGGGTATCAGGCCCACCGCTACCTGACCATGATGCACACCAAAGTTTCCGCACCGTTTGCCGCCTTTGTGATGGTTATTCTTGGGATCCCCTTTGCCCTGCACAGCAGCCGTTCGGGGGGCATCGCAATGGGAATAGGAACCAGTATCGGGATCGGTTTCGCTTACTTCGTGATCAATGCGGTACTGCTCTCATACGGACGCAGCGGAGTACTGCCACCGCTGGTGGCGGCCTGGGGAGCGAATTTTCTCTTCGTGGCGGGGGGCACCTGGCTGGCCATGACGGTCAAAAACTGAGTTCCGTCATTCTGCGGTGCCGGGAGAACGCTGTTCATACCGCCTTTGCCTGATACAATATGTGGTGTCACGAACGAATACCCCGGGTTCTCGGGAGGTGCGATGGACGGGCATATGCAGAGCATGAGCAGGATTGTCGGAGTCGGTATTCTGTTGTTCCTTTGGTTCAGCGGTGCCGCTCCGGGCGTTGCGGAAACGGAGCCTGCACAACGGCAGAGAGCCAACACTCAAGTATCGCAGCCGGCCGCAGTGCCGGTCAGCATTCTCAGTATCATACCGGTCCAGGCTGAACCGCAGGCGCGGGTAATGCTGTTCGGCTCCGGCTTTGGAGAGTCTGCCACCGTTTTTCTGGGGGGCACCGAGATCCCGGCGAAGATCACCGATGGTCGTCAGGCCGAATTCAACATCCCCCCCCAACTGGAACCCGGGCTGTACGCCCTGTATCTCAAGCGGTCCGATGGAAATATCGGGCGGCCATACAACTTCACGGTTCTGCCGCTCCGTCCTGTCCTGAGCGGGCTCACGCCCGACCAGATCAACTCCTGCGCCCAGGGCAGAGAGCGTGAGGTAACGGCACTGGGCCGGAATTTCACGGAACGCTCCCAGCTGTTCTTCGACGGCGCCGCCATCAGAAGCCGCTTCATTTCGCCCGGGGAGATCGTATTTTCCGTGCCGCAGGTGGCAGGGGGGCTGCACCACGTCATGGTGAAGGATACGCCGGAAAATGCCTCGGTAACGCAGGGGCTGACAATCGAGACCCGGCCGGAGATCACGCAGGTGACGGTGGGGACCGAATATGTCAATTATTACGAATTGCTGGTAGAAGGAAGAAACTTCAACCAGGATTCTTCGATCTATGTGGATGGCCAGCGCATCGGCGGTCCGAGCCGTCAGGAGAGCGGAGAGCGTGAGAGGGTGATCTATATCGACTGCGGTCACCTTGTCTATCTGAGATTTCCCTATTCGCCGGTCAACAAGGATTTCCGCCTTCAGGTGGTGAGCCGCAACGGGGAGGGGAGCCAGGTTGTGACCGTCACCGCCCCGTAATTGCTTTATATTCAACGGTTTACGTCTGCAGCACACGAGGTCGCATCCTGATACAACAACGTCAGGTATGCGGCCTTTGTCGTTCTAACCACGCAGCCCTCAAAAAACACCCTCTGTAAAATTAAACAGTGACAATTTTATGAGATTAATGTAGGTGTTGGCCCCATACGAGAACGTCAGATAGTTGGGGGCCCTATGCAAAACAGAAATAATGGAGCATCGATCTCTGTCCCGTCACCGTTACCTGCTGTTCGACCGCATTCAAGTACAATCCCGCCAACCAAAAGCACGACTCACAAAATCCTGATTCGGACTGCCCTTGTTTGCGGGCTTTTCACGGCGCCGGCCATCATCCATGCCCTTGAGCAATGCCGGGTCGTGGGTCCGCACGACGGCTGCATTGCAGTCTGGGAGGCCGATAATGCCCCCGTTGCCCCCGGAAAACTACCCGTAGCTGTTTCAAATCATATCCTGGTGACGGACCGGGAGGACAACACCTATGACTATGCCGAGTTGGAGTTCGGCATGGTCAGGAAGACCGCAATGCCTTCCATCGAGATCATCGAAGAGCACGGAAAGGACAAGGTGTCCTACGGAACGCTCCAGCCGCGGTGGAGCGGTGCGATGAAGGATATTCGAGCCTTTCAGGTCCGGACCGCAGCAGGGCTGAAGGACGCCGACCTGGAAACCGTCAAGGGCGCGGTTGTCACGGTTCGCGGCAGCAAAGCGCACGGGAGTGGATTTCTGGTCAGTCCCCATGGGTACATCATCACCAATGCCCACGTTGTCTTCGGTACGGGTGACAGTCCTGTGGTGAAATTCCTGAACGGCACCGAAAAGCCGGCTGAACTGATCAAGATCGATAATCTGAGGGATCTGGCACTGTTGAAGGTAGAGTGCAGCAGGTGTCAGTATCTCTCACTGGGCGATTCGGACAGGATTGAGGTGGGTGATGCCGTTGCCGCGGTAGGCACGCCCCTGGCCCTGAAAAACGAGGGAATGGTGACCATGGGGCAGATCAAAAGCAGGCAGGCGATTCAGGGCATCGGCAGGGGACAGGACTTTATCCAATCGAGCATCCTGACCGCCCCCGGCAACAGCGGTGGCCCCTTGCTGAACCGGGAGAAGCGCGTCATCGGGGTGAACACCCTGAGCAACTTCATGGCTCTGGCGAAGTACTACATGTACACCGGTCAGATGCTCCGCGACAAGCTCATAGGCTGCGCCAGCCCGAGCAATGAGGTGAAGAGGTTCATTGATCGGTGAAGGCGGCAGTTTCTCTTAGTGGCTCCATGTTTTGTCATTCTGGTGGTGAGGGGTGAAGCATGCATAACCAGCGCATCATAAGCAATTGCGAAATCGGGGCAACCATACGGAGACGCCGGCATGAATTGGCACTTTCCCAGGAGGAACTTGCCGCTATGCTGAATGTCACCACCCAGCAGATTCATCGCTATGAAAGCGGCAAGGACAGGATCAGCGTGGAAAAGCTCCAGATTGTTGCTCGTTCACTGTCGGTGCCGCTTACCTATTTCTTCTGTTCCGATGGTGAGGACATTGTGCCGGAGACGGATTCCGAACGGGAATTGCTCATCAATTTTCGGAAGATTCAAAACAATGTGTTCAGGGATCTGGTGATGGATTTCTTGCGCAAGGCACTCCTGCTGGAACTAGGCTTATACTGGCTGGTCATAGGGGGAGAGTTGTTGCAGGTGCTTCCGGAAGTGATGTAAAGCCGGGCACGGTTCAATATCAAGCAATGCTTGATTTTTCGAGCTTAAAAATCAAGCGATGCATTGTGGAAATTTAATTGTATGTTTGTTAATGTGATGGCGTTTTATTGGATTCTGGTCAATTAGGCTCTGGAAGGTCCAGATTGGAGCGGCGGCTTACCGTGGGGTAAAGGAATGAGAGAGCTAGTTTGCACGTGGTGGCGTTTGCGGCGAAGCGACCGAGGAAAGGCGGGTGCTTTCACAAGAAAGGAGGCGGGTAATCATGTACGGTAGTTTTTCCGGTAATCCAAAGACCGAGTGGCTGACCGACTCCAACGACGGGGATCGGGACATGCTGCTTCTCGAAGACTTCTGGTACGACGATCCTGATGAAAAACGATGGATGGCTCCCGTGGGAAGTGTCATTAACGGCGCAGGCATCCCGCGGCCCCTCTGGGCCACCATAGGAAGCCCTGTGGCAATCCAGCAGTTGCCCGCAAGGGTGCCGACAAAATGTTCTACTACGCCTGCTTGGCCGGTGGGTGTTCAAAGATGTAGGCACGTATTTTATACGCGGGCGTACGTATATGGCCCGGAGCCAACCTGTGGTTGAGTTGACGAAATCTGAGCGGATGGGGAGAGGCGTATGAATAACTTACATGACTTACCAACGTCCCCTCAGGACCCCCTGGATCAACGGACTGCTTGGCTTGGCGGCGGCGATGAGTTCGAGAGGAAAACCGAGAAAAGTTGGAAGAGAAGAGTAGTCTGCCTTTTTTTTGTGCCAATTAAAATGCTTTTGGAAAAAATATATCACCAGTTACTTGTATTTATACTTTCTATTATTCTATTTGGATGTAACCATGAACTTTCACAGCAAAATGAAGTTCAGTACGGTGTAGCATCTCCTACATTATCTAATGACAATAGTCAAATACTATTCACACTATGTAATATACCTGGCAAATGTAATATCGCTTTCTACGACATAGACAATGACAAATTAACTTCAGTAAATTACACAAATAACTCAGATATCGGCGGAGCGGTAACCTCTCGTGATGGAAACATGCTGACATTTACCTCGGGCGAAGGTGATGACAGAAATATCTTTATCGTAAATCGCAACGGTACAGACCTGCGGCAGCTTACACATACCTATAATTCTAGGGAGCATGAACGAAATAATGGCGTAGCAGTTGTAAGAATTAATGGCGATCCTTCTTTCTCGCCGGACAGGAAAAAGATACTGTTTGTGAGATCCGGTGTCCGGCGTACAAGGAGCATGGAGGGGGAGATGCTTTCCCATTGGGACGTATATGAATTGGAAATCGCCACGGGGAGGGAGCGACGGCTTACTACATACGAATTTTATGCGATCACCCGGCCATTTTACCTGTCAGACGGCAAGAGGTTTATCTTCAGCGGTTATGGTCCTCAAGGGATTTCGGAAGAGGACCTACGCAACCTCAATACTATACGGCTGATGGATGGGCTCAAGAACAGTCTTGCTCCACCTTTTCAGCATACTACATGGGCTTCCAGCCCTACTATTGCCGACGATGGCACCATTGTCTTCGTATCTCGTACGAATGAAATGGACGGGACCAAGGGAAACTACACATATGACCTGTTTGTTCACCATGGGGGGACAACCCGCCGACTAACAACCATGCGTTACACCATCATTACAGAGCCCTTTCTCTCCCTCGATGGACAATTCGTGGTGTACCTCGCTTCTAGAACAAAAGAAGAAGGGCCTTCGATTTGGCTGGCCAGGGTCGACGGCACGGAAACAAAACATATTGGAATGCCTTGGAAGCGTCTCAAGTAACTATATCAGAAAGGAGGAAGTATTATGCCGTCACAATATTCTTATACGAGTTATGGCTTCCCGTATTGGCTGAGGTATGGAGAATATGGTGGTCCCGGTCATTCAGGCGAAAGAAAGAACCCAGATGGTAGTTTATATATTGATCCGCGAACACGGCAAACGGTTCCCTTCTATTACGACCCAATAGATCCATTAGACGTCCTTTTCAGAAACCACGATTTAGCCTATGATGCAGCGAAGAACAGTAGTAACCCTCTTGTTGCCAGGACCATTGCGGATATTACACTGCTGAATGAAATGCAGAAACTTGCTCCGAGCCAGTTAGATGCTCGTGGCAATGCTTACAGGCGACTGGCAATAGGTGCGTTCACTGCTAAATTGATAGCTGAATTTCCTTCATTACCATTCGATTTGTTTAAAAACGCCGCCACCGTATCCCCCCCTCGCATCGATCCTCTTATCCTAGATCTTGATAGTGACGGTATCGAGACGACTAGCATCACAGCCGGTGCCAACTTCGATCATGACGGCAACGGCTTTGCCGAACGGACCGGCTGGGTAAATAGTGATGACGGGTTGCTGGTGCTTGATCGTAACAGTGACGGTATTATCAACAACGGCACAGAATTATTCGGTGACCAAACCATCTTGAAAAATGGTATTCGTGCCACCAATGGTTTTCAGGCCTTGGCCGAATGGGACGATAACGGAGATGGCAAGATCGATGAAATCGATGACATCTGGGCCACGGCAAGGGTATGGAGAGACCTGAACGGCGATGGGGTTTCCAGTGCCGATGAACTCTTCACGCTCAGCGACACTGGCATCGCCTCGATCGGCCTGACCAATACTCCCGTTAGCGTTACCGATACCAACGGTAACACCATGCTCCAATCCGGAACCTTCACAAGGACCGACAGCACGACCGGACAGGTCGGCGATATTGCTTTTCAGCGCGACACAACGTTTACCGTAGCTACGGAATGGCTTGATGAGCCGGAGGAAATCGAGGCGTTACCCGATCTTCAAGGATTTGGCAATGTCTACACTCTGCATCAGGCTATGGTACGCGACGCGAGCGGTACACTGAAATCCTTGGTGGGATCATTTGCGGTGGCGACTGATACAAGCACCCGCAATGCCATAATTGAGCAGATCCTTTTCAAATGGACCGGCAGCGACGGCATCAACCCCGCCAGCCGCGGTGGAACTATCGACGCCCGCAAGCTCGGTGCGCTGGAAAAGATGTTCGGACAATCCTTTGTTGGGACCAGCGGGGCGAACCCGAATGTTACCGCAGCGGCAATGCTCAATCAGTCCTATCAGGGATTGTTCGATACTTTTTATGCCCAGCTCATGATGCAGACCCATTTGAAACCGCTCTACGATCTGATTACCTACTCGTGGGACGAGGCGTCGCAGAGTATCAAGGGAGATTTGTCGGGGGTAATTGCCGAGATTGAAAATGAGCTGACGGCCGATCCTGCCGCCGGGAAAGCCCTTTTCGACGAGTTTACGCGCAATCTGGATCAACTCAAGGCAACCTCGGCGATGAATTTTGACGCTTACCAGGCAGCCTTCATGAGCAAAGGGGATAGCTTTATCTGGACTTTGGAGTCATTAGGAAAAAATCTTATCGCCGGTACGGCAGGCAACGATATGCTTTCCGGGACTGCAAATGCTGATGCTCTTGCCGGCGGAGCCGGTGCCGATACCCTGTATGGCAATGCAGGCGATGACATACTCGACGGCGGTTCTGGCAACGACATCCTGCAGGCAGGCGACGGCAACGACACCTATATCTTTGGTCTTGGAAGTGGTCAGGATGCAATCTTTGACACCTCTGGCACCGACACGGTGCAGCTTGGTGCGGGCATTAGCGCAGACGACCTTGGGTTCCTCAAGATCGGAAACTACGATCTCAGGGTTGAAGTCAAGGGAACTACGGACAGCCTCATCATTCAGAACTGGTTTAGCCACAATGCCTACCGCATCGAGCGGTTCAGATTCAGCGACGGCACGGTCAAGACCATCGGTGATATTGAAGCGGCAGGTTATGTCCTTCGCGGCGGCAGTGGCAACGACACGCTGAATGGTTCCGAGGCGCGGGACATCATGTACGGTGGTGCCGGCAACGACATCCTTTTCGGTGGTTCTGGCAACGACATTCTTGACGGTGGTGCAGGCAACGACTACCTGCAGGGTGGTATCTATGCGAACAACGGTGACGACACGTACCGTTTCGGCATAGGCGGTGGCCAGGATACGATTTACGACTACGACGGGGCGCCCAACCAGGACACGGTGGAATTTGGCGAAGGCATCACCCCTGACATGATCGAATTCCGCAGGTCCGGTGATGAGCTCCAGGTTGCGCTCAAAGACACATCAGATATGCTGACCATTCAGGGCTGGTTTGTCAACGGCTCCTTCAGAATCGAGCGGTTCAGATTCAGCGACGGCACGGTCAAGACCATCGGTGATATTGAAGCGGCAGGTTATGTCCTTCGCGGCGGCAGTGGCAACGACACGCTGAATGGTTCCGAGGCGCGGGACATCATGTACGGTGGTGCCGGCAACGACATCCTTTTCGGTGGTTCTGGCAACGACATTCTTGACGGTGGTGCAGGCAACGACTACCTGCAGGGTGGTATCTATGCGAACAACGGTGACGACACGTACCGTTTCGGCATAGGCGGTGGCCAGGATACGATTTACGACTACGACGGGGCGCCCAACCAGGACACGGTGGAATTTGGCGAAGGGGTTACACCGGATCAACTCTGGTTCAGCCGCGCGAATAATAACCTCGAAGTCAGTATCGTCGGCACTGACGACAAATTCACCATCCAGGACTGGTTTTACAGCAGCTACAACCATGTGGAGCAATTCAAGACAGCAGAAGGCCTCACGCTTCTGGACAGCCAAGTGCAGAACCTGGTCAATGCCATGGCGGCCTTTACCCCGCCCGCACCCGGACAGACCATACTGCCCCAGAACTACCAGGAAACGCTCGCCCCGGTACTTGCGGCCAACTGGCATTGAACGTCGGCGACTGGGGACTAGGGGCTGGGAAATGCGGTTATCCCGGTCCCAGGTCCCCGGTTCCCGGTCCCTGAATCTCCGAGACTGCTCCATGACCCCTGACGGCCCGACTCACGCTCCCTCCGAAGACGCTTCCGCTCCCCCTATCGACAGCGCCCTGGCCTGCTTCGTCATGTTGGCCCGTTTTCATGCTGTTGCGGTGGAGCCGGACCAGATCAGGCACCAGTACGGCGGCAGCGGCCACAAACTTGGCACTACGGAGATCCTGCTGGCTGCCAAAGCTCATGGGCTCAAGGCTCGCGTCGTAACCACCCGCTTCGAACGCCTCGACCGCACCCCCTTGCCGGCCATTGCCGAAACCATTGACGGCGAATTCGTCATTCTTGCCCGCGTGGATGCCGATCAAGTGCTCTTTCAGGACCCCCATGCCGGCCGCCCCCTGCAGTGCCACCGGGACGAATGGCTGGCCCGATGGAACGGCAGGCTGATCCTGTTTGCTTCGCGGGCCAGCCTTACCGGCGATCTGGCGCGCTTCGACTTCAGCTGGTTCATCCCCGCCATTGTCAAATACCGCAAACTGCTGGGCGAGGTGCTGCTGGTCTCCCTGTTCCTCCAGATCATCGGCCTGGCGACACCGCTCTTCTTTCAGGTGGTGATGGACAAGGTCCTGGTCCACCACGGCCTGACGACCCTGGACGTTATCGCCGTGGGGCTTCTGGTGGTTTCCCTCTTCGAGGTCCTGATGACCGGGCTGCGCACCTATGTGTTCTCCCATAGCTGCAACCGTATCGATGTGGAACTGGGAGCCCGGCTGTTCCGTCATCTGCTTCATCTGCCCCTGGCCTATTTCCAGGCACGCAGAGTAGGGGATTCGGTTGCCCGCGTGCGGGAACTGGAGAACATCCGTAACTTCCTGACCGGCCAGGCCCTGACCTCGGTGCTGGACTTGTTTTTCTCCGTGGTCTTCATCGGCGTCATGCTCTACTACAGCGGCTGGCTTACCCTGATCGTGGTGCTGTCGCTGCCCTGCTACGCAATCATCTCGGTCCTGATCACCCCTTTGCTGCGGGCCCGGCTCAATGAAAAATTCGCCCGCGGAGCTGAGAACCAGTCTTTTCTGGTGGAAATGGTCAGCGGCATCGAAACCGTCAAGTCCATGTCGGTGGAGCCGCAGGTGACCCGCCGCTGGGGCAACCAGCTGGCAGCCTATGTGGCGGCCGGCTTCAAGGTCACCAGCCTCGCCAATATCGGTAGCCAGTGCGTATCACTGGTCCAGAAACTCGTTACCGTGGCAACCATGTGGCTGGGGGCTCGGCTGGTGATCAACGGGACCCTCAGCGTGGGGCAGTTGATCGCTTTCAACATGCTGGCCGGCCGGGTGGCTAGCCCGGTCATGCGGCTGGCGCAGTTATGGCAGGACTTTCAGCAGGTCGGGATCTCCATGCTGCGGCTGGGCGACATCCTCAATACCCGCACCGAGGTCGTTCAAAGCAGGGCGCAGTTGCCTGCCATTCAAGGGCGGATCGAGTTCGACCACGTGTACTTCCGCTACCGCTCAGACGGTCCTGAGATCCTCCGCGACATCGATCTCTCCATCGCTCCCGGCGAGGTTGTCGGCATCATCGGCCGTTCCGGGTCCGGCAAGAGCACCCTGACCAAACTGCTGCAACGCCTGCATGTGCCCGAGCGCGGACGGGTGCTGATCGATGGCGTGGATATCGTGCTGGCCGATCCTGCCTGGCTCAGGCGGCAGATCGGCGTGGTGCTGCAGGAAAACCTGCTTTTCAACCGCAGCATCCGCGATAACATCGCCCTGGCCGACCCGGGGCTGCCCATGGAGGCGGTGATCCGGGCCGCGCAACAGGCAGGTGCCCACGACTTCATCGTCGAGCTACCGGAAGGATATGACACCATGATCGGCGAGCACGGCGTGGGGCTGTCCGGCGGACAGCGCCAGAGACTTGCCATTGCCAGGGCCCTGATCACCAACCCGCGCATCCTGATTTTTGACGAGGCGACCAGTGCCCTGGATTACGAGTCCGAACGCATCATCCAGAACAACATGCGGTTCATCTGTCGCAACCGCACGGTCATCATCATAGCCCATCGCCTTTCTGCGGTGCGGAGCACGGACCGCATACTGGCCATGGATCGCGGCATGATCGTGGAGGAAGGGCCTCACCTGGACCTCGTGTCACGGGAAGGGGGCTACTACGCGCATCTGTACTCCATGCAGGCGGGGTGAAGGCAGTTTATGAGTTGAAGCGTTGGTGGAGTTGATGGAGTTCTCATGCGTCTGCAAGCTTTGCTGGAACTGTTACAGCGGTATTGGCAGGTTCTGAAGGCGGCCTGGGCGGCCCGCGCGGAAATGACCACCGGGGAGCGCACGGCTCATGAACGTGCCTTTCTACCGGCTGCTCTTGAACTGCAGGAGTCGCCGCCCCATCCGGCCGCCCGCCTGGCCTTGTGGCTGCTGGTCGCGTTCCTGCTGATCGCCCTGGTGTGGGCCTGCTTCGGAAGGATTGATGTGGTAGCGGTCGCTCCGGGTAAGCTGATCGTTTCAGCCCGCAGCAAGGTGGTCCAGCCCCTGGAACCGGGTATTATCAAGAGCATTCTGGTAAAGGAGGGGCAGTACGTGCAGGCCGGACAGGTGCTTATCGAGCTCGATGCCACCATCACCGGAGCCGACAGCGACAAAAGCTTTACCGCCTGGCTGGACGCCAAGCTCGAAGCGCTGCGCGCCCAGGCCCTGCTGGCCGGCATCGACGGGAACCAGTATCCCCGGTTGCCTGTTGACCCTGAACTGCCCGATAATGATGCCGCCTGTCGGCTGAAGCTTTCCGATACGCAGCGGCTGGCGTTGAGCCAATGGCAGGAGTTGCAGGCCCGGCTGGCCACTATCGATGCCGACACAGCCCGCAAACAGGCCGAAAAGGCCGGCATTCAGGAGCAGGTCCGCAAGCTCGAGCAGACCCTCCCGCTGGTCATGGAGCGAGCCACCGATTACAAGCGCCTGCTTCGGGAAACTGTGGTGTCCAAGCATGATTTTCTGGAAAGGGAGCAACTGCGCATCGAGACGGAGCAGGATCTGGCCACGCAGCGCAGAAGGCTGGACGAACTGGCCGAGGCATTGAACGGCAACCGGCGCCAGCGGGAGGCCGCCATGGCGGAGTTCCGCCGCACCCAGAACGACAGCTTGGTAAGAGCCCGCGAACGATCCCAGGAGCTGGCGCAAGAGGTTATCAAGGCCAAACGCCTGTACCACCAGACGCGGCTGACGGCCCCGGTCAGCGGGTATGTCCAGCAACTGGCGGTCAACACGGTCGGCGGCGTGGTCACCGAAGCCCAGCCCCTGCTGGTGGTGGTGCCGCCGGAGGACACGGTCGAGGCTGAAGTCATGCTGGAGAACAAGGATATCGGTTTCGTCAAGGCCGGTCAGGATGCCGCCGTCAAGATCGAGACCTTCAACTACACCAAGTACGGCCTGATCGACGGGAGTGTCCGGACCGTCTCACTGGATGCCATCCAGGATGAAAAACGGGGGCTGATCTATGCCGTTCGCATCCTGCTCAATCAGGACAGCATGCGGATCGAGGGCAGAACCGTGAAGCTAACCCCTGGCATGGCTGTGACTGCCGAAATCAAAACCACCCAGAGGAGGATCATGGAGTATTTTCTCAGCCCTTTGATCCAGCATGTGTCAGAGAGTTTGAGGGAGAGATAGACGTACCCGCATTATCCGTTTCATTGACAATCATTCCACCCGCTAATGGATGAATCTGGTGGATGATGCTTTTCTGCCGTTCCCGTTTCCCAATTACCGGTCACCAGTCTCCGCCTGTATCACCGTTTCCCCCACAACTGCAGCAGCGCCGGCAGGAACACCAGAAAAACCGCTACGCTGGCCAGCATGCCGAAAGACATGACCGCGCCGATACTGAAGACCCCCTGGTGACGGGCCACCATCAGGGCGCCGAAGCTGAACAGGATCGTCAGGGCGTTCAGGAAGACGCCGATCCCGGCGCTGCTCACGGCTACCCGGGCAGGTGACTCGCTCCCCTGGCGGTAGCGGTTGATGATGTAGATGGCAGAGTCGATGCCGACCCCCAGGATCAGCGGCAGCACGATGATGTTGGCCGAGTTGAACCTGACGCCGGCCAGCCACATCCCCCCGACCATCAGCAGCAGCCCGGAGACGAGCGGAAGGGCGCCGATCAGGGCAAAACGGACACTCTTGAAATTGATCAGCAGGATTACGGCGATGCCGATAAAGGCGTAGCAGAAAGCCTTGAGGTAGGAATCGCGCAGGATGGTCAGCGACCCGAACACCTGGATCGGTTCGCCGGTGGCATGGGGAGCGACCTGTTTCACCTGCGCAACGAATTCCGCCAGCGGCTCATGCTCGAAGATTTCCTTCTTGGGCGCCACCTGCAGCATGTAGACGCCGCTCTTGCCCACAAAACGCTGCTTGAGCTGCTGCGGCACATCCTCTTCCCGTACCTCCGAGGCCTGCAGGCTCTCCTTCATCATGGCCAGCTTGTCCGGCAGGGCCGCGAACATGCTCCCCTGGAACTCCCGCAGCATGCCCAGAGCGTTGCGATCTTTTTCGCTTTCAAGCGATTTGAAGAAACCGTCCAGAGTGACCAGGAAGGCGCCCACCGGCTTGGCCTCGGCTGCCTGCCCACTCTTGAGCACCTGTTCCAGTTTGGCCACCCGGTCGCGGAAGTTCTCGAAAACCGTAGGCAGCTCCATTACCTGCAGGTTTTCCTGATAGGGGACCGGCTTGACATCGGCCATGACCTGCTGCAGGGCTTTCAGTTCAGCCAGCTTGGCCGGCTGCTGATCCGGAACCAGGGCCAGCAGGCTGACCACATGGTCCACGGCCGGCAGCTTCTCCAGCCGCTGCGTCAGCTGCTCCGCTTCCTGACGGTCACGTGCCGTGACCACCGCGAAATACCCCGAGTTTTCCTTGCTGGCCATCAGCTTGTAGGCATACTGTACCGATTGCAGCCCCCTGGCCTGCAGGTTCATCAGGTTGTAGTCGAAGCGCGTCTTGAGGGTCGGATAGATGCAGGCCAGCGACAGGAGTGCCGTGACGACTGTCACTGTTCGCGGATGCCCGAACAGCAGGCGCATCAGCGGGTGGTCGGAGGACTGGAGCGTCTCGGGGGTGGCCCGGCGGGTTTTCTTGCGGAATGGTTTCAGCAGTATCAGCATGGCCGGCAGGACCGTGAAGGTGGAAACGACGCAGATCATCACTCCGCCGGCGGCAATGATGCCCAGTTCGGCGATGCCCTTGAAATCGGTGAGGGCAAAGGTGGCAAAGGCCAGGGCCACTGTGGCGGCTGCCATGACGATCGAGCGTATGTTGGCGGAAAGCCCGGTCTCGATGGCCTGCATCTCTTCGGAGCCGGAAGCGCGCTCTTCCTGGTAGCGCAGCACCACCTGGATGCCGTACTCGATCCCCAAGCCGATCAGCATGATGGCAAAGACCATGGAGAGGATATTGAGGTGGCCGATCGTCAGGGTGGCAAAGCCGAAGGAGAGGCAGATGCCGACGATCAGCGAGACCATGGCGGCAATCACGTTCAACAGCCCCCTGAAGGCGAACAGCAGCAGGATCACGGTCAGGGACAGCGAGAGTGCTGTAGCGATCTCGATATCATGCTGGCTCGTAGCCATCTCTTCGTATTCCAGGACCGGCACGCCGGTCAGGCCGGCGGTGACCCCTTTGTGCTCCGGTTTCTTGAGCACCTCGTCCATCGCTGCCCGAACCGCTTTGATGGCCTTTTCGCCCGGCACGAAATTACCCTTCTCCTTGACCGGCAGAACGGTGATCACCTGCTGCTTGCCGGCGTTCTCCAGCGTGCCCGGCTTGCCGTCGGCGCTGCCCTTGAGGAAGGAGTCCATCGAGAGACCGCTCGATTTGCCGTCAAAGGACTTGAAACCCTTGTCGAGAGTGGTCAACATGAAAGTCAGGCTTTGGAGCTTTTCCGGATCGGGATGGGCCAGGTAGTCGTCGATCTGGCGGGTCAGGCTGGTAAAGAGGGTCTGCACCGAGGGGGCTGCGGCCAGGTCCTTCAGCACCGGCGCGGCCATGGTCAGGGTATGGCGCAGTGCGCGGATCTCCTCCACTGGCATGAACAGCAGGCCGTTCTTGCGGAAGAAGGGGAGCCCCCCGGGGTAGAATACTTCCCGGAAGACACCTTTTTCCCGATTCAGGCGCTCGAAGATGGCATCGCCACAGCGGGCGGTTTTTTCGGCATCGTCCGATTCGATCACCACGACGATCTCTTCCTGGTCGCCGAATTCCTGGCGATAGGCGCGGTAGTCCACCTGGAACGGTGCAGTCTTCGGCATCAGGTCGTCGCGGCCGGTCAGAAACTTCATACTGTGCTTGGTATAGACAACAGACAGGACCGAAAGCAGCAGGGCCAGCGCCAGGATCAGACGGGGCCGGCGGGCTACGAAAGCGAACAGGCGGCTCGGTTTGTGGGACACGGAAAGCTCCTTGCAACGGATTGATGCGGCGGACAAACTTTTTTTATGGACGAAGCCCGGTAAAAATGCAACGAGAAAAGACAGGGCGCTGATTGTCGATTCGGATTCAATATGGTATCTGATTATAAACCTGAATTGAGATCAGACCACCACGGAAAGCAGGGGAGGGACCATGCAGACAGCCGAATTCAACCTGGAGACGCAGCGCAGGACGCATTTTGCAGCCATTGCGCCCCAGGTCGCGGCCATTCTCGAAAAACAGGGCTGGCGGGACGGAGTGCTGACCATCTTCTCGCCCCATACTACGGCCGCCATCACCATCAACGAAAATGCCGATCCGGATGTGGCGCGGGACATGGAGCGGTTCAGCGACGAGTTGATACCGCAGAGCCGGCATTTCAGGCATGCGAGGGTAATTCTGATGCCCATATCAAGGCCAGCTTCTACGGCTCTTCGGTTCAGGTGATCGTGCGGGGGGGCAGGTTGTGGCTGGGCACCTGGCAGGGAATCTACTTCTGCGAGTTTGACGGCCCGCGGCAGCGCACGGTATATCTGGCGTTCGCGGGGTGAAGAAAGGCAATCAGCCACACAGAGGAAAACAAGAGCATTCAGACGGATTAAAACCTGAAAGGTATTCTCGTTTTTTCTCTGTGCTCTTTGTGTCCTCTGTGGCTGAGGGGGTTACAGGTATTCCTCGCGTTTGATCCCGTGCTTCTTGATCTTGCGGTACATGGTAGCCATGTTCATACCCGCTTCGCGGGCAGCTGAATCGATATTCCCGCCATGCCGTTTCAGAAGACTCCTCAGCAAATCAGCTTCGAATCTTTCCAGCGCCGCATTGAAGGGGAGTTCGCTCGCTCCGGCGGCCGCGACCGGTATGTTTTCCCGGGGGGCGCCATCCGTGTCGATGAACTGATCCAGCGTTTCCCGGCAGATGAAATCCTCGCCTGCGCCCACCATTGCCATGCAGGCCTCGATCACGTTCCTGAGCTGACGGATATTGCCGGGCCAGTCATATTCGCACAGGACCTGCATGGCCTCCCGCTCGAAGCCCTTGACCGAGGTGCCGAATTTCTGGTTCTGCAGCCTGATGAAGTGCGCCGCCAGTTGAGGGATGTCTTCGGTGCGCTCCCGCAATGAAGGCAGGTGGATGTTGACCACATTCAGGCGATAGAACAGGTCCTCCCTGAATGTTCCGTCCTTGACGGCCTGCTTCAGGTCGGCATTGGTGGCGGAGAGCAGCCGTACATCCACCCTGGTGGGGGTAGTGTCCCCCAGGCGGATGAATTCCTTTTCCTGCAAGAAGCGCAGCAGCGTCTTCTGCACGTTCATCGGCAGATTGCCGACTTCGTCCAGAAAAAAGGTGCCGCCGTCGGCCGCCTCAAGTAGCCCCTGACGATTTTCCTTGGCGCCGGTAAAGGCCCCCTTTTTGTAGCCGAACAGTTCGCTTTCCAGCAGGGTCTCCGGCAGAGCGGCGCAGTTGATTGCCACGAACTTGCGCTCGTGCCGGGGAGAGTTGTAATGGATCGCCTGGGCGATCAGCTCCTTGCCCGAGCCCGATTCTCCGGTGATCAGGACCGAGGTGTCGCGTACCGCAATTTTGCCGACCTTGCCGAGTACCTCCTTGAGCCCGCCGGATGTTCCGATGATGTTTTCGAAACTGAACTGCCCCCTCAATTCCTGGCGCAGCTCGCGGTTTTCCTCCAGCAGGTGCGACTGCTGCAGGGCGTTCTTGACGCGGTAGATCAACTCCTCCGGCTCGAACGGCTTGGTGAGCATATCGTAGGCGCCCTTGCGCAACGCCTGGATCGACATGTCCACCGTGGCATAAGCGGTGATCATCATCACCGGCAGGTCCCGGGACTGCTCCTTGACCTTCTGCAGCACCTCCAGTCCGCTCATGCCCGGCATTTTGATGTCGGTGATCACCAGATCCCATGCGTTGGGCAGGAACTCCTCCAGCGCTTTCCGGGGGTCCGTGAAGGCCTTGGCCAGATAGCCGTTGTCCAGCAGCACCTGCTCCATCATGCGGCACAGGCCGGCTTCGTTGTCGATCAGCAGTATGCGTTTCTTTTGGGACATCTATAATTCCTCATGCTCAAGGGGAAGGATTACGGTTACGGTCGTGCCGCTGCCCGGTTCGCTTTCGATCCGGATCTCTCCGTGGTGCTGCTCGATGATCTGTTTGGTGATGGCCAATCCCAGGCCGGTGCCCCGCTCCTTGGTGGTGTAAAACGGTTCGAATATCTTTTCCAGGTTCTCCGCCGTAATGCCGCAGCCATTATCGCGGAAGGTGATATGGACATAACACAGATCGCACAGTTCGGTCCGCACCACCAGCGTGCCCCCGTTCTGCATTGCGCCGCCGGCGTTCAGGATCAGGTTGATGGCCACCTGCCGCATCTGGTCGCCATCCAGTTCCACAGGAGGGAGTCCCGCTGCGAACTCGGTCGTGATGGTCACACCCCTCATATCGGTGTGATTCTCGGCGAAATCCACGATCTGGCTCAGCAGATCGTTCAGGTCGACAGCCTCCAGGACCGGCCGGGGAGTGCGTGCATAGGAGAGCAGGTCCTGGACGATCTTCTTGCAGCGCTTGCTCTCCCGTTTGATTTCGTGGATGTATTTGTAGTGCGGATCGCATTCGTCCATCTTGCCTTCCAGGTAGCCAGCGTAGCCCAGAATGACCCCCAGGGGATTGTTGATCTCGTGGGCCACACCCGATGAAAGCACGCCCAGCGAAGCCATCTTGCCCTGCTGAGCCAGGCTGGCCTCCATTTCCCGGTTGTGCCGGATGATATCGGTCATGCGGTTGAAAGCGGTGCCCATTTCGGCCAGCTCGTCCTGGCCGGCGACCTTCATCCGCTCCTGCAGATTTCCGCGCTTGACGCACCGGATTACCTCGATCATGTGCGTAATGGGGCTGGTGAACAGGGTTGCGGCCCGCAGAACCAGCAGGACCGAGATCAGGCCCACCACCATGATCAGGACGCACATGCTGAACAGGATATGGTCCCTGATGGTGTTGGCCTGGCGATAGAATTCATCTTCATAGGAGCCGACCGCGATGATCCAGTCCCAGGGCTCGAAGTATTCGTAGCGGACTATTTTCATGCGGGGCGCTTCATCGCCGACGTTTCTCCAGGGATACCTGATCCAGCCGCTCTTTTTCTCGCACATTTCGCGGACGAAAAGATGGCCGCTGGTGTCCCGTGCATCGGAAATGTTGACCCCTTCCGCGTCCGGATGGATCTTCAGGGTGCCTTTGCTGTCCATGCAGAAGATGTAGCCCGTGGCTCCCACCTTCTTGTTCTTGATCTTTTTCTTCAGGGCCGCAAAGGATTCGGAAGCCAGCTCGGCGGACAGGCTGGCCGAGGTGTCCTGCCGGTAGTCGTGAAACTGCCGGTCGTGCGAATCGAGCAGATCGATGGTGAAGGAGGCCATGTGCCGGAGGTCGTCCTTGCTGGCCTGGGTGACCCCCAGATAGGCCTGGTGGTTGGCGATGAAGCCGATCACGGCTGCCACCACGAAAATCGGCACGATCACCAGCGGCAATACCAGAGCCAGCAATTTCCAGCGCAGTTTCAGTTTGTTGAGCAGGCGAATCAGCATGGTGTCTTCTATCGTATACAATTTTGTATACTTGGATATACCTGTTTTCAGGCGGCAAATCAAGCCGCGGGCTCGGCTCGGGGGAGAACAGGGCAGGAATTGGCCAATGAAGCAGCTTTAGGAGGTTGTTGGAATTCTCAGGTTGTTCAAAAATGGGCAGGTCGTCGCACCCGCAGGAAGCCCCGCGGAGACCCTCACCCGGCCTTTGGCCACCCTCTCCCGAAGAGAGAGGGAACAGAATGCCCTCCCCCTCTGGGGGAGGGATAGGGAGAGGGCTGCCGTGCTACGCCGCACAATTTCACGTGTGAAATTGGACCGCGGAGGCGCCCGGAGGGTGAGGCCGCAGGCCGAAGTCACAAGATTACTGACGAGGACGGCGGCGATATGCCCGTTTTCAACAACCTCTTGGAAGAGGAAAATCGCCTATCGCCGCACAATCTCCCTGTGATAAACTCAAGGCTTGCGGCGTTCCTTGCGGAGATGCTCCAGGACGCTGTTTTCCAGCTCGACTTCGCGGATAATCTTTTCGGCCTCGTCGCTGCTCAGCCCCACGCTGGGGCGGTTGCCCATCCAGTGGGTGAGACCCTCCGTGGGAGGGTCGAGCTTTTCCGGGAGCGGCGGTCCGGGTATGCGGCGCCCGTTGATGTACAGCGCGGCCTTGTAAGCGCCCGCTTCCTTGACGATAGCGAATTCGGCTTTCATGCCCGTTGACAGTATTTTGGTCAGTATCGTGCGCTTGAAAAGCATAACAGCTCCGTTGACGGTCCTTCAGGCCGGGCCGGTAACGCCTCCATGACGCTTTGAAATGCTTTTTGCCGTGGGAAGCATCCGGCGCGTTTGCTGCCCGGCTCTTCCGGATGCTCCGCATCAGATGCCGCGAATTAAGATTCTCATTTGATTTTGACTGTTTATCCATAAAAATCAAGCGCCCAGTGAGGTTCCATCCTTGAAACGCAATCTTTCCAATCGGACTGCCGTCACCATGCTGGATACCTTGTGCGGGGACTATCTGCAGGGGAAGGAGGAGGTGCTGCGCCTGTCGGCCATCGCCCTCCTGTCCGGCGGACATATCCTGATCGAGGACCTGCCGGGACTGGGCAAGACCACCGTCGCCCTGGCGCTGGCCGGCAGTACCGGCCTCTCCTTTGGCCGGGTGCAATGCACCAGCGACCTGCTCCCCTCCGACATCACCGGTCTCTCTGTCTTCAACCGTGAACAGGGCACATTCACCTTTCTGCCGGGACCGATCTTCAACAATATCGTGCTTCTGGATGAGATCAACCGGGCCATGCCACGCACCCAGAGCGCGATGCTGGAAGCGATGGAGGAGCGGCGGGTAACAGTGGAGGGGGTGACTCACCCTCTGCCCGATCCCTTCATGGTGTTTGCCACCCAGAATCCCTCCGACCAGAGCGGCACCTTTCCGCTGCCGGAGTCCCAGCTCGACCGTTTCCTGATTTGCACCGGTATTGGCTATCCACCCGAAAAGCTTGAACGGGAGATCATTTCCGGAGGGGGTATCCGCGAACGGATCGGCGAGATCGTTCCGGTGGCGACCGCTGCCGATATCCTGGCTGCCCGGCACGCCGTTGCGCACGAGGTGTACCTGTCCGAAAAGCTGGTTTCCTATATACATGCGCTGGTACTTGCCACCCGCAGCCACCGAATGATTCAGACCGGCCTTTCCACGCGTGCCGCCATCAGCCTGGCACGGGCGGCCAGGGGAGCGGCGTTTCTGGAAGGGCGCGATTTTGTCGCACCCGAGGATGTGAAAGGTGTGGCCGTGGCGGTCTGTGCCCATCGTCTGGTCATGAGGCCGGAGCATTTCGGCTCCGACCGGGGAGAGGTCGTACGGGAACTGCTCGACGACATAGCGTTGCCTCTGCATTGAACTCCGGGACCGGAACGTTCCGCTCGGGACGGGACGGAAGGGTACGCGGTACGCGGTTCCGGGTGAGAATCGGGACGTCCGGCGCACTGTATATCGCCCTTACGCTGCTGCTCGGTTTTTCCGCCATCAATACGGGAAACAACCTGCTGTTCCTGGTCGTGGCGGGACTGCTCGCCTTCATGTCGGTCACCGGGCTGGCCGGCATGTTCAATCTTCGGAAGCTGACCCCCGAACTCCTGCCGCCGGCAGAGATCTTCGCCGGTACCCTGGCCCCCTTTCGCCTGCGTCTCCATAACACCAAACGATACATTCCTTCATTTCTCATCCGGCTGGAGGTTTCCGGCGGGGGGAGTGTCACGATTCCGATGATACTGGCTGGAAGTTCGGCCGACGGCACGGTGGGGCTGGCGTTTCCGGTACGGGGATATGCTGGTGTCAGGAGTGTGGTGCTGAGTTCGCCCTTTCCGGTCAATTTCTTTATTCGCAGCCGGATCTTTCCGCTGGATCCGAACTGCATCATATTTCCGCGGCTGCTGTCCGGTATGGCGGTCGATCCGGGACGCGAGGCTGAGCGTGCCGGCCAGGCCGCCCGGCAGGCGCACGGCCTTGACGGAGAATTGGAAAGCATCACAGGGTATTCCGGCCGGGAGCCGCTCAGGATGATCCACTGGAAGCACACGGCACGCACTGACGAACTGCTGGTAAAGGAATTCGGGCTGCTGACCGCACCTCCGCTGTTCATCGAACTGGATGCGCTGGCAGGCACTACCCTCGAAGACCGTATTTCGCATGCGGCCTGGCTGGTGCAGCACTGGGCCGGCCAGCGGCCGGTGGGGCTCAGGCTGTCCGACCGTTCGGTCCCGGCCGGGATGGGGCAACACCACCGTTTGTTCCTGCTGAAGGAACTGGCATTGTATGGCAACGATTAGAACGCTGATAACGGTACTTTCCTATGCCATTGCCCTGTGCGGGCTCGTGCCGCTTTTTTCCTGGCTGGCACCCGTTCCGCGCCTGCTGGCTGCAGCCGGCCTGATAGCAGGCATCTGGCAGGACCGCCGCGGCGCCTGGCCGCTCAAGACTTGGATGCTGAACATTTCGATCGTGCCGGTTTTTCTGTTCTACGCCTCCCGGTTCAGCCGTACCGATGCCGTTCAGCCGGTCGTGAGTTTTCTGGCGATCCTGCTGGCGGTTCGCCTGCTGGGGGAGAAGAGCCCTCGCCACTACCTGCAGATCTACGCCCTGTCGCTATTTTGTCTGGCCGCCTCCTCGCTCTTCGATCTGAGCCCCTTTTTCCTGCTGTACCTGGCCCTGATGCTGTTCATGGTGGCGGTATCGCTGGTTTTGCTGACATTTTGGTGCCAGGAGGAGCGGATGGAGATCCCGCGGGCCGCGCTGCAGCGTATAGTTGCCGCTGGCCTGCTGATGCCGCTGCTGTCGTTGCCGTTCCTGGTCCTCCTGTTTCCGCTGCTGCCCCGTACCCAGTTTCCGTTATGGAATTTCCTGGCAGCGCCGGCATCCCGCATCAGCGGCTTTTCCGACCGGGTCGAACCCGGCGGCAGCAGCACGATGGCTGAGTCCGCTGCACCGGCATTTCGTGCGGAGCTGCCGCGGCAGCCGCAGCCGCAGCTTTACTGGCGCGGCATCGTTTTCAACCGCTTCGACGGCAGGCGCTGGGTTCGCGGTCCAATTCCGCCGGAGACTGTCGTCTACGGCAGTCCGCGCGTCAGCCAGGTGATTTTCCCGGAACCGGGGCTGGTCGGGTTCCTGCCTGCCCTGGACGCGCCGGCAAGCATTACCGCTGCACGCGTCAGACGTTCGCCCGATGGTATTTTTCAGGTGCCGGCCAGCGCCCGGATCCGGAGCTATGCCGCCGAATCATTCCCCGCCGGCACGCTGCCGGTGGCCGGCAGCATTGACCGCACTTTTTACCTGCAACTGCCCCCGGGCATCCCCGAGCGCATCAAACGTCTGGCAAAAGACATACATGTCGGCGGGAAAAGCGATTCCGGCCGCCTGGAGCTGTTGGAACGCTATTTCCGCACCGGCGGCTACCGGTACACCCTGCGGGATCTGCCGACCGGGGATAATGCCCTGGAGCGTTTTCTGTTTGAAACCAGGCAGGGGCACTGCGAATTTTTCGCCTCTGCCTTCGGTGTCGTGTTGCGCGCCGCCGGAGTCCCGGCCCGCCTGGTGGGTGGCTATCTGGGGGGAGAGTATAACGACCTGGGGGGCTATTATCTGGTCAGCGAACGGATGGCGCACGTCTGGGTCGAGGCCTACGTCAACGGGCAGTGGCTGCGGGTCGACCCCAGCAGCTATGCCGGGAATGCGGGGAGCGTCTGGGGGAGCCGGCCGCAGAGAAGTTTTACCATGCGGCTGCGCCTGGCAATCGATTCGTTCGATCATGCCTGGAACAGGTCGGTGATCAACTACGATTTCGAACGTCAGGTGGAGATGGCCCGCACGGCCGGAAAGAAGCTTCAAGGGCTGAAAGCGGGACCGGTGCTGAAGGCTCTGCAATGGCCGCTGGCGCTGTCGGCAGCAATGCTGCTCGTGGCGGCCGCCATCCTCAACCGGAAAAAACTGTGGCCCACACCGGCGGAACGCCTGCTGCGCAGATTTTATCGGCAAGTTGAGCACGACTGCGGTGTTCGGGTGCTTCCGGGGCAGGGGCTGTTCGAACTGGCGGAGTCGACCGGCAATGCGAGTGTGCGGACTTTCGTAGAGATCTATGCCGGCGCGTTGTATCGGGACCGGCCCCTGACCGCGGAGGAGTATGATCGTCTGAAGCGCCTGTTGAAGAAAGGGTTTGCCGTCAGCTCTCCCGTTTCCTGAACAGCACCCTTGCGGTCGGCATCTCTCCTTCTGCCACCTCCCGCACCTCTTCCTGGAACAGCACTTCTCCCGGCAGAGCTTGGAACATCTTCCCCAGCTCCCCGTAGCGCAGCAGGTATTCGGCAGTGTGGGTCCCCGAGGTTTCAGGCGATTCCAGGATCGTATCCACGATCAGAAGTCCCCCCGGCGCCAGGGCGGCAAAGGCCTGGGGAATCAGGTCGCGCAGCAGGAAGTTGAAATTGATGATCAGGTCATATTCTTCGTCAATGCAATAATCCTCCAGATCCGCCCAGCGGAAATCAACCGTTACTCCCGCCTCAGTCGCCCACCGGTCCGCTTTTGCCAGACCCACGTCCGAGATGTCCAGCCCGGTTACCTCAAAGCCGTGCCGGGCCAGAAAGATCGCGTTGCGCCCTTCGCCGCAGGCAATGTCCAGTGCCCGCCGACCGGGAGCCAGGGCCTTTATGCGTTCCATTTCCCGGGCCAGGAACGGAGAGGGGCGCACGCCCAGAAATGCCTCTTCCGATCCGAAACGCAGATTCCATTTGAGCCTGTCCTCTTCCATCACTCCACCGTTCCTCTCATTTCGAATATGCACCAGCCTCTGTAGCAGAAAAATCAGGCTTTTTCCTCACGAGACTTTTTCGCAATTTTGCAAAACGATGCGGAAAGAATCTTTGCATATCTGCGAAGTTTGTCAAGGGCGGCCATCATTGTTTCCAAAGTGCCGAGTATTGCAGGTTTTCAGCGTTCCAGCCATTCAAATCTCAGGAACAGGGTTCCGGTTTGTGTGGCCGGTTGTTTTGCAAAAGTGTGAAAGATCGCGCAAAACTGCACTTTTAATTTTGTAATATGCTGATTTCATTGAATAAAGTTTTGTTGGCACATGTCATGCTGTATACACGGTAAACGAACGCGTCTTGAGGTTCTCAACCATGACAAAGACTGAAGTATGCCCTTTCTTCGGCAAGAAGGATGATTACTGCGATGTTGGATGCGGCTACATATCTCCCCATGACGTGAACCAGATCATTCACTACTGCAACGGACGGTTTAAGGGATGCGTCAAGTACCGCGAACTTGTGGACCGCTTTCCCGGCGGTCTGGTCCACCTTGCCAAGGTGGTGGCCTGAAAAGGACCGCACCCAAAAAACAGTGCGCTTACCATGAAAATTTAAAAATAGGGATCACTTCCTCAAGGGAGAAAGACAATGAGCGAAAAAGAACTTGAATTGCTGTCGAGAATCGAGGAGCTGGAGCGTCATACCTGGCGTAACAGTGCCATTCTGCGCTCGGTGGCCATGGTCGCCTTTACGGCGTTGATCGGCATCGTGGTCGCCTCGGGCGTGGTCGGGGGGGGACGCGGCAGCCACTGGTCCGGTCCGGCCTGGAACACCATGTGGCTGTATGGGCTCTTTGCGGCCAATGCGGTATCCATGTTCTGGACCACGCACAAGGAGTGAAAACAGGGTGGGTGTTCAGGTTGAGGGTTGTAATCTCGGCCTTGACCTTTAACCTTGACCTGATTTCCCACGGAGGAGTACAGCCATGCCAATGAAAATTTCCAACGCCATCCTGCTGCTGGTGGTCTGCGTTGTCTGCGCGGCCTTCAACATGCAGGTCTTTGCCGGTCTGGACGAGATGATGGGCGACCAGTACTGGGTTGTCGACACCACCAAGGGGGATAACGGCTGGTATGCCATGGGGCTTCTGCCCCATGTCAAGAAGGTGCCGAAAGATGTGGTCAAGGCAGTCAACAGCGATCCCGCAGCCAAAGAGAAATACGTGATTTACGCCCAGAACGGCGATTTTGCCGGCAACTCCGTCTACGGCATCTGTTTCGGCATTCCGCTGATCATGTACCTGATCTGGTTCGCCTTTATCATCGGCTTTCCCGACCGGGTCGATCCATACCTGCTGCCGCGCAAGATCTTCACCATCGCGGTGATCATCGCCTGTTCCGTGATCGCCAACCTGTTCCTGATGCGTATCGCGGCGGATTTCGCACGAGAACCGATGGCGCGCATCGCCAATGTGGCCGGCAACCATGCCTCGCTCCTGTTCCACAACGCCGGTATCTGGTTCGCCATCCTGTTTTCGGCCCTGGGCACCCACAGCCATTCCTTCAGCGAGATAAAGGCGCCTGACAGCCGCAACTGGCAGACCCAGGCCAATGAGAAATTCAACTGGATGTTTGTGCTGCTGGCTGTCGTGACGGTCCTGGAGATCACCCTGGTGAAGAATAAACTGGCTCTGCCCGATGCGGCCGTGGATTATTCGGTGTGGATCATCTGGGTGGTAATTTTCATGCGCATGTACGGATTTTCACCCAAGTACTGGATCAAGCGCCCCACCGGCATAGCCATCATGATCGTCGGTACGCTGCTGACCCTGTCCGCCTTCTACATGCTTGAGCGCATTACCGGTGTACACGGGGCCGGTTTTGCCTCGCCGATCCTGGCCAAAGCGCTGGGGTCCGAGAACCAGAATATCGGCCTGTCGCTGATGGTCTCGATCTACCTGGTGTTCTGGATGGAATTCGCCGCCGCCATCCGCATGAATGGCCCAGTTAAACGAGTCATCCTGAAGAGCTGACTCATGGGATGAGTCGGTTGCCGGAACCGATGGCGCTCCATGCATCTGTCTCCATGTGCCCGCAGGCATCGCCGCGGAGGGACGACGGCACGGAGCGCTTTTGCGGAGAGCCGCACTGCCATTACCTGCCGTGCAGCGGCGGTCCGAGGTACTCCGGCATCAGGCAGGGATACCGGAGGTGACTTGTCCGTAATGCTGTACGGCCTCCGCAGATCAAGCTCCCATTTTTACCCGCGCAGCGCCCCGGCTGCCCCTCTGTCCCTCCCGGCAGGCGCGGCACCGATCCCTTGACATTTCCGGAACATATCCCGTACTATCCGGTAGAGTTTGGACAGGCCCGCCACCGGAGCAATCACGCTTGAAATCATTTGTCATCATTCCTACCTACAACGAGAAAGAGAACATCGTCCGCCTGGCGGAAGAGGTTCTCAAGCAGCATCCCTCCATCAACATTCTGTTCGTGGACGACAATTCCCCCGATGGAACCGGCACGATTGCCGATGAACTGGCATCGTCCGAAGAGCGTATCCGGGTTCTGCACCGTCCGGGCAAGCTCGGTCTGGGGTCGGCATACCGTGAAGGATTCAGGATGGCGCTCGATCTGGGAGCCGACTACATCATCGAGATGGATGCCGACTTTTCGCACGATCCCAAGATCCTGCCGGTGTTTCTGCAAGCCGCCGCCTCCTGCGATCTTGTGATAGGTTCCCGGTACCTGAACGGCGTCAGTGTCGTCAACTGGCCGCTCCGCAGGTTGATGCTGAGCTATTTCGCCAGTGTCTATGCCCGTTTCGTCACCGGCCTGAAACTGATGGACTGCACCAGCGGCTTCAAGTGTTTCCGCCGCGAAACGCTGGAATCCATCGATATGGAGCGGGTCAAGTCCGACGGTTATTCATTCCAGATCGAAATGAATTACCGCTGCATGGAAAAAGGGCTGCGCATGATCGAGGTGCCGATCATCTTTATCGACCGTCATGCCGGCACCTCCAAGATTTCGCGGAAAATCGTGCGGGAAGCGGTGGTAATGGTGTGGAAACTGAGGCTGGGGACCGTTTTGCGACGGATATTCGGAAGAAAGGGTTAACATGACGCACGAGGTATGGTCGATTGTCTGCACGGTCGCTCTGGCAGGCTGGATCGGTTCGGCCCTGGTTCTGGCTTTCAGGGCTTTCCCCGAGAAGGGGCGCTTGTCGATCCGGTCGGCCGTGAGCTGGGGAACGGTGCTGGTTATCTCCTATGCGCTGTGGGTCGTGGGACTGCTTCAGGCATGATGCGCCTGGTCATGTGCACCAGCCGCCTGATGGCGCGGATCAGTATGTTTTTAAAAAATATTTTTCATTTTTGAAGCGACAGGGATTAAAAAAACCAGTGAAATCAAATGGCCACAGGCATTTTGTCTGTGGTTTTTTACTTTGAAAAAAGGATTTCTGTGGTATTAGATAAGGGATATGGCTCTTTACTCCTGCAAACTTGGTTCCGCTGACGGAAGAATTATTTACCGGGAACTTGAAGCTTCCGAACCGGGTGCGCTTCAGAAAAGTCTGGAGGAGCAGGGCTTTTTTGTTTTCGAAGTCAAAAAGAAGCCGTTGCAGTTTCTTTTTGACAAGGGGTTGCGTCGTCGCACGATCGATAACCGTTCCCTGCTTACCTTCAACCAGGAAATGCTGGTTCTGATCAAGGCGGCCATGCCGATCATGCAGGTTCTGGATACCATTCTGGAGAAGCATGAAGGGGGCAGGCTGTCAGAGGTTCTCCGGCAGGTACGCGAGGATGTAAAGGGTGGCGCGGCATTGTCAGTGGCCATGGAAAAGCATGGACGTTTCTTCCCGCACCTCTATGTGGCCTCGATCCGTGCCGGAGAGCGCACCGGCGATCTCCCCCGGACTATCCGGCGGTATATCCAGTATCTCAAGCGGGTGGAAGCGATCCGCAAGAAGATCGTCTCCGCCCTGTTTTATCCGGTGATCCTGCTGGTCGTTGCCTTCGCTGCCATAACGCTACTCCTTTTGTACGTCGTGCCCACCTTCAGCCAGGTGTATGCGGAATCCGGCTCGCAGCTGCCGCTTCCCACGCAGATGCTGATCGATTTTACCACGTTTCTGAGGCGTTTTTTCCTGGTGGGTGTCGTTCTGGCCATGGCAGGCGTGGCAGTCTTCCGCTCCTGGAGTTCCACGGAAAAGGGACGGTTTTTCGTCGACCGCCTGAAGCTGCGCATTCCGCTTCTCGGCGACCTCTACACGAAATATTCGGTAGCCTCGTTTACCCGCACCCTGGCCACGGTTTTGGGCAGCGGTATTCCCATCATCGAATCCTTGCGGATGTCGCTCGGCACTCTCAACAATGTCTTCATGGAAAGAAAACTCTTCGAGGCGGTCAAGCTGGTTGAGGCAGGGGGGCGGGTTTCCGCGGCCTTCGAACGGATAGAGATCATGCCGCCGCTCGCACTGCGCATGCTGGGGGTGGGGGAGACGACCGGAGCCCTGGAGGAGATGCTGGTGGATGTCTCGGACTACCTGGAGGACGAACTGGCGGAGCGGATGAACATTCTGACAACGGCGATCGAGCCGGCGGTCATGCTGGTGATGGGACTGGTGATCGGGCTGATCATCATTGCCATGTATCTGCCGATATTCAAGATCGCCGGGACGGTCGGCTAGGGAGTGTGATGCAGTCTTTCAGACGCAAAAAAATCGGAGAAATTCTGGTCGAACGGGGCTATCTGTCCGTTGACCAGCTTCCTCTGGTCGTAGAAAGGCTTTCGACCAGCCGCCAGCGTTTCGGAGAAATCTGCCTGGCAGAGGGGCTAATCGATGAAGAGGCCCTTGCCCGGTCCCTGGCGGAGCAATTCGGCCTGGAGTACGTCGACCTCGAACACTTCAGGATGGACGAGAGCCTGCTGAACAGCCTGCCGACCGATGCCATCTACCGTTTCCGCTTCGTACCGCTCGAGATGTCGGACAACACGCTGACCATTGCCGTGTCCGATCCGACCGACGTGGTCAAGCTGGATGAACTGGAACTGCTGCTGGACCGCTCCCTGCGGATCAGCATCGCCACCGAATCGGCCATTGCCGCCGTGGTAAAATCGGGCGAAGGGGCCCGCCGGGTGCTGCGCGAGGTTTCGGAAGACTTCATGCTGCAGTTGGTAAAGGAAACCGAGCGGGGCGAAGAGATCCTCTCGGTCGAAAGCATTTCCGACGACACCAGTCCGATCATCAAGCTGATCAACACCACCATCCTCGATTCCCTGAATCGCCGCGCCAGCGATATCCACATCGAAACCGGCCATGACGGCGTTGAAATCAAGTACAGGATCGACGGCGTCCTGTATCGGGCCAACGAGCCGATCGACCTGCATTTCCAGGCCCCGATCATATCGCGCCTCAAGGTCATGAGCGAGCTGGACATTTCCGAACGGCGCATCCCGCAGGACGGCCGCTTCAAGGTCCGTTTCGGTGCGAAGTCCATCGATTTCCGCGTTTCGATCATGCCGAGCGCCCTGGGCGAGGACGCCGTTATCCGTATCCTCGACAAGGAAAGCATTGCCAGCGACCTGAAGGGGCTGTCGCTTGAGAACCTCGGTATCAGCGAGCGGGAGATCAAGCGGCTTCGCAAGAAGATCCGCGAGCCGTACGGCATGGTGCTGGTTACCGGGCCGACCGGCTCCGGCAAGACCACTACCCTGTACGCCGCCCTGACCGAGATCCATACCGGCGAGGACAAGATCATCACCATCGAGGACCCGGTCGAGTACATGCTGCGCGGCGTGCTGCAGATCCCGGTCAACGAGAAAAAGGGACTCACCTTTGCAAAGGGGCTGCGCTCCATCCTGCGCCACGACCCGGACAAGATCATGGTCGGCGAGATACGCGACTCCGAGACCGCCCAGATCGCCGTCCAGTCCGCATTGACCGGGCATCTGGTCTTTACCACCGTGCATGCCAACAACGTCTTCGATGTGATCGGGCGCTTCATCCACATGGGCATCGACCCCTACAATTTCGTTTCCAGCCTGAATTGCGTGATGGCCCAGCGGCTCGTGCGCCGGGTCTGCCGCAAGTGCCGCCGCGCTGTGACCTACACCGACGAACAGTTCCGCGAGGCCGGAGTGGACCCTGAAATCGTGCGGGATGCCACCATCTACGAGGCCCGCGGCTGCGAGGAGTGCAACGGGACCGGGTACCGCGGGCGGTCGGCCATCGTGGAGCTTCTGGACCTGAACGACCATATCCGCGACCTGATCATCAGCAAGGTTCCGGCGACCCAGCTCAAGAAAGCGGCCCGCGACACGGGAGTCGTGTTTCTAAGGGATTCGGCGGTGGAAAAACTGATCGCGGGAGACACCACTCTCAAGGAGATCAATCGCGTCACGTTCGTCGAGTGACGGGAATGGACCGGACATGCTGTTTTCCAGGAAAGCGCTAGGAGTAGAGGTCGGTCCCGCCGGCGTCGTTTTCGCCCTGCTCGGGGGCAGAGCGGATGCTCCGCGTCTGGAGCGCGTGGCATCCCGCCCGCTGATGCCGGGATCAATGCGTACCTCACTGCGCGAACAGAACATACTCGATCCTCAGCATTTCGGCGACCGTCTGCGCGAGGCCCATGCCCTGACGCTTTTTCGCGGGACACGGGTTTCCGTAACCCTGCCCGATGCCGTGGGGCGAATCCTGCTGCTGGATGTGGAGGGGCGCTTCAAAAGCCGCAGCGAAGCGCTCGACATCATCCGCTGGAAACTGAAGAAGCAGATCCCGTTCGATGTGGCCGAGGCCCATCTGGATTACCAGTTGCTCCGGACGCGGGACAATGGCGACATGGCCCTGCTGGTGACACTGGTTTCCCGCACCGTCATCGGCCAGTACGAAGACATGTTCACTTCGGCCGGCTTCAGCCCGGCCAGCATCGAACTCAATATCTTCAGCATCTGCCGCGCGTTCGAATCGCGGCTGGCGCTGGCCGAGGACGTTGCCCTGATTTCCTTCTACGATGCCATCCTCGGCATTGTCGTCTTTAACGGCGGCATCCCCGAATTCGTGAGGATCAAGGAACTGCCCGGCTCTTCGGCAATCGACAACCGCGCCTACATGGAAATCAACAATTCGCTGCTGGCTTACCGGGAGCGCTTCCCGGAACGGATCGTGCCCAAGGTCTACTGCCTGGCCGCACCCGCGGTGGCGAGCGAGTTCTGCGGCATGGCCTCCGAGGCGGCCGGAGTGGAGACGAACCTGCTGGAAGCCAAAGCTATCGTGAAACCGTCCGACTCCGCCCCTGCCGATCAGGCAGCGCTCTTCCCCTACACTGCAGCCATCGGCGCCGCCATGAGGAGCCTGTGATGCGTTTCACCATCAATCTCGCCACCAGGACCTATCTCGACCACCGGCTGGTGAACCGCGTTTTTGCCCTCCTGATCCTGCTCATGCTGGCATGGATGGCCTGGAACGTCAGCCGTTTCTGGTCGGATATGGGGGAGCTTCAACGGCTCAAGGCCGATGCCGCTTCCCTGGAAGGGCGCCTGAACAGCCGTCCCACCGGGGTTTCGGAGGGGGATTACAAGAAGCTGCTGGCCAGGATCGGTTTCTACAACGCCATTATCGAGCGCAAGTCCTATAACTGGCTCGGATTGCTGGAACAGTTGGAAAAGAGTACGCCGGAGGGCATTTCGCTGGCATCGGTCGTGTCGGACACGGGTAACGGCCAGGTCAAACTCGAGGGGCGGGCGCGGTCCTTTGCCCAGGTGCGCGCCTATCTGGAAAAACTGGAAGATTCAAAGGCATTTACCGATATCATGCTGGTTTCCCATCACGATCTGTTCCTGGGTGAGAAAACGCGGGGAGTGCAGTTCGCCGTTGACTGCCGGGCGGTGGTGCCATGATCGGGGTGCTTCAGGAGATATACCGCCTGAAAAAGCGGCTGGTGCTGGTTGTCGGGCTGCTGGCGATCCTGAATGTCGCCCTGGCGTGCGCCGTCGGTTACTACACCTCGCCAGCCGTCGTGGAGGCGCAGGCCCGTTGGAACGACCTGCGGCGCAAGGTGGCACTCACCGGCCGCGGCGATGTGGATGCCATTTATCGCCAAGGCAAGACCGATCTGGAGACGCTCAAAGGGCGGATACCGCTCAAGCGGGAGTTCCCCCGAGTGCTGGGCGATATCCTGGAGGCAGCTTCTGCCAGCGGCGTGACCACCGCAAATGTCTCTTACAAGCCGCAAACGGTCAAAGACGAGCGTCTGCTGGCATATGGAATCACCATGAATGTGGGCGGAAGCTACGCCGCCCTCAAGAGTTTCATCGCTGACCTGCTGAAAAATCGCGAGCTGGTCGTGGTTGACGGGCTGAGCCTCGTCAATGCCGATCCTTACCAGGAATCGGTGACCATGAACCTGCACGTGACGGTCTACCTGCGGGAGGGTGCATGAACCGGCAGAGACTGCTCCTCCTGATCCTCGTGATCCTGTTTGTACTGAGCGCGATCTGGAGTTACCTGAAATGGCCGCGCCAGCGGAGTGTGCCCCAAAGCACGCCGGGGCAGGCGGAAAGCTCCAGGGAGAAGGGCAGGGCTGCGACGCCTGCAGCGCCCGCTGCGCAGAAAGGTGGTGGCACGGCGCTGCGGCTGGACCTGCTCGACCGCGAGCAGCCTGCCTTCAAGGGATATCGCCGCAATATCTTCAACCCGGTGTTTAGCGACGAGGCCAAGATCGCCCGGCAGAGGGCAGCTGCCCCGAAGCCGGTAACGCCTCCCCCCCCGGTCCCGAAGCCGGCGCCGGTGCCTGTCCCGCCACCGGTCATGCCGGAGCCACCCCGGCGCGAACTGGCGCGCTTCACCTTTCTCGGATTCCTGAAGAAGGACGGACACCGGACGATCTTTCTGACAAAGGATGGCGAGATCGTCCTGGTCAGGAAGGGGGACCGGTTTGCCGGGCGCTACCAAGCCACCTCCATCACCGACCAGGCCCTGACGATCACGGTGACCGATACGGGGGAAGAGATCGTCATCCCCTTGATCGAGAACAGGCAGTTACTCACAGCGGTAAAATAAGCAGCTTCAGCGATCATGTTACGGAGGAGAACGCCCCCGATGCGCTACCCGACATATCTCACCCTCTTCAGTCTGTTTGCCGCCGTTCTTCTGGTGTCCGGCTGCTCCGGCGCCAGCCGGTCATTCAGCAAAGGCGAAGCGTTCGAGGCGGAAGGCAGGTACGAAGAGGCCATGTACAGTTATGCCGATGCCTTTATGAAGGACCCGGAAGGGGGCGTATATCGGCTTCGATTCCTCAATGCCAGGGAAAGGGCTGCTGATCAGCACTTCAAGCAGGGCAATGAGTTTCTGTCCGGAGAAAATTACGCGGCAGCGGCGGCCGAGTTCCAGGCTGCACAGGGCCTCGATCCTACCCAGGCGCGCTACAAACAGCAGGCCGATGCAGCCCTGCGCCTGAAGGATGCCCAGGCAGCGTACCAGGAGGGGCTCGAATTCGAGAAGGGCAACAAACTGAAGGATGCCAACCGCTTGTTCAAGCATGCCATCGAACTGAACCCCGACAACCGGAATTACCAGGCTGCGCTTGCCCGGGTGCAGAGCCAGCGCAAGAGCAAGCTGGAAGGATTCGAGCTTAACGTGAAATCCGGCAAGCCGATCACTCTGAAGTTCAAGGATGCCAAGCTCAAGGATGTGTTCGCCATCATCACCCAGTTGTCCGGGATCAATTTCATCTTTGACGAGGCCATCAAGGATCAGCCGGTCACGATCTACCTGGAAAACGGCAGTTTCCAGCAGGCCCTGGACATGCTGACCAGCATGTTCAAGCTGGGGCGCAAGGCTGCCAACGAGAGCACGGTGATCATCTATCCCAATACGCCGGAGAAGAAGAAACAGTACGAAGACATGCTGCTGCGCACCTTCCATCTCAACTACATGGACGCCAAGAAAGCGGTCAACCTGATCCGGACCATGATCCAGGTGCGCAAGATCTATGTCAACGAGGAGTCCAATTCCATCGTGGTGCGCGATTCCGCCGACGTGGTCGACGTGGTCGACAAGATCCTCGATGCCAACGACGTGCCGGACCCGGAGGTGGTGTTGGATGTGGAGGTGGTTGAACTCAGTGATAAGAATGCCCAGAACGTGGGGCTGCTGCTGAGCAATTACAACGTTCAGATGGCCGGTTTTACTCCGGACGGACAGATGCTGTCCAATTCACTTTCCACGGCAACCACGACAACCACTGGCACAACCACCACTACCACTCAGGCGGGCCCCAGCAATCTGGTCAAGGCATTCACCCTGAAAGGCTATGGAGGTTTTGTAACGGTACCGAGCGCCCAGTACAATTTCGGCAAGACCCTGGCCAAGGGGGAGGTGCTCTCGAACCCCAAGATCAGGGTCAAGAACAAGGAGAAGTCCAAGTTCAACGTCGGCACCCGGGTGCCGATTACCACCACGACCCTCAACGGCACGATCTCGCAGGTCAATGTCCAGTACGTGGACGTGGGGGTCAAGGTCAATGCCGAGCCGATCATTCAGCTCAACAACGAGGTGGTCATCAAGCTGAGCCTGGAGGTCAGCTCGATCCTTTCCCAAGAGAAAGTGGGGGGGGCGGACAGTTCCACCACCGTGGTGACCATCGGCACCAGGAACCTCGATACGGTGCTGAGTCTCAAGGACGGGGAGAGCAGCGTCATCGGCGGCCTGATCCAGAACACCAGGAACGACAGCAAGCAGAAGATCTTTCTGTTGGGGGACCTGCCGCTGATCGGTCCGCTGATCTCGAGCAACGATAGCAGCAAGGACAAGACCGAGCTGGTCTTGGCCATCACGCCGCGCCTGGTGCGGGGGGTGACCGTTCCCAGCAGCAATCTGATGGCGTTCTTCTCCGGCAAGGAGGACGACCCCTCGCTGGTGAAGCCGTTGGCCTCGTTCGAACAGGAGCCGGTCTTCGAACCATCCGGAACCAACGGAGCCGGAACGAACGGAGTCGCCCCGGCACCTGCCGGAGCCCAGCGTCTGCCATCAGCGCCGGTACCGCCTCAGCCGACGCTGCAGCCACAACCGATTCAGCCGACGCAGCCGACACCTTCGGAAATGGCCCCGGCACCATCGGAAACAACACCGCCACAATCTGCGCCGCAACCGCCGGCACCGGAACAGTCGCCGCAACCGACCTTGCAGCCTTCCTCCCTGGAGCCTGCGGCACCTCAGCCGGCGGCCGTGCAGCCGGCGAGCGTGCAGCAGCAAAGGGGACTGCTGCAGATCGGCACCCCCTCCCAGGTTGCGGTGGGGCAACAGTTCAGCCTGGACGTACGGGTGAGCGAGGTCAGGGATCTGGTCCGGGCTCCCTTTGCGGTGACCTTCGATCCGCTCGCTGTCAAATATGTCTCTGCCGCGGAAGGGAGCTTTCTCAAACAGGACGGAAAAGGGACCGTCTTCTCCGGCAAACCTGATCCTACCGGCGGTGCCGTAATGCTGAGCGTGATGCGCGAAGCCGGCAGCGGCGGGGTGTCCGGCGCAGGAAGCCTGGTTTCCCTGAGATTCCAGGCCATCAAAGCGGGGACCGCCGGTTTCGGATTCCGCAATGTCGGCTTTACTGGTGCAGACGGCAGCGTGCTTGCCATCCTGCCATTCAGCACAGCCCTAGAGGTCAGGTAATCCGGCATCCGGATCCATGCCCTTACTGTTCGCGGCCCCACGGACTGGCAGGTGTGCCACGGCGATTTGTCTTATGAAACCACGCTTGAACGAAAAAGGGTTTACCTTCATTGTCGCCATTTTCATGGTGACCATCATGGGGATTCTGTCAGTCTCCACCGGCAAGTCATGGATGCTGGTCATGAAGCGCGAGCGTGAAAAGGAACTGCTGTTCCGCGGAAGCCAGATCAAGGAAGCCATCGAAAACTGGTATAATCCCAAATATATCCCCGGGGGAGGGCCCGGAAGCAAAACAGTCACCGCGTTGACGGATCTGAGAGACCTGATGGGAGGCGGCCAGACCGCCAACAAAAATCCCTATCTGCCCCATCATTACGCCGGACAGCTGGATGAAAACCGGAGATGCGGTTCCGACTGCCCCAAGCTCTTTATCGAGCAGGACCCCATGACCGGAAAGAAATGGCTCCTGGTCAGAGATGCCGCCTGTACCAGCGGATATCCGGAAGCCTGCAGGGGGGTACCGGGAGGCGGGATTGTGGGGGTGGCAAGTCCGAGCGACGACATCCCCATCAGGACGAATTTCAAAGATACTGCCCTCGAGAACCTGGGCATTGCCGGTACCGGCACCACCACTACGGAAACCGCAGGGGGCGTTCCCACTGCTGCACCGGCAACGTCACCGTCACCGGGAGCAGCAACACAACCCGTAACCGGCGGCACGATCGACAAATACAGCCAGTGGAAGTTCATCGCCGACAAGAATAACGATCATGCACAGATTTACCGTGCCTATCACGAAGGGCTGTAATATGCCGAACGATTGCGGCGACGCTTTATCAGCAGCGGATTTGAAGGAATCAGCGTGAAACCGTTGAGGACCCATAGCGGCGTTTCCCTGCTCGAACTGATCGTGACGATCACCATCGTGGGGATTCTCGCCGCCAGTGTGATGCCTCTGGTCAGGAACACGGCCATCAGGTCGAAAGAGGTCGAACTGCGCAGGAACCTCCGCGTCATCCGCATCGCCATCGACGACTACAAAAAGAGTTTCGACAAGATGCCCGACGGACCGCTGAAAACGGGCAGCGGCTATCCCAAGGATCTGCAGGAGCTTGTCGAAGGGCGCGATTTCGGGGACCCCAAGGTCGGCAAGGTCAAGTTCCTGCGCAGGAAGGTGCTCAATCCCCTGGATCCCAAGAGCGCCGACGACGAAAAATGGGGATGGGAGCTGCGCTCCTACAAGGACAAGCCCGATTCGACCAAATGGGGGGGCGAGGATGTCTTCGACGTCTATGCGCCGCAGGAAGGAACCGCTCTTGACGGCAGCAAATATAAGGAATGGTAAAACGTGAACTTTCCTGATACAACATATTTCCGTTCCCCCCGTACCGTCCCGGCCCGGGGGCGCCGCGGCTTCACCCTGATCGAGCTGATGATCGTGGTTTCGATTATCGGCATTCTTGCCGCGATCGCCATACCCAATTACCAGTGGGGCATCATCAAGGCCAGGGAGGCGGTGTTGCGGGAAACACTGTACAACCTCAGGAACATAATCGATCAATTCTACGCCGACCAGGGCAAGTACCCCGATTCTCTGGATGACCTCAAACAGAAACAGTATCTGCGTGACATCCCCAAAGATCCCATGACCGGTAATACCGAGTGGGAAATCGTGCCCCCCCCTGCGGGCAGTTCCCCGGCAACCGGCGGCACCAGTTCCGCCGGCGCTGCTGCAACCGGTGCGACCACCGGAGCCGACTTGGGAAATGTCTTTGACGTGAAAAGCCGTTCCGACAAGGTAAGCCCTACGACAAACACCCCTTATAAAGATTGGTAGAAGCATGATCCAGTTGCATAACGTATCCCTGTCCTATCAAAATGATGCCACCGCTCTGAACGGTATCAATCTGCGGATCGAGAAGGGAGAGTTCATCTTTCTGACAGGTCCCTCCGGTGCCGGCAAGACGACACTGCTGCGCCTGCTGTACGGTGCCCTCAAACCCACCAGCGGACAAGTGCTGATCGACGGACAGAACATCTCGCGCATGACCTCCTCTCAAATTCCTTTACTGCGCCGGTCGATCGGAATAGTATTTCAGGACTTCAAGCTGCTCCCGAACCGGACCGTTTTCGAGAATGTCGCGATCACCCTGGAGGTGCTGGGGTGGGGACGGGCCGATGTCGGGAAAAAGGTGATGCACATCCTCAAGCAGATGGGGATGGAGTCCAAGTACAACCTGATACCGCAGCGACTTTCCGGCGGCGAACAGCAGCGCGTTGCCCTGGCCCGTGCACTGGTGAACGATCCCAAGATACTTCTGGCGGACGAACCGACCGGTAATTTGGATGAGGCCAACAAGAACCAGATTCTCGCCATTTTCAAAGATGCCAATGTACGGGGTACGACGGTCGTTGTTGCAACCCATGACCGCCGTCTGATCGAAGGCAGCCAGAAGCGTCTGGTGACACTCAGCAAGGGAGATATCGTTGAACAGGTGGAAAAAGAAGAACCCGGCCGTGAGTAACGTCAAAAAGAGGCCGGCCCTTTCCGGAGAAGGAGTGGGGGGGCGCTTCGGCTACTTTGTCCGCCGGGCGCTGGTCAATATCCGGCAGAACATGTTCGTCAATGTGGTCACCATCGGCACCATAACCCTTGCGCTCCTGATCGTATCGCTGTTTCTGCTCGTATTCGTCAACCTGGAGAACGTTACCGATGCCTGGAGCGAGCGGGTGCAGGTAACGGCCTATTTCGAGAAGGAGCTGTCCGCTCAGGAACAGACGGCCATGCGTGCCACTATCATGGCAATTCCGGGTGTCTCCAAGGTGACCTTCGTTTCCCGGGATGAGGCGCTCAAGCGGTTCAGGGACAGGCTGCGCGGACAGCAGACCCTGCTGGAGGGGGTAAGGCCCGAAATACTGCCGGCCTCCTTCGAGATCGCACTGAAGCGTTCCAGCCGCGATACCTCCGGCATCGAGGCTTTTGTGGCCAATCTCAAGCGTGTGCCCGGCATCGGTGAGGTGCAGTACGGCGAGGAGTGGGTCAGGCGTTTCAACACCTTTCTCAATTTCCTGCGCCTGCTCGGGGCGCTTTTGGGATCGTTCCTGCTGATTGCTGTTGTCTTCATTATTTCAAATACCATCAAATTGACCATTTATGCCCGTCGCGACGAGCTGGAGGTGATGTCGCTGGTGGGGGGCACCCGCTTTTTCATCAAGGCTCCCTTCCTGATCGAGGGGATCCTGCAGGGGGGAGCCGGTGCACTGGTGGCCATGGCACTGCTGTTCGGCCTGTATGAGGGTTTCCTGCACAACGCCGGCAGCTTCATGGCCTTCAACCCGTCAGCGGCCGGCCTGTCGTTTCTGCCGCTGGAGTATGTCGGGGGACTGGTGCTGGCCGGCATACTGCTCGGTTTCGCCGGCAGCCTGACATCGCTCAACCGCTTCATGACCAACCGGCAATGAAACGATTGCTGTGCATAGTTCTGCTGCTCGGTTTCGTGTCCGGCGCCCGGGGAGAAAATCCCAAGGAGGCATTGAAAGGGGTCAAACAGGAAATCGACGCTAAAAAGCAGCTGATTACCAAGACCCGCAAGGTTGAAGCGGTCATTTCCACCGAATTGTCGGAGATCCGCCACAGCCTTGATCAGAAGGTGGCCGACCTCGGAAAACTGAACCGTGATCTGCAGCAGGTGGAATCGACTCTGGATCGGACCGGCCAGGATATTGCCAGGGTCACGGCAGAGGCCAGTCAGAAGAAGCAGGAGATCGAACGCAGGCTGGTATCGCTCTACAAGGCAGGCGAGTTGGGTGCACTGCGGATGTTTTTTTCAGCCGAATCGTTTCCCCAGATGGTTGAGAACATGCGCTATATGAATTCGATTCTTGAACATGACAAAAAGATTTTTTCGGATTACAATGGCAAGATTGATGAGTTACGGCGCCTGAAGAGTAATCTTGAGCGTGATGCCGCCAAAAAGGCGCACATCAAGGACGGCATCGCCTCCAAAAAACGGGAGATAGAGCAAGAGAAGAGCAGGAAGGCCGCCTATCTGCAGAAGGTCCGCCAGGATCGCGCCGGGTACGAAAAGTCGCTCAAGGAGCTGCAAGCCAATGCTTCCCGCCTCCAGGCCATGCTAAACCGCCTCGAGGCGCTCAGCCGCCGGAAGCTCGCGCCACGCCAGGAAAAGCCCGGCACCAAGTCCAAGCCGCTGCCCGAGCTGCCCCCCGTTCCGGACCGGGGCTTCGCATCCCAGAAAGGGCGCATGTCCCTGCCGGTCAGGGGAGAGGTCGTGGAAACCTACGGCAAGCACAAACATCCGGAATTCAACTCCTACACCTTCAGCAAGGGGTTGTCCATTGCAGCCGGCATGGGAAGCGATATCAGGTCCATTTATGACGGCAACGTCATTTTTGCTGATTATTTCAAAGGTTACGGTAATATGGTCATCGTGGATCATGGAGGCGGATATTTCAGTCTCTACGCGCATGCCGGAAAAATTCTGAAGAAGATCGGGGCTGATGTGGCCAAAAACGAAGCGGTTGCCACGGTAGGAGATACCGATTCCACCCGCGGACCGCTGCTTTACTTCGAAATCAGGCATCAGGGCAAACCGGTGGATCCGGCGGGCTGGGTCAGGTAAGAAGCGGGTTGAGACGGAAGAGAAGACAGATAGAGGAAAAAATACAAAAGCAGGTAGAGGCGGAGACAGGGGTAAGGAGAAAAGGGAGTTACTCTATCTCAATCTCTTTCTCAACCTATAAATAAACGGGAGGCGGAGATGTTCCCATCAGGCAGTAAAAAGAAACGTATTCTGGCAGGGTTGGTCATAACCATGGCCACATTGGTGATCTTCATCGGCATCAGCTCGCAACGCCGCTGTGCCGCGGAGGGGAAAGGGAGCGATTACGAAACGATCGAGCTCTTCACCGATGTGATGGCGATCATCAAGAAAAGTTATGTGGAGGAGGTCGATACCAAGAAGCTGGTCTACGGTGCCATTAACGGCATGCTGGCCTCTCTGGATCCCCATAGCTCGTTCATGCCTCCCGATACCTACAAGGAGATGAAGATCGATACCAAGGGCACCTTCGGCGGCCTGGGCATCGAGATTACGATCAAGGACGGCATTCTGACCGTCATCTCCCCGATCGAGGATACCCCCGCCTTCAAGGCCGGCATCAAATCAGGCGATCAAATCCTCAAGATAGATGAACGCTTTACCAAAGACCTGAACATCAATGATGCGGTCAAGCGCATGCGAGGGCTGAAGGGCACCAAGGTCACCCTGACCATTATGCGGGAAGGGTTCGACAAGCCGATGGAATTTCCCCTTATCCGCGACGTGATCCAGGTCAAAAGCGTTCGTTCGCGCATGCTGGACAGCGGTTACGGCTATGTGCGCATCGCCCAGTTCCAGGAAAAGACCGACGAAGACCTGACCAAGGCGCTCAAAACGCTGCAGGATGAGAACAAAGGGGCTCTCTCCGGGCTGGTGCTTGACCTGCGCAACGATCCCGGCGGGCTCTTGGATCAGGCGGTCAAGGTGGCGGATCATTTCATAGAGGATGGTCTGATCGTCTACACCGAAGGGCGCGAGAAGGACTCGAAGATGCAGTTTTCGGCCCGCAAGACCGGCAAGGAACCCAACTATCCCATCGTTGTGCTGATCAACGGCGGCAGCGCCAGCGCCTCCGAGATCGTGGCCGGCGCCCTGCAGGACCACAAGCGCGCCATCGTGATGGGGACCCAGAGTTTCGGCAAGGGCTCGGTGCAGACCATCATCCCGCTGTCGGACGAATCGGGTTTGCGCCTGACCACGGCTCGTTACTACACCCCTAACGGCCGGTCGATTCAGGCCAAGGGCATCACCCCTGACATAGTCGTCCAGCGCCTGGAGCTTCCCAAAGAGTCGGACAAGAAGGAAGGGCTGCACCTGCGCGAGAAGGACCTGGAAAATCACTTCGAGGTCGAGGATAAGGACTCCAAGAAAGACGAGAAAAAGGAAGAGAAGAAAGAAGAAAAGAAAGAAAGCACGCTGTCCACCAAGCCTGATGACAACCTGAAGAACGATTACCAGGTCATGCGGGCGCTTGATCTGCTCAAGGGCTGGGAGATCATGAAGAAGATGGGCAGCACCAAGTAACCGAACGTTCCTTCCTATGGCAAAATCCGGAATCAATCGCTACAAACAGAAGCCGGGCGGCGGCAGGTACGCCGCCCTGGCTATTCTGGCGCTCATCATCCTCACTGTCGGCGGCTACCTGATTGTCCATCGCTCCAGCCGCCCGGCTCAAACCGTTACACCGGCTGCGCCCGTTGCGCCGCCAGTGCAGCAGTCTCCGGTCGTACCGAACACCCCACCCCCAGCCACGGACGACTCAATATCCCCGACAGTGCCGTCCCCACCAGCCGTGACCGTCGTGCCACCGGTGATCACTCCCCGGGAAAAGCCCTCCCCGGGCACCGGCCTGCTGGCCGTCATCATCGACGATATGGGCACAAACCTGCAGGAAGCCAGGGCCCTGGCCGACATCGGCGTCCCGATTACCTTCTCGATCATTCCGGGGCTGCACAGCTACCGCGAGGTGGCTGCATTTGCCGCCGCTGGCAGGATCGAAACCATGATTCACATTCCCATGCAGCCCAAAGGATGGCCGCAGCGGCGCCTTGAATCCAACGGCCTGCTGGTTTCCATGGCAGACGCCGATATCTCGGCACATGTGGAAGGGTTTATCAAAGATATCCCCGGTGCAGCCGGAGCCAACAACCATATGGGCTCGGAGTTCACCGAACACGAGGATAAGATGCGGCCGGTGCTGGAGGCGCTGGGAAGGAAAGGGCTCTTCTTCATCGACAGCATGACCTCCGCGAACACGGTGGGAGCGAGAATGGCGCACGACATGGCGATCAAGACGGCGCGCCGGCATGTATTCCTGGATAACGAACAGAATGACGCCTACATCCGAGGACAGCTCAAGCAGGCAGTGGCGCTGGCCAAAAAGAAGGGCGCCGCCATTGCCATCTGCCATCCCCATCCGGCCACGATCAGAACGCTTGCCGCAGTGCTGCCCGACCTCGAACGGCAAGGCATTACCCTGGTAGCGGCCTCCCGCCTTGTAAAATAACCACAGGATCCGGAAAACAAAAAACCCGCCAGCGCGGGTTTTTTAGTATGGATTTTTACTTTTTACTGCCTCCCCTTGTTTCAGGGAAGGGGCTGAGGAATGGTTGTTTGCGGTTTCCGGCTGAGATTTCCCTCACGTATTTTCTCCCCTCATCCTATCCTTCTTCCGCAGGAGAGGGTGGTCAAAGGCCGGGTGAGGGGAGGGCCAGGGGGAAGTCAAACAGCGGCCAGGCTCTCTCCGATCATGGCATGCAGTTTCTGCACAGTCCGGTAGCGCTCTTCATGCAGGACCTTTTCCGGGCTGGCCGGGTCAACCGGGTGCACAGCCAGCCAGCTCCCCTCGCGCAACCTCCCTTCGAAGCCCGCCAGCGATTCGTTCAACAGCAGATAGAGACGGTCGTGCAAGCCATCCAGTGTGCCCTCGGCAAATCCGGTCATCGGCACCTGCTTGCGGAAGGCCAATTCTCCGGCCAGGTCGAACTGCCGGAAATCCAGCGTGTACGCGTTGTCGATTTCCCGTGGCAAAAACAGCGTAACCGATTTTCCGGCCTTGTCGGCGATCACCGCCCTGGCGGCGTTGTGCGCCTGCGAATCATTGTACAGTCCGTAGAGCGTGCCGCACAGCATGTCGGCGAAGCAGTCGCCGTGCAGGAACCCGCGCATGGCGCGGTCCGAGGTCTCGTAGTAGAACTCGCGCTCTTCAGGGCGCTCGGCCAGCGGCACGCCGCAGATCAGGCAGTGTTCCGTCAGTCCTTCCAGGCGGGCCAGGTAGGCTTCCTTCTTCTGGCCCTCCTTTTCGGCCAGCCACTGTGCATACAGACAGGAGCGGGATTCAGGAGTTGCGTCGTAGGAGCGCAGGATGTCGCGGGTGATGTCGGCGTACTGGCCATGCACCTCGGTGCCGCGGGCATGGGTCAAGATCGGGTAGATCCTGCCGTCCGGGTTGGTGTTGAGGCTTTCCACCTTGGGGCTCTTGGAGATGAAGGTATCTACGCAGCGGTAGCCCCGGTTGGCGGCAAAGGCCCGCAACAGGGTCTTCTGGTCCCGGAAGACCCCCTCGAACTTGATGCGCTCGTCTATCAGACAGGGGATCAGGGCCAGGGACTTCTTGTCCATGCCGCGCTTGTCAAAGAGGGCAAAGATGTTTTTGCAGTTCTCCAGGCTGGGCATGTCCTTGACCGGTATCAGCACCCGGTCCGCTGCATAGAGCGCGTTCTGGGTCAGGATGTTCAGGTCGGGCCGCGTGTCGATGATCAGGATCCCCGTCAGTCCGGACTGCGCCAGCAGGCGCGACAGGGTCATGGGGCCCCGGAAGCGTTCGTGGATGTCTGCCAGTTCGGTGGAGGAGGGTATGTACCCGACGCCGTACTGCCCCAGATGAACCAGCTCATCGGCCTTTTTCCCCATCAGCAGCTCATGTACCGTTCCACGGGGTTTGTGGCCTCTCATCTCGAACATGCGGTCAATGGAGAAATGATTGTCAAAGGAGAGGATGGTCACGGCCAAGTCTTCGCGCATGGCCTTGAGATAAATGGCCAGGTTGGTGGCCAGGGTGGTCTTGCCGACCCCCCCCTTTTCGGACGAGATCGTGACGATGTAAGGATACTGCTGCATGCCGTATGTTTGCCGCCCTTGTTGGATTCCGGCCGCGGGGCCGTTGGTCGCTCATAGTAGTCAATTTGCCGGGGAGGGTCAACCCGTTTGACGCCATTGGCAGAGCCCACGGACGGATGATGCATTTACGGCGCTTGTTGCCTCCGCAGCTACCAGTCATGTGCAACATCCGCAGTGCTCTGACCACGAACCTGGATACAGTCGTACCGCCAAGCGCCTTGTGCTATCCGTACGGACAGGCGTAGCCTCTCCAGAAGAAGCTTGATGAATAAGGATTAAAACAGTTATAATAGAGAAATTTTGAATCTGGTTAATCCGCCCGGATTCAGAACAGTAAACCTCATTGCTCCCCGGAGAACCCACTGCAAACGTCAAACATCATACTTGTGGACGATGACCCGGAAACCCATGCCGCATTGATCGGGGCGTTGGGACAATCCTTCGGGGGACTGCTGATCTATCCCCTCGGTGAACTGGCCTTGTCGGCTCTGGAACATTCCGTGCCGGACCTGATCCTGCTGGCCATGACGTTGCCTGACATGGACGGCATTGCGTTTTGCGGACGGCTCAGGCAGAGCCCCCGCTTCATGGATATACCCGTGATCTTTCTGGGCGCCCAGAATGATATGGAGGGCAAGGTCAGGGCGTTCGACGCCGGTGCCGTGGACTTTGTCAACAAACCGTTCCACGTTCCCGAGCTGCGGGCGCGGGTGGCTTTGCATCTCAGATTGAGCATTCTTCAGGACCGCCTGGAATCCCAGCGGCTGGTGGAGCGGAAGATCAGGGAGCTGTCGGAGGCCCAGCAGGCAACGATCTTTGCCTTGGCCAAGCTGGCCGAGCAGCGGGATGGCGACACGGGTGAGCATCTCGAGCGGGTGCGGGAATACTGCCGGCTACTGGCGGAACAGCTCGGCTCGGATTCACCCTATGCCTCCTCAATAAGCGGGGAGTTCATCGAATGTATCCAGTATGCTTCCCCTTTGCATGATATCGGCAAGGTGGCCATACCGGACAGCATCCTGCTGAAGCCTCACCGGCTGACCCCCGCCGAGTTGTCGGTCATGGAAACGCATTCGGTTCTTGGGGCGGAAAACCTGCAACTGGTTTTCAACCATTATTCCGGCAACGCCTTTATCGGCATGGGTATCGAGATCGCCCTGTATCACCACGAATGGTGGAACGGCACCGGTTACCCCGACGGACTGATCGGCAGGAACATTCCCCTGTCGGCGCGCATCATGGCCTTGGCCGACTATTACGATGCTCTCCGGTCGGATCGCTGCTACCGCAGGGGCTTTAGCCACCAGCACGTCAAGTCGATGATCCTGAACGAAACAGGCACGCATTTCGATCCGGTCATTGTCAAGGCGTTCCTGGATACCGAGGAACAGTTCAGGCGTCACGTCTATCCGGTGGATGCGAACCCACCCATACCGGACGCCTGCGATTGCACCGTTCCGGAGGAACAACGGCGAGGGTCGTGCCCATCCTGAAATCCATTGCTACATCCCAGCACCGATCCCCTTTTCCCTGGCTGTAATGCCTGTCAGGGCGCATTCCGCGCTGCGCCCCCTATCATGATTCCGGTTGACGTCCTGGAAACCGGCACCTAGAATACCGCCATCATGGAGATTTTTCCCGAAAAAACCATCCTCACGGTCAGTCGTCTGACAGCGCTTCTGCGCGGCGTGCTGGAGGAAAATTTCGAGCACGTCTGGGTGCAGGGGGAGGTTTCCAACCTGTCGATTCCCTCTTCGGGACACCTCTACTTTTCCCTCAGGGATGCCGGCGCGCAACTGCGCTGTGTGATGTTCAAGGGGAGCGCCAGAAACCTGCGCTTCCGCCCCACCAACGGCATGGCGCTGATCGTCCGTGGCCGCATCTCGGTATTCGATCAGCGCGGCGATTATCAACTGATCTGCGAATATATCGAGCCGGCCGGCATCGGAGCCCTGCAGGCCGCTTTCGTGCAGCTCAAGGAGCGCCTGGCTGGCGAGGGGCTGTTCGATCAGGGGCGCAAGTGTCCGATGCCGCTCTTCCCGCGGCGGGTGGGGGTGATCACCTCCGCCACCGGCGCTGCCATTCACGATATCCTCAATGTCCTCAAGCGCCGCTTTGCCTCCCTGGAGGTGCTGCTGTACCCGGTGCGGGTCCAGGGAGAGGGTGCCTCGCGGGAGATAGCCGCGGCCATCGACGACATGAACCGCCTCAAGCTGGCGGATGTGCTGATCGTAGGGCGCGGGGGAGGATCGCTGGAAGACCTGTGGGCCTTCAACGAAGAGATCGTGGCCCGAGCGGTGTTCCGCTCCCGGCTGCCGGTCATCTCCGCGGTCGGGCATGAGACCGACTGGACCATCTGTGATTTCGTGGCGGATCTGCGGGCGCCCACGCCCTCGGCTGCCGCCGAGATGGTTATCGCCAGTGCGGACGAACTGCGGGGGCAGGTGACGGCCCTGGGCTACCGCCTGCGCCTGGCCATGGAGTCGCGCATCAGCGGGCTGGAGTCGCGGGTCGAGGCCCTCAGGCGCTCGCTGCACGATCCCACCACCATGCTGGGGCACTTGTCCCAGCGGGTGGACGACCTGGCCGAGCGGCTGGGGCTGGCGCTGGACAACAACGTGACCCGCCGCCGCGAGCGCTTCGACCGCCTGGAGGCCAAGCTGCTGCACCACACCCCGGTCCGCCAGGTGGATAGCATGCGTCAGCGGCTCAACCTGCTGTCGGCCCGGACCGAACGCCTGACCATGCATCGCATCCAGGAGCTTCGCCATGCGTTCGTCGCTTTGGCGTCGCGGCTGGAGGTCCTGTCCCCCTTGAACACGCTTTCGCGGGGGTACGCAATCGCCATACGCCTTGCCGACGGGAAAGTGGTTAGCGATGCGGCCGGCCTGACCGAGGGGGAACGGCTGCGGCTGAGTTTCCGGTCGGGCCGGGCAACCTGCCGCGTCGAGGAGTTGGAAGACCGTAACGCTTGACGCTCGAAGGCAATTCTGGAATAATACTCCACTTTTTGAGGTGCCTGAAATGGCTGTCGATAAATTTGAAACATCGCTGAAAAAACTGGAAGAGGTCGTACGCCGGCTGGAAAGCGGCTCGCTCTCCCTGGACGAATCGCTCAAGGCTTTCGAGGAGGGGGTCAAGTACGCCGCCTTCTGCTCCAGGAAGCTGGACGAAACCGAGCGCCGGGTCGAGGTGCTGCTGAAACAGAAGGATGGCACGTTCGAGCGGGAACCGTTCGAAGCGGAAGATAAATAGAAACAATTGCATGAGTTTGTTGAGTCGGTGAGTTATCTGAGTTTTTAACTCGGATAACTCCAGATTCGGTAACTCATAAAACCTACAAATAACCAAACAAGGACATAGCCATGGATCTCAAAGCATACCTGAAAGAGCAGTGCGTCCGCGTTGACGCTGCGCTGGATAACTATCTCCCCAAAGAGAGCGAACTGCCCCACAGCCTGCACAAGTCGATGCGCTATTCGGTCTTTGCCGGCGGCAAGCGGGTGCGTCCCATACTGATGCTGGCCGCCTGCCAGGCAGTCGGGGGGAATACCGATCTCGCCATTCCGGCTGCCTGCGCCATGGAGATGATCCACACCTACTCGCTGATCCACGATGATCTGCCCGCCATGGACGACGACGATTTCCGCCGCGGCAATCCCACCAACCATAAAGTATTCGGCGAGGCCATCGCCATTCTGGCCGGCGATGCGCTGCTGACCGAAGCCTTCAAACTGATCAGCGATCCCCGCTTTGCCCGGGAATGCGAACCGGCTGCCCGGCTGGCAGTCATTCACGAAATCGCTGTCTGCGCCGGTTCCTACGGCATGGTCGGCGGACAGGTGATCGACATGGAGAGCGAGGGCAAGGCCGACATCGATCTGGCCACGGTGCAGTACATCCACACCCATAAGACCGGCGCCCTGATCAAGGCTTCCGTGGTGGCCGGCGCCCTGCTGGGGGGCGCGGACCACCAGAAACTGGCCGCCATTACGCGCTACGGAGAGGCGGCCGGTCTGGCCTTTCAGATCGCCGACGACATCCTCGACATCGAAGGCACTACCGAGGAGATCGGCAAGGATGCCGGTTCGGACCAGGCCCGCGGCAAGGCCACCTATCCGGCGGTGATGGGACTGGCTGATGCCAAGGCGGAGGCGCAGGCCATGATGGACGAGGCTTTGGGGGCTCTGGAGATTTTCAGCGTCGAGGCGGACCCGTTGCGGGAGATTGCGAAATACATCGTCCAGCGGAAGAGCTGAAAACAGAAAGCTTTCACCACGGAGGCCACAGAGCAGGAACGGGATAAAGCAAAAAACGATGTGGAAAAACAATGAGGGATTTACTCTGTCTTCTCTCTTCTTGATGTTTCCCTTGGGTTTTCCTCCGTGTCCTCTGTGGTAGATGTTTTTTCGAGATAAGGATTTTTCACTATGTCGATTCTTGAAACCATAAACTCCCCTGATGACCTGAAACGCCTGCCTGCCTCCCGACTTCCGGCCCTGGCTGCGGAGCTGCGTCAGCTCATCATCGAAACCTGCGCCAAAAACGGCGGCCATCTCGCCCCCTGCCTGGGGGTAGTGGAACTGACCATCGCTTTGCACCGCATTTTTGCCTCTCCTGCCGACAAGCTCATCTGGGACGTGGGGCACCAGGCTTATGCCCACAAGATCATGACCGGCCGCCGCGAACGCTTCGGCACTCTGCGCCTCAAGGACGGCATCAGCGGCTTCCCCAAGCGCTGCGAATCCTTTCACGACATCTTCGACGTGGGGCATTCTTCCACCTCCATCTCGGCTGCCACCGGTTTTGCGGTTGCCCGCGACCTGGACGGCCGCCGCAACAAGGTGGTGGCAGTGATCGGCGACGGTTCCATGACCGGCGGCATCGCCTATGAGGCCATGAACCATGCCGGCCACCTCAACAGGGATCTGGTGGTCATCCTGAACGACAACGAGATGTCCATCGCGGAAAACGTAGGGGCCCTGTCCAACTTTCTCAACCGCACCGCCTCCAGCGAATTCGTGCACCGGCTCAAGAAGAACATGGAGTCCTTCCTGGGACGGCTGGACGGCGTCGGCAACGATATGCTGCAGATCGCCCGCAAAATGGAGGAGTCTTTCAAGGGTTTCTTCACGCCGGGCATGCTCTTCCAGGCCTTTGGCTTCGAATACATCGGCCCCATCGACGGGCACGACCTGCCAATGCTGCTGGAGACCCTGGAAAAGGTCCGGAAATTCGACGATGCGGTGCTGATTCACGTCCTGACCAAGAAGGGCAGGGGCTACAAGCCGGCCGAGGACAATCCCTCCCTGTTCCACGGCGTCGGTCCCTTCGATATCGCCACCGGCAAGGTCCTCAAGGGGAAAGGCGGGGCCACCTCCTATACCGCATTGTTCGGTTCCACCCTGTGCAAGCTGGCAGCCGAGGATGAGCGCATTGTAGCCATAACCGCGGCCATGCCGGACGGCACCGGCTTGACCGGCTTTGCCAAGGAGTTTCCTGAGCGCTTCTTCGATGTCGGCATTGCCGAACAGCATGGCGTCACCTTTGCGGCCGGCCTGGCAGCCGAGGGGCTGCGCCCGTTCTTCGCGGTCTACTCATCCTTTCTGCAGCGCGCCTACGACCAGGTGTTCCACGACGTCTGCCTGCAGGACCTGCCGGTCACCTTCGCCCTGGACCGGGCAGGGGTGGTGGGCAACGACGGTCCCACCCACCACGGCGCCTTTGATCTCTCCTATCTGCGGCACCTGCCCAACATGACCGTCATGGCCCCCAAAGACGAAAACGAGTTGCAGCACATGCTGGCAACCGCCGTCGAACTGGGCCGGCCGGCGGCGGTGCGCTACCCCCGCGGCAACGGATATGGCGTGGCCTTGGACCAGACCTTCAAGCCGCTTCCGGTAGGCCGCGCCGAAATCCTGCGGGAAGGGAACGACTGCGCTGTCCTGGCCTTGGGCACCATGGTCTATCCGGCCCTCGAAGCAGCCGGAATCCTGGAACAGGCAGGGCTCTCCCTGACGGTTGTCAATGCCCGCTTCGTCAAGCCCCTGGATGAGGCTCTGATCCTGGAGCTGGCAAGGAAATCCAGCTGCCTGGTAACCATCGAGGAAAATGCACTGCAGGGGGGCTTCGGTACGGCCGTGCTGGAACTCTTGGAAGAGCACGATCTGTCCGGGGTACGGGTGCTGCGGCTCGGCTATCCTGACGAACCGATTCCCCAGGCGGAACAGCACGAACTGCGCGCCTCGCTGAGGCTGGACGCCAATGGCATCGCGAGCTCCATCCGGGCCTTTACCGGTCGACAGTGACGGCACCTCCGGATCCGCGACACCTGTCTGCCCCCGGTCGGCTGAGAGGGACGTTGTCGCGGATTCGGAAATCCGTAGTAGACTACTGTCAGACGTGCCGCTTGCCAACGATCCCGTTCGAGGTGATCATGTCGCGACAGTTCCTCTCTGAATTGACCATTCTTCTCAGTATCCTGCTCTGTCTTGCCACCCCTATATCCGCCGCCCAGCCCTCCTCTGACAGCGATCCGCTGGCCCAAAGCGGGCGAGGCCGCGAGCTGCTGCTGCGGGGTGAATACGAAAAGGGGCTGGAGCAGCTCGACCGCGCCTATCGCCTTTTTCCGCTCAATCCCACCTTCAAGCGCACCCTGGCCGAAGGCTATGCCGCCTATGGGCAACACCTGCTCAAGCTCAAGCGCTATGAACAGGCCGATGAAACTTTCTCCAAAGCGGTTGAGCTGTATCCCGATGATCCCGCCTACGCCGGCCTGCGCGGCATCGGCAGCTACTACCTCAAGAAATACGACGTGGCTCGCTATGAGCTGGAGCGGAGCCGGCAGCAGCAACCCGGGTCGATCGACGTGTTGTTCTACCTGGGGATGGTACTGTATGAAACCGACAATCGTCCGCAGGCGGTCGAGCTGTGGGAACAGGGGCTTACGCTGTCGTCGGGACGCAAAGAGTTCAGGGAGATGCTGGAGAAGGCCCGCCGGGAAATGGCGGTGGAGAACGGGATGGATCGCGGGCACAGCTCACGTTTCGACCTGACCTATGATCCCGGCGTCAATACCACCTTTGCCTTGGCGGTGTTGGATGTGCTAGAAGCAGCCGCCAGCCGCGTCGGTGCCGAGCTGGGGCATTTTCCGCAGGCGCGCGTTCCGGTAGCCATTTACAAACGTGACGATTACAAGGCGGTGACCGCTTCGCCGGATTGGTCCGGGGGGGTGTACGACGGCACCATCAGGCTGCCTTTCGGCGCTTTCCAGGAGGTTACGCCGCAGATGCGCGGGGTGCTGTTCCATGAATACGCCCATGTGGTGGTGTTCGATCTGGCGCGCGGCACCTGTCCGCTCTGGCTGAACGAGGGCATAGCCGAGATGTTCGGCCGGGCGCAGTACAGCCCGGCAGCAATGAAACCGGGGCAGGGGGCGGGGAGGGTTGTTCCTGCCGACTTCAGGAAGCTGGAGGGGAGCTTCAGCGGGCTGTCCACGGCCGAGGCCTCCCTAGCCTACCAGCAAAGTTACTCGCTGGTGAACTACATCGTCACCACGTACGGTTGGCACCGCATCTCAGAGATGCTGACCGCCCTGGGTAACGGCGCAGGCATCGACGAGGCAGTGAACGGGACCTTCAGGGATTATGGCCTGTCCTACGACGGGCTGGTGCGGGAATGGCAGGAGAGCATGGAGCGCAGCGTGGCGGGGAAATGATTATTGTGAATTGTCAACTTCAGGAATATGAGCTATTTGTATAGCAAATCGAAGAAAGCACGGGAATTCAATGCAATCACGTACGGCAAAGGAAATACCTGCGGAAGCATTGCAACAGTTTCGTCCTTTCAGGTCACTGTCTGAAAAAGAGGCGATTTCCTCGCGTCAGAAGGCGGCAAGGGAAATTGCCGCATCTTTGGCCAAAGAACTGAAGGAGCGATTCAAAGCATCGAGAGTGCAACTGTTTGGTTCGGTCATTGGTTCCGACTTCGGTGCATGGTCTGACATCGACCTCGCGGCTTGGGGAATACCGGCAGGCGATTATTTCAGGGCCGTGGCCTTTGCCAGCGGTTACAGCAGTATGTTCAAGATTGATCTGGTGGATGCCGAAGACTGCCAGCCCTCCTTGCTTCAGCATATAATCCGCCAGGGGGTGGAATTGTGAATCCGCAGGCTGCGATCTTCACTGCCAGAATTGATGCCGAACTGTCCGAGCTCAAGCTGGTGGTTGCGCGGACCAGGCAAGCTTGGGACAAGGCGCTCCATCAGGGTGATGATTTCTACCTGGACAGCGTTGCCCTGAACCTTCACGCGTTCTATTCAGGATTGGAACGGATTTTCGAAAAACTGGCGGCAGTCATTGACGGGACAGTGCCAAGTGGAGCTAACTGGCATCAGGAGCTGTTGACTCAGATGCAGACCGAAATCCCATCTGTCAGACCTGCCGTGATCTCCGAACCGCTGAAGGAAGCACTTGAGGAATATCGGGGTTTTCGACATGTGGTACGCAATGTGTACTCCTATCAGCTCAAGCCGGAAAAGCTTAAATTGCTGGTGGAAAACCTGGAAAACACTTTCCGAATGGTTTTCGATGAGCTGGCGGCATTCGCGGCTTTTCTCAAAACTTCACGTTGATATCCCCTCACCCGGGCCCCCTCTGGGGAAGGAAATGATCGGTTATTGTTTTGAGCCATATGCAAGGTCCTGCTGAACGATCCCTTCCAACGTTTCATCGTACAGCTTGCGGCGGCAGTCCACGCCGTCGATGGCGCCGGTCTTCAATTTACGGAAAAAACGGCAGCCTCCGAAGCAGAGCGGCAGATAGGCGCAATCCAGACACTCCTCGTTTTTCCACATATCCAGGTTGTGAGATTGCCGGTAGTCGCCGATCCCTTCGGCAAGGGAACCGATCCGCATCTCCTCCTGTCCCATGAACACCGGACACTTATACAGCGAACCATCGTATCCCACTATCCAGTCGTTTTCGAATTCCACTATGCAGGCGCCGGCCTTGAGCTTGGGTACTGTAAAACCCCGCTTAAGTGTTTCTTCCCGCAACCAGACGCCCGCCTCCCACAGCCACGGTTCTGCGGTAGCGACGCAGGCAGAGCCGAAATCTCCGGTACTGCCGTCAGATTTGGGCATAACCGGCGAGAACACCACCGCCTTGAATTTGCCGGGATCGACTCCCGCGGCCAGGAGCAGGTCCAACAGTTCTGGAAAACGCCGATAATTGTCGCGGGTGTAATTCCCCCCCAGGTCGATGGGCACCATGCCATGGACCGCTGCAACATTGGTCAGGATGGTGGCGAAGCTCCCCTTGCCCGAGACAAACGGTCGCTGACAGTCGTGGATATCCGGCGGACCGTCGATACAGCTCTTGACCGCCGCCAGCCCAAGCGGGAGCAGTTCCTTCACTATCCCCGGCGTCAACAAGACGCCGTTGGAGAAGAGGTTGAAAGTAAAGGTCACACCATTGGCGTGGGCCGCCTCCCTCAGACGCACGGCGATATTCTTGAGCAGAGGCAATGCCATCAGTGCCTCACCACCGTAGAAGTCAACATTCACGTCTGTGCCCTGCGACATGCGCTCCGACAGTCGCGCCACCAACAGGTCGGCCGTCTCTGCGCTCATCTTGAGGCGGCCCCGGAACGGGTCCTCAAAGCAGTAAGGACAGGCCAGGTTGCATTCCAGGGTCAGGGTGGCGGTCACGTTCAGCCGTCGGCTCTGGGCATTGATGGTTGCAAAGGTGGCCTGCATCTCCTCCAACTCGGCCTTCAGGTCAGGTACCAGCACCCCGAAGCGGGTCAGAGTGGCCAGTTCCTGCTCGGACAGGTCATCGCCGCCTGTCTGCACCCGTTCCCATAGCCCCTGAGAACACTCGAGCACGGCGCAGCGCCGGGTGCTGAACAGCAGCACGCGCCCCGGTTTGTCACTGCGGGGATAGACTTTCAAATAACGTGATACGTGCACCACAACTCCTTGGGTAGATTTTTGTGACTCCCTCTATTCCTCATATGATCTCAGGGAGTGCCAAACCTCAGTCCTCGATTATTGCCACCACGCTCTGTTCGAGCAAAAAGAGCGGGGAGAGTTACCCCTCCCCGCTTGTGCGCTTACCTGATTGAAGCCGTGCTTGTTCCGCCGGTGCAACAATTGACCACCACGCCTACTTCGTGCCCCTCTTCCAGCACCATCAAATCGTTCTGCATACAACTCACCCCCTCTTTTTGTAGATATCGCAATAGAACTATGGACAATAGCAGAATAGGTGTGTTAATGAAAAGCTCGAATTTTATGAAACCATCCACATTTTCATATAGCTTCTGTGCGTTCGTAGCGATTTTCAGTTTTGCCACTTGGCTCGTACCAGGGGCGGCCAGGGGCGCGGATGACACAGAGACCCTGGAGCTGCTGAACGCTTGGCAGGAGCAGTCTGCTACTGCATCCCGCGCCCCCAAACCGCTCTCCCGCACGGCCGAGAACGTCACCGTCGTAACCAGTGCCGATGTGGAGGCCCTCAATGCCCACACCCTGGCCGATGTCCTGGCCACCATCCCCGGCATTCAGATCGACCAGCGGGGTGGTCCCGGCGGATTGTCCTTCATTAACATCCAGAGTTCAAACTTCAATCATGTGCTAGTGCTGGTGGACGGGGTACCGATCAACACAAGCGGCAACTTCTCCGATACTGCTCTGATCCCGGCGCGGGTTATCGAGCGGATCGAAATTGTCAAGGGGGCCGCTTCCTCCAGTTGGGGCCAAGCTTTGGGTGGAGTGATCAGCGTCACCACCAAGACGCCGGAACCGGGGCGCAGGGTCGGCGGAGCCGCGGACGCCTCCTTGGGAGAGCGAGGCACCGATGATACCGGTGTCTCCTTGTCCGGCACCAGTGGCCGGCTGGGGTACTTCCTGTCCGGCGGCTACTTTGGTTCGGCCGGACTTATTCCTTATCACTCCTTTTACAGCCGTAATCTTTTCAGCCGTCTCACTTGGGACCTGCCGGACAAGGGGCAGGTATGGGGGACCTTTGGCTACACAAAGTCCGACAACCGGGGAGACGCCTACGTTCCCCTTATAGACTTTCAGGAAAAGCAGGACGTCAAGCAGCTCATTGCCTCGGTCGGACTACGGAAGTCTCTTGCCAATAACATTGAACTGGAGATCGCCGGCCGTCATTTAGCCAGTAGCTCCGACTACCTTTCCAGCACCATCAGCACCGGTATGGAGGACCCGGTACAAAACTTCCGGGACCGGCTCTACGGTGGCTGGGCTAAGCTGACCTGGCGAGAAAAAAACAACCTGCTGGTCATGGGGGGCGAATACGATCACATCGAGTCGGACCTACCCACGCCAGCCTTTGTCAAAATCAAGCACTGGGGGGTATTCCTCAACGATACCCTGGACCTGGGGCCGATTTCCCTCATTCCCGGTGTCCGCTTCGATCGCACCACCGGGCGCAGCGATGCCTTCAGTCCATCAATGGGCATTGTCTGGCGCATTACGGATGAGACCCTAGTGAGGGGCTACACCGGCCTGGGCTACAGCCTGGTTGATGTTGCCAACACGAATGTGGAGCGAATCTGGACCACCCAGGTGGGCATGGAGAGCCAGGCAATTCCTTACGTTTGGCTCAAGGGAACCCTGTTCCGTAACCAGATGTGGCACATTCAGACGTGGGACTTCACCAGCTTGGCGTATCGCCCGGAAAAACAGATCGCCCTGGGGGCCGAGATCGAGGCCCGCACCGTGCCGGTTTGGAACACCTCCCTGTCCTCGGGCTACACCTTCACCGACACCACCCGCAGCAACGGCTCTCAGGTCTTTGGTGCTCCGCGTCATACCGTGCAGCTGGCCCTTCGCTACGACGACAAAACCTACCGGGGCATGCTGACCGGCCGCCACATTTGGTGGAACGCCGATCCTGCCTTTGAGGCCCGTTACTTTGGCCTGATCTGGGATCTGCACCTGGGGGCGGTCCTCTACAAGCGCGAGGATTGTGCCTTGGAACTTTTCTTCTCCGGCCACAATCTGTTCAACGGCGCCCAATTCTCTGACTCATTCCTCCTCAAGCCCTCCCGCTGGTTCGAAGGCGGCGTAAAGGTGCGATTCTGATGAGACGTCTGCTCCTCATCATACTCGCCCTGGCGATACTGCTCCCTTCCCTGGCGCAGGCCTACGACGTGCTGGTGCTGCAAGGACGGCGCGATCCGGCCTACGACGAGGTGCTGAAAGGCTTCCGTACTGCGCGCGGCATTTCGCAGCGGCTGGTCGTGCTGACTGATTTCCTTAGGGTAAACCCCCGGCTCTGCCGGGGGACCCCAATAGTTTGACAGTTCCTGAAATATGTAGAAGCCTCCCTAACGTGAACCGCTCAAAGTACACGAAAAGGAGGCTTCAATGGACGACACACAAAGTTTATGCCACACGAAATGGGATTGCAAGTATCACGTTGTATGGATTCCAAAATGTCGCCGCAAGGTGCTGTTTGGTCGAATCCGGAAATATCTTGCCGACTTGTTTCATAGTCTAGCCAGGCAGAAAGAGTGCAAGATAGTGGAAGGGCACCTTCAACCTGATCATATTCACATATTGATATCGATCCCACCAAAATACTCCGTTGCACAGGTGATCGGTTTCATCAAGGGCAAAAGTGCAATCCATATTGCGCGAATGTACCTTGGTCAGAAGAAGAACTTTGCTGGTATGAGCTTTTGGGCACGTGGCTACTTTGTATCCACTGTCGGTGCTGACGAGGAAACAATTGCCAACTACATCAGGAACCAGGAAGACGAAGACAAACGTCTGGATCAATTGACATTTTTGCCCGAAGAATGACCACCACTCGTGGTGGTCAGATAATCTTTTGAAAAAACCGCTTCGAGCGGTTCACGACTTTGAAAGCCCCCGGCTTTGCCGGGGGATGCTTACTATGCCGAAGTGGATGTTGAACGCATCGTGCGCGAGGACCGCCCCGGCCTGGTGCTGGCCATCGGAGACAGCGCCCTGTCCGCCGCCCGCAGGATCCGGCAAACGCCGGTGGTGGCGGTCATGGCCTTCGGCCTCTACACCGGCCAGGCAGCCCCCTACAACCTGACCGGCATCAGCATGTTCGCCACCCCGGAACGCTATGTCGGCATGCTCCAGACCATGAAAGTGCGCCGCGTGGGGATCATCCACAATCATGACCGGACCGGCTGGTACCTGCGCCAGGCCCGGCAGGCGGCCGAAAAAGTGGGACTGGAGCTGGTGGTGCGTGAGGTGAAGAACTCCCGCGAAACCCTGGCACAGCTCGATGTGCTCTCCGGCAAGGTGGATGCACTCTGGATGTTGCCCGACCTGACGGCGGTCAGCCGCGAAAATGCGGAGGCATTTTTCCGGTTCGGACAGGAAAATGCCGTGCCGGTAATTTCCTTCGCTTCCAGCTATCTTGGCCTGGGAGCCGCAGCGGTGGTCGATATCGACCGGAGCGAGCTGGGACGCCAGGCTGCCGATACGGTCATGTCCCTGCTTAATGGCGGCAGGATCGGGGAGGTACCTTTCGTGTACCCCCGCACCACTTCGATCAAAACCAATCCAAACGTTCTGAAGCGGCTCGGGCACCCGATTGAAATGGCAAGACCGCTGTCCACGAGAGAATGAATCCCATGTCTCTGTCACGACTGGCACGCTTCAGATCGAGTTTCCAATTCAGGCTGTTCCTGATCTTCACCATCCTTACCGCACTCATCTCCTTTCTCTTCTGCACGCTCTACATCTTCAGCGAAATCCGCGAAAAACGTGCCTCAGCCAATTACGAACTGCGGTTGATGGCAAGGCACCTGGCCAGTTCGATCCGTCTGCCCATGTATGCCGAAAACCGGGAGGTGCTCAGACAGCAGGCCGAAGAATCCATGCGCTTCAGCGATCTGGAGGCAGTGCAGATTACATCGACCGACGGCCGCATTCTGCTCGATCTTCATTCCCCCGATTTTTTCCGCTCACCCGAAACCATCAGCCAGACGGTAGAGGTCCGCAGCATGCCTCTCGGGATGGCGCTGGAAACGGCCATTGCCGACGATAAAGGTGCCTCCGGTGCGCTGCTCGGCACCGTTCGCCTGTACAAGAGTACTGCGGACCTGTCACGCAAAATCTTGCGGGTTACCCTTCTGTCGTTCGCTCTGGCCGCCGGGTTCTGGCTGGTGGTCTCCTATCTGTGCCACCTGGTGCTGAGGCAGGTGACACGCTCCTTCAATGCTTTGATGCGCGGCGTCGAGTCGATGCAGCAGGGGGACTATCTTTCCAGAATCGAGGTCTTTTCCGACGATGAACCGGCCAAGGCGGCCATTGCCATCAACCAGCTGGCGGAATCCCTGAAACAGCGCGATGAAGAGAATCGTCTCCTGAATGAAGGATTGATCGAAGCCGTGCAGATGGAAGTGCGCTCTAAAGATGCCCTGGTTGAGGTGAACAGGTCACTTGAAACGGAGATCGACGAGCGCATCAAGGCCGAGCAGAGCGTGCGCGAGAGTGAGCAGACCCTGAGAAGCCTGATGGATTTCATGCCGGTGGGGGTGGCCTGGACCGATCTGGAGGGCAGGATCGAGTACCTGAATCATTTCTTCGTGGAAACCTTCGGGTATGACCGCCAGGACATAAAGACCTTTGACGACTGGTTTCATCTGGCCTATCCCGACCCGGCCTACCGCCTGCAGATGGAAACCACCAGCCGTGAAATCATCGGCCTGGCGCAAAGCGGCGAGGCTGACAGGTCCGAATCCTTCCGGTACGAAGGGCGGATCACCTGCAAGGACGGCACTGTCCGGCACATCATTTTCAGGCACCAGTTCTCCAGCAACCGGCTCATCACCGTCATGTTCGACATCACCGACCGGGAATTGCTGCAGGAGAAGATCGCCAGGAACCAGAAGCTCGAGTCCCTTGCCGTGCTGGCCGGCGGCATTGCCCATAACTTCAATAACGTGCTCACCGGGATCATGGGCTATATCTCCTATGCCCGGAAATTCCTGGACGAGTCCCACAAGACCTACACGCTACTGGGGCATGCCGAGGCAGCCTCCAAGCGGGCGGCAGGGATGGCCAACCAGCTTCTGACCTTTGCACGCGGCGGCGCCATGGTCCTGAAACCGGTTCTGGTCCGCAAGCTGATCGACGAGTGCGTCTCGTTGTCCCTGAACAGGAGCGACGTGCACTGCCTGGTGGAAACGGCTGTCGACCTGCATGCCGTCAAAGGGGACGAGGGGCAACTCAGCCAGGTGTTCACCAACATTATTATCAATGCGGCCCAGGCCATGCCCAACGGGGGGAAACTGATCATTCGGGCCGAGAATGTCGCCATGCCCGGCACCCGTCATGCCAGCCCGACCTATGTCAATTACGTCCGGCTGACCTTCAGCGATGAAGGGGTGGGAATTGATCAGGATGACCTGGGCAGGATTTTCGATCCCTATTTCACTACCAAGCCTGCCGGCACAGGTCTGGGGCTCGCCTCGGTCTATTCGATCGTGCAGAAGCATGGTGGCCAGATACATGTCGATTCAACCAGGGGCCAGGGCACCACGTTCACCCTGTCTCTTCCCGCTGCCGGCCGCGTCAGGCCTGCTGAATCAGATTCGGCCCGGGATCACCTCAGTTCTCCGGGCAAGGCCGGCGGAGCCATCCTGATCATGGACGACGAGGAGATGATCAGGGGGCTTACCAAGGAAACGTTGGGATTCCTGGGGTACACGGTCGTGTCGTGCGCCAATGGCGAGGAGGCGGTTGAGCTGTACCGGAAGGCCTACGAGGCGGGCTCCCCCTTCTTTGCGGTGATACTGGATCTCACCGTTTCCAACGGCATGGGGGGCAAGGAGGCGGCCCAGGCGATTCTGGCCATCGATGCCGAAGCCAAGCTCGTCGTCTCAAGCGGCTATTTCCACCATCCGGTCATGGCAGAGTACGAGGAACACGGATTCATCGCAGCCGTGACCAAACCCTACAAAGCCGATGAACTCTGCCGGGAGTTGAATCGCCTGCAGTACCTGTGACCCGTTTTTTTCGTTGCCAGGAAAAAAACTTGTATCCCACGGGCTGAGATGGTATAAATACTTCCTTTGTCGGGGAGTAGCGCAGCCTGGTAGCGCACCTGCCTTGGGAGCAGGGGGTCGCTGGTTCGAATCCAGTCTCCCCGACCATACAACAAGGGGTTACGGCAGTGCCGTATCATCCTTGTGAGCTAAAGACAGATGATTTCAGAGGTGTTTTTGCTCTATCAAAGGGGTTATGCCATCAGCGGTGTAGCCCCTTTTTTGTTGGACAGTGGCGCTGCACGACATAAAAGCGTATAGTGTGCGCCTCGGCATTGGCGGCGAATTTTAGCAAGCAGGGAGACTTGGGTGAGGAGCGGCAACCAGACCGACAGTGCTGTTATCGAACAGATGCAGCAGACCATGGACGACGAAAAGGCGTTCTTCAGCAGCCTGATCCAGAACGCCGCTATCCCCATGTTTGTCATCGACCATACCCACACCATCATTTTCTGGAACAATGCCCTGGCGCGGCTCACCGGCAGGAGTTCCCAGCAGATGGTGGGAACCAGGCGGCAATGGGAGCCTTTCTACCCCTCCGAGCGGCCTGTTCTGGCCGATCTGATACTGGACCGGAAGCTGCAGTCCATTTCCGGTCTCTATCCTTATTCCCGTTCCTCGAACCTGCTGGATGACGCCTACCGTGCCGAGGGCTGGTTCGACAATCTGGGGGGAGAGCGCCGGTACATCTACTTCGAGGCTGCTCCGATCACCGATGCCCGCAAGGAGATTGTCGCGGCGGTGGAAATCATACAGGACATCACCCACCGCAAGCTGGCCCAGGAAGAGCTCGATCGCGCCAAGCGGGAATGGGAGGAGACGCTCGACAGTCTGAATGACTTCGTGATCCTTACGGACCCGCACCATCGGGTGCGCCGCTGCAACCGGCTGTTGTGCGACATTACCGGCAGACAGTTCGATCAACTGGTCGGTCATGATTGGCGCGAGCTGCTGACCGGTTCCGGCTTCGCCTTCATCAACTTTGACGGCAGCCGCGGAGAGTTGCTGCATAACGGTTCTCATCGCATGTACGACCTGAACATCTACACCGTGAATTCCCCCGGCAACCGCGAGGTTTCCGGGCTGGTCATCTCCATCAACGACACCACCGAGATCCGTGCCATCACCGAGAAGCTGCAGCAGACCTCCGATGAATTGAGCACGGCGCAGCGCGCTATCTACCAGCAGGAGAAGATGGCCTCCATCGGGCAGCTTGCTGCCGGTGTGGCGCACGAGATCAACAATCCCATCGGTTTCATTTCCAGCAATCTCTCCACCCTCAAAAAATACCTCAGTCGTTTCAAGGAGTTCATCGCCCTGCAGGATCAGATCATCGATGCGGCAGGCGATGATGGCGGCAATATGGAACGGATCCGCCAGTTGCGCCAAAAACTGAAGGTCGATCCGATTCTGGACGATATCGACCAGCTCATTGTCGAATCCCTTGATGGCGCCACCCGTGTGAATCGCATTGTGCAGGACCTGAAAAACTTTTCCCGTGTTGATCAGGCCGAATGTTCCAGTGTCAATATCAACGACTGCCTCGATGCAACCATCAATATCGCCTGGAACGAGATCAAATACCTGGCCGTGCTCAACCGGGAGTATGGTGAGCTGCCCCGCCTGAAATGCTTTCCGCAGCAGTTGAACCAGGTCTTTCTGAACCTGCTGGTCAATGCCGCCCAGGCACTGGAAACGCAGGGGGAAATTACCGTCAGGACCTGGGCGGATGGAGGGAACATTTTCGTCAGCATCAGGGATACGGGTGTCGGAATACCGCCGGAAATAGCGGATCGCATCTTTGAACCCTTCTTCACCACCAAGGAGGTCGGACAAGGGGTCGGTCTCGGACTGGCGACCAGCTACGAAATCGTCAGAAAACATCGCGGCGACCTCAGCGTCGAGAGCGGGCCGGGTATTGGTGCCACGTTTACGGTACGCCTGCCCCTCGACGGGATATCATGTCAGCCGGGACACGTGCCGGGGAAGTGACTCCGGAAGCATAGCTGCCCGACACACGGCAACAGGGGAACTGCCATGCCCGATAACGAGAAGGTCAAGATCCTGTGCGTGGATGACGAAAAAAATGTCCTGCATGCCCTGGAACGGTTCTTTCTGGACGATGACTACGAGATCCTGACAGCCGGTTCGGGCGATGAAGGATTGCGGATGCTTGTCGAAGAGCAGCCGGTCCAGGTCGTGATCTCCGACTATCGCATGCCGGTGATGAACGGGGTCGATTTCCTCAAGGAGGTATATCTGCGCTGGCCGGAAACGATCCGCATCGTGCTTTCCGGTTATGCCGATGCCGGCGTCATAGTGGCCGCCATAAACGAAGGGCATATCTACAAGTTCATTCCCAAGCCGTGGAACGAGGATGAGCTGCGTTTCACGGTGAGCAATTCTCTGGAGCGCTATCATCTGCAGCGGCACAACCGCGAGTTGGTGGCCGCTCTGGCCCACTACAACGAGATGCTGGAAAAGATGGTACAGGAGCGGACCGCAGACCTTGAGCTGCGCAACGGCGCCTTGGCCATTGCCCAAAGCATGCTGCATTCGTTGCCGTTCCCCGTGATCGGCATTGACACGGCCGGTATGATGGTACAGGGCAACCAGAAGGCGGTCGAGCTGTTCAGGGAGGTGGAATCCGCTCTTCTGGGGACTGACTGCCGCGACGTGCTGCCGCAGGATGTCTGCCGGCTGTTGCCGGATCTCGCGGGTGATGACGTGGCGTGCCTGAGCTGGATCCGCCACGGTACACACTATGATGTTCACATCACCCCGTTCGGCAGGTACGGCCAGCGGGGAACGGTTATCATGCTGATCGAGAAGGACCGCCACACAGTCGAGTGAAATGTGTCGGCTGAGTTCTTCGACGCAAGAACTATTGACAGAACATCAAAGGATGTTCACCATTCTGAATGCCAACATTACCTTGAAATCGACTCTGATCCCGTTTTTAGGTTCGAAAAATTCAATGGCGTGCAAGGAATGACCAATGTCCATATCGAGCGATAACATTGCCGTAGTTCTGGTTGATGACGAGGAGAACATACTGCGTTCGCTGCAGCGCCTCCTGAGGGATGAACCGTTCGAACTCCATACGGCCGCTTCCGGTGAGCAGGGGCTTGATCTGCTCGGTCAGATTCCGGAGGTTGCGGTGATCGTCTCGGATCAGCGCATGCCCGGCATGAACGGCGCCGAATTTCTCAGTCACTCGCAGGAGGTTGCCCCGCATGCCCTGCGCATCCTGCTGACCGGATATTCCGATATCAACGCCACCATCGACGCCATCAACAAGGGGGGAGCCTATCGCTATATCTCCAAACCTTGGGACGAGGATGATTTGGTGCGTACGGTCAGGGAGGCCGTGACGCTGTACCTCCGCACCAGGGAAAGCAGACGTCTGAGCGAGATCATCAACGAGCAGAACAAGGACTTGGAAGCCTGGAACGAGAACCTCAAAAAACGCCTGCTGCAGACCACCAGTACGATCCGGGCACAGAGCGAGGCCCTGAAAAGCTTTGATAAGAAGCATCCGGTGGCGGTGCTGAGCCGTGCTTTTGACGCATTCTTCGAAACCATGTGCGATTTCCCGGCCGTCCATGCCCGCACGGTCAGCACGCTGGTGACCGATGCGGCCCGCAAGATGGGGCTGGATGCCGAAACCATCGGCAGGTTCAGGCTGGCAGCCCTGCTGCACGATGCCGGCAAATTCAGCAGTCTCTCGCACTCGCCGGGCAAGTATCTCGATGAGATGTCAGAGAACGAGCTGCGCGATTATCGTCAGCACCCGCTGAGGGGGGAGGAGATGTTCTCCCGGATGGAGGAGCTTCAGGATGTGCTGCCCCTGATCCGTGGCCATCATGAAGCCTATGACGGCAGCGGTTTCCCGGACGGTCTCAAGGGGGAGGGTATCCCGCTGGGGGCACGTTTGATCGCCATTGCCGATCTGATCGAGAAATCTGCCCGTTCGGTGGAGCAGGGCCGGGCCGACTATGCCATCATGTCGGCCCGCTTTCATTGCGGCACGCTGCTTGATCCCCAGTTGGTGACCCTGTTCCACAGCATCACGCAGATCGTGTATTTCGAAGGCAAGAAGATCGGCGTGGTTTCGGAGGTGGAGATTGCGCCCCGGGAGCTGATGTCCGGAATGCGGTTGGCCCGCGATGTAGAAAGTGCTTCCGGAGTGCTGCTGATGCAGCGTGACACTGTGCTGGATGTTGCCGCGGTGGCGTTGATCCGCAGTCATTACGGCAAAAATCCCCCTTCTCATGGCATCTTCATCCAGGTGACGGATGAGTAGCGGTCTCGCCGTCACCGGCAGCATGTCGGGGTGCAACATATGGTGAGCGTGGCCAGGCAGACGAAATTCGATGATCTCCAAAGCCGGGTGGAGATCAATCCACTCATCTATCAGCACTGGGTGGATGCCCTGGGTGAGTTTGCATCGTCAGTCCGCATCAGGGAAGGACTCCAGCAGGTTGTCACCATTGACGAGGAGTCGTGGGATCTCAATGATGCCGGAGACCTGGTAATCACCGCCTCTATCAGCCAGGAGGTTATTCAGATGATCGTTCCCCGGGGGCTGTGGGAGTGGTTGTGATGCAACCCGCAGCAGCCCTTTGCGCATGCGGCCCTCGTGTTGTTGCTGCGGTTCCGTTCCCTTTCTTCGCCGATCTTTCCGCCAGTCATCCTTCCTGTCGAACTCCTGCACGAATCTCATGACATCCACGCTGTCCTGCCACCGCCGGGGCAGCTCCGAGCCCATTTCTCCTTTACATTCGCAGGAGTTTTATTTATCCTTCAATATTACACTTTCCCGGCAGACCCAAGGAATTCATGGATATCAGCAAACTTCGAAATTTTTCCATTATCGCTCATATCGACCACGGCAAATCCACTCTGGCAGACCGTCTGCTGGAGTATACCGGCGCGCTGTCCGACCGTGAAAAGCAGGATCAGTTTCTGGACAAGATGGACCTGGAGCGGGAGCGGGGAATCACCATCAAGGCCCAGACCGTCAGACTCAACTACCGCGCCGATGACGGCATCGATTACGTGCTCAACCTGATCGATACCCCCGGCCACGTGGATTTTACCTACGAGGTTTCCCGTTCGCTCGCCGCCTGCGAAGGGGGGCTGCTGGTGGTGGATGCCTCCCAGGGGGTCGAAGCCCAGACCCTGGCCAACGTCTACCTGGCTCTGGATAACAATCTCGAAGTGTTTCCGGTTCTGAACAAGATTGATCTGCCGGCCGCCGAACCCGAGCGGGTGATCAACGAGATCGAGGAGATCATCGGAATCGATGCCCACGACGCGGTTCTGGCCAGCGCCAAGGAGGGTATCGGCACCCGCGAGATCCTGGAGGAGATCGTCAAGAAGATCCCCCCACCCAAGGGCGATGCCCAGGCGCCGCTCAAGGCGCTCCTGTTCGATTCCTGGTACGACCAGTACCAGGGGGTGATCATCCTGGTGCGACTGTTCGACGGTACCCTCAAAAAAGGGGACAAGATCCAGCTGATGTCCACCAACCGTGCCTACGAAGCGCTCAAAATCGGAGTCTTTGCCCCGGTAATGCGCGAGGTGACCGAGCTGGCTGCCGGAGAGGTCGGCTTCATCATCGCCGGCATCAAGGATGTAGCCGACGCCAAGGTCGGTGATACGGTGACGCTTCTGCACCGGCAGTGCGACGTGCCGCTGGGGGGATTCAAAGAGGTCAAGCCGATGGTGTTCTCCGGCCTGTATCCCATCGACACCTCTCAGTACGAGCAGTTGCGAGACGCCCTGGCCAAGCTCAAGCTCAACGATTCCTCCTTTTCCTTCGAGCCGGAGACATCGGTGGCGCTCGGTTTCGGCTTCCGCTGCGGGTTTCTTGGGCTGCTCCACATGGAGATCATCCAGGAACGTCTCGAACGCGAATTCGGTCTGGACTTGATCACCACGGCTCCGACGGTTGTCTACAAGGTTCACCGCGTGACCGGCGAGGTTCTGACCATCGAGAGCGCCAACCAGATGCCCGAGCAACAGCATATTGCCTTCCTCGAAGAGCCTTTCATCCTGGCGCATATCCATGTGCCCAACGAGTTCGTCGGCGGGGTGCTGGCCCTGTGCGAGGACAAGCGCGGCGTGCAGCGGGAGATTAAATACCTCACCCCGACCCGCGTCATGATCATCTACGAGCTGCCGCTGAACGAGATCGTGCTCGATTTCTACGACCGTCTGAAATCCATCACCAAGGGGTACGCCTCCCTGGATTACGAACATCTCGACTACCGCCGCAGTGAACTGGTGCGGATGAACGTCATGATCAACGGTGAGGTGGTGGATGCCCTGTCGCTGATCATTCACCGCGACAAGGCCTACTTCCGCGGCCGCGACCTGGTCGCCAAGATGAAGGAACTGATCCCGCGCCAGATGTTCGAAGTAGCCATCCAGGCTGCCATTGGCAACAAGGTCATCGCCCGCGAAACGGTCAAGGCCATGCGCAAGGATGTTCTGGCGAAGTGCTATGGCGGCGATATCACCCGTAAACGCAAATTGCTGGAAAAGCAGAAAGAAGGCAAGAAACGCATGAAGAATGTGGGTAATGTCGAGTTGCCCCAAGAGGCATTTCTGGCAATATTAAAGGTGGACTGAAATCGGCCTGCCCGAACGCTTCCGCAACGTTAACCTTTTAAAGGAACCACTATGGAAGAACATACCGAGATACCGGAAAAAAGTGTGAACAACGAATCTCCCGGACCTGCCTGCGAGCAGGGGGCCAGGAGAAAAGGCATAATCCGCGAATACGCGGAATCGATCGTTATTGCCATACTGCTGGCGCTGGTCATCCGCACCTACCTGGTCCAGGCCTTCAAGATCCCTTCCGGGTCCATGGAGGATACGCTGGCAATCGGCGACCATCTGCTGGTCAACAAGTTCATTTACGGCACCAGGATTCCGTTTTCGGGCGCCACTTTCCTGAAGTTGCGCGATCCGCACCAAGGGGATGTCATCGTCTTCGAATATCCCGAAGATCCCAGCAAGGACTTTATCAAGCGCATTGTCGGCGCACCGGGGGACGTGGTGGAAGGGAAGGGGAAGAAGGTCTTCGTGAATGGGAAGCCCTACGAAAACCCCCATGAGGTACACAAGGAAAAAGAGGTCATTCCAAAGGAGATGAATCCCCGCGATACCTTCGGGCCCGTTACCGTGCCGCCCAATTCTTACTTCGTGATGGGGGACAACCGTGACCGCTCCTATGACAGCCGCTTCTGGGGCTTTGTGTCGCGGGACAAGATCAAGGGGCTGGCCTTCATCAAATACTGGTCCTGGGACCGGGAGAAATTCCGGCCGCGCTTCGGCAATATCGGGCGGCTTATCAACTGACGCATTCAAAAGCAAATTTACCACTGAGACACTGAGAAGCTAAAAGGCGATTTACCACGGAGGACACGGAGGTAACAGAGGAAAAACGAGGAAGGCAAACGCAAAAGAATGATCCAAAATTGTTAAGCCTTGATGTTGCTTTTTCTCTGAGCCCTCCTTGTCCTCCCGTGGTGATGGCTTTTGGTTTTCAGTGCAACAGCTTTATTTGAAATATTAATGGAGGATACTATGGATACGCTGGGCAGTTGGAAACGGACTCATTACTGTGGCGATTTGACGGCAAAGGATGTCGGCAGTGAAGTGATCCTGATGGGATGGTCGCTGCGCCGCCGCGATCATGGTGGGTTGATCTTCATCGATCTGCGCGATCGCGAGGGCATAGCCCAGGTTGTCTTCGATCCGGAGCTGAGCAGCCAGGCCCACGCAGTGGCCGAGTCGGTGCGCAGCGAGTTCGTACTGGCTATCAAGGGTAAGGTCATCCCGAGGCCGGAGGGGACGGTCAATCCGAACATGAAGACCGGTGAAGTGGAAATCCAGGTCAGCGAGTGCAAGCTGCTGAACCGCTCTAAGCCGCTTCCCTTCATGCTCGACGAATACAGCGACATCAACGAGAACATCCGGCTGAAACACCGCTATCTCGATCTGCGCCGTCCGCAGCTCCAGCACAACCTCATCCTCCGTTCGAAGGTAGCCCAGGTAACGCGCAGTTACCTGACGGAAAACGGCTTCCTTGAGCTGGAAACCCCTTTCCTGACGAAATCCACGCCGGAAGGTGCCCGTGACTTCCTGGTGCCCTCCCGCATCAACCAGGGCTGTTTCTACGCTCTGCCCCAGTCCCCCCAGATATTCAAGCAGATCCTGATGATCTCTGGATTTGACCGGTATTTCCAGGTGGTGCGCTGCTTCCGCGACGAGGACCTGCGGGCCGACCGCCAGCCGGAGTTTACCCAGATCGATTGCGAGATGTCGTTCATCGACCGCGAAGACATCATTACCGTGATGGAGGGCTTGATCGCCCGCATCTTCAAGGAGGCCAAAGGGGTCGAAGTGCAGTTGCCGGTCGAGCGGATCACCTATGCCGAGGCCATCAGGCGTTTCGGCGTCGATAACCCGGACATGCGCTTCGGCATGGAGCTGTGCGAACTGACCGATCTGGTCAAAGGCTCGGGTTTCAAGGTGTTTGCCGATGTTGCCGCAAAAGGGGGATGCATCCGGGGGATCAATGCCAAGGGATGCGCCAGGTTCTCCCGCAAGGAGATCGACGATCTGACGGAATTCGTCAAGATCTACGGCGCCAAGGGACTGGCCTACGTCAAGATAGAAAACGGCGAGTGGCATTCCCCCATAGCCAAATTTTTCACCTCCGACGAGATTGCGGCCATGAACGCAGCGTTCGGTGCCGAGGAAGGCGACCTGCTGTTCTTCGTGGCCGACAAGCCCAAGGTGGTCAACGACTCGCTGGGCAAGCTGCGCAATCACCTTGCCGGCATCCTGCAACTGACCAGCAAGGACGACTACCGCTTCGTGTGGGTTACCGATTTTCCGCTGCTGGAGTGGGACGAGGAGGAAAAACGCTGGGCTGCGGTGCATCATCCCTTTACCGCTCCCATGGATGAGGATCTGCCGTTTGTGGAATCCGATCCCGGCCGTTGCCGCGCCAAGGCCTACGACTTGGTGCTCAATGGCAACGAAATCGGCGGAGGCTCCATCAGGATTCACCAGGAGCAGGTGCAGTCGCTGATGTTCAGGCTGCTCGGGCTCTCGGAAGAGTCGGCCCGCAGCAAGTTCGGCTTCCTGCTGGATGCCCTCGAATTCGGTACTCCCCCTCACGGCGGCATCGCCTTCGGAATGGATCGCCTGATCATGCTGCTGACCGGCAGCGACTCGATCCGCGACGTCATCGCCTTTCCCAAGACCCAGAAAGGCGCCTGCCTGATGTCCGAGGCCCCCTCGCTGGTAGAGAACAAGCAACTGCGGGAGTTGGGAATCCGGCTGGCTGAAAAGCAGGGGTAAACGATACAGACGTGAGCCGCCTGATTGCTCTGATATTGGTGGGCTGTCTGCTGAACGCCTGTTCTGCGGCACCGGCCCCTAATTGGCGCAATCAGGCTACGGCACTGGTCGATGACCTCGGAGGGCAGGGTGCCTCCGAGGCTTTCCCGCAGGAATTCGAAAACCTGGTCGAGACGTTCGAGCACGGTGAAGCAGTGCTTCATGTGCAGGGCGACCGGGAAAAGGCTGACAGCTACTATCTGCTGGCCCTCCAGAAGGGGGACCTGCTCAGGCAGGAGCTGAAGCAAAGAATTGAATTGCAGCAGGCCGAAGAGCGCCAGCGTGCCGCCGAGCAGGCGGCACGCGCCGAACAGGAACGCCTTTCGCGCGAGACTGAAGAGCGGTTGCGCAAGCTCGAAAGACAGAAGGCGGAAAAAGGGGCCGCGCCCTCCAGGGCTGAAGGCCAATCACGGGACAGTCAGGCGCTGCCCTTATCCCATACCGTCCGCAGGGGAGAGACGCTGCCCCAGATCGCGGCCCGCACCGAAATTTACAACGACTCCTCCCTCTGGCCCATCATCTACCGGGCCAACCGCGACCAGATCAGAGACCCCAAGCAGCTCTGGCCCGGTCAGACCCTCAAGATTCCCCGCCATTTCACCCGCGAAGAGGCTTCGGAAGCCAGACGCTATTCCACCAGAAAATAAATCTGACAAATTCGGCCCGAACCGGCTCTATATTATCGTTTGCACAATGTTTTCCCTTGACAGTCCCAAGTGTTTTTGTATACTGTATACAAACTTTCGTAAACCGAGATAAAGTCAAATAAATACAAATATTTGCATTGATTTTCGGGTGGTGTTTTTGCAGTTTCCGATGAACGCATCGGATGCCTTGCGCAGCGAAGAAAGCTGCCTGTTGGTGTGTATGGGTTCAGACGATACTGGCATATAAATCAAGGAGGGAACATGGCAACACACAAGATAATTTGGACGGAAATCGATGAGGCACCCGCGCTGGCAACCTATTCTCTGCTCCCCATCGTCCAGGCGTTCACCAAAGGGACCGGCGTTGACGTCGAGACCCGCGACATCTCCCTGGCAGGCAGGATTATCGCCAATTTTCCCGAGAATCTGACGGAGAGCCAGAGGATCCCCGATTTTCTGGCCCAGCTCGGTGAGCTTTCCCTCCAGCAGGAGGCCAACATCATCAAGCTGCCGAATATCAGCGCCTCGGTTCCCCAGCTGAAAGAGGCCATCAAGGAACTGCAGCAGCAGGGTTACAAGGTTCCCGATTATCCGGAGAACCCCCAGAACGACGCCGAGAAAGAGATCAAGGAGCGTTACGCCAAGGTCCTCGGCAGCGCCGTCAACCCGGTTCTGCGCGAAGGCAACTCCGATCGCCGCGCCCCGATTTCGGTGAAGAACTTCTCCAAGAAGAACCCCCACAAGCTGGGTGCCTGGACTGCCGACTCGAAATCCGAAGTGACGCACATGTCTGCCGGCGATTTCTATGGCAACGAGAAGTCGGTCGAGATGGTTGACGGCGGCGCTTTCAAAATCGAGCTGGTCGGCAACGACGGCAAGACCACCGTTCTCAAGGACAAGCTCACCGCTGAAAAAGGCGAGATTCTCGACGCCACCTTCATGAGCGCCAAGGCCCTGCGGAAGTTCTACGAAGAGCAGATCGAGGATGCTAAAAAGAGCGGCCAGCTGCTTTCCCTGCACCTGAAAGCGACCATGATGAAGGTGTCCGACCCGGTCCTGTTCGGTCATGCCGTTTCGGTCTTCTACAAGGACGTTTTCGAGAAGCACGCCGCTACTTTCAAGGAGCTGAGCGTCAATCCCAACATGGGTCTCGGCGACCTCTACAACAAGATCCAGAGCCTTCCGGCTGACAAGAAGGCCGAGATCGAGGCGGACATTCAGGCTGTATACGCCAAGCGCCCCGCTCTGGCCATGGTCGACTCCGACAAGGGGATTACCAACCTGCACGTGCCCAACGACATCATCGTCGACGCCTCCATGCCGGTGGTTGTGCGCGATTCCGGCAAGATGTGGAATGCCGAAGGCAAACTGCAGGATACCAAGGCCATGATTCCTGATCGCTGCTATGCCACCATGTACAAGGCAATCGTTCAGGACTGCCAGAAACATGGCGCTCTCGATCCCGCGACCATGGGTTCCGTGCCCAACGTTGGCCTGATGGCCCAGAAGGCGGAAGAGTACGGCTCGCACCCCACCACCTTTGAAATTCCCTTCGACGGTACGGTGCGCGTGGTCGATGCGGCCGGCAACTCCCTGATGGAGCATAAGGTCGAAGCGGGCGATGTCTGGAGGATGTCGCGGGTGAAGGATATCCCTATCCAGGACTGGGTTAAGCTGGCCGTGAGAAGGGCCAAGGCAACCGGCGCACACGCCGTTTTCTGGCTCGACAAGAACCGCGCCCATGATGCCAACGTCATTGCCAAGGTGGAGAAGTACCTCAAGGATTACGACACTGCCGGTCTGGAGATCAGAATCCTTCCGCCGGTCGACGCCATGAACTACTCCCTGGAGAGGATCCGCAAAGGTCTGGACACGATCTCCGTGACCGGCAACGTTTTGCGCGACTACCTCACCGACCTCTTCCCGATTCTGGAAGTCGGCACCAGCGCCAAGATGCTTTCGATCGTTCCGCTCCTGGCTGGCGGCGGACTGTTCGAGACCGGCGCAGGCGGCTCCGCTCCCAAGCATGTCCAGCAGTTCGTCAAGGAAGGCTACCTGCGCTGGGATTCGCTGGGCGAATTCTCCGCTCTGGCCGCCTCCCTCGAGCATCTCGCCTCTGTCTTTAACAACGACAAGGCCCAAGTGCTGGCTGAAACCCTTGACCAGGCCATTGCCAAATTCCTGGACAACAACAAATCGCCTGCACGTAAAGTGGGGCAGATCGACAACCGCGGCAGCCATTTCTACCTGGCTCTCTACTGGGCTCAGGCCCTGGCCGAGCAGGCAAAGGATGCCGGGCTCAAGGCGAAATTCGTCACCGTGGCCCAGAAGTTGGCCGAGAACGAGGCGAAAATCAATGAGGAGCTTCTCGGTGCTCAAGGCAAGCCTGTCGATATGGGTGGCTATTATCATCCTGACTGTGTAAAAGTGTCGAAAGCGATGCGCCCCAGCGCCACATTGAACGCTATCGTGGACGCACTGTAAAACAATGGGCCTGGCCGGCTTCACTGGCTGACCAGGCCCGCTTTTTTCGTATCACAGCAGTACCATCCATGAAGTGAGGTTGGATGTCGTATACCTACGTAACAGTTCCCCCGGGGGAAAAGATCACCATGGGGCCCGACGGCAGAGTCGTCGTGCCCGACAACCCGATCATTCCTTTCATAGAAGGCGACGGAACCGGACACGACATATGGAAGGCCTCGGTACGTGTCTTCGACGCTGCGGTGGGCAAATGTTACGGCGGAAGCAGGAAGATCTCCTGGATGGAGGTCTATGCCGGTGAAAAGCCTTTCAACATGTTCCGGGAAGCAATGGGGGACAAGGCGTGGCTGCCCGATGAAACCATCGAGGCTTTCAAGGAATTCCTGGTCGGCATAAAAGGTCCCCTGACCACCCCCATTGGCGGGGGCATCCGTTCTCTCAACGTGGCCCTGCGCCAGGTGCTCGACCTGTATGTCTGCCTGCGCCCCATCCGCTATTTCCAGGGGGTTCCCTCTCCGGTGAAAAAGCCGGAAGATGTCGACATGGTGATCTTTCGCGAAAACTGCGAAGACATCTACACCGGCATCGAATGGATGCAGGGAACCCCTGAATGCGAGCGGATCAAGGACTTCCTGATCAAGGAGATGAAGGTCAGCAAGATCCGCTTCCCCGAAAGCTCTTCCATCGGGATAAAACCGATCTCGAAGGAAGGCTCGGAACGTCTGGTCCGCGCTGCCATCGAATATGCCCTGAAGCACCGGCGCAAGTCCCTTACCCTGGTGCACAAGGGCAACATCATGAAGTACACCGAAGGGGCCTTCAAGGACTGGGGGTACCGGCTGGCCACCAGCGAATTCCGTCACCGGGTGGTGACCGAGCGCGAATCGTGGATCATTGACAACAAGGATCATAACGCGGCCATCTCGATCGAGAACAATGCCCGACAGATCGACCCCGGCTACGATATGATGTCCCCCCGGCAGCGAGAAGACATCTGCAGGGAGGTGGAGGCCGCCCTGACGCTGATGCCGACCCACGGATCGGGCCAGTGGAAGAAGCTGCTGATGATCAAGGACACCATCGCCGACATCACGCTGCAGCAGGTGCTGACCCGCGCCAAAGAATTCGACGTACTGGCCTGCATGAACCTGGAAGGCGATCTCCTTTCGGATGCTCTGGCTGCTCAGGTCGGCGGAATCGGGATCGCTCCCGGCGCCAACATCAATTTCGTTACCGGCCACGCCATATTCGAGGCCACGCACGGCACTGCCCCGAAATATGCCAATCTCGACAAGGTCAATCCGGGCTCCGTGATTCTTTCCGGCGTGATGATGCTCGAGTATATGGGATGGCAGGAACCGGCCGACATGATTACCAGGGCCATTGACAGGACCATAGGCCAGAAACGCGTCACCTACGATTTCGAGCGCATGATGCAGGGTGCTACATTGTTATCCTGTTCCGGCTTTGCCGATGCCTTGATCGACAACATGTAATTCGACTGCTATCGAAGGGGCGGCGCAGTGGTGCCGCCACTCTGATTATCTGTACATCAACCCACAAGGAGGAAAGACAGTATGGCACGTAAAAAGATTGCACTCATCGGCGGCGGACAGATTGGTGGGGTTCTTGCTCAGCTTTGCGCTCTGCGCGAACTCGGTGACGTTGTCATGTTCGACATCGTCGAAGGACTGCCCCAGGGCAAAATGCTCGATATCGCCGAAGTCGGCCCGGTCGACCGTTACGACGTCTGCCTGAAGGGAACCAACAGCTACGAAGATATTCAGGGCTCTGACGTGGTAATCGTGACCGCAGGTCTGCCCCGCAAGCCGGGCATGAGCCGCGACGACCTGATCGAAGTCAACTCCAAGATCATGACCAGCGTTGCCGAAGGTATCAAGCAGTACGCTCCGAACTCCATCGTCATCGTCATCTCCAACCCGCTGGACGCCATGGTTACCCTTTGTCAGAAAGTAACCGGCTTCCCCTACAGCCGCGTCATCGGTCAGGCCGGCGTGCTCGACTCCGCCCGTTTCGCTACCTTCATCGCCTGGGAACTGGGCGTTTCCGTGAAGGACGTTACCGCCATGACCCTGGGCGGTCACGGCGACGACATGGTGCCGCTGGTCCGCTACGCCAGCGTCAACGGCATTCCGGTCATGGAACTGCTGGAGCGCAAGTACAAGGATAAGGCCAAGGCCAAGGAAGTCATGGACGCCATGGTCAAGCGCACCCGCGGAGCCGGCGGCGAAGTCGTGGCTCTGCTCAAGACCGGCTCTGCCTTCTACTCGCCTGCTTCCTCCGCCATCGCCATGGCCGAGTCGATCCTCAAGGACCAGAAGCGCGTGCTGCCGACCTGCTGCTTCCTGCAGGGCGAGTTCGGTGTCAACGGCTACTACGTCGGCGTTCCCGCCGTTCTGGGCGAGAAGGGTGTTGAGAGCATCATCGAGTTCGCTCTCGATGCCGAAGAGCAGGAGATGATGGATAAATCGGTTGCCGCTGTCAAAGGTCTCGTCGACAGCATGAAGTAATCCTTAAAACGGCTTCAGGCTTTGTCTGTGCAAAAGAAGGGTTTTCCGGCCCTTCTTTTGCCACATTTAAGGCTTGAGAATTTCACACCTTTAACTACGGGTAAAAAGGAGTCTTTTCAGATGGAGAAAAAATTGCCGAAAATTGAAATTATTGAAAAGTATTGCAAGGGATGCCACATCTGCGTGGAATTCTGCCCCACCAAGGTGCTGGAAATGAAGGGGTTCTACGCCACCGTAAAAAATCTGGAAGCATGTATCAAGTGTATGCAATGCGAACTGAGATGCCCGGATTTCGCCATCAAGGTCACAGCTGAATAAATCAATGGGAGGAAATGAACAGTGGCAAAAAAAGTAGCGTTTCTTCAGGGTAACGAGGCCGCAGCACACGGCGCCATCTACGCCGGCTGCAACTTTTTCGGCGGCTACCCAATCACACCCTCGACAGAGGTTGCTGAGGTCATGTCTGTCGAGCTTCCTAAAATCGGCGGAAAATTCATTCAGATGGAAGACGAGATCGGTGCCATGGCTGCCATTTTGGGCGCCTCACTGGCCGGCTCCAAGGTTCTTACATCGACATCCGGCCCCGGTTTGTCTCTCAAGCAGGAACTGATCGGCTACGGCTGCATTGCCGAAATCCCCTGCGTCGTCTACAACGTCATGCGCGGCGGTCCCTCCACCGGTATGCCGACCGGTCCCAGCCAGTCGGACGTTATGGCTGCAAAATGGGGCACCCACGGTGACCACCCGGCCATCTGCCTGGTGCCTGCTTCGGTTCAGGAGACCTACGAAGAAGTCATTCGTGCCTTCAATCTCTCTGAAAAATACCGTACCCCGGTTATGGTCATGCCGGATGAGATCGTTGCCCACATGCGTGAGCGCATCGTTTTCCCAGAAACTGGCGAGATCGAAGTCGTTCCGCGTAAAACTCCGACCGTCGCACCGGACCAGTACAAACCCTATGACACCAGCTTCGGCGATGTACCGCCGCTGGCCGCCTTCGGCAGCGGTTACAAATTCCATGTGACCGGTCTCAACAAGATGCAGGATGGTTTCCCGACAACCAAGGCCGAAATCGTTCAGGCCGAGGAAGAGCGCCAAGTGCGCAAGGTTGAAGCCAATGTTGACGATATCGTCACCTTCGAAGAATACCAGTTGGACGACGCCCAAGTGGTGGTCATTGCTTACGGCTCGACCTCCCGTTCGGCTCGTTATGCTGTCAATGCTGCCCGCGAGCAGGGCATCAAGGCCGGCATGTTCCGCATCAAGACCTTCTGGCCGTTCCCGGATAAGCAGATCAAGGCTTTGGCCGGCAAGGTCAAAGGTTTTGTCGTACCTGAGATGAACCTGGGTATGTGTGCCAATGAAGTGGAGCGCTGCGCTCAAGGCAAAGCCCCGATCCTCGGAATCTTCCGTGTTGACGGCGAGCCGATTAATCCCGACCAGATACTCGAGAAGATGAAGGAGGTTAAGTAACCATGGCTTTTGAATATGAAAAGTACATTCGTCCGGGCAAGCTGCCCCATATCTGGTGCCCGGGCTGCGGTCACGGCATCGTTATGAAGGGCTTGATCCGCGCAATGGATACTCTTGGTCTCAAGAAGGAAAATACGGCCATTGTGTCCGGTATCGGCTGCGCTTCCCGACTCCCCGGCTACATTGACTGCTGCACCCTGCACACCGCCCACGGCCGTGCCGCTGCTTTTGCAACCGGCGTGAAGCTGGCCAAGCCGGAAATGAACGTGATCCTGTGCGGCGGCGACGGCGACGGTACCGCCATCGGCGGCAACCACTTCATCCATGCCTGCCGCCGTAACATCGACATGACCTACATCATCATGAACAACTACATCTACGGCATGACCGGCGGCCAGTTCTCCCCGGCCACCCCGACCGGCCACAAGGCCTCCACCACGCCGTACGGTAACCCTGATCCGAACTTCGACATCGCCAAACTGGCCATCGGAGCCGGCGCCACCTTCGTGGCCCGCGGCACCGCTTTCCATGCCAACCAGATCGACAAGCTGATCGTGGAAGCCATCCAGCACAAAGGTTTCTCCGTGGTCGAGATCCTGGACGACTGCCCCACAACCTACGGCCGTCGCAACAAGTACAAGTCGGTTATCGAGATGATGAACCGCCTGAAGGAAGTTGCCGTACCGATCAAGGCTGCCGAGAAGATGACCGCCGAGCAGCTGCAGGGCAAGGTCCTGACCGGTGTTCTCTACAAAGAGGAAAAACCCGAATATACCGCCGAGTATGCCAAGGTTATCGAGCGCGCCCAGGCCGCCAAGTAATTCACTAAGGAAAAGGAGAGATATAGATGTCCAGATATGAACTCAGATTTTCCGGCGCAGGGGGGCAGGGGCTCATCACCGCCGGCATCATCATGGCTAAGGCCGCCTCCATCTACGAGGGAAAACAGGCCGTCCAGTCGCAGAGCTACGGTCCCGAGGCCCGTGGCGGCGCTTCCAAGTCGGAAGTCATCATCTCCGACGGCGCCATCGACTACCCCAAGGTAACCCAGTGCGATGCGCTTCTGGCCATGACCCAGGAAGCAGCCAACAAGTACTCCCATGACCTGAAAGAGGGTGGGGTGCTGCTGATCGATTCCGATCTGGTCAAAAACGTACCGCCGGGGAATTTCAAGACCGTTGCATTCCCGATTATCAACACGGCCAAAAACGATGTGGGACGTGAAATCGTTGCCAATATCGTTGCCCTGGGCGCCATGGTTGCCCTGACCGGCCAGGTGACCCGCGAAAATGCCGAGAAAGCCGTGCTTTCCAGCGTTCCCGAAGCATTCCTGGAGCTGAACAAGAAGGCCTTCAGCATGGGATACGATAAGGCAATCGCAGCCAGCGCCTGACAGTTCCGAGCATTTGATTCGGAAAAGGCCCGGCACTTCGTTGCCGGGCCTTTTTTGTTGTGCACATCCGAGGCATGCCCGCTCAAGTGCGGGCGGAGCGGATTCATGAATGCCTTTTGGGCTACTCCTCCTTTGACAATCGCCGCAAATTGAGTCATAGTTCCCCCCTCGGCAAGCGTTCGCTACGGAGATCCGATGAATTCCCGCACCATTGCTCCCCAAAAAAACGACGACGATTTTCAGTACGATGCAACCCTGCGTCCCCGGGCACTCGGCGAATATATCGGCCAGGAAAAGATCAAGCAGAACCTGGGTCTTTTCATCGATGCAGCCAAGGGGAGGGGGGAGGCGCTTGATCATGTGCTGCTGTATGGCCCTCCCGGCCTGGGCAAGACCACCCTGGCCAACATCGTGGCCTGCGAAATGGGGGTGAACATCAAGTCCACCTCCGGTCCCGTGATCGAGCGCCCGGGAGACCTGGCTGCCATTCTCACCAATCTGGAAGCACATGACGTTCTGTTCATCGACGAAATCCACCGGCTGTCCCACGTTGTCGAAGAGGTGCTTTACCCGGCCATGGAGGACTTTCAGCTGGACATCGTGATCGGCCAGGGGCCCAGCGCCCGTTCGATCAAGCTGGACCTGCCCCGTTTCACCCTGGTCGGTGCCACCACCCGTGCCGGGCTGCTCTCCTCGCCACTGCGTGATCGCTTCGGCGTCATCTCCCGGTTGGAATTCTATACCGACAGCGAACTGGCGACCATCATCACCCGCTCTTCACACATCCTGGGGATGGAGATCGAATCGCAGGGTGCGCACGAACTGGCCAGGCGCAGCCGCGGGACGCCGCGCATCGCCAACCGGCTGCTGCGTCGGGTGCGTGATTTCGCCCAGGTCAGGGCAAACGGCATCATCACCCGGGACGTGGTTCAGGAAACGCTGAGGCTGCTGGACATCGACGAAAAGGGCTTTGATTACATGGATCGCATCATTCTGCTGACGATCATCGACAAGTTCAACGGCGGACCGGTGGGGCTGGACACGATTGCCGCCGCCATCAGCGAGGAAAGCGATACGATCGAAGACGTTTACGAGCCCTATCTGATACAGAACGGGTTTCTCAACCGTACACCGCGCGGGCGGGTTGCCACCGTCGCAGCCTATCAGCACCTGGGCCGCACCGCGCCGGAATCCTCGCAGGCGCGGTTATTTTGACGATGCAGCAGATTTTCGAATTCCCGGTAGCTTCGCTGCTGACCTTCGACAGTTTCATCGGTTGCGACGGCAATTCCGCAGCGGTGCAGTTCGCCAGGCGAATCGCCGATCCCGCCGACGCGGAGAACCTGCTGTATCTCTACGGTCCTTCCGGCTCCGGAAAAACCCATCTGCTCAAGGCGATCGCCCATGCGCTGGGTTCAGCCTGCCATTGTGCGATCCCCTGTCTCTCCTGTCGCGATATCCTTTCCGCCGACCAGTTGTTCGAGGTTCTGAACGATGCTCCCGCCCTGCTGGTCGACGACCTGCATCTGCTGCGGGACGATCCCTCCCTGAGGGGGGGGCTGTGGCAGGTTTTCAACGATCACTATACCGCCGGCCGGAAGATAGCTCTGGCCGGGCTGCATAGCCCGCGGGAGTTGCCCCATCTGGACGACCATCTGATCTCGCGTCTGTTATGGGGACTGGTTTCCAGGCTGGACACCTCCGATGATGATTCCCGCCGCATGATACTGAAAAAGATCGCCGATGACCGCCAGGTGCGGGTGCCCGACGATGTGGTCGACTATATTCTCATCACCACCAGCCGGGAGGTAGGTGACCTGATCACTACCTTCGAAACCCTCTATCGCCTTTCCATGGCCCAGAAACGGAAGATTTCTTTGTCGCTCGCCAGGGAATCCCGCGAATATCTGACTGCGGGGGGGAGGCCCCTATGACCCCCTATAAGAATCGTCTCAAGACACCTGAAGAGATCGAACTGGGCAAAAAACGCGATGAGCTTGCCAAGGCACAACACCGCCTGGCTGAATGGGAGCAGGCCTATACGGAACTCAAATCCGAGATCCGGAGTTTCGAACAGGTCTATGCGCAGGTTCTGGGGGCGCGCATCAGCCAGTTGGAAGACCTGGAGTGGCAATTGAACGGGCTGCTGGAGGGGGAGGGGGAAAAAGGCGCATCCGTTTCCTCACTGAATGAAGAAGGCTTTACGCAGTTTCAGCACCGTACCGATCTCTTGGACGACGATTTCGCACCCATGCCGGGTGGATCGCAGAAAAGCCTGAAAAGCCTGTACCGCGAGGTCGCCAAAGCCATCCATCCCGATCTCGCATCCGACGACGAGGAGCGCCTGCGCCGGCAGGAGCTGATGACCGAGGCCAACCGGGCCTATTCGGCCGGTGACCGCACGGTGCTGGAAGAGATCCTCAGTGAGTGGGAACAGGGTCCTGAAATGGTCTCGGGCCTGGACGTAGCCATGGAGCTGGTGCGGGTCATCCGGCTGATAGCCCGGGCGGAGCAGAATACCCAAGCCCTGATTCGACAGATCAAAGAACTCAAGGCCAGCGATATCTACAGTTTCAAGATAAGGGTCGATGAGGCTGCGGCTGACGGTATTGACCTGATGGCCGAGATGGCCGCCACGGTTGACCTCGATATCGCCAAAACCAGACGGCGCCTGGCGGTATTGAGAGGTGACGGGGAGAAAACGGAGGGAACTGACGGCCCTCCCCTGGAAACCCGCCTGATACGCTTTCCGTCAGAATATTCCTGCGGTATGCTCTACGAACGCAGCAGCGGTTCGGTCGACTACCGGGACTGGCACCGTCTGGGGGGCGCCCGCGGTGTGCGGGAGGTGTTTCTCGACAAGGCGGTACGGCTGGATGTCAAAGGCACGACCGAAAATGAAATGCGTTTCCTCCAGGCCTTGCAGCCCGACGATCTGCAGGCGCTTTTCCTGTACGATATCAACGACAGCTCTCTGGCATATCTGTCGCACCTGAGCGGCCTGCAGGAGCTCTATCTCTCCAATACCTCCGTTACCGACGAGGGGTTGTGCCAGCTGCAGGCACTGCATGGCCTGCGCCGCCTCTACATCTATCACAGCGCCATCAGCGACTCCGGTCTGCTCAATCTGACGCAGTTGAGCGGCCTCAAATGGCTGACCTGCAGTGGCACAGCCATTACCGAAGAGGGGTTGTCCGTTTTCCGCGAACTGCTGCCCGCCTGCAAGGCGGTCAGCTTCGAATGGCGGCACGGCAAATAGCACCTCTTTGAAGTCGGTTATCAGGCTCTGGACATCAGTACGAGTTGCCCGAAGCCTATTAATACATGCCAGCCTGTTCAGGCACCTGTTACCCAGACCTGCCGATGGGGCCATGACGCTCTCCATGATTTTTCCATTCTTATTCCTCTCCTTAAGCCGGCACCTTTCGCCGAATTGACGCTTTTGTTTCCTTTGGTATAAAGATTAAGTCGGTTCAATTATGTTCCCGCCTGAGGCTGCCGACCTTCAGCGATGCGAAGGGGTGGTGCGGTCCGGCATGATCTTTTCCTTCACCCTTGTCCCCATATGGTACGACCTATCACTGCGCAGCAGCTTCATGTCTGCGGCCGGGTGTCTGCCGGCACGCTGGATGAACGGTTTTTATACCCGATCTCGAAGTGGAGGAACGTGAATGAGAAGCGATAGAATCATTTCAGTCATTGGTCTGGGCTATGTGGGGCTGCCGGTGGCGGTTGCCTTCGGCAAGGTCCGGCGGACAGTCGGTTTCGATATCGATCATTCCAGGATCAGCGAGCTGAAGGCGGGGTATGATCGCACCGGAGAGGTGTCCTGGGATGACCTCCGGAGCGCGGATATTTTATTTACCGATTCGTTGCAGGAGCTGGCGACGGCTGACTTTCACATTGTTGCCGTGCCGACGCCGGTGGATGATGCCAATCAGCCGGACCTCTCCCTGGTGTGCAAGGCCTCAGAGTCTGTGGGCAGGGCACTCAAAAAAGGAGACATCGTTGTTTACGAGTCGACCGTCTATCCGGGTGTTACGGAGGATGTGTGCGTGCCTGTGCTCGAGCGGGTGTCGGGTCTCAGGAACGGCCCCGATTTTACGGTCGGCTACAGCCCCGAAAGGATAAATCCGGGAGACAGGGAGCACACCTTCACCAAAATAAGAAAAGTGGTTTCGGGCCAGGACGAGGAGACCCTGGAAATCGTTGCCCGTGTCTACGAATCGGTGGTGACCGCCGGCGTGCACAGGGCTGCCTCCATCAAGGTGGCCGAGGCGGCCAAGGTGATAGAGAACACCCAGCGGGACCTCAATATCGCCCTGATGAACGAGTTGGCGCTGATCTTCGATCGCCTGGGGATCGACACGAACGAGGTCCTGGAAGCGGCCGGTACGAAATGGAATTTTCTCAAATTCAAGCCCGGACTGGTGGGAGGGCACTGCATCGGGGTCGATCCCTATTACCTGACTCACAAGGCGGAAAAAATAGGCTATATCCCCCAGGTAATCCTGGCTGGGCGACGGATCAACGATGGCATGGGCAAGTTCGTTGCCCAGCGGGCGGTAAAGGAGATGATCAATGCCGGCCACAACATCCTCGGCAGCACGGTGACCGTCCTGGGATTGACTTTCAAGGAGAACTGCCCTGATCTGCGTAATTCGAGGGTGATAGACATCATCCGGGAGCTTCAGGATTACGGCGTCGATGTCCAGGTGTGCGATCCGATGGCCTCGCCTGATGAGGCGCGCCATGAATACGGTGTGGAACTGGTGCCCCTGGAGGTTTTAAAGCAGGCTGCTGCCGTTGTTGCAGCGGTTTCGCACCAGCAGTTTCTGAATCTGTCGGCAGGGGATGTCGCGGCCCTGATGGCAGCTAACCCGGTTCTGATCGATGTCAAAGGCATGTATGACCAGTCGGCTCTGACGGATGCCGGAATCCGGGTATGGCGGCTATGATGGCCTGGATGGGCGGGAAGTGACGTGAGCCGGGGAGGGGCAGGATCTGCGATCAGGGCAACCGCAATGTTTTCCTGGCCTCGGCCAATACCTGCCTGACCTGTGCGTTGCTGCGGCACGCCAGTACTGCATCGGCTAAGGTGCGGCACTCCTCTCGGGAATGGTTGCGAATGGTCTGTTTGATCAGGGGAATGCTGGGGGCCGACAGACTGAACTCGGTGATGCCCATTCCCAGCAGCAGCAGGGCGTTCAGCGGATCGGAAGCCATTTCGCCGCAGACCGAGGCCTTTTTTCCGGCTTGAGCGGCAGCATCGGCAACCCGCTTGATCGAGTGCAGCACGGCAGGGTGATGCGGATCGTAATAGCTCTTGATGCGGGGATTGTTGCGATCGGCTGCCAGAATGTACTGGATCAGGTCGTTCGTGCCGATGCTGACGTAATCGACCTCGTTGATCAGCAGTTCCACGGTCTGGACCGCCGCCGGAATCTCGATCATAACCCCCAGGGGAATGTCCCGGCATACCTCATGCCCCTGCTGCTCCAGCTCTTCCCTGACCGAAGCGAGTATCGATCTGATCTCGATGATCTCATCCACGCACGATACCAGAGGGAACATGATTGTGGGACACCCGTCGGTTGATGCTAGCAGAATGCCTGCCAACTGCTCCCGAAAGATGTCCTGCCGTTCGAGCGAAACGCGGATTGAGCGCCAGCCCAGAAACGGATTGTCCTCCCGCGGAAAGTCGAAGTATGGAAGGGACTTGTCGCCGCCGATATCCAGCGTGCGGATGTTCACCGCCAGTCCCGGAAAACCTTTCAGCACCCGGCTGTAGATCCCGGCCTGCTCCATCCGGTCAGGGAAAGCCGGACGGGCCATGTAGGGGAATTCGGTCCGATAGAGACCGACCCCCTCGGCTCCGTTCAGATTCGCCACCCGTACATCCGAAACCAGGCCTATGTTGGCATTCAGAGTAATTCTGGCTCCGTCAGTAGTCACGGCCGGCAGATCCCTCAAACCTTCCATTTCCTTCAACCGGACGGCATGGTCCCGTTCGAGCCGCTCGTACTCCTGGCGTACGGCATCGTCAGGATTCAGGTAGACAAACCCGGAGCTGCCATCCACGATGATCTCGTCCTTGACCTGAGAGGCAGCCATCAGCCCGGAAACGCCGAGTACGGCGGGAATTCCCAGCGACTTGGCCATTATGGCGGCATGTGAATAGGCGTTGCCCCGCTCCGTCACGATTCCCAGGATTTTGTCGTGATCCAGCATCGCCAGGTCCGAAGGAAAAATGTCCTCGGCAACGATGACCCGTTTTTCCTTCAGTTTCAAAGGGGTTTTGCCGTTACCCTCAAGGGCGTCAATGATCCTGCGGCCGATGTCTTCCATGTCCACGGACCGCTCCCGCAGGTAGGGATCTTCCATGGCGGCAAAGGCCTGGACGTAATGATGCACCACTTCGTGAACCGCACGCGTGGCCCCGATGCCCTGATCGATCAGTTCGGTCACCTTGGTGGCAAAACCGCGGTCCTCCAGAATCATCAGATGGGTATGGAAGATGGCTGCATCGTCCTCGGAAAGCATTTCACTGACCCGCTTCTCCATGTAGAGCGTCTGGATCTTCACTTTTTCCAGGGCGATGGTGAATTTGTGATGCTCCTCGGCATTGGATCCGACCTTGGCAAGCTGGATAACCTTGTCGTTGAAACGGTCAAGGATATAAACCCTGCCTTGGCTGAACCCGGCCGAGACGGCCGTACCGCCGAGTACGCAGGCCTTTGCGCCCCGCTTCCCCCCCTTTTTGGTCGTTCCGTCAAGTGACGAGGCGTTTTTGACTTTGGCCAGCTCCTGCTCCAGCCAGGCGCGTTCCTGTTCCTTATGCTGGATTGAATCCAGCAGACGGGCGTTGTGTACGATGCTGCCGATCTGGAAGGTAATGGTGCGCAGGGTGCTGATTTCGTCCTCGGTAAAGCGGCGGGCCTCGCGGGTCTGAATGACGATCACGCCGATCGGCGATTTCCGTTCGAACAGCGGCAGACCGAGAAACGACAGGAACTTTTCTTCCCTGGTTTCCTTGAAATACTTGTACCGCGGGTGGGAGGGGGCGTTGTCGGTCATGACCATGCCGTGGCTCTCAACCACGAGGCCGGTGAGACCTTCGTGCACTTTCATGGAGGTGCGGTTTACCGATGCTTTGGAGAGGCCCTTGGTGGCTTTGAGGACAAGCGTTTCACCGTCGTTTTCGAGAAGGTAAATCGAGCAGACATTGGTGTGCATACGTCGAGCCACGATTGTCACTATGTTTTCGAGTGTTTCAGGAAGGTCGTGCGAGTGCAGAATGATGGAGCTTATGTCTTCCAGGGTGCGCAGTCCCATTGAATGGTGCGTCTCTTTCATCGTAGGTTCCATAACTTAGATTTCGCTAAGTATAATGCAGATTTTATTGAAAGTAAAAATATTTTGAGAGTTATCCGCTGGAAATGTCCGGGGCGCTCTGGTATCTTCCCTGGATGCTGGAACTCGTATATGCGGCAATCTTTTGAACAGCAGGAGGAGCAATCATGGATGAAAAGGTGCTGGATGGAGCACTCGTGAGAGGTATCGATCAGATGGAGTCGGGTGATGTCCGCGGCGCGATCGAGACCCTGGAGGGATACCGGTCAGAACATAAGGATAGTTTCGATGCCTGTTTCTATCTGGGGGATGCCCTGGCCGAGGACGGGCGTATCGATGACGCTATTGCCCGTTACCGCGAGGGGCTGGCGCTGGCTCCGGACGATATCGATGCCCTGACCACGCTGGGAGACCTGTTGTTCGAGGCAGGGCGGCATGATGAAGCCATTGCCAGCTACACCCGCGTACGCGAACTCGATCCGGACGATGCCGATGCCCTGGTGAGCATCGGCCTGGTGTACAACAACCGCGAGCAGAGCGACCGCGCCATCGACTCCTTTCGACAGGCCCTGGAAATCGACCCTGAAAACGTGTTCGCCCTGAACGCGCTCGGTGACGCCCTGTATGGTCTGGAGGACGTGGAGGGGGCTGTCGGGGCATACCGCAAGGCAGTTGAGATCGATCCTGACGACCCTGCAGTGCATTTCAATCTGGGCGAAATGTATTACGATATGGAAGAGTTGGAAGAGGCCGAGAAGGAATGCCGTAAGGCGATCGAGCTCGACCCCGCTTTTACCATGGCGTATCTGACCCTGGGCGGAATCTGCATGGATCAGGAGCGGCTCCGGGATGCAGTGCGTTACTTCGAGAACTACCTCAAATATGAAAAATCACAGCAGGCGGCAGACATGATCGTCGAGGTGAGGGCGGTCATCGATGGTTTGAAGGCGGAACTGGACTGATTAACCCGGACCGTAAGCAGGAACCTCTGCCAGAGAAAAATGGAAGTAAACGCAAAAAAGCCGGCATCTGCCGGCTTTTTTGCGTGTGAAGCGTGCGTCATTTTCTGACGAAATCGGTCCGGGCAAAGGAATACTCGAAATGCATGTGATCGGTGTAAGTACCATTGAGGATGGCAACAACATCTTCGGTAAAGACCAGTTCCTCGTCGGTGGGAATAACGAAAACCTTTACCGGTGAATCATCGGTGGTGATCAGGGTTTCCCGTTTGCGGGTCATGGCTCCCTTGTTCCGCTCCCGGTCAAGGATTATGCCGATATGTTCCAGGCCTTCGATGGCTTTTTCCCGGATCGGAGCACCCATCTCGCCAACGCCGGCCGTGAATACTACGGCATCCAGTTTGCCGACAGCGGCCATGAATGAGCCGATATACTTCTTGAGCCGGTAGGCCTCGATCGCCAGGGAGAGCTGACAGCGTCTGTCACCGGTCATGGCATGTTCGATCACGTCCCGGCGGTCGGTAAAGCGTCCGGTGACGCCGAATACGCCGCTCTTCTTGTTCAGGATGCTGTCGATTTCCTTGGCCGAAAGATTCTCCTTCTGCATCATGAAAGCCGGTATGGCCGGATCGATGTCGCCGCAGCGGGTTCCCATCACAGCCCCCTCCAGCGGAGTAAGGCCCATGGTGGTATCGACGGAGACACCACCTTTGATGGCGCAGTGGGATACCCCGTTGCCGATATGCATGGTAATGATGTTGCACTCGGACGGCTTTTTATTCAGAAGAATGGCGGCGCGTTTCGATACATAAAGGTGGGAGGTGCCGTGGAAGCCGTACCGCCGCACCTGATGCTTTTCGTACCATTCGTAGGGCAGGGGATAGATGTAGGCGTGTTCCGGCATGGTCTGGTGGAACGCGGTGTCGAAAATGGCGACGTGAGGAACGGTCGGCATCAGGGCCTGGGCTGCTTCGATGCCTTCGATATTGGGGGGATTGTGCAGCGGCGCAAGGTGCTGGACCTCCTTGACCGCATCGAGGACCTTGTCGTCGATCATCACCGAGCAGGTGAATTTTTCGCCGCCATGTACCACGCGGTGACCGACAGCCGAGATTTCATTCACGCTTTTGAGCACACCGTGCACCGGGTCGGTCACGGTCTTGATGAGCAGGTCTATGGCAGCCTGATGGTTGGGGCAGTCATGTTCATGGTGAAAGGTCTCCCGACCGGGGACCTCGTGCATGATGAAAGAATCACCGACAATGACCCTTTCCACCATACCCTTGGCAACCACCTCCTTGCGCTCCCAGTCAAAGAGCTGGTACTTGACGGATGAGCTTCCGCAGTTCAAAGCCATTATAATCATGTTTCCTCCCTGAAATAATGCAAACAGTTTATATTTTCAGTAAAAAAAGAACATCGAAACTAAAATAACTCACTGAAATAAAACCATTTTTGCTTTATACAATAGACCCGGCGCGAATTCAACAGAATTTCTGAACAACCGATTGGGCGGCGGAATCTTGGGCTGGACATGCATCACAATATATGATATCAAATAATGGTTTTCCGACGGAAAACTAATCCTAAAAGGAGGTGAAACCGTGGCACATTCAATTACTGACGATTGCACCAACTGTGCAGCATGTGAGGATTCTTGTCCGGTTAACGCCATCAGCGAACAGGGGAGCAAGCGTGCAATCGACGCAGATACCTGCATCGATTGTGGTGCTTGCGTGGATACCTGTCCCGTAAATGCTATCCATGCCTAATTGACAAGAACATCGATGTTGTACCAAAAAAGCCCGTGGCAACACGGGCTTTTTTGATTTTCAGCGGTATGAGATGATGCTTCAGCGCCTGAACAGCCATACAATGAAGGAGATCAGGGCCGATAGCAGGATGCAGGTTGCCAGGGGAAAGTAGAATGAGAAGTTTTCCCTCTTGATGTAGATGTCGCCCGGCAGCTTGCCCAGCCAGGGGAGGCGGGGGACGAGCGAAACGAGAACGCCGATTGCTGCGATAATCAAACCGAGCAGGATCAGAGAACGTCCCAGACCGTTCACGTGTGCCGCTCCCGGGGCAGGTAGCGCTCCTTTTCACTGTAGATGCAACCGCAATACTGCTGCCGGTACAGTCCCAGTTCCTTGGACAGCCTGATGCCCTCCTGCCAGCCCGGCCGGAAGTCCTCGTAGTGAAATGCGACGCCGTATTCGCGTCCCGCCTGTTCTCCCAGTTCCCTGATCAGTTCGTGCTGTTGGTAACGGCTGTACAGCAGCGATGCGGTAAAGGCTTCGAAACCGGCTTCGGCCGCCGTGGCTGCGGCAACACGCAGGCGTGAAGCATAGCAATAGCCGCAGCGCTTTTCCGGGTGCTCTGCCACCCGGGCCAGAAATTCCTCCAGATCGTAATCGTCACGCACGATCATGGGGAGTGATTCCTGAACGGACATGAGTTTGACCGATTCGAGGCGGCGGGCAAACTCCTGGTATGGGTGGATGTTGTGATTGTAAAAAAATCCCGTGACCTCGTGGCCGGCTGCACGCAGGGTCTTCAACGGATAGAGGCTGCATGGCCCGCAGCAGGTGTGAAGCAGGATTCTCATCAGATATTCTCCAGCAGGTGCCCCATCTTGTCGCGTTTTGTCCTGAGGTAGTTCTTGTTGCTTTTGGTTGGAACCGCTTCGATGGCCACCCGCTCCACAACATCGATGCCATAGCCTTGCAGGCCGATCAGTTTCCGGGGATTGTTCGTCATCAGGCGCATTTTGCGGATGCCCAGCGACAAAAGGATCTGGGCGCCGATGCCGTAGTCCCTGAGATCCGCCTTGAAGCCGAGCTCCAGGTTGGCCTCGACCGTATCCCGTCCCTGGTCCTGCAGTTCGTAGGCCTTCAACTTGTTGATCAAGCCGATGCCGCGTCCTTCCTGGCGCATGTAAATTATAACACCTTTTCCTTCCCGTTCGATCATGGCCATGGAGCGCTGGAGCTGTTCGCCGCAGTCGCAGCGCTGGCTGCCGAGCACATCGCCGGTCAGGCATTCCGAGTGCACCCGCACAAGAATCGGATCACCGCTGCGAACTTCGCCCTTTACGAGCGCGAGATGGTCCAGCTTGTCCACATCATTCTCAAAGGCAATGGCACGCCAGTCGCCGCCATAGCGGGAAGGGAGACGGGCCTCGGCCACCGTGCGCACCAGTATCTCGTTTTTCAGGCGGTAGGCTACCAGATCGGCAATGGTGCAAATCTTGATGCCGTGGTGCTTGGCGAACTTCTTGAGTTCCGGCATGCGGGCCATGGTTCCGTCGTCGTTCATGATCTCGCAGATCACTCCGGCCGGCTTGAGACCTGCCAGCCGCGCCAGGTCCACCGAGCCTTCCGTCTGGCCGGTGCGCACCAGTACCCCTCCCGGCTTGGCGCGCAAGGGGAAAATATGGCCCGGGCTCACCAGGTCGCCGGGACCGGCGCCGTCGGCCACGGCAGTAAGGACGGTGTGGGAACGGTCGGCGGCGGAGATGCCGGTGGTGACGCCATGTTTTGCTTCAATCGAAACCGTGAAGGCGGTTTCGAAGGGAGAAGTATTGTCGCGCACCATCGGACGCAACCCCAGTTCATCGCACTTGTCCGGGGTCAGGGTCAGGCAGATCAGACCACGCCCGTACTTGGCCATGAAATTGATCGCCTCGGGTGTGGCCGCCTCGGCAGCCATGGTGAGATCCCCCTCGTTCTCCCGGTCTTCGTCATCCACCAGGATCACCATCTTGCCCTGACGGATGTCTTCAATCGCTGATTCTATGCTTGCTACCGACATGGTATCCCTTTCATTGCACTGTTTGGTTGAGAAATGCTCGTGGCGCGGAGGCCTCTGCAGCGGCCGTCACAGAAAACCATTTTCCGCCAGTGTTTTCATCGTCAGTCCGTCGCCGCCTTTCCAGGGTTGTACCAACCGCTCGACGTACTTTCCGATTATATCGGTTTCGATGTTGACCTCCTGTCCGGTCACAATACCGGCAAGGGTGGTCTGGGCAAAGGTGTGCGGAATGATGTTGACCGAGAAACCGTCTGTCGTGACGGTGTTGACGGTCAGGCTGATGCCGTCGATCGCGACGGACCCTTTTGTCACCAGGTATCGTGCCGATGCCGGCGGCAGGGTGAATTCCAGGACGCGATTGCCGGAAACCTCGCGCAGACGGGCCAGTCTGGCAATACAATCCACATGCCCGGTAACGATATGTCCCCCAAGACGGTTACCAAGCGCCATGGCACGCTCGAGATTGACCTGGCTGCCGCAGCGCAGGTTTCCCAACGTGGTACCGGCCAGCGACTCGGGTGAGGCGTCGAAGCACAGGGTGCCTTCCTGTTTTGTCGTAACGGTCAGGCAGACGCCATTGACCGCCACGGAATCGCCGATGGCCATTCCGGTGCCGGTCAGGGTGGTTTCGACACGCACAACGGCAGCGGCTCCGCGCCGATCAAAGGAGGCAATGCGTCCGGTCCCTTCTATCAGTCCTGTAAACATGGTATCTCCGGCCGTGCGGTGACGACGACGTCAGACGCGATCCGGCGCACATCGACGATCTTGAACGGCAGTGCCTGTGCCATGCCGGTGATGCCGGTCAGGGCAAATGGTGAGAATCCGTCGCTGCCGACCACCTTGGGGGCATAGAAGAAGAGGCACTCATCGATCAGCCCCTGCTCCAGGGCTGCTCCGGCAAGGCGGCTGCCCCCTTCCAGCAGGAGCGACTGGATGCCCTGCTGTCCGAGCCGGCGCAGCATGTCCTTCAGATCCACCTTGCCGTCATGTCCTTCGCACACCAGTATGGCTGCACCGCTCTTTTCGTAGCGGCGGTGTATGATGTTATTGCTTTCCGTGGTGGCGAGGATGGTCCCTTTTCCAAGAGGGCCGCTCAGCACGCGCGCGCTCTCCGGCGTGCGCAGGGTGCTGTCCACGATTACCCTGAGCGGGCTCCTGCCCCTGACATGCCGTACCGTCAGTTGCGGATCGTCGGCTATGACGGTGTCGACTCCGACCATTACGGCATCGCAGCGTGAACGCAGGCGATGGACCGTTCTTCGCGACTCTTCACAGCTGATCCAGCGCGAATCTCCGGCAGCTGAAGCAATCTTGCCGTCGAGAGTCATGGCGCATTTGTAGATCACGTAGGGCAATCCGGTTGTTACCTGCTTGATGAAGGCGGGGTTGAGAGCGCGGGCTTCAGCCTCGAGCATGCCGCAGGCTGTTTCTATGCCGGCGTGGGCCAGGGCGCGCAGGCCTCCGCCGTTGACCTGCGGGTTGGGATCGCCCATGGCGGCAACTACCCGCCGCACACCGGCAGCAATGAGGGCATCCGAGCAGGGGGGGGTTTTTCCGGTGTGGCAGCAGGGTTCCAGGGTGACATAGACATCGGCGCCGCGCGCTGCCCGGCCGGCCATCTCCAGGGCATGCACCTCGGCGTGCGGTCCTCCGGCCTTGCGGTGCCATCCTTCGCCGACGATGACGCCATCCTTCACGATGACGCATCCGACTGCCGGATTGGGAGCCGTGCGGCCGACACCTTTACGGGCCAGTTTCAGCGCCCGCTGCATATATCGAGAATCCATGTCGATCATTTTTTCAGCAGGTCCTGAAGCTCCTGCATGAACTCGCCGATGTCGCGAAAGGAGCGATAGACCGATGCAAAACGCACGTACGCCACTTCATCCTTGTCGTGCAGTTCCTTCATGATCCATTCCCCGATGGTAGTGGTGGAAACTTCCTTTTCCGACGATTCTTGCAGCCTGCCTTCCAGACGGTCGACCATGCGCTCGATATCCTCGACCGGAATGGGGCGTTTCTCGCAGGCCTTTTTGATACCGGAAATGATCTTCATGCGGTCAAAAGGCTCACGCCGTCCATCCTTCTTGAAGACCTGCGGCAGCATCTCCTCAATGCGCTCATGAGTGGTGAAGCGACGGGCGCACTGTTCGCATTCCCGCCGTCGCCGAATGGCTATGCCCCCCTTGTCGGGGCGCGAATCGACCACCTTGCTGTCCGGATTGCCGCAGAACGGGCATTTCATTGTTTTTCGACCTCGCCTCTGGTTTCGCTGAAAGGAATGACTTCGATGGTGGCTTCGGCGATCATTTGGCGGGCCAGGTCATCGGCATACCCTTCGCCGTAGACAACCCGTCTTATGCCAGCATTGATGAGCATCTTGGTGCAGATGATACAAGGCATGGTCGTACAGTAGAGCGTCGCACCATCGATATTTACGCCATGACGCGCAGCCTGGATGATGGCGTTCTGCTCGGCGTGCAGCCCCCGACAGAGTTCGTGCCGCTCGCCCGAAGGCACCTGGAGACGCTCACGCAGGCAGCCCGCCGCATCGCAGTGGGTAATGCCGGTCGGGACACCATTGTAGCCGGTGGCCAGGATATTGCGCTCCTTGACCAGCAGGGCTCCGACCTGGCGGCGAAGACAGGTGGAGCGAGTGGCCACGAGCCTGGTGATGTCCATGAAGTATTGATCCCACGTCGGACGCTGCATAGGTCTCGTTCTCCAGAATTTGTGAATTACGTAAATTACTCCAATATGCCTGTAAGGTCAACATTCTATGGTTGCCGGACGTTCTCTCCCTTTGAGGAAAGCTCGATATCGGAGTACCTGAGCTGAAATATGCGGCAACGCGGGTGACAGGTGTCACGACATGATTAGTAGCCGGTTTCCTCCCGCTTTCAGGCAGCGCTGCGGGACAAAGAGAAAATAGTTCAATGAATATATTTGTTCTGTGTTGAACTGCCATTGTTGGCATGATCTTTGGTTCTGTCATGACACCGGTTGCCGGCTTGTGCTGTGATGACCAAGTCTTTAAGGAGGCGTATGATGTTCAAAAACATGAAGATCGGGAAAAGGCTGGGACTAGGGTTCGGGATTATTCTGGCCCTGATGGTGGTGCTCGTTTTTATCGGGATCTCCAACATGCAGAAGATTCAGAAAAGCACGGACCATATTGTCAAGGTCAACAATGTGCGGGTGGAACATTGCAATAACATGGTCGACAAATTCAACGATATCATGACGGCAATGAGAGATCTGCTCCTCACACGAGAGCCGGAAAAACGGCAGGAGTTGCTGAATGGTATCAAGTCGTCTCGGGAGAAATACGGCGAGAGCTTTAAAAAGATGGAAGAGATGACCAACAAGGATGACAAGAAGGGGCAGGAACTGATCAGTGGCGTCAAGGCGGCGCTGGAGGTGGCCAAGCCGCTCAACAACAAGGTGGTTGAGCTGACTATGGCCGGCAAAGAGGACGAAGCGACGGCGCTGCTCAATCGGGAGGCGCTGTCGGCTATCAACAAAGCCTTTGCCCTGATGGAAGAACTTGTCAGGCATAATAACGAGCGCAGCGAAATGCGGTATGCGGAAGCAGTGGCAGCCTACACCTCCGCACGCAATTTCATGCTCGCGTTCGGAGGGGTTGCCATTCTGGCGGCGGTCCTGACAGCAGTATTCCTGACACGGAGCATCGTAGCGCCGCTCGACAGAGCGGTCGGTATAGCCAATGCCCTGGCGGCCGGAGACCTGAACATAGCGGTCACGTCGGACAGCAGGGACGAAACCGGTGTCATGATGGCCGCCCTGGCACAGATGGTCGACAAGCTCAAGCAGGTGGTTGGTGATGTCATGGTTGCTGCCGACAACGTTGCCAGCGGCAGCCAGGAACTTTCCGCCACTGCCCAGCAGCTGTCCCAGGGGGCCACCGAACAGGCTGCCAGCGCCGAGGAAATATCGTCTTCGATGGAGGAGATGAGTTCCAGCATCCGCCAGAATGCGGACAACTCCGGCCAGACCGAAAAGATTGCGGTAAAAAGCGCTGCCGACGCTGCCAATGGTGGTGCGGCGGTAGCCGAAACCGTGGTGGCCATGAAGGAGATTGCCACCAAGATATCGATCATCGAGGAGATCGCCCGCCAGACCAACCTTCTGGCACTGAACGCCGCCATTGAAGCGGCCCGTGCTGGCGAGCACGGCAAGGGTTTTGCCGTGGTCGCCTCGGAGGTGCGCAAGCTGGCGGAGCGGAGCCAGGCTGCCGCCGGCGAAATCAGTACCCTTTCCACGCGCAGCGTCCAGGTGGCGGAGACTGCCGGTGAGATGCTGAACAAGATGGTGCCTGACATCCAGAAGACGGCCGAGCTTGTGCAGGAGATATCTGCCTCCAGCCGGGAGCAGGACAGCGGTGCCGAGCAGATCAGCAAGGCCATCCAGCAACTGGACAGCGTCATTCAGCAGAACGCCTCCGCCTCCGAGGAGATGGCCTCCACCTCGGAAGAACTTTCGGGGCAGGCTGAGCAGCTCAAGGACGCGATCGGCTTTTTCCGCATCGACGGCAGAATGCAGGTTGCTGCTGCGCGCCGTCCCGTGCGGACGGCGGTGCGGATCGCGCCGGTGGTGAAGGGTTCGGACAGGTCCTCCGGGAGGGAATTTTCGGGGATTGCCCTGGATATGGGGAGCGGCCGGGACCACCTGGACGACGAATTCGAAAGATTTTAGAGGGTCGTACCAGATAGCTTCCGGCCCTTTGTTGGCCGAAGCGGTAAATTACCGTTATCTCTGTTGTTTGCGATTCGTGTTGTGTGCTATAAACGCATGAATTCACGGGCAGGGACAGGGATGACACCATGACAAACGAAGTGCTCCAGCGCATTCTGGTAACGGATGACGAGGAGGGGGTGCGGCTCACGCTGGCGCGTCTTTTGGAGGCGGAGGGCTATCGGGTCGATACTGCCGGCAGTCGGACGGAAACGCTCGAGCTGCTGAGCCGCAACGATTACGCCGTGGTCTTCCTCGACATCATGCTGGGTACAGATAACGGGATCGACCTGCTGCGCGAAATTCGCGGATTTTTTCCCGGCATTCAGGTTGTGATGATCACCGGCCGGCCTGATGTGGGATCGGCTGCAACTGCGGTGCGTCTGGGGGCATTCGATTATATCGTCAAGCCGGTCAGGTACGAGACCCTGGCTGCCATTGCCCGGCACGCCCTTAAAAGTAAATTGCTCGCCGACGAGCAGGAACGCACCCGGGCTAACCTGAATGCCATCTTCAGCAGTGTTTCCGATGCCATCATCATGGTTGATAACGAACAGCGCCTGATTCAGTACAATTCGGCGGCTGCGGCGATGTGCGGATATCATGACGGGCAGACAGGCTGCTCGCTCATGGACATCAACTTTGGCTGCGGCGGTGTATGTAGGCATGCATTGATCGAGACGATGACGACCGGCACATCTCAGCAGTTGGATCGTTTCGAGTGCCGCAAAGCGGGGCATGGCACCAGCCGCATATTGAGCTTCCGGGCCACGCCGGTGACTGAGGCCGATGGCACCATAAAAGGGGCCGTGGCGGTCCTCAGGGATGAAACCCGTCTGGATGCCCTGGAGCGGGTTCTCCAGCAGCGGGACCAGTTCCACGGCCTGATTGGGCGCAACGCGGGCATGCAGAAGATCTATTCGCTGATCGAGGCCCTTTCCGATGTTCACACAACGGTGCTCATAAACGGCGAGAGCGGAACCGGAAAGGAGCTGGTTGCGGCTGCACTTCATGTCAGCGGCCGCCGCAAGTCGGGCCCGCTGGTAACGGTGAACTGTTCGGCGTTGTCGGAAACCCTGCTGGAGAGCGAGCTGTTCGGACATGTGCGGGGGGCCTTCACCGGGGCCATTGCCAACAAGGCAGGACGCTTTGAAAAGGCCAATGGCGGTACCCTGCTGCTTGACGAAATCGGCGATATCTCGCCTGCCATGCAGATGCGGTTGCTGCGGGTGCTTCAGGAGCGGGAGGTCGAGCGGGTGGGGGGCTCTGCGCCGATCAAGGTGGATGTGCGGGTCATTGCCGCAACTAATCAGGATCTGGCGGAAAAGGTGCGTCAGGGGACCTTTCGCCAGGATCTTTATTTCAGGATCAACGTGGTTCGATTGGAGTTGCCCCCCCTCAGGGACCGCCTCGACGACCTGCCGCTGCTTGCCGAGCATTTTCTGAAGACGTTCACCTGCGTCTTCGGCAAATCCATACGGGCCTTCTCGGATGATGTCTTTGCACTGTTTCTGCGATACGATTGGCCCGGCAACGTGCGCCAGTTGGAACATGTTATCGAACATGCCTGCATATTGTGCCGTTCCGATGTCATCACGGTTGACGATCTCCCGCAGGACCTGCGGAGCGACGTTCGGGCGATCACTGCTTCTCCTGTCCAGCCCGCTCCCCCCTCTGATCTCGGCCTTGATGAAGCCCTCGCCATGGCCGGTGGAAACAAAAGCCGGGCAGCACGTTTGCTCGGTATCAGCCGCCGCACGGTGTACCGGCGCCTGTCAGGCTAACCTGTCACAGAGGTGTGTTTGTTGTTGTGTGACATGTCATATGTGACATTGTGACGTGTCACACATCAGGCTGTGTCACAAGATGTTTCGCCTGCCGGCACATCACATCCACAATCCCATCACCCGCCTTTTCTGAGTCCCTGGTTCTCCTCCCTCATCCCAGTCGGTCTTTTCTGTCCAGATCCGTAATTCTTCGCTTACCCCGGTTCTGTCCGTGAAATGCCATAAAGATTTCCGACGTTGTCGGCTCCGTCCTTCCGGAAACCCGCTTCGACCCCCGTTCTGGCACAAACATTGGATAACTGTGGTTGATGACATTTATGTAACAGGGGGGCCTGCCTATGGAAACATCGATTGAGACCAGCCAGTATCTGACGTTCAAGCTGGAAGATGAAGTTTTTGCCCTGGATGTGGCCAAGGTACGTGAAATTCTGGAGGAGAACGCGATCACCAAGGTGCCGCAGACGCCGGATTACATGCGGGGGGTCATAAATCTGCGCGGAAGTGTGGTGCCGGTTATTGATCTGCGGCTGAAATTTGGCATGAGCCGATCGGAAAAAACGGTCAATACCTGCATTATAGTGGTCGAGGTGCAGATGGATGGAGAGGTGATCGTTCTGGGCGCCCTGGCGGACAGTGTGCAGGAGGTGATCGAGATGGAGCCGGAGCAGATCGCGGCGGCCCCCACCATCGGTACGCGCCTGAACACTGATTTCATCAAAGGCATGGGCAAGATGGACGGCCGATTTGTGATGATCCTAGACATCGACAAATTGTTTTCCAGTGACGAGCTGGCCGTTGTAGCGCTGGAAGCAGCTTGACGAAATTCTGAAGTACCAACAGGGGAGGACAGGCCATGCAGCGGTTGAACAACCTTAAAATAGGCACGAAACTGATCGTCGGATTTGTTGCGGTTGCTCTCATCGCCGGGGTAATCGGTATGATCGGCATCAGCAAGATTCATCAGATCGGGGAGGCTGATACCAAGCTTTACGAGAGAATCGCAGTGCCGCTGGGTGATCTCGGAGATATCTCCACCAACTTCCAGAGGATACGCGTCAATTCACGTGATGTCATCACAGCCGCCACGCTGGATGAAAAACAGAAATTCGCCGAGCGCATAAAGGAATTGAGGGCTGAAAACAGCACCCATGTTGCGGCGTTCGAGAAGACGATTCTTACCGACGAGGGGCGCAAGCTGTTCGAAGAGTACACGAAACTGCGCGCAGCCTACGGCGCTGAGCTGGACAAAGTTGTCGCGCTGGCGTTGCAGAACAAGAATGCCGAAGCTCAGGAACTGCTGAAAGGACCTGCAGGCAAGGTCTCGCGCGAATTGCAGACCCAGATCGAAAAACTTGTCGAGGCCAAACTGAAACAGGGCCGTCTGATTGCCGCCGAAAATACTGCAATAGTAAAAGCGGCTTCCGGCCTGATGACCGGCCTGGCGATCGGTGGTGTTCTGCTGGCCGTTGCCCTGGGGGTATTTATTGCCCGTTCCATCACCCGTCCGATCAGTGAGGCGGTTGGTGTTGCCAATGCATTGGCCAGCGGCGATCTGACCATGACGGTCGCTTCCCGTTCCAACGACGAAACCGGCCAGATGATGTCAGCCATCTCTACCATGGTCGACAAGCTCAAGCAGGTGGTTGGTGATGTCATGGTTGCTGCCGACAACGTTGCCAGCGGCAGCCAGGAACTTTCCGCCACTGCCCAGCAGCTGTCTCAAGGGGCCACCGAACAGGCTGCCAGCGCCGAGGAGATATCGTCTTCGATGGAGGAGATGAGTTCCAGCATCCGACAGAATGCAGACAACTCCGGTCAGACCGAAAAGATTGCGGTAAAAAGCGCTGCCGACGCTGCCAATGGTGGTGCGGCAGTAGCCGAAACCGTGGTGGCCATGAAGGAGATTGCCACCAAGATATCGATCATCGAGGAGATCGCCCGCCAGACCAACCTTCTGGCACTGAACGCCGCCATTGAAGCGGCCCGTGCTGGCGAGCACGGCAAGGGTTTTGCCGTGGTCGCCTCGGAGGTGCGCAAGCTGGCGGAGCGGAGCCAGGCTGCCGCCGGCGAAATCAGTACCCTTTCCACACGCAGCGTCCAGGTGGCGGAGACTGCTGGTGAGATGCTGAACAAGATGGTGCCTGACATCCAGAAGACGGCCGAGCTTGTGCAGGAGATATCTGCCTCCAGCCGGGAGCAGGACAGCGGTGCCGAGCAGATCAGCAAGGCCATCCAGCAACTGGACAGCGTCATTCAGCAGAACGCCTCCGCCTCCGAGGAGATGGCCTCCACCTCGGAAGAACTTTCGGGGCAGGCTGAGCAGCTCAAGGATGCTATCGGCTTTTTCCGCATCGACAGCAGAATGCAGGTTGCCGCTGCGCGCCGTCCCGTGCGGACGGCGGTGCGGATCGCGTCGGTGGTGAAGGGTTCGGACAGGTCCTCCGGGAGGGAATTTTCGGGGATTGCCCTGGATATGGGGAGCGGCCGGGACCATCTGGACGACGAATTCGAAAGATTTTAACGGCTTTTGAAGTAAAATTTTATTACTGGTCAGGCTTTGCCATGATAATGTGTCGAAACCGGATCGTCACCCGCAATAGCCCGTCATGGGCGGATTGGTGATGCATCTGTTGATATCTAATTATGATGGGATGTCAGGAGCATACCAGTGACGGCTGCCAGTCAAACTATTCTTCTTGTTGAGGACGATCCCGGACACGTTGAACTAGTCCGTTACGCATTCGCAACATCTCCGGATGTGATGGAGCTTGTCGTGGCCGGTTCTGTTGCTTCCGCCTGCGAACATCTGGAAGTATCGATGCCGGCCGTGATCCTCTGCGACTACCGGTTGCCCGACGGTACCGGTCTGGAAATTCTGCGGCGTCATGCCGTGCCTGCCGAAAGGTATTTGCCCAGGCCCCCTTTTGTCCTGCTGACGAGCCATGGCGACGAAGTTATTGCCGTGGAGGCGATGAAGGCCGGTGCGACCGATTATATCGTGAAAAGCGATGTGTCGCTTTCCTCGCTTCCCGGTCTGTGCCGCGCACTTGTCCGCGAACATTGCCTGAGAGTGGAAAAGGACCGGGCGCAGGAAGAATTGCGCGAATCCGAAGCCCGCTTCAGATCGATCACTGAAACCGCTGCCGATGCCATCATCTCCGTGGATGAAGATGGCAGGATCATCTTCTGCAACCGGTCAGCCGCTGACATGTTCGGGTACGAGCACACTGATCTGCCCGGGCGGTTATTGGAGGTACTGATACCGGAGAAATCGAGAAAAGCACACCGCGCCGGTGTTGCTGCCTGGAAAGCGGCCGGGGGGGGCTGCTCGGCTGGTCAGATCAGCACAATGGCTCTGAGGAGTGACGGCAGGGAATTTCCGGTACAGTTCTCCCTGTCGAGCTGGACCGGCCAGGATGGCGCCTACTGCTACACCGCCATAATCCGCGACATTACCACACTGAAGCATGCTGAGCAGATGCGGCAACTCTCGGAACAGCGGTTCCGGGAGGTACTCAAGAATATCAACCTGGTCGCAGTGATACTTGATCCCCTCGGGAACATCGAATTCTGTAACGATTTCCTTCTCGATCTCACGGGCTGGAAACATGACGAGGTGATCGGGACGGACTGGTTCGAGCGATTCGTTTCTACCGACATGCGGGCCACCCGTAAAGGGCTTTTCACGTCGGGCATCCTGAACGGGGATTTGTCGTACAACCTGGAGTACCCGATCCTGTGCCGCTCCGGGGCCAGCCGCACGATCGTATGGAACAGAACCTTGCTGCGCAATGCGGATAACGTTGTTGCAGGTGTTGCCAGCATCGGTATCGACATAACGGACAAGCAGCAGTTGGAAATTCAGTTGCGACATGCCCAAAAGATGGAGGCAATCGGGCAGTTGGCCGGCGGTGTTGCTCACGACTTCAACAACATTCTCACCGTCATTCTCGGGTACTGTACCCTGATGAGGCAGAATGCCGTTGCCGATTCTGAAACGCGTTTCAATCTGGACCAGGTCATCGTCTCGGCCGAACGTGCCGCCAACCTGACCCAGGGGTTGCTGGCCTTCAGCAGGAAGGAAACCCTGAATTCCCAGCCCCACAACCTCAATGAAATCGTGCGAAATCTTCAGCGATTCCTGATCCGGATCATCGGCGAGGATATCCGGCTTGAGTCGGTCTGCTGCGATAAGCCGCTCAGGGTGTTCGTCGATCAGGCGCAAATCGACCAGGTCCTGATGAACCTGGCGACCAATGCCCGTGATGCGATGCCCAAAGGGGGATTGCTGAACATAACCACGTCGGAGTGTGATCTCGATGCCGCCTTTGTGGAACGCCACGGTGAAGGGGTGCCGGGACGCTATGCCCTGATAACCGTTGTGGACACCGGCAGCGGCATGGATGAAGAGATCCGCAAAAGGATCTTCGAACCTTTCTACACTACCAAGGATGTGGGCAAAGGGACCGGTCTGGGGCTCTCCATCGCTTACGGCGTCATAAAACAGCACAACGGCTTCATCACCGTGTCCAGCGAACCCGGCCGGGGCACGACCTTTAAAATCTATCTGCCTCTTCTGGGGCAGGAACCGGTGGCGCACGGGAGGGATTATTCAGCACCCAGTCTCGGCCCGGGGGGGGAAACCATACTGGTGGTCGAGGATGAACCTGCGGTCCGCAAAATTGTGGAAACGGTCCTCAGGCAATTCAATTTCGAGGTTATCCTGGCAGTGGACGGTCAGGATGGCATCGAAAAATTTAAAGCCAACCGCGAGAAGGTCGAGCTGGTTCTGATGGACATCATCATGCCCGGGCTCAACGGTCGCGAGGCGGCCGAGAAAATCCAACAGCTCAAGCCGGGGGTGAAAATTCTGTTCATCAGCGGTTACACATCCGACATCATCCGGCATCGCGGAGATATGGACGATGGTGCCAACATCCTCATGAAACCGGTTCAGCCGATTGCGCTTCTGCGAAAGATCAGAGAGATACTAGGTAGTTGATGACGGTTGTTTGAAGAATCACACGAAGAGCACGATCCGGCGCCCTGAGTGCCGAAATGCCGCAACCGGTGTGGTTTTCGGACGTTGACAGATTTGTTGCGGTGCATGGTAGAAGTGCCTATCGAAGAACGGAGTGCCGTCTCCGTGGTGCCGGTTCGCCCCGCACTCCTCCCGGCACTCCGGCGGCAGAGCGACAGAAAAAAAGATCGGAGGACTAATTATTATGAAGAAGATACTGATTTCCTGCGCGACCACACTCGCACTGCTCCCTTCCCTGGTTGTGGCGGCTGCGTCCCCCCCCCTTCCGAAGGGTTACGTGCAATGGCAGAAAAGCGAGCGTAAGGTGGTAACCGAGAAAAGCTCGCTCTTCTATGGCATTCACTACATCTATGCCGATAAAAAGGCCATGCAGGGCTATCGGGCAGGTAACCGCTTCCCGGAAGGAAGCACGATCGTCGTGGACTTTTACAACATCAAGGATGGTTCTCCGGAGGATGGCGCCAAAAACATGGTCGTCCTGATGCGCAAGGATAAGCGCGTGAAAGAAACCGGAGGGTGGCTGTTCGCGGGATACGGTGCAGACGGAAAACCGAGCGGAATGAATCCGGTCACCACCTGCTTCGGTTGCCATAAGAAGGATGCCGCCGAGAAGGACTACGTCATTTCCACCATCAAAGATTTCAAAGTCAAATAGTGAAGGCCGGAGCAGGCATGACGGACGGTATCAGGTCACTGAACGGCGAACCGGCCAGGATCCTTGTCGTGGATGATGAAGAGGGGATTCTCTGCATACTTGCCCATCACCTCGGTAAATATGGCGCCCCGGTCCGCACGGCCTCCTGTCCGGCCGAAGCCTATGACGTCATAAGCGAAAGCGAATTCGACGTCATTCTGACCGATGTGACCATGCCGGGTGAAGACGGCATCACCTTTCTGGGAAAGGTGCACGAACGCTTGCCTGATGTGCCGGTCATCATCATGACCGGATACGCCAAACTTCAGTATGCTGTCGATGCCATCAAGAACGGCGCTTTTGATTTTATTCATAAACCGTTCGATTTTGCCCATCTCGACTCAGTGATTGCCAAGGCCATCAAATTCAGCTATTTGCGGCGCCTCGAGAGAAACTACAATGCAGAGCTTGAAAAGACCGTTATCCGGCGCACCAATGAACTGAAAGAAACCCTTGCGGAACTGGATGCCGCCAGGGAGGCGCTGTTCACGGCAACCCAGCAGAAAAACCGTTTCATGTCAACGATCACCCACGAGATGCGGACCCCCATGAACGGAGTTATCGGTGCGCTGGAACTGTTGATGGATGAAGAGCTGACAGGCTCCCGGCGCGAGTATGCCGTGCTTGCGCGGCAGGCCTCCGACAACATGCTTGACCTGATCGACCGGCTGCTTTCCTTTGCCGATGGTACGACGCGTTCCCCTGTCGTGCCGAATGCCTGGATGGATATCGCCGGCACCATCGGGGCGGTGGCACGTGAGCATCGCCCGCAGTTCGCCGCCAAGGGGCTGGCATTCGACGTGCTGATTGACTCCGCGTTGCCGGAGCGGATCATGTGCGACCGGGAAAAGTTGTCGCGTCTGCTGGATATCCTGCTGGGGAATTCCCTCAAATTCACCGAGCAGGGCTTCGTCCGGCTGGATGTTTCGGAGCAGAACAAGGACGGGAGGGGCGCCGTCCGTTTCTGCGTGAGCGACAGCGGTATAGGCATACCTGAGGACATGCTTGAGCGCATCTTCGATCCCTTTACCCAGGTGGACAGTTCGCTGACACGCCGGTACGGCGGTGCCGGGCTCGGACTCAGCATCGCGCGCCAGATCTCGCTGCTACTCAATGGCGACCTCAGCGCCACCAGCGTTGAGGGACAGGGTAGCAGTTTCCATTTCCTGATGCATGTTTGACGAATCTGCACAGTGGCTGTTCAAAGGAGAAGCATGTGAAATGCCTGATAGCAGAGGATGACTTCATTTCCCGCCGAATACTGAAAGACCTCCTGAGCGGTCATTTCGACTGCGACATCGCCATCAACGGGGAAGAGGCCGTGGCCTCCTTCCGCCTGTCCCACGAGGGCAGGCGCCCCTACGACCTGATCTGCATGGATATCATGATGCCCTCCATGGATGGACAGGAAGCCCTGCGTCAGATCCGGCAGTTCGAGGTTGAAATGGGAGTTCCCCAGCCCCATGAGGTCAAGGTGATCATGACCACTGCCCTGGATGACCCCCATAGCGTGATCTCTTCCTATTACCGGGGGGGAGCGACCTCATATCTGGTGAAGCCCATCACGAGACAAAAATTGATGCAGGAATTGCGGCAACTCCAACTCATTACCTGAAACCCTACAGGAATCCGAAATGTCTTCAACGCCCCTACAATTCTCTACCGGTTCCCCTTCATCCCAGCCCGATCATACCGATGTGCTGGCTTCGTGGAAGATGAAGGTTTTGCCTTCCATCGATACTCTTCGCATGGTAGCAGGAACGACTGAAGATGAATTCCTGCAGATCGGTTCCCAGTTACAGGAATTTTATCTCCGCTCATCGGAGATCGCTTCGATGGCCAATCAACTGGTTGAAACCGTCTCGGGTGAAAGAGCCCATTCGGTTGTTGCCAGGCTCCGTGAAATGATCGCGGACATGGGGGCCTACTTGGCCGGCGAGCGCGAACAAAGCCAGGCCAATTATGCTGTTCTGGAGAAGATCTCCGGACTGCTTGACCAGGTGTCCCAGCCACTGGAGGGATTCCAGAAGATGTACAAGGTGCTGCGGATGCTGAGTACCTCCACCAAGATCGAGAGCGCCCGCATTGGCGAGAAGGGCAGCGGTTTCCTCACGCTTGCGATGGATGTGGAAAAACTCTCCCACTTGGTCAATGACAAATCGGGAAATATCCTCGCTCATCGCCAGGGACTGATAACCATCATCAACGACGACCTGCGTATTGTACGATCGACTGAATCCTCCCAAGGCAGCGAGGTCAATTCCGTTCTGAACAATATTTCGGCCTGTCTCGAGCAGTTGAGCGCGGTCAACGAACAGTGCAGCCGCTCCGGGGAACTCATCTCCTCCGTTTCCGGCGAAATTTCGCGGAACATAGGCGAAGTGGTGGCTTCCCTGCAGGCGCACGATATGACCAGGCAGCAGATCGAGCATATTGTCGAAGCGCTGGAGGTGTTGACCGCCGATTATGAGGCCCAGGGGGAGCGTACGGCAGAGGCTGGACAATACCGCGGCCTGGTAGTTGAAACAGGCGATGTATGCGAACTCCAGGCAGCTCAGCTGAGTCATGCCTCTGCGGAGCTGTCCGCGGCGGTCGATTCGGTGAGGGAAAATCTGCTCGATATCGCCAGCAAGCAGTCGCACATGACGACACAAACCCTGTCCGTTACCGGTGCGGCAGGTTCTTCGGGACATTCTTTCATCGAGGAGATGCGCCGCGGACTTTCGGCCGTAACAGCGGTGCTTGCCCGATGCGCTCAGTCGGACCGTGACATGTCGGCTACTATGAAGAGCGTTGCGGAAACCATCGGACAAATTACCGGCTTTGTCACTGATATCGAAGACATCGGTTCCGAAATCGACCTGATCGCACTCAATTCGCAGATAAAAGCAGCCCACACGGGCACCGAAGGGGCGGCCCTGGGGGTGCTGGCCGAGGCGATCAAGCGGCTGTCGGTGGATGCGGTTGCCCAGACCGAATCGGTTTCGCAGATACTGATCAGAATCAACGAGGAAACCGGTCATCTTTTTGAGGACGCCGGGGACGACGATCAGATTTCCGCAGCACGGATAACCGCTCTGGAAGAGGATCTGACGAAGGTTCTGGTAACCCTTGAACACATGAATGCCGAGCAGGAAGAACAGCTTTCCGCTCTGAACGGGAAGGTCCTGAGCCTGGGCAGGGATATTGAAAGAACGACCTCCGGCATCAATGCCCACGAAAAGGCCGCGGCCATGACGGGAGAAGTACTTGCCACCCTGGAGGAAATCAAGGTCCAGGCCAGGGAGCGTGAGCCGGCCAGCACCGAATTCAAGAACAACCTGCGCCACTTGCAGGAGCGTTACACCATGCAGAGCGAACGGCATATCCACGAAGCCATCGCTAAAAGCCGGGCCGGTGGGGCAGGCAGGGAGCCTGTCGCGGTGCAACGGACCGAGCCGAACGGCAGCGAAGCGGAATTTGGTGATAATGTGGACCTTTTTTAGGAATTGGCTGAAGGGATGCAGCTTTTTGATTTTCTGTGACTTGCACAGGCGCGGGAGAAGATGATGAAAGATCACAAGATCGTTAAGCATTCGGCAGCCGACGGATCATCTGTGACCGTATCCCTGAACGGCACCCTGAATATCGAGGATGCGGCCGAATTCCGAGAGGTGCTGACTGCGGCCCTTCGCGATGCCCCGACGGTCCTTCTGGATGCCCGGCAGCTCGTCCAGGTGGATATATCCATTCTTCAGATTATCTGTTCCGCCTGCAGGACGGCGGCCGAAGGGCGTCTTGCGTTTCAGCCGGAAGACGGACTGCCCGACAGCATACGGACATTTGTCGGCAATATCGGCGCGCGGATGGGATCAGTCTGCAGCCGGAACAACAATGAACCCTGTACATGGTTTGGAGGAGGGAAGCAATGAGTAAGGTTATCATGACGGCCGATGACTCGGCCAGTGTGCGTCAGATGGTGTGTTTCACGCTCAAGCAGAACGGTTACGATGTCGTCGAGGCGGTGGATGGCAGGGATGCGCTTGCCAAACTGGCCGGTCAGAAGGTCGACATGCTGATTACTGACCTCAACATGCCCAACGCGAACGGCCTCGACCTGATCAAAGGCGTGCGCTCCGGCGGGATCAACAAGTTTATCCCCATCATCATGCTCACCACGGAATCCCAGGACGCGAAGAAAAGCGAGGGCAAGGCGGCCGGGGCAACGGGCTGGATCGTCAAACCTTTCAAACCCGAACAGTTGATCGCCGTGGTCAAAAAAGTTCTCGGTTGAGCGAGCGTACCACCTCGAAAGCTGTACTTTGAAAGGCTGCCATGATTGAACAGCACATCGCCACGTATCGTGAAGAGGCCGATGAACTCCTGTCCGAATTGGAAACATCGCTTCTTGAGCTTGAAGACACTCCCGAGGACATGGAGCTGATCGGACGGGTTTTCAGGGCCATGCATACGATCAAGGGATCGGGGGCCATGTTCGGCTTCGACGAGATAGCAGCCTTTACCCACGAGGTTGAGACCGTCTTCGATCTGGTGCGCAACGGAAAGATGGCGGTGTCCAAACACCTGCTCAACCTGACTCTGCGCGCCCGTGACCATATCAAGACCCTTCTGGATTCTTCAGCGGATCAGAATGGGGTGGACCGTGACGAAGGCGCGGCGATCATCGATGGTCTGCGGCACCTTGTACCGCCGAGTGTCGTCGATGCGCCAGTGGATGCCAGGCACGAAGTGTCCGGAGGCGAACAGCCCGGAGATCTGCAGACCTGGCGCATCCGTTTCAGGCCGAATCCGGAAGTGCTTCTGTGTGGCGCCAATCCGGCAGGGCTCCTGGAGGAACTGTCCGCGCTGGGCAGCTGCCATTTTGTTGCGCATCTGGATAATGTCCCCTCCCTGGAAGACCTCAACCCGGAACATTGCTATATTTACTGGGATATCATCCTGACCTCCGCATGCGGAATCGATGCCATCAGGGACGTGTTTATCTTCATCGAGGACGACTGTGATCTGAAGATCGACATGGTGGATGACGGCGGTTGCACCGACAGCGACGACAGTTACAAGAAACTGGGCGATATCCTGGTGGAACGGGGGGATCTGAGTCGGGCGGAGATGCAGAAGATCCTGGGCATGCAGAAACGCTTCGGAGAACTGGCGGTTGCCGCCGGCATCGTGACCCCCGACAAGGTCGAATCGGCACTGGTCGAGCAACAGCATGTCAAGAGTGTACGTCAGGAACGTGCCATTCAGGAGTCTGCCGGCAGCATCCGCGTGCCGGCAGACAAGCTGGACCAGTTGGTGAACCTCGTGGGAGAAATGGTGACGGTACAGGCCCGTCTCAGCCAGGTTGCCGCACAGCAGAGCAATTCCGATTTCATATCCATTGCCGAGGAGGTTGAGCGGCTGACCAATGAGCTGCGCGATACTGCGCTCAATATCCGCATGCTTCCGATCGGGAGCACCTTCAGCAAATTCAAACGGCTGGTGCGGGATCTCTCCCAGGAATTGGGCAAAGAGATCGAGATGGAAACGGAAGGGGCCGACACCGAACTCGATAAAACGGTCATTGAGAGGTTGAACGATCCGCTGGTGCATCTCATCCGCAACAGTATCGACCACGGTATCGAGATGCCCGAGGTCCGCAGCGCACTCGGCAAGCCGACCCAAGGAACCGTGCACCTGGGAGCGATCCATTCCGGCGACAGTGTATTGATCACCATTCGTGACGATGGAGCCGGACTGGACCGGGATGCAATCCGTGCCAAAGCGGTCGAGCGCGGGCTGATTTCAGCTGCGGCCGAACTGAGCGACAATGAAATCTACAACCTGATCTTTGCCCCGGGATTCTCCACAGCAGCCAGGATCACCAGTGTATCAGGACGCGGAGTCGGGATGGATGTGGTCAAAAAGGCCATCGAATCCCTGCGGGGAACCATCGATATCACCAGTGTCAAAGGGCTCGGGAGCACCATCACTCTCAAGATCCCCCTGACTCTGGCCATTATCGAATGTCTGCTGGTTCGGATCGAAGACAGCTACTTCGTTATGCCGCTTGCGATGGTCGAGGAGTGCGTCGAGCTGACGAGGGAGGATATCAGGAACTCCCATGGCCGCAATCTGGCCAATGTGCGCGGCGAAATCGTCCCCTACATTCTGTTGCGGGAGCAGTTCGAAATCGGGCAGGATCGGCCGGACATCGAGCAGATCGTGATCGTCAGGATCAACGGAGCGAAAGCCGGATTTGTGGTGGATAGCGTCGTGGGTGAGCACCAGACGGTGATCAAGACGCTGGGACGCATGTACCGTGATGTCAAGGGAATCTCCGGCGCCACCATCCTGGGTGACGGAACCGTGGCGCTGATCCTTGATATGGGGATGCTGTTGCGTTTGGCTGAGATGTTTGAACAATCGTTATCAAGGTAGAGTCCAGCATGCCTGCTTCCCTTTTTCACTCGTGTGCGATATGACCTTTCACGGTAAATCTTCCGCAAGCCCCGGATTGCCAGCGACGCTCAAGGACCGTGAGTTCAAGCTGTTCAGCAGGTTTATCTATGAAGAGGCCGGTATACGGATGCCTCCGGCAAAGCAGACGATGCTGGAGGCGAGGCTGCAGAAACGGCTCAAGGCGCTGGGACTCGGTTCGTTCGAGGCCTACGCGGATCATGTCTTCAGTGGTGGGGGCAGGGGAGACGAGCTGATACATCTGATCGACGTGGTTACCACCAATAAAACCGATTTTTTCCGGGAATCGGCACACTTCGATTATCTGGTGAAATCGGCGATTCCTGCCCTCATGGAAACCCGCGGATCGGGAATGCACTCGCCGTTCAGGATCTGGAGTGCCGGATGTTCCACCGGCGAGGAGCCCTACACCCTGGCCATGGTTCTGTCGGAATTCTCCGTGGCCGCCCCCGGTTTCCGCTCCTCGATACTGGCCACCGACATATCGACCGTCGTCCTTTCCAAGGCGCGTGACGCTATCTATGCCGAAGACCGGGTCGATACGATCCCGCTGAATCTCAAGAAGAAATATCTGCTGAAAAGCCGGGACCGGCAGAAATCGCTCGTGAGGATCGGACCCCAGTTAAGAGCGATGGTGGAGTTCAAGCGTTTGAACTTCATGGAGGATTTTGGTCTCCCTGAACAGATGGACGTCATTTTCTGCCGCAATGTCATCATCTATTTCGACAAACCGACCCAGGAACGGCTTTTGAACAGGTTCAGCCAGCAGCTTGTCAAGGGGGGCTACCTGTTCCTGGGGCATTCGGAAACCCTCAACGGCCTGAATGTACCGTTGCAGCCGGTGGCTTCGACCGTGTACCGCAAGACATGACGCAATCAACCGGCCGGAATTGCAGAGGCCGATGGAGCCGGCCGGGCAGAGCGACCGCCCGCAGATTTGCAGTGTGATGGATGCATATGCACCCTAAGATAAAAGTTCTCATTGTGGACGACTCGGCCCTGGTCCGGCAGGCCCTGACCGAAATCCTCTCGTCGGATGCCCGGATCGAGGTCATGGCCGCTGCACCTGATCCGTTCGTTGCCGCCGAGAAGATCCGGACCTGCGTTCCGGACGTGATCACGCTGGATGTGGAGATGCCCCGCATGGATGGCCTCACTTTCCTGCAGAAGATCATGTCGCAACATCCGATTCCGGTGGTGATGTGCTCGACCCTGACCGGGGCAGGCAGCGAATCCGCGCTGAAGGCCCTTGAATATGGTGCCGTCGACATCATCGTCAAGCCCAAGCTCGGTACCAGGCAGTTCATCGAGGAATCCCGGGTCAGTATCTGCGACACCGTCAGGGCCGCTGCCATGACCAAAGGCAGGATCAGGCCGGTGCACAGGCGTGAAATTTCACCCAAACTCACGGCCGATGTCATCATTGAAAAACCGAGCAGCAAGGCAATGATCCAGACAACGGAAAAGGTGGTTGTCGTGGGGGCATCGACCGGCGGGACCGAAGCGTTGAAGTTGTTTCTGGAAATGCTGCCCGAGGATGCGCCCGGCACCGTGATCGTGCAGCATATGCCGGAACATTTTACGGCCGCCTTTGCCAGGCGATTGGACGGTCTCTGCCGTGTGAGCGTCAAGGAAGCTGCCGACAATGACTCTGTTGTCCGCGGCCGGGTACTCATCGCTCCGGGTAACCATCATGTTTTGCTCAAGCGCAGCGGAGCCAGGTATTATACGGAGATAAAAGAGGGGCCGCTCGTATCGCGGCATCGCCCCTCGGTGGATGTACTCTTCCGCTCCGCCGCCCGCTATGCGGGCAAGAATGCGGTTGGCGTCATCATGACGGGCATGGGGGACGACGGCGCCCGCGGCATGAAGGAAATGTTCGATGCCGGCGCCATTACTCTTGCGCAGGACGAAGCGAGTTGTGTAGTCTATGGAATGCCGCACGAGGCGGTCAAACTGGGAGGGGTCCATAAGATTATGCCCTTGCAGGATATTGCCGCCGAAGTATTGCGCTGCTGTTGCTGAAATCCCCTGAACTCGCGACGCCGGAGCGCGTTCCCTTGATTCCACCGGGAGAATGATGAAAGACTCGCAGGATAAATTCTTTATCGGTCGCCAGCCGATTCTGGACCGCAAGCAGGAGATCGTGGGGTTCGAACTCCTGTTCCGGTCGGCGGACGTGAATTTTGCCGAATTCCAGAGCTACTCCCATGCCAGCGCCAGTGTGATTACCGGTGCGCTGGCGACCTTCGGCATGCAGGAGGTACTGGGGGGAAAGCTCGGTTTCATCAACGTTCACCTCGGCCTGCTTCTTTCCGAGATGCTGGAGTTGTTGCCGGTCGACCGGATCGTTCTCGAACTCCTGGAAATCATCGAGCTGGACGACGAAGTGGTCAAGCGCTGCCGCGAGCTCAAGAAGCTCGGGTTCAGGCTCGCCCTGGACGACCACAGCTATTGCCCCGAGTATGAAGAGATCTATGGCATCGTCGATATCGTCAAGATCGACATTCTGCAGACCTCCCTGAAAGAACTGCCCGAGATCGTGAGCAAGCTGCGCCGCTGGCCGGTGCAGATCCTTGCCGAAAAGGTCGAAACCGTGCAGCAGTTCGAAGCCTGCTTCGAGATGGGATTCGACCTGTTCCAGGGCTACTTCTTCGAGCGCCCGGTAGTCCTGAACAAACGGCGCATCGATGCATCCTCCATCGCCATGCTGAAGCTCCTGCAGCAGCTCACCCTGGAAGCTACGCTGGCCGAGATAGAGCAGACTTTCAAGGAGAACCCGGGTCTTTCCTATAACCTGCTGCACTTGGTCAATTCGGTGTTTATGGGGATGCGGGAAAAGATAAAGACGCTGCGTCATGCCATCGTAATGCTCGGCACCAGTCACTTGCGGCGATGGATCCAACTTTCGCTTTTTGCGGGGAACGACTCGCGGGGGATCAATCATCCCCTCCTGGAGATGGCGGCGGTGCGCGGGCGCCTGCTGGAGATACTCGTGATGCAGAAAGGCTTTCCGGTCGAGTATGCCGAGGCTGCTTTCATGACCGGCATTCTGTCGCTTCTGGATGTGTTGTTCGAGATGCCAATGCAGGAGTTGGTCGAGAGCCTGAATCTGACGGACGAGGTTGGCAATGCCCTGCTGCGGCGAAAAGGGCCTTTGGGGGGATTGCTGGACCTGGTTGAGAAGGTGGAAGTCACCGATTTCAGGGCCGTGACACCGCTGCTCGTACGCTGCCAGGTAACGCTCGACCAGTTGGTGGCTGCCCAGTTGGAGGCCTTCAGCTGGCGTGCAAAGGTGCTGGCCGGCTGGACTTTGGCAGAATGATCCTGTAAATCCCGCTCCATTTCCCCCTCCGCTTCCCGACTTTTCCTGCCTTGACACCCCCAGGCTTTTGATGTAGCTTAACACGTCCTACCGCAGGACGATCTGTTGGTTCTATGAGAATGCTTCTTCACTCTCTTCACAGGTAATTATCCACATGGACATCACTGCAGTAATCCCCGCCCGGTACGCTTCGACGCGTTTCCCGGGCAAGGCACTGGCGGAAATCGCCGGTAAGCCGATGATCCAGCACGTGTACGAGCGTGCCTGTTCTGCTTCCCTGGTCAGCAGGGTCATTGTTGCCACGGACGATCAGCGCATTCAGCAGGTGGTAACCGACTTTGGCGGATTGTGTCTGATGACGCGGCCGGACCACGAAACCGGCACCGACCGGCTGGCTGAAGTCGCACAAGGGCTGAATGCCGACATCATCGTCAATGTTCAGGGGGATGAGCCGCTGATCGCCCCGGAAATGATCGAGCAGGCCATCCGTCCGTTTCTGGACGACAGCACCCTGCGCATGAGCACGCTCAAGACCCGCATCAAATGTCTGCATGATTTTTTGAGTCCCAACGTTGTCAAGGTCGTCACCGACCAGCAGGGGGATGCGCTGTATTTCTCACGTTCTCCGCTGCCGTTTTTCCGGGACAAGTGGCAGGACCTGAAGGACGAATCTTTTGCCAGCGGAAAACTGCTCTGCTACAAACACGTCGGCCTGTACGTCTATCGCCGTGACTTTCTGATCGAATTCGCGGCCATGAAGCCGACCTTCCTGGAAATATCGGAGAAGCTGGAACAGTTGCGCGCCGTAGAAAACGGGGTGCGCATACGCGTGGTAGAGACGGAATTCGAATCCATCGGCGTCGATACTCCCGATGACCTGGTCAAGGCCAGGGAACGCTTCAAGGCAGGTTTTTAAAATTTTTTCGCAACAGGAGCAGTCAGCATGAAAACCAAATTCATCTTCATCACCGGCGGAGTCGTATCCTCCATCGGAAAAGGGCTGGCGGCCGCATCGCTGGGAGCGCTGCTGGAGGCGCGCGGACTGCGGGTCACCATGCAGAAGCTCGACCCCTACATAAACGTCGATCCGGGGACCATGTCCCCCTTCCAGCACGGCGAGGTTTTCGTAACCGACGACGGAGCCGAAACAGACCTCGACCTGGGGCATTACGAGCGCTACACCAGTGCCCGGCTTTCCAAGAAAAGCAACTTCACCACCGGACAGGTCTACTTCTCGGTTATCGACAAGGAGCGCCGCGGCGATTACCTGGGGGGGACCGTCCAGGTGATTCCCCACATCACCGATGAAATGAAGTCCAAGATCATCGATAACGCCAAGGGGGCAGACGTCGCTATCATCGAAGTCGGCGGCACTGTAGGCGACATCGAATCGCTCCCTTTCCTTGAGGCTATCCGTCAGTTCCGTCACGATCTGGGCGCCGGCAACACCCTTTATATCCATGTCACACTGGTACCGTACATCCGTTCGGCCAGCGAACTGAAGACGAAGCCGACTCAGCATTCGGTCATGGAGCTGCGCAAGATCGGCATTCAGCCAGATATCCTGCTGTGCCGCTGCGAGCGCGAGCTGCCGCATGAGATGAAGAAGAAGATCTCCCTGTTCTGCAATGTCGAGGAGGAAGATGTCATCCCCTGTGTGGATTCCGAGCACATCTATGCGGTGCCCCTGGCATTGAACAAGGAAAAACTCGACGACCGCGTAGTAGAAAAACTCAACATCTGGACCAAGGCGCCCGACCTGACCCAGTGGCAGGACGTGGTGGAAACGCTGCGCCATCCCAGCCATGGCGAGGTGCGCATCGCAGTGGTCGGCAAATACGTCAATCTGACCGAATCCTACAAATCCCTGGCTGAAGCCCTGACCCACGGCGGCATTGCCAACGATTGCCGCGTCTACCTGAAGTATATCGATTCCGAAAAGATGGAACGGGACGGCATCGACGGCCATCTGGACGATGTCGATGGCGTGCTCGTGCCGGGCGGCTTCGGAGAGCGGGGCACCGAGGGAAAAATCAAGGCGATCGAGTATGCCCGCACCAACAAGATTCCGTTCTTCGGCATCTGTCTCGGCATGCAGATGGCAGTGGTGGAGTTCGCCCGCAACGTGTGCGGCCTGAAAGAAGCCTGCTCCAGCGAGTTCAAACCTGACGGCGCCGCTCCGCTGATCCACCTGATGGAAGAACAGAAAAGCGTCAGCAAGAAGGGGGGCACCATGCGCTTGGGAGCAAACCCCTGCTCGCTCACCAAAGGGACCGTGGCGTACGAGGCATACAACAGCACCGAAATTTCGGAGCGCCATCGCCACCGTTACGAATTCAACAACAAGTATCGCGAACTGCTGACCGGCAACGGGCTTGTCCTGTCGGGCGTTTACAAGGACAAGGATCTGGTCGAGGTGGTCGAGATCAGCGATCATCCCTGGTTCCTGGGATGCCAGTTCCATCCTGAATTCAAGTCCAAGCCGCTGGTTCCCCATCCATTGTTCAAGGCCTTCATCGGTGCGGCTCTGACGCATCGCAACACGAGGTAAACCGTGACCCGCGAGATTGTAATCGGAAATGCGAAGATTGGCGGAAACCGCCCCCTGGCACTGATTGCCGGGCCCTGCGTGATAGAATCGGAAGAGGCCACCCTGAGGCATGCCGAACGGCTGATGGCCATCTGCAACGGCGTGTCCATGCCGCTGATCTTCAAGGCGTCCTATGACAAGGCCAACCGTACCTCCATCGGGGCCTTCCGGGGCCCCGGCCTGCACGAAGGGCTGCGGATCCTGGCCCGGGTCAAGGAGTCCCTGGGGCTGCCGGTACTCTCAGATATCCACTCCATTGAGCAGGTCGCTCCTGCCGCGCAGGTGCTGGATGTGCTGCAGATCCCCGCTTTTCTCTGCCGCCAGACCGACCTGCTGGTGGCGGCCGCCAACAGCGGACGGGTCGTGAATGTCAAGAAGGGGCAGTTCCTGGCCCCTTGGGATATGAAGAATGTGGCTGGCAAATTGGCTGCTTCGGGCAATGAGAACATCATCCTCACCGAGCGCGGCGTATCGTTCGGCTATAACAACCTGGTGGTGGACATGCGCAGCTTCCCGGTCATGCGCTCCAGCGGCTATCCGGTGGTGTTCGACGCAACCCACAGCGTGCAGTTGCCCGGTGGCCAGGGGGCAAGCTCCGGCGGGCAGCGCGAATATGTAGAATACCTTTCGCGGGCTGCGGTGGCCACCGGCATTGACGGTATCTTCATGGAGGTGCACGAAAATCCGGAGCAGGCTCTGTGCGATGGCCCCAATTCGATCGCGCTGGACGATCTGCCGGCGCTGCTCAAGACTCTCAAGGCCATCGATGCTGCCATCAAATGATTCCATCTCCGCACAGCAGGGGCACCCCTGAAAAAACGGGACATCGTCTTCACGGCGATGTCCCGTTTTGTTTTGTATGCCCTGCACGCTTCAGTGCCTGCCGCATTCTGGTATAATGCTATCGGCTGCATAATGGGTTTTTTCGCATCCCACCCGTGACTTCTAGGGGTTCAGCAGATATCTCGAAAACGGTAAACCGGCATGAAGAAGAAACCTGACAATTCTGCGGCTGCCATACTGTCCCGACGCCTGGACTCGCTGCTCGACGCCAGGAAGGCCTGCCTGAAACACGACGATCTCGAAACCGTGCATGATCTCCGTGTGGCCACGCGCCGGATGCGTGCCGCTCTGCAGCTGTTCGAGCCATTTTCGCCCGAGCCTGTCAGGGAGATCTACCTGCCGGTCCGGGAACTGACCCGGGAAATAGGACAACTTCGCAATCTGGACGAGGCTTTGCTCTTTTTTCTGGATGAGATCGGCCTGCCGGGAGAGGGGAAGGAGTGTCCGGATCTTGTGAAAAGGCTGCGGGCACAGCGCATGCAGGAAGCGGCCCGAGTGCGGAAACAGCTGAAGGGACTGGGTCTGGCTGCGCTGAAGCACGACCTGGAACTGGTCGCTGCCCGGTTGCCGCTTCCGGAATCCTGCAATGGTGGTTCCCGCAAAGGCGCGACCTCTTTGGCGGGGTTTCTTTCGCAGTCGGGCGTCGCCCTTTTTGAGGACATTCATCACCTGTTGCCGATGTCGGTCATGGCCGAGGCTGTCGAGGTCCGCCACAGGCTGAGAATTGCGATCAAGCGCTGGCGGTATTTCCTGGAGATCGTGGCAGAGTTGACCCGGATCGATTATGCCACTGTTCTGGAAACGCTGAAGGAATACCAGACCCTGTTGGGCCGGCTCAATGACCTGTCGGTATTTGCCGCGCTTGTCCGGGAAGGGGGGCTCGACAGCCGTGAACAGTCCAGGTTCGACAGCGTCAAAGACGGTTGGAGCACCCGGCTTTTTGAAGATTTCCAGGAATTGCTGGAGCGGAAGCCGCTTCGGTACGTATTCCTCTACCAGTGAGGCCCGAGATGAAAAAGACACGGCTGGCAGCCATAGATATAGGTACCAACTCGATCCGCTGTATCGTGGTGGAAGTCGATCAGCAGGGCAGGTTCACGGTGCTGGATGACGAAAAGGCCACGGTCCGCCTGGGGGAGAATCTGGGCAGGAGCGGGGCTATTTCGCCTGCGGCCTGCGGCCGGGCCGTGGAAGCTATCTCCCGCATGCGCATGCTGATCGACGGATTCAAGGTCAGCGAGGTGGAAGCCATTGCCACCAGCGCCATCAGGAACGCCTCCAACGGACGCGACTTGGTGGAAGAACTGAGCCGCCTGCTGGGCCGGGAGATAAAGGTCATCTCCGGCCAGGAGGAGGCGGAACTGGCAGCCATTTCGGCCCTGCACAATTTCGAGATGAGCGGCAAACGCTACGTCATGATCGATATCGGCGGCGGCAGTGTCGAGCTGGTGACGGCGCTGGGAAGCCACATCGAGGAGTGTTTTTCCGTGGATCTGGGGGCGGTGCTGATGACGGAGCAATTCTTCACCAGCGACCCGATCAGGAGCAGCGATTACCAGAAATTCCGGCGGCATGTCAGAACCGTGCTCAAGAAGACCTTCAGCGGCGAGAAGATCAGCGCCCAGAACATAATCGGCTCCGGCGGGACCATCACCTCGCTGGGGAACATGGTCATGAGCATGCGCCGCCAGACTTTTTCCTCGGTGCACGGCTACGAAGTGCTGCGGTCCGAGGTGGTGCATCTGCTGGCAATGCTGATGCGCAAGGATCTCAAGGCCAGAAGGAGCCTGCCGGGGCTCAATCCGGACCGTGCCGACATCATTGTGGCAGGCTGCGCCGTGGTGGACGAGCTGATGCGCTTTTTCGGCGCCAACCAGCTCAGGGTCAACGAGCGCGGTATCCGCGAGGGGCTGATCATCAGGACCATCAAGCGGCTGGGACTGATACCGGACAGTACCCCGGCGCGCACGTGGCGCGATTCGGTGCTGGAATTCGCCAGGTCCTGCCATTACGATGAACCGCATTCGCGGCACGTGGCTTCATTGTCCCTGGCGATCTTCGATCGGCTGGCACAGGAGAACGGCCTGAAAAAGACCGAGCGCAGGCTGCTGGAGGCAGCTGCCCTGCTGCACGACAGCGGCTATTTCATCGGTTACACCAGCCACCACAAGCATTCCTATCACCTGATCCGTCATGCCGAACTGTTCGGACTGACCCCGCGCGAGCGTGAGATCATCGCCCAGGTTGCCCGCTATCACCGCAAGGCCCTGCCAAAGAAAAAACACCTCGAATTCAGTAAGCTCAGTGAAAAAGACCAGCTCATTGTCAGCCGTCTGGGGGGCATTCTGCGGCTGGCCGACGGTCTGGACCGCCGCCGGAGCGGCCTGGTCGAGGTGGTGGATCTGAGCCGGTGCGGCAGCACTTACACCTTCAGATTGTCGGGTACTGAGGATATTACGGTTGAGATCTTCGGAGGCAATGCCAAACGTGACCTTTTCGAAAAGGCCTTCGGCGGAGCGGTGGTCTTTGTCACCGGCTGAAGAGACAGGGGGGCAGCAAAATTGAAAAGGCTGAAATGGGGTGCCATTTCAGCCTTTTTTGCGTCTGTTGTTCGAGCCTTGCTTCAGGTTATTGTTTTGTGGCCAGCTCCAGCCGGGCAAGATATTCCAAGGCTTCCTGATCGTTCGTGCCGCACATCTCCGCCGCAGGTTGCAGACTGAGGCAGACTGCCGGGCGTTCCGCCCGGCCGAACAGCCAGCAACGGTTGTCCGGGCTCAACTGGACGCAACGCATGCCGGCCGGTTTGCCGCTGCTCATGCCCGGGATCGCCGACGAGATCGACGGGGCGATGCAGCAGGCGGCACAGCCGACGCGGCAATTCATGGTGCAACTATTCTGATAACGTTGTTGTTGCTGTCCGACACGTACAGGTTGGTGCCGTCGGTGGTGATGCCGGTCGGGCTGTAAAAAATTCCGAGACCACTGTCGCTATAGCCATTCGTGCCTTTCGTGCCGGCGATCGTCACGACTTCGCCGGACGCCTTGTCGATCCTGCGGATGGTGTTGCCGGCGGATGCGCCGCCGATCAGATTGCCGTCCGTCACATACAGGAAGGTCCCGTCCGTGGTGATGCCGTTGGGTTGCGTGAAGGTCGCCACATTTTTTGCGCCATCCTGTTCGCCGACATGGCCGGCAAGGCCCGTGAGAGTTGTAACGATGCCCGTGGCAATTTCGATTTTGCGGATAGTGCTGTTGTTGAAGTCCGCGACAAAGAGATAGGAACCATCGGTGGTGATGTGGGACGGCAGGTTGAAACGGGCGCTGGAACTGGTGCCATCCGCGTACCCCGCAGTGTGTGGAGAACCCGCTAGGGTGCTGACCGTATAGTTGGATGCCGATACGGATGTTGCGGTCGGAAGTACGATCTTGCGAATGGTGTGGTTGAAGGTGTCGGCCACATAGAGATTGGTGCCGTCGCTGGTAATGCCGCCGGGCGATGCAAAGGTTGCCACGTCGCCGGTGCCGTCCGTTGTTCCGGCGCTCCTGGTGGTCCCGGCTATGGTTATGACCGCATGATTAGAAGTTTTGATTTCGATCCTGCGGATGTCGTTGCTTCCGGAATCGGTGACGTAAAGATAATCGCCGTTGACGGTTATTCCTGTGGGATAACTGAACTGAGCCTGAAGCCCCGTGTTCGAGTCGCCATATCCGGCTTGTCCGATCTTGCTGCCGGCGATGGTCTCCGTTTCAAGGGTGACGATGTTTATCCGGCGGATGCAGTGGTTGTTGTAGTCGGCTACGTAGAGGTAAGTCCTGTCGGTTGTGATGCCGACCGGGTGGTTGAATTTGACGGGACCTTCGGATGTGTCGGACAATCCCGTATTTGGAGGCGGAACTGTTGAGTTGGGCGGGACGGTGCCTATCGTTGCAAGGGTGGAAGAGTTATTAGCGAACGCAAGTGTGGTTCCCTGGATTGCCCCCCCTAGCTGAAGCTTATTGCTGTCGGGAATACCGTCAAGATAGGCTTGCGCGGTGCTCTGGTCAAAGAAGAACCGGGTGACGGTACTGGTGGTGTTGCCAGTAGGATTTTTTTCCGAAACTAGCCAGTAGGTATCACTCCTTTGTATCAGAAAGAAATGGTGAGTCGGTGTCCCGTCCTCGCTGAGGACCAGGCTTCCGTTCAAAAGCTGCCAACTGCCGGTCTTACCTTGGGGGATATTATCCCAGGTCGCGCTGCCGGTGCCGTCTCCAGACAATTGGTAGGCGGTATAGCTATGGCTGGTCGCGGATGTGCTGTATAATGTTTTACCGCTGAGGTCGGCGTTTGTGAAACTGACGGTGGAAGTAAAAGTTGCATTGCTCGTGTTCGATCCGCCGCAACCGGCAAGCAAGCCCATAAACAGTAGCGCAAATACGGCCGTTAAACATCTTTGCATGTAGCCCCCCTTGTTCTTCTTCCGGGCCTGCCCGGAAATTCGCCTACTATACACGCTTCACCGGCCTATTCCAATACTTTTGCCGCTGCCGACAATGTCGTCGTGTCTTGAAAAGCATTGGAAACTGCTGCAAACTTGGTAGAAGCGACGTATTTAGGTAACCCATACTGCCTTGTATGACACGGTGGGCATGGTGCTGCGAGATCGGATATGACTTCATCGGCTGATAGACACGGACATGGATCGGTAGCCGGATTGCGCGTGGTGGCGTTGCTCGAAGGGGCCAAGGGTGTATTGGTCCTGCTGGCGGGGTTCGGGTTGTTGGCGCTGGTCCACCAGGACCTTCATCAGGCTGCGGTGGAGCTGGTACGGCATATCCATCTCAATCCGGCGCGGCACTATCCGACGGTTTTCATCGACCTGGCCGGACGTGTAACGGATGGGCAACTCTGGGCAGCGGCCTTTGCGGCCATGAGCTATGCCGTTATTCGTTTTGCAGAAGCGGTCGGCCTGTGGCTGCAGCGCCGCTGGGCCGAGTGGTTCGGAGTCCTGACCGGCGGAATGTATATCCCCATCGAGATCTACGAGGTGTTCCGCAAGGTGAGCTGGCCCAAGCTGACCGTACTGATCGTCAATGTGGCAATCGTCCTTTATCTGCTGCTGGTGCTGGCGTTGACCCGAGACCGCTGAAGCGGATCAGGGACAAGTTTCCGCGGCTGAAGGCATCCTGAACCGATGCACTGTCCACAGTTTCGGTCCGCAGGATGGGCACGGAGTTTGCGGAACCTAAATGAAAATGCCTGTGTAAAGCGGTTGACGTCTTTCCCATTCATCTGTATAAACAAAAAAAACTTCTATTTCCCAGAAGGAAGGGTGGAATGATGGACAGACACCGTGCAGGTGCTATCCTCAAGGAATTGCAGCTCAAAACAACTCCCAAAAGGGTGGAGGTAATGCGCCTTCTGGCGGCGGAACCCTCCTTCCTGTCGGCCGATGATGTCTGGCAGCGCCTCAAGTCGTCTTTTACCCATATCGGGCTTCCAACGGTCTACCGCATCCTGGACGAGCTGACCGGGGCAGGCGTCATCACCCGCATCTTCCTTCCGGACCGCAAGCAGTATTATTTTCTCTGCACCAACCAGGAGCATCATCACCATTTCGTGTGCGAATCGTGCCGCCGGGTGGAGGATGTGGAGCAGGAGCAATGCGGACTGGATGGGCTCGCACGTGAGATTAGCCGGCGTTCCGGTGCCCGCGTTACCTCCCATATACTTCAGATCAACGGCGTGTGCGGAACCTGCCTGAAAGAAGGAGCAGCGGTATGAAGAAAACTTCCGCTAAAAGAGAAAGCAGCCGCATGTATCCGGTTGCCGGACTGTTGCTGTGCGTGGCCCTTCTGCTGATCGTCGCATCCGGCTGCTCCCGCAGGGAGTCCGCCGAACCGGCGGGAGCGCCCGGCCGGCTGAGGGTCGTGACAACCCTTTTCCCGCTCTACGATTTTGCCAGGACCATTGCCGGCGATAAAGCCGAGGTAAAACTGCTGCTGCCACCGGGCGTTGAGCCGCACAGTTTCGAGCCCCGGCCTGACGACGTGGTGCGCATTGCCAAATCCGGACTGTTCATCTACACCAACCCTTACATGGAGCCGTGGGCCGCGACGGTGCTCAAGAGTGTCGACCAGCAGAAGCTGAGGGTTGTGGATGCCGGCGCCAACGTGAGCTACCTGAAGGCCTCCGGGGAAGCAGAAGCTGAACATGAACGGGACGGACACGCACACGTAGGTTCGCTGGACCCCCATGTCTGGCTCGATTTCGAAAACGCCCGCAAGATGGTTGACACAATACTGGCGGGTTTCGAGGTTGCGGACCCTGCCAATGCGGTTTATTACCGGCAGAATGCCACCGGGCTGAAGGAACGCCTGGCCGACCTCGACAAACGATACCTCGCTGGCCTGGCGAACTGCGCCACCAGGACCTTCCTGCATGGCGGCCATTTTACCTTCGGCTATCTCGCCCATCGCTACGGACTTCGGTATTCCGCCCTCAGCGGCCTTTCGTCCGAGTCGGAACCATCCGGAGCGAGAATGTCCGCCATGGTGCAGCAGATCAGGAAAGCGGGGGTACATTACCTGTTTGCCGAAGAGCTGCTTTCGCCGCGCATGAGCGAAACCCTGGCCGCCGAAGCGGGGGTACAGGTGCTCAAGCTGCATGGCGTCCATAATCTGGGGCGGGAGGAGTTTCAGCGCGGAGCGACCTTCATCGGACTGATGGATGAAAACCTCGTCAATCTGCAAAAGGGGCTGGGATGTCGAGTGCAGTAGTCGCCACGGAAGGGCTCAGTTGCAGCTACCGTATCGGCCGGGTGCTGGAGGATATATCTTTCACGGTCGCTGCCGGGGACTATGTGGGTATCGTGGGGCCTAACGGTTCCGGGAAGAGTACCCTGGTGCGCGCCCTGATGGGGTTCTGCGCGGTAAGCGAGGGCAAGGCATCACTGTTCGGCATGCCGTGCGGACGCTTCACCCAATGGGGCAGGATCGGCTATCTGCCTCAGACCCTGGGCGTGTTCAATCCTGTTTTCCCTGCCACAGTGGCTGAGACGGTCAGTCTCGGCCTGTTGTCGCTCAAACGCTTTCCGCGCAGGTTGTCGCGGGCCGACCGGGAAAAGGTGGCCGACACATTGGAGGAACTGGGTGTGCATGACCTGCATGACAAACTGATCGGCGAGCTCTCCGGCGGGCAGCAGCAGCGGGTCATGTTGGCCAGGGCGCTGGTGAACGCCCCGGAACTGCTCATTTTGGACGAACCCACGGCGGCCTTGGACCCTGAAACCAGGGAACGTTTCTACCGCATCATTGGCGATCTGAACCGTAACAAAGGGGTTACCGTGCTGCTGGTGACTCACGATACCGGAACAATCGGCGGGCATGCCTCGAAGATGCTGTACCTGGACAAGCGGCTACTATTTTACGGAGGGTTCGACGAGTTCTGCCAGTCGCCTGCCATGTCGGACCTCTTCGGAGAGCATTCCCAGCACCTGATGTGCCACCGTCATTGAATATGAGTCTGACAGAGATCCTATCATACGGTTTTATCCAGCGTGCGCTTCTGGCAGGGACGCTGATCGCCCTGCTGTGCTCGGTGCTGGGGGTGTTTCTCGTGCTGAGAAGACTGTCCCTGATCGGCGACGGCCTTGCCCATGTCACCTTTGGCAGCACCGCCATCGCCCTGGCAATGAAACTTTATTCAGCCTCCTCGCTCCTGGTGTCTCTTCCCGTGGTGCTGCTCTCGTCGCTGGGTATCCTCAAGCTGACTGAAAAGGCGCGTCTGAACGGCGATGCGGCCATCGGCATCGTCTCGGCCCTGGGGATTTCCGCCGGGATCATACTGGCAAGCGTGGGGGGAGGGTACAACGTCGATCTGCTGAGCTATCTGTTCGGCAACATTCTTTCCATCAGCCGGGCCGAGGTCTTTATCGCTGCGGGATTGTCCTGCATGGTAATGGTGCTGTTGTCGCTTTTTTACCATGAACTCCTGGCGATTACCTTCAGCGAGGAACTGGCCGCCACATCCGGCATACGCTCCAACGTCATCAACGCCGTACTGGTCCTTTTGACCGCGCTTTCGGTGGTGCTGGCCATGAAGCTGGTCGGCATCATGTTGATCTCATCGCTGCTGATCCTGCCAGCCGCTTCGGCCCTGCAACTGGCCCGCAGCTTCAGGGCCTGTCTGCTGCTGGCCGCCCTCCAGGGATGCTGCTCGGTGGTGGCCGGCATCTTCGTCTCGTTCGTCACCAATCTTCCCACCAGCGCCACGGTGGTCATGATCAATCTCGTCTGCTTCGGAAGCGCGTTTCTGGCCCGGCGACTGCTGAGCCCTGCCGGGAGCAATTGACTCCGTCCCATCCCGCAACGATGACACTCAACATCCGGCCTGCAGAAGAAAGCCTCTGCCTTCTCCCCTTGGAGTTCTTCAGGGCAGGTGGCGTCCTCTGCGCCGATCCGTCTGCGCAGCGCCCCTCCGGGGCATAACGGCGATGCAGCGGATCAGGCAGGTTTCAGGGGAACAGGTCAGCCTCCCGGAAGAGGCGTCCCTGGCTGTCTTTGGCCGACAGGGAGGGAGTTCCCTGCAAAGGCCATTCGATGGCCAGGTCCGGGTCGTTCCATGCGATGCAGCGCTCGTGTTCCGGAAACCAGAAGTCGGTGGTAAGGTACAGGAATTCGGCATATTCGGACGTGACGCAGAAACCATGGGCAAAGCCGGGTGGCACCCACAGTTGGCGCTTGTTCTCGGCCGAAAGAAACGCCCCGAACCATTGGCCGAAGGTCGGAGAACTGCGGCGGATATCCACGGCCACATCGAATACCTCGCCCAAAATTACCCTCACCAGTTTGCCTTGGGGATGCTGGATCTGGTAATGCAGTCCGCGCAGAACCCCGCCGGCCGAACGTGAGTGGTTGTGCTGCACGAAATCCACATCCAGGCCGGTGGCTGCCTGCAATGATTTCCGGTTATAACTCTCGAAAAAGAACCCGCGCTCGTCGCCGAATACCTTCGGTTCGATGATGAGCACATCGGGTATGGTGGTCGGGGTGATGTTCATTGCAGGAAACTTCCCTTTGAATTTTTTCTCTGGCTGTTCCGGTGCCATTGTGGAGCAATGCCGGGTAAAAAACCGGGCTGCAGCCATTTCGACGTCCCAGAGCCCGTTCCCTGAAAAGCTGCCGCAGCAAACCGGGCAACGGCACTGACGGACCGGACCCCGAAAGAGTCCCACTTTTCTAGCAAATAAGAGCCGAATGCCGCAAGAGATTCTTTTCGGCTAAATACAGACCAGAGTTGGATTTTTGAAAAAAGCGGAGTATATTAGTTACCATGATTAAATCGACTATTCTTACCAACGGTGTCAGGGTCATCACCCATCGCGTCGAGCATATGCATACCGTTTCCATTGGCATCTGGGTGGCCAACGGTACCCGTCATGAGTCCCTCGAACACAACGGCATCGCCCACTTCATCGAACACCTTCTCTTCAAAGGAACGGCCCGGCGCACGGCCCGGCAGATCTCACTGGAGATCGATTCCATGGGGGGCATTCTCAACGCCTTTACCGGGCACGAATACGTCTGTTACTACGCCAAGGTCCTGGCAAAATTTCTCCCCCGCGTCACTGATCTCCTGACGGACATATTTCTCGCCTCAACCTTCCCGGCAGAGGAGCTGGAGCGGGAACGCAAGGTGATCCTGCAGGAAATCAAGATGCGTGACGATCTGCCTGACGAATACATTCACGACCGCTTCCATCAGAGCTTCTGGAACGGTCATCCGCTGGGGCTGTCGATCCTCGGCAGCGAGGAGACCGTAGGGGGCATGTCCCGCCAGGACATCATGGACTACAAGGAGAGCCGCTACCGCCCGGAAGACATCATCATCTCGGCTGCAGGCAATATCGGGCATGAGGAACTGGTCGGGCTGATGGAAAGGGCCTTTTCCACCGTGACTTCGAACTGGTCGCCCCAGGAGCATGACTTTGTGCAGCCGTGCGGCCGCCAGGTCAATCTCTGTCAGCGCGACCTGGAGCAGACACTGATCTGCCTGGGGACGCGCGGGCTTTCACAGGACCATCCCGACCGGTTCGCCCTGTTCCTGCTCAACACCATATTGGGTGGCGGCATGAGTTCGCGGCTGTTCCAAGAGGTGCGCGAGAAGAAGGGGTTGGCCTATTCGGTCTACTCATATGTCATTTCCCATGCTGATACCGGCTCGCTGGTCGTGCATGCCGGAACCGAAAAAGAGCATTGTCGGGAAACCATCGCCATTGCACTGGAAGAGATGGGACGCCTCAAGCGGGAGCCCGTTCCGCACGATGAACTCGATTCGGCCCGGGAACAGCTGAAGGGCAAACTGCTCATGTCTCTGGAAAGCAGCGACAGCCTGATGACACGCCTGGCGAAAAACGAGATCTACCTGAAGCGGCACCAGTCGGTGGAGGAAATTCTGGCCGGATTCGACAAGGTGACCTCAGAGGACATTCAGCGCTTGGGAAGCGAGTTGTTCGATGGAGAGTGCCTCAACCTGGAAGTGATGGGCAAAACCGATGAGATGGGCCTGACGGTCGACATTCTGCAGCTCTGATCGGACTGCGGCGCCGTCTGCGGACAAGCGGCAACTGGATCGCAAAGCCTCCCCTGGCAGAACCGGGGGAGGCTTTGCTTTTCACCCCCGCCCGGTATGACCGAACCCTCCTGCGCCCCGGGCGCTCTCCTGGCTGAATTCCTCCACCACCTCCAGGGCAACCTGGGTCACCGGCACGAACATCATCTGGCAGACGCGTTCGCCTGGCTCGATCGTGTAGGGTTGGTGTCCGCGGTTGTGAATGCCTATTCCGATCTCCCCCTGATAATCGGAATCGATCACGCCGACGGTATTGGCCAAGACAATGCCGTGCTTGATGCCAAGGCCCGAACGGGGCACCAGGAGCGCCACCAGCCCTGGATCGTGAATGCTGATGGCTATGCCGCTGGGGATCATACAGGTCTCTCCCGGCTGCAGGGTGTGCGGTTCGCTCAGGCAGGCGCGCAGGTCCATGGCAGCCGCCCCACCGGTGGCGTAGGTTGGAAGCGGAATCTGCGTACCCACCAGCGGGTTCATGATTTTGGTTTCAATTTTATGCCTGTTCATGTAGATTTCCATAGTTGCGGTGGCGGTGAGTGATGCCGCGACAGAGTAACAAAGAACTGTGAAATTGACACCCGAAATCTGGATCGAAGAAGGAATCGGTGGGGAGGCTGCACTGAAAATTCTCCGGTCCGGTCGGAAGGAACTGAATGAGAGATCCGCGCATTGTCCAATTCGCCGAGGTGCTTGTCGATTATTCCACTCGCGTCAAAAAAGGAGATGTGGTCCTGATCAACGCCGCCGGGCTGGAAGCGGCGCCCCTGGTGAAGGAACTCCATGCGCTCTGCCTGAAACGCGGCGCCCGGTATGTCGAGTACACATTTTCCGTTCCGGAGATCGACCGCACTTTCTACAATCTGGCCACAAAGCAGCAACTGGCCTATTTCCCGCAGCATAAGCTGGACTTCTTCAAAACGGTGACCGTGTACATCGGCATCGCTGCCGGCAATAACTCCATGGTGATGGCCAATGCCCGCCAGGATGCCATGGTGGCCTACCAGAAGGTCGTCAAGCCCCTGATCGACCAGCGCGTCAAGCATACCCGCTGGGTTGTCACCCGCTTTCCGACCCACGCCGCTGCCCAGGAAGCCAGGATGAGCCTGGATGAGTACGAGGACTATCTCTTTTCCGCCTGCTGCATCGACTGGGTGAAAGAGTCACGCAAGCAGGACAAGCTCAAGAAGCTGATGGACAGGACCGATCAGGTCCGCATTGTGGCGCCCGATACCGACCTGCGCTTCAGCATCGCCGGCCTGCCGGGCATCAAGTGCGACGGTCGCCTCAACATGCCGGACGGCGAGGTGTTCTCGGCACCGGTGAAGGATTCGGTTCAGGGCCATATCACCTACAACTGTCCCAGCATTTATCAGGGCAAGGAATTCAATGCCGTCCATTTCAAATTCAAGGATGGCAGGATTGTCGAAGCCACAGCCGACGGCGGGATGACCGGTCCGCTCAACAAGATTCTCGATACCGATGCCGGCGCCCGTTACATCGGCGAATTCTCTCTGGGGATCAATCCCGGTATCCGTCAGCCGATGCGCAACATCCTGTTCGACGAGAAGATCTTCGGCTCGATCCACTTCACTCCCGGCGAGGCCTACGATGAATGCGACAACGGCAACCGTTCCGCAGTCCATTGGGACCTGGTCAGGCTGTTGACCGATGGGGGCGAGATCTGGTTCGACGGTGTCCTGATACAGAAAAACGGCCTGTTTGTGCACAAAGACCTGCTGGAGCTGAATCCGCTGTAAAGAGACCGATACATGACCGATCAGAAAAATCCGATAATTGAATTCGAGCACGACGATTTCGAGTTTGCCTCCATGGAGGAAGAACTCCAGGTTGACGAACGCTGCCAATCGCTGCTCTACAGCTTCTACCAGTACCTTCAGGCCAGTGGCATGGCCCCGGAGGCAGCCTCGGAACTGGCCTTCAGCGCCGACTATTACCTGCGGGATTACCTGCTCGACTTTGCCCGGCAGAACGTGATGCGCCCCAAGCCAGGCATTGTCAGGCTCTTTGCGGCCACCTGGTTCGTGACCCATACTCTCGACCCGGAAATGAAGGTGCTCGAACGTCATCTGGAGGCGATTCGCCAATTCTACCGCTTTCTGCACGGCCAGCATTTCATCTCGGTCGAGGAATTGGCCGGTATCGAGCACGAGGCGGCGCAGTTGGACTATTACCGCCAGCGCATCGAAAGTTTCCTGGCGATCCATGGTGACGGTTATTTCGCCTGGGAGGCCGAGTGTCCGCTGCAGGCCGATTTCCTGAAACAGGATGTGCAAAACCATGGCTAAGACATCCAAGCAGATGACAGTGACGATCCTGGACCAGGAGCATGTCAGGAAAGACTGGTTTTTCGACTTTGCCGGAGAACCCTTCGAGCTCTTCTTCAGCGGCTTGGCCAAGGAAATGCGGAAGATGGGGGTGCTCCTGCAGAAGGTCCACAACCAGGACGTCCGGATCACCGTCAACAGTTACGCCGACCTCCTGAACGCGGTCAAGATTTCCTCTCCCGAAGACGGCCACACCAACCAGTGCGTCGGGCATATCGTCGGCAAGAGCGAAAAGCTGGATATCATGGATGATATCCGCACGGCTGTGCGCCGCGTTGCGTTTGCCCCGGAAACCATAGCCCCGGCCAGCGAATTCAGAAAGGTATGCCACAACTGTGGTTGCGGGTGTTGAGCCGGTATGAACGTCTCTACCGATAAATTCGATGCCCTGGTGGAAAAGATCGAACGTCTCATCGATCGGCTGGCGCCCGATACAGCCGTTTCCCCTGATTTCGACAACTGCTTCGCTTTTCGCTGGGAAGGCTCGGGAGAAACGGGGGGACTCATTGGGGTTGCCAACCCCCATCTCTACGACCTGAACGATCTGGTGGGGGTCGATGACATCCGCGACGAAGTGGTCCGCAATACGGCCCAATTCGTCGCTGGAGTGCCGGCCAACAATGTACTGCTGTGGGGCGAGCGGGGCTGCGGTAAATCGTCGCTGGTCAAGGGGCTGTTGAAACCTTTTGCCCCCGGCGGCTTGCGGATCGTGGAGCTGAAACGTTGGGACATCATGTCGCTGCCCCGGATCGTTTCGCAGTTGAGAGGCGTTCCCCGCTACTTCATCCTCTTTTGCGACGACCTCTCTTTTGACGAAGGGGAGGGGGATTTCCGGGCCCTGAAGACGCTGCTGGATGGCGATATCGAAGAACGCCCGGCCAACGTCCTGATCTATGCCACCTCAAATCGCCGTCACCTGATGCCTGAGCTGACGCGCGATACCCGTGGAGACAGCGAAATCCATCCCGAGGAGGCGGAGGGGGAAAAACTGGCCCTGTCCGACCGCTTCGGCCTCTCTTTCGGCTTTTACCGTTTGAGCCAGGACGAATATCTCTCCATTGTCCGGCATTACGCCGAACGGCGAAACCTTCCATTGACAGATGAAGAACTGTGCGATAAGGCCTTGATGTGGTCGCTGGATAGTGCCAGGCGAAGCGGCCGCTCCGCGCGGCAGTTCATCGATGACCTGGAAGGCCGGCTCCGCGTGCGGGAGCTGAACCTGTCCGTTGATTCACGCGGAACTGTCCGTTCTCCAACGGCGAAGAAGAAATCGCTGTAAACCCCTGCGCCATTTTCCGAAGGAGACAGTACGCATGTCCACTGCCATCATACCGGAAACCGTCAGGAAGCTGCTGGCCTCCCAACCCATCGAGCTGCCCATTTTCCATCCGGTGGCCCTCAAGCTGCAACAGATGCTGTCCACCTGCGATTTTACCATCGACGAAGTTGCCCTGGTCGCCAATGAAGACATGGCCCTGGCCAGCCAGATGCTCAAGATGGCCAACTCCCCCATGTACATGGGGCGCACCCGGGTCGCCACCATCAAGGAAGCGGTCATCCGCCTGGGGGCCCAATCCGTCACCAATATCGCCCTGGCAGCCTCTCAGGCGACTGCGCATGCTTCCGGCAATCCAGCCCTTGACCGGTACATGAAGGCTCTTTGGCAGCACAGCCACGGCTGCGCCCTTGGCGCCCGCTGGGTTGCCCTGAATTGCGGAATGCGCGGCACTGCCGATGAGAATTACCTGGCAGCGCTCTTGCACGATGTCGGAAAGCTCTACCTTCTCAAGTCGATCGAGCGTCTGGTGGATGCCGGGGTTATCAGTTCCCTGTTCGACGATGAACTGATAATGGAGATTTTCGAAGCCATGCATGTTGAACAGGGATTGCGGCTGGTACAGCACTGGAATTTCCCCGGCATGTACTGCGACGTCATTATGTCGCATCACGCCGAGGAATGGGATGCGGCAAACAGGATGCTGGCCATGGTCCGTTTCGTCAATCTGGCCTGCCGCAGAATGGGCCTGGGGCTCAAACATGAGCCGGGGCTGGCGCTGATTGAAACGCAGGAAGCACGGATCCTGGGCATCGGCGAGTTTCAGATTGCCGAGTTGCTGGAGCTGCTGGAAGAAAGCAGGGATGCGGAAGTATAGTTTCAGGTAGGCTGATGCCTGTCGGCAATGTGGGTTGGATTTTGTCAGACTTCAAATCGTTCATACAGCTTCTGCGGCCGCGTCAATGGCTGAAGAACCTGATGCTGTACTTCCCCCCGTTTCTGGGGGGAACTCTGCTACAGCCCGGAACGGCTTTCCGCGGAATACTTCCCTTTGTCGCGTTCAGCATGGTTTCGAGCGCAACCTACATCGTCAACGATACCTTTGATTATCGCAACGACCGCCATCATCCGGAAAAATGCAAGCGCCCGCTGCCTTCGGGCCGTGTTTCGATCCCGGCCGCGCTTGTATTGGCGGCATGCCTCGCCTCAGGCGGCATCGGCCTGGCCAGTCTGTCATACTCTCCCGCCTTTCTGATCATCCTCTGTCTCTATCTCGGCATTTCAGTGGCGTATTCGTTCCGGCTGAAGGACATTCCGCTGGTCGACATCTTCTGCATCTCTGCCGGTTTTCTGCTGAGGCTCGAAGCGGGAGGCGCCGTTTTCGGCCTCGCCATCTCGCAATGGCTGTTTCTGAGCGTGTTTCTGCTCTCGATTTTTCTCAGTTCCGGCAAGCGTATTGCCGAGAAGCAGAAGTTGGCCGGCGGCGCTGTACTGCATCGCAAGGCGTTGGATGGATATCCTGCTGGACTACTGGATGCGATCATGCAGATGAGCGGCGGGGCTGTGCTGGTCACGTACACCATGTATGCCATTTCCCGTCATTCCTCTCTTTTGGTGTACACCGTCCCCTTGTGCTGCTTCGGCTTGTTCAGGTACTTGCTGCGCATCCGGAGAGGGGAGGGGGGAGACCCGACCGAGTCCCTGACAAAGGATGTCCCCTTGTTTCTCGTGGGTCTGATCTGGGCTATCATGGTGGGATGGGGGATTTACGGCCGATGAGAGATGCCTTTCTGCGCACGCTGTACCGTCTGTTCCCGTTCGATTTGCGTGGCGACTGCCCGGTGCCTCCATCGCGTGAGGGAATACGGATTTCCTGCATTATCAATTTTTACGGCCGTCTCGATCTTTTGAACGGCATCCTTCATTCCCTTGCCCAGCAGCAGTATGACAGAGAGCTCTTTGAAGTCGTGCTGGTCGAGGATCGTAATGGAACCGAAGCCGGACGACACCTTGCGAAAGATTTTAGCTCCTCACTGCAAACGGTCTATCTGCCGCTGGACAAGAATTTCGGGAACATGGGCTATTCAAGGAACTATGGTCTGCGTCATTCCCGGGGCGAGATAGTTCTTTTTCTCGACGACGACACGGTCCTGCTGCAGCAAGATTTTCTTGAAGTACTCGATGATGAATTCAGACGTAAACCAAGGGCAGACGCGATAATTCCTCATGGTCACGCCAGCTTTGCCTTGATCGAGGGGCAGTATGACCATCATGATCCCTACTTCATGACCAGTCGTTGTACTGCGTATCGACGGCAGGTCCTTGCGGAGCTGGGAGGATTTGTGTCGCACTTCGTGGGTCAGGAGGATGTGGAGTTCGTTGTCAGGTTTCTGCTGGCGGGTAAAATTTCCATCTGTGCAGCTGGCTTGAATTACTTTCATCCCCCCTTGTTGGTCCCCAATTTTCGCAAGCCCAAAGCTGTAGGCCACTCCTTCTATCGCCTGAAAGCGCGTTATCCGGTCTTGCTGTGGCTGCTGGTCCTGATCAATTGTTCACGCCATGCGCCGCTGTATCTCCTGCCTGCCAGGCGCTGCCGGGAGATGGGACGGTTTGGGATCGGGTTTCTGGCGGGGGTGCTTGTTTCGCTTTTCAAAAAAGAAGGGTTTCACTACAATTAACGCATGGAACAGATGGAGATTCTGATAAAACCCGACATGGGGGCGCGTAACTACTGGCGGGACATCTGGCGCTACCGCGAGCTTTTTTTCTTCCTGGCCTGGCGCGACATTCTGGTGCGCTACAAGCAGACCGCCATCGGCATTGCCTGGAGTGTGCTGCGTCCGCTCCTGACCATGCTGGTCTTCACCATCGTCTTCGGAAAGCTGGCCAAGCTCCCCTCCAACGGCGTGCCATACCCGATCATGGTTTATACGGCCATGCTGCCATGGCAGTTCTTTGCCAACTCCCTTACCGAGAGCAGCAACTCGCTGATCGACAATGCCAATCTGCTGAGCAAGGTTTACTTTCCCCGCCTGATTGTCCCGGCCGGCTCGGTTATCGTCAGTATGGTGGATTTTCTAATCTCCGCGGCCATCCTGAGTGGGCTGATGGCATGGTATCGTTTCATCCCCGATGCGAGGATCCTGTTTTTGCCCGTATTCTTCATGATGGCATTCATGGCCTCCTTTGGCGCTGGTTTGTGGCTCTCGGCCCTCAACGTCACATACCGTGATTTCCGCTATGTCGTCCCGTTTCTGGTGCAGTTCGGGCTCTACATCTCGCCGGTCGGCTTCTCCAGCGCCATCGTACCCGAAGAGTGGCGCCTCCTTTATTTCCTCAACCCCATGGTCGGTGTTATCGATGGGTTCCGCTGGGCTCTGCTCGGGGATGCCTTTCCGGTGAACTGGCCCGGCCTGGGTCTTTCCTTCCTGCTGGTGATGCTGATCCTAATGGGCGGCGTATGCTATTTCCGCCGAATGGAACGCAGCTTTGCGGACGTGGTGTAGCGCATGTCCACTGTTATCACCGTAGAAAACCTGGGCAAGAAGTACCTCCTGAACCACCAGTCCGGCCGGCAGCCCTATGTGGCTCTGCGCGACGTGCTCAGTGATGGCATGAGGAGCTTGAGCCGCAAGCTGCTGGGAAGCGGCGCTGGCACCTCACACGGTGCCGGGAGGGAAGAGTTCTGGGCGCTCCGGGACGTCTCCTTCGAGGTCAGGCAAGGAGACCGGATCGGCATCATCGGCAGAAACGGCGCTGGCAAATCCACGCTGCTGAAGATATTAAGCCGCATCACCGAGCCGACCACCGGCAGCATACGGATAAAGGGGAGGGTGGCTAGCCTGCTGGAGGTAGGAACCGGATTTCATCCCGAACTGACCGGCAGGGAGAACATCTACCTCAACGGCGCCATCCTGGGGATGAGCCGGGTCGAGATCAGGAAAAAGTTCGATGAGATCGTTGCTTTTGCCGAGATAGAGAAATTTCTCGATACGCCGGTGAAGCGCTATTCTTCGGGAATGTACGTGCGGCTGGCATTTGCGGTGGCTGCCCATCTGGAGCCGGAGATACTGGTAGTGGACGAGGTTCTGGCGGTTGGGGATGCACAGTTCCAGAAGAAGTGCCTGGGGAAGATGGAAGATGTGTCGGCAAGGGAAGGGCGAACGATCCTCTTCGTCAGCCACAACATGGCGGCAGTCGGCCAACTCTGCGACCGTGGGCTCTGGCTGGAACGCGGCACCATAAAGAGCATGGGGACTGTGTCTAAGGTCGTGGACGCGTATCTTTCAGACGGTGACGCCGCTGCCGGTGTTCGCATCTGGAGCGGCAGCGAATCTGCTCCCGGCAACGAGCGGATTTCACTTCTCGTGGTCCGGGTGCGCGACCATCTCGATGAGGTTTCGGCCCAACTTGATATGGAACATTCTTTCTCGGTGGAACTGGAATACCAGATCCACGCCCCTCATGCCCAACTCCGTACCGGCTTCTGGATCTATACAGCCGAAGGGGTACTGGTCTTCGTAGCCGGCGACAACGAGGATCCGGCCTGGCGGGGAGTGAAGCGTCCGGGAGGACGCTACCTGAGCCGTTGCCGAATTCCGGCCATGCTGCTTAATTCCGGACGCTATTCTGTGACGGTAGCCGCCGATATCCAGGGCTCCGAACTTCTCTTCCTGCAGCACAACGTGCTGAGCTTCCAGGTCGAACAGACAGGACCGACCGTCCTTGACGGCGCTCAGCGTTCACCCGGCATTGTTCGCCCTTCCTTGGCGTGGCGTGTGGAGCGGATGGGCGGAAAGTGAAATGAGCATGCCCAGAATCGTTCTCATCGACGTGGGCGGATGGCAAGGGGGGCTCGGTCGCGGAGTTCACTACCCCAATATCGGCATCGCCTATCTCGCAGCCGCTCTCCAGAGGGCGGGCTACGGCGTGACGGTGCTCGACCTGAATAACGAATATCTAAGCGAAGAGGAGATCCTGACATCCCTGCAGTCGGGCCAAGCGGACTTGGTCGGTCTATCGGTGAAAACCGCCACTATGGGCAGCGCTCGCCGGCTCGGCGCCCTAATCAAGTCCCGCTACCCCCGGCTACCGCTGGTGGTTGGGGGGCCCCATGCCAGCGTCGCCACGACCGAGATTGCAAAAGAACCGTGGGTTGACTACCTTCTCGTGGGGGAGGGGGAGCTTGCCTTGGCGGAGCTTGGCTACCGGGTTGCGGGGGGGATGCTGACCGAGGGGGTGACGGGAGTCGTTTTCTGTCGCACCGACCATCCCTTACCGCCCTCTGTCCCGGCCCGGGTGCCCTGTCTGGATGACCTCGAGTATCCCGACTTCTCGGTTTTCGGCAGCGGCGTGATCGAGGCTGTCCGCCAAAGCTACCCCATCATCACCAGCCGCGGCTGCCCTTACCAATGCACCTACTGCAGCGTGCGCAAGATCAGCGGCTCCACCGTCCGCTACCGCTCTCCCGAGGCGGTAGTGGACGAGCTTGACCGGGCACGGCAGGAGTACGGCATTCGCGGGTTCGAAGTGGTGGACGATTCCTTTAACGTCGACATGACGCGTTCGAAGGATATCTGTCGGCTGTTGATCGAGCGGGGGCTGGTCATGCCCTGGAGCTGTCCAAACGGCATCAGGGCTGACAGGATCGATGCCGAGCTTGCCACCCTGATGGCGCGCTCCGGTTGTCTGGCTGTCATGATCGGCATTGAGAGCGCTGATCACGATGTGTTGGCGGCCGTAAAAAAAGGGGAATCAATCGAGGCCATCGAGAAGGGTATCCGCGTTCTCAAGGAGGCGGGGCTTGGGGTGGGGGGCTTCTTCATCATCGGCCTGCCCGGCGATTCCTACCGGGCGCAGCTGCGTTCGGTCGACTTCGCTCTCAAGCACGGCATCAGCGCCCATTTCAACATGCTGGTCCCCTATCCGGGAACCGAGGTCTACGACTGGGTCGTCTCCCACGGCCGTTTCCTCGAACCTGGCAGCGGGGGGATGCACTTCAGTGACTCGAAAGTACGGCCGGTTTTCGAAACCGACGGTTTCACTGCCCGGGAACGGCAGCGTGCCTACGAGATGGCCCATACCCGCCTGCGGCGTTTCGATATGCTGATCCCGCACACGGTCCCTGTCTGGCGTCGCCGGCTGGAGGTGGCACGGCTCATGCTGCGTTACGACGCCGGCTCGCTCTTGCCTGCGGCCGTCAAGGCCATGGTTCGCGCCGCGATCGGCTCCCGCAACGTCGCTACGCAAAGGGAGGATTGATGATCTACTTGGTGAATCCCCCTTGTCCTCCGGGATCGGTCTCCAACAAGGACACCATGGGAGGGCTGGGACAGCTGTATCCGGCGGGCACCCCGACCATCATGCCCCCCATCGACCTCCCCTATCTCGCTGCCCTTTTCAGAGAGCACCGCCTCTCCTGCGTCACCCTCGACTGTCTCGGCTCCGGGATGGACGCGGGCGACCTGCTCCTGGCCTTGAAAAGAAACCGGCCGCGCCTGGTGGCTCTGCGCACTTCCCTGCCGAGCCTGGAGTGGGACTTGAAGCTGGCCGAACTGATCCGGACGGTTGTTGATACCGAACTGATCATGTTCGGACCCTGCCTGAAGTACCTGGGGGAACTGGCGCTCCGCGACGGTCATGTTGATGCGGTGGTGCCCGGGGAAGCGGAATTGGTCTTGCCCAAACTGGCCGCTGCACCCCCGGGTTCGCCGGTGGCCGGGGTGGTCCGCCGCGGTTCTGCTGTTGTGGACGACGGCGGTCGGATCGAAGACCTGGATGCGCTCCCCTTCCCGGCCTGGGATCTGCTCCCGTACCATAATTACCACTGTCTCGGGCTGGTCCGCAACCTTCGGCCCTTCGTGACCGCGCTCTCCAGCCGGGGCTGTCCGCACGGTTGTGCCTACTGCCCTTATCCGGTCGTGCAGGGGAGGAAGATAAGGCTGAGATCGGCGCAGAACGTGGTGGAAGAGTTGGTCTGGCTGGATCACGGTCTCGGCGTCCGGGCCGTCCTCTTTCGCGACCCAGAGTTCGCTGTCAGCAGGGACCGCGTGGCGGCCATTTGCGAGGGAATGCTTCAGCGCTCCCTTACGCTTTCCTGGCGTTGCGAGACAAGGATCGAGAATCTCGACCCGGAACTCCTCTCCCTTATGGCGCGGGCGGGATGCGTCGGTATCAACCTGGGGGTCGAAAGCGCCAATGAGGAGATCCTGCGCGGGGTTGGCCGCAAATCCTTTCCCTATGAAAAGGCCCGCACCCTGATCGATTGCTGCCACAGACTCGGGATCGAGACGTTCTGTTTCTTCGTGCTGGGTCTCCCCGGCGAGAGCTGGAGGTCGGCGCTTGCCACCATCGATTACGCCCTGGCACTGGCCCCCCGGGCAGTACAGTTCACCGTGGCTACCCCCTATCCCGGAACAGGACTTTGGGAGTGGGCCTCCGGCCACGGTTTCATCGAGGAGGGCAGTTTCAGTGCTCTGACCGGTTACGAGGCGACTATGAGGACGGAGCACCTGCGGATTGACGAACTGGCCTCGCTTAGGGATTACGCTTACCGGGCCTGGAGTATGCGAGGGGCTGCTCCCTGGTTCCGGATCGCGGGGTGCGTAAGAAACCTCAGCCACGAACTGAAAGCAGCTGCCTCATTTCTGAGGGAGCGCCGTGAGGTGAGGGCAAAATCTGTAGCGTGTGGTACGGGAGTTACGAATGGCTAGCAGCCGGGTGGTCGTCATCACCGGTGCCGGCAGCGGCATTGGGCGGGCCACCGCGCTGACCTGCGCTGGAGCGGGGACGGTGGTCGCGGTCTGCGGCCGCTCGATGCTCCCCCTCCGGGAGACAGCATCTCTGGTGGAGACTGCGGGCGGTGCGGCCCGGGCCTATGCCGTTGATGTCAGGGAAACGGAAAGCGTGCGGAAAATGGTCAAGGCGGTGGTCCGCGAATTCGAACGGATAGACGTCCTGGTCAATAACGCCGGCGTCATAGCCGCCAAGCCTTTTCTGGCCTCGAGCGATCAAGAGTGGAACGAGCAGATTGCTATCAACCTGACCGGCACCTACAATTGCTGTCGCGCCGTACTCCCCTCCATGGTGGCCGCTGGGGAGGGAGTGATCGTCAACATCTCTTCCGTCCTCGGCCGGATAGGCATCGCCGGCTATGCAGGCTACAGCGCTTCCAAATTCGGCGTTATCGGTCTCACTCAGTCCCTCGCCGACGAATACCGCGGGTCGGGTATACGGGTCTATGCGGTATGTCCAGGGGGAACCGACACCCCGCTTCACCGTAGTGTGGTCGGTGATGAGGAGGCGAAAAACGCCATGGCCCCTTCGCGTGTCGCCGGGGTGATCGTCGACCTCTTTGATCCCTCCCCGGCACTTCCTTCAGGGAAAGAGGTGGTGGTGGACGACCGGGCGGTCAGGACGCCTTGGATGAAGCGTTTCCTGGAGAAGGTTTGGCACCGGTGAAAGTCCTGGTGGTCTCCAATATCTACCCGCCGTACTTCGTGGGGGGCTACGAACTCGGCTGCTGCAATCTCGTTGAAGCCCTCATCGAGCGGGGGCATGAAGTGCGGGTGCTGACCAGCACCTACGGGGTCAACCGCGAACTTGTCCAGCCCCCCATTTACCGTCTCTTGCGGATCGACTTCGACCGGCTTCCCTCTTTCCCGAAGGTGGTGCGCAAAGAGGCAGCGAACCAGCGCCATTTCCGCCGGCTCTGCGTGGAATTCGTTCCGGATATTGTCTTCTGCTGGAACATGTCCAACATTTCTTTGTCGATCGCCGCCATTGCCGGCGATCTGAAGATCCCGGTCAGGTACTATCTCTTCGACAACTGGCTGGCCACCTGCGAGTTGGACCAGTGGTTCCAGTACTGTCGCTTGTTGGCCCCATTGAGACCTCTGCTTAAGGTACTCCTGCCGCGGTTGAGGTTCCTTGTCCCTGAGGCCCCCTGTCCCCTTGACGGAGCCATCTTTGCCAGCAGCTACCTGAAGGAGGTTGCGCACCTCATGGGTAAGGAGATAACGGCGGCACCTGTTGTCCATTGGGGTGTTCCAGTGCCCGCCCTGCCGGAGGTCACTCACTCCTCGCCGGCTTCCATGCTGTACGTCGGGCAGGTGGTGCCCCTCAAAGGTGTTCACACCGTGGTCGAGGCGGTGGGGATACTGAAAGAGGAACATGGCGTCTCCTCAATCTCCCTCACCGTGGTGGGCGACACCGGCTTCGACCCGGAATACGTTCGCCATCTGGAGAAACTGGCCGAGCGCTATGGTATCTCCGACAGGGTGCGCTTCACCGGGAAGGTCGCTCCGCAAGAGGTGGGGGGATATCTGAACTCGCACGGGCTGTTCGTCTTTCCTTCAGCTTGGGATGAGCCTTTCGGCATCTCACAGGTGGAAGCAATGGCGGCCGGTATGATCGTTCTGGGGACCGCCACAGGCGGCAGCGCCGAGATCATCAAGGATGGGGTAAATGGCCTGCACTTCGAGCGGGAGGATTGCCGGGACTGCGCCCGCCAGATCCTGCGCCTGCTCGAAGACCCGGAACTTTGCAGGCGATTGACAGCTGGGGGGCGCGCGTCGGTAGCCGGAGACTTCAATTTTAGCCGGGTGGTGAATGACCTGGAGCGCCTGCTCGAAGACAGCCGGCGCACTACCACCGGCCGCATGGCCGGTTCCGGGAGGAGCACGACCGGTACCGCCCCGGTTACGAAAGCCGAAGCGGGCGACCTGGTGCAGTGTGCCACGATCACCTTTCACAAGGTTCTTTCCACCCTGATCCTGGCCTGCGTAAGGCTAAGGAGGAAGGGCGCGTCTGAACCGGCGGCGGCAGGCATCACCCTTTTCATCACCCCTGGCGACGCCAGCGACCTCATCCTGGCTCTTCCCTTCCTGCGTGGCTATGCAGAGAGGTTCCCGGACCGGAAGCTCATTGTAGCGGTCAGACCCGAGGTTGTCCCCCTCGTGGCCGGTCTTCCCATCATCGACGAGGTAATTCCCTTCCCGGTGACCGCTCCGGCAGGATGGCAGCGGATGACCCGCGGTCACCTCAGTTGGTGGTGCTATGGGATGAGACTCCCTGCTCTCCTCTCGGGAAAGGTCGGTACGGCCGTCTCCCTCGGATGGAGAAAAGACGCAGCCGGCGCTGCTGGCGCTACCGTGCTGGCGGCGTTGAAGGTCGGACGCAAAATCGGCTTCCGGGATGCCGGTGATGGGCTTGGCAGACAAGTTCTCGATTTCTTCGTCGCTGACGGCCCTGTGCGCCGTTACCCGTGGAGCGGGGTGGCCGCCATGAACGCCCTCTTTGCCTCGCTCGGCGTGACTCTGGACTCCGACTGTCTCACCGCGGTGCCGACCGGCATGGACACCCTGCCTGACGAGGTCGCCGAATTCGTCCGGTCCGCTCCCGGTCCCGTCGTCGTCATCGCCCCGGGAGGTGACTCGTTATGCTGCTGGCCGGTTGAGCGCCATGCCGAAATCGGCCAGTGGCTGCAGACGGAATACGGAGCATCGCTGTTGATTCTGGGCCTCGAGTTCGACCTGAGACGATGTCACGAGTTGCATCGGCAGCTTCCTGCCGGCCGGAAATTCCTGCTCGCGGGCCCCATGTCCGCCGATGAACTCTTTGCAGCCTTGTCTGGAGCATCTGTTGTCATCGGTAATGACAACTGCTTCTTCTACGCCGCTGCTCTCGCCGGGAGGCCGGCGGTTGGCATCTTCGGCCCGACCTCGAACGATCGCCTCGAACTGGGGGGCGGGAGACAGCAAATCGTGCGCACATTCCTCCCCTGCAGTCCCTGCGGTTGCGACTGCCTCTATGACAGGCCTCGCTGCCTGGACGGGGTGGACACCGAGAGAGTTAAAAGGGCCGTGAGAGGCAGGATTTTCGCCGAGCACTACGGCGACACACTCCCTTCCCGCAAAGAAGCGGGATCTGCCGAACCGGGCTACATGCCACCATGCACGGAGAATTAAATGGGAATTTTCACCACCGTTTCAAGGCTGCTTCGAGAACTGAATCGGATGAGATCCTCTGACGGCCGTCCCGACATGAGGCAGCTGTTCCTTCACATGAGGGACATTGAGGTCATGAAGCTGAACATGAAGAACCTCGGCTACCAGTTGGGCCGTACCATGCAGCCGTACCTGGACAACATCCCCTGCGCCGACCAGCCGGCACGGTGGAACTTGGTCAGCAAGGCCTGCACCCAGGGCGATGTCGAAAGCCCCTGGTTCCGTTACTGGTGCAAGGAACTGAAGATCACCCCTTTCTACCACCGGAAACTGTGGGAATTCGCTTTCCTGCTTCAATCCCTGTATGACCAGGACTTCCTGGTACCGGGAAAGAGCGGCATCGGGTTCGGCTGCGGCGAAGAGCCTTTAGCCTCCTATTTTGCCTCCAAGGGGGTTGATGTCCTGGTTACTGATCTGGAACTCGAGAGAGTCCGGGGAGCGGGATGGGTGGAGACCGGCCAGCATGCCAGCAGTCTTGAGAGCAGCTATCATGCGGATCTCTGCAGCCGGGAACTCTTCGACCGGCATGTCCGCCACGCCTACGTTGATATGAATGCAATTCCCGCCGATTACCACGGGTGCTTCGATTTCTGCTGGTCGGTCTGCGCCATGGAGCACCTCGGCTCCATTTGCCAGGGGCTGGACTTCGTCGATAATTCCTTGAAGGTATTGAAGCCGGGCGGCGTCGCCATCCATACCACCGAGTACAACTACCTTTCCAGCGAGAGTACCGTCGACAATATGCCGACCGTCCTGTTCCTGAGGAGACATTTCGAGGAATTGGCACAACGGCTGAACTGCGCCGGGCATCTGTGCTTCGGCCCCTCCTTTGAGATTGGCAATGGTGTTCTCGACCGGTTCATCGATCTCCCCCCTTATGCGTTGGGTGAAGGACTGATCAGGAAGGAACAATGGTCGGAGGTGAACCAGCTCGCCCATCTCAAGCTTGCCATCGAGGGGTATGCCTGTACCTGCTTCGGCATCCTTGTCAGGAAAGGGAACCACGCCGGATGATCGACCGCGGCGTTCGATATTATGTCGACTGCACCGAGACGGTATGCTGTGGACTCAACACCGGTATCCAGCGCACTGTGCGCAACATCATCGCCCGACAGTCCCTGATCCGCGAACGCACCGGTTTGGAAGTGGTACCGGTGGTTTCCTTCGAAGGAACGTTTTATCGATATCACGCCGACCGTGACCGCAGGATCTTTGCGCCGCTGGTGAGCAGGATTCTGGGCGCGGGACGGGATTTCATCGACCGGCTTTTTTTCCGAGAGAAGGTCAACATCGATGGCGTGGCGCCGTTGCCGTCCGCAGGTCCGCAGCACCATCTCGCCCGGGAGCAGGCGCACCGCCGAATCATCGAGTCGTTCCGAAAGGTGATGCCAGTTCTTTTCCACTGTGCCTTCTGGCTTGACAACGGCATCGACTTCCATGGAAAGGCGGAGATTGCGGGTAAAGATGTGATCTTCTACCCCGATGCTTTCTGGTATCGATCTACCCATCTCACCTTCTCCCGCTACCGTGCACTCAAGATATTGCTGCTGCACGACATCATTCCCTTGGCGGCCCCTACCGATTGTGATCCACTTTACTCTTTCTCGTTCCGGAGAAACCTCGCAGGGATCGTGCGCGAGCTTGACGGAATCGTCACCATTTCCCGCTCCGAATTGGTCCACATCGAGCGCTACCTGGACACGATGGATTGCCGGCGCCCCTTGCTCATGTACAACTACTGGGGGGCCGATTTCCTGTCCGCCGGGACGGAACAGGTCGTGAGGGAGGAGTTCCGGCATGCTTTCGCAGCAGCGTCTGTCTTCGTCATGGTCGGAAGTATTGAGCTCCGGAAGAACCACAAGATGGTCCTCGATGCCTTTGATGAATTCTGGCGGCAGGGGGGCGACGCCTCGCTGTGCGTCATCGGGAAAGCAACCTCCCACTGCCGAGACGTCAAACAGCGCATCGATCGTCATGAGCTCCTCGACAGCAAATTATTCCGTTTCGAGAACGTCACCGATGCTGAACTCGCTTACGGGTACCAGAACTGCGCCGCCTTGATCTTTGCCTCGCGGGCGGAGGGGTTTGGGCTGCCCCTGGTCGAGGCGATGTGGTACGGCCGGCCGGTCATCGCCAGCGATATCCCCGTCTTCCGCGAGATCGGTGGGGATTATCCCCGCTATTTCGGCCTGGAGGATGTCCAGGAACTGGTCCGGCAACTCCACGAAACTATTCGGAGTGAGGAGCCCCCGAAGCCGAAGAAATGGCTGACCTGGGATCAGTCGGTGCTTAACCTCTTCGAGAAAATCGCCTCTATGGCGGAACAAGCGGCAGCCGGAAGGACGACGTGAAGATACTGATAAACGCCACCTGCATCGCGACAGCGCGCGCCACAGGCATTGAGCGTTTCGCCCTGCACATCGCGCGTGAGCTCTGCCAGATCGATCCGTCGGTGACGGTGGTGGCTTCGGAGCCGCTGACGGGAATCCCGGATGTGGTGATCCCGAAGGAGTTGGCAGTTTCCCGCTCGCTGCTCGGACGTAGGGAATTCCTTTTCCGCGCGGCGTGGGACCAGACCGTCTTTCGTTCCACGGTCGCCCGCCACAACCCCGACTTGATCTTCTTTCCGATCCAGGACGGCATGCTGGCCCCGCCGGCAAAGCAGGTGGTGACCGTCCATGACTTGCATTACCTCCACTTCCGGCAGATGGGCGATTGCAGCAATGAAATCGGGGAACTCAGGAGACGAGTATTTAGCAGCAAGATGCCGAAGATTTTTGAAGCTTCGGCAGCCATCGTTGCGGTGTCCCAGTCAACCGGCACCGATCTGGTCCAGCATTTCGGCCTGCGGCCGGATCAGGTTACGGTGGTCCACAACGGCTACGACGAGGAGAGGTTCCGGGTTATCCACGAGGTACAGGCGGTATTAAGCCGGCTCGGCCTGCAGGACAAGGCGTACCTGCTCTTCGTGGGGAGCATCCTCAGGCACAAAAATATTGAAAGAGTGGTCGAAGCCGTGGCCAAAGCCAATACCGGACTCGCCCTGGTGGTCGTCGGTGCCAACAAGGACGATGCTTACCTGCGGGCGGTCCAGGCGCGGGCGAGGGAGTGCGGGTTGGACGACAGCATCTTCCGGTATCTCGAATATGTGTCGGACCAGGACCTCCCCGTGCTGTACCGTGGAGCGCTCTCCTTCGTCCTTCCGTCGCTCCACGAGGGATTCGGGGTTCCGATACTGGAGGCTATGGCCTGCGGCACACCGGTTGTTACCTCCAATTGCTCGGCCATGCCCGAGGTCGCAGGGGATGCGGCCGTCTACTGTGATCCCCTCTCCGTCGACAGTATTGCCGATGCTGTTCGTGCCGTGGTATGGAACCAGGAGCTCCGGAACGCCCTTACTACACGCGGCTTTGAGCGAGCCTACATGTTCCGGTGGCGTCGGTCCGCACAGAGGCTGTACCGGTTATTTGAGGAGGTTGTCCACTCGTGAAGATTATCGTTCTAGGCGCCGGCCCCTGCGGCCTGGGCGCCGCCTATCATCTCGATAAACTCGGCCATAACAGCTGGCAGCTCTTTGAGCGCAACTCGAACGTTGGTGGCCTATCTGCCTCGTTCATCGACGATAAAGATTTTACCTGGGACATCGGCGGCCACGTCCTTTTTTCCCACTACACCTATTTCGACAAGGCCGTTGCCGAGGCTTTGGGAGACGCATATTACGAACACCAGCGGGAGAGTTGGATTCGCATCCTGCAGACCTGGGTGCCGTATCCGTTCCAGAACAATGTCCGCCATCTCCCGACCGAGGCCTTGCAGGAATGCGTTGAAGGGCTGCGTAAGCTGCAGGGAGATCCATCACAAACAACCAACTTCCGAGAATGGATGGACACGATCTTCGGCAGCGGCATTGTCAAGTTCTTCATGGAGCCTTACAACCGCAAGGTGTGGGGCGTGGTGCTGGAGACAATGTCGAAGGAGTGGATCGCCGAGCGAGTGAGTGTCGTGGATCTGGGCCGCATCGAGCGTAATATTACCGAGCAGCGTGACGACCTGAGTTGGGGGCCGAACAATACCTTCAAATTTCCGAAACAGGGGGGGACCGGCGCCATCTATGAGGGAATTGCCAGGCCGCTCGGGGACAGGATCCATCTGAACCACGAGATGGTGTCGATCGATCCGGATGCCAAGCGGGTCAGCTTTGCCAATGGACGTGTGGAACCGTACGATGTACTGATCAACACGCCGCCCCTGGATTTGCTCGTCGCAGCATGCTGTGCACTTCCTGAAACGGTACGGGCTGCTGCGGAAAACCTCGTACACAACAGCGGCCTGATCGTGGGATTGGGGATTGAAGAGCGGCGGGATGACAGCAAGTGCTGGATGTACTTTCCTGAAAGTAACTCCCCCTTTTATCGGGTAACGAACTTCCATAATTACTCCCCTTTCAATGTGCCCGGAGGCGATACGAGGCGCTATTCCTCTCTGATGTGCGAAACCACCTATTCCTCTTATAAATCGGTGGATAAGGCAGACATTGTTGATAGAACGGTTCAAGGATTGCACGCCAGCGGCATGATCGATGGGCCGCAGATACAGCGGATCGTCAGCCGCTACCTGATCGATATCCCGTACTCCTACCCGGTGCCGACCCTGGGACGTGACGGTGCGCTCTCCATGATCCAGCCCTGGCTCGAATCAAGGGATATCTATTCCCGTGGACGCTTCGGAGCCTGGAAGTACGAAGTGGGCAACATGGACCATTCCTTTATGCAGGGAGTGGAGGTTGTTGAGCGTCTGTTTGCCGGCGGCAACGAGCCGACCCTGAACGGCCGGGTGTGATGACAAGCCGGATTGCACTGCTCAAGGCTGTTGATGCGCTCCTTGGGCGCCTAGCAGTGCCGCTGGCGACCCTCTGTTCCCCCAGAGCACAACGATCAGAAGCGATCGGTTCCATCCTCCTCATTCGCCCCGGCGGCATAGGCGATGCCGTACTTCTGATCCCTGCGATTCAAGCGATCAGAAAGAAATTTCCCTCAGCTGACATCACGGTATTGGCCGAGCGCCGCAACGCCGCTGCTTTCCAGCTCTGCTCCGAGGTAAACAGGGTCCTCCTTTATGATCGTATTTCCGACTTTCTTGCCGTACTCCGCACCACCTATGACGTGGTCATCGACACTGAGCAGTTGCATCGTCTCTCGGCAGTGGTGGCCCGCCTGACCCGGGCACCGGTCTCGATCGGCTACGGCACCAACCAGCGGTCCCGTCTGTTCACCCATTCCATTCCGTATTCCCACGACACGTACGAAATCGATAGTTTTCTGGGAATGCTGGAGCCGTTGGGGATCGGACTGCATGGGGTTCCGGAACGCTTCCTGGCTGTGCCGGACAATGCCCTCCGGACGGCGGCTTCATTGCTGGAGTCTCTGGCCGGCCGGCCGTTCGCGGCTCTTTTTCCCGGCGCCAGCATTCCGGAACGCAGATGGGGGGCGGACAGGTTCCGGCAGGTAGCGGAGAGGCTGGCCGCCTTCGGGATTCCGGCGGTGGTGGTCGGGGGAAGGGAGGATCGGGAGCAGGGGGAGGAGATTACTGCCGGTGGGATGGGACTGGACCTGGCGGGGCGGACCTCGTTGTCCGAAACCGCGGCGGTGCTTCAGGAGAGCACTTTGCTGGTGAGTGGTGATTCGGGAATATTGCACCTGGCGGTGGGGCTGGGAAAGCCGACCGTGTCACTGTTCGGGCCGGGCAGAGGGAAAAAATGGGCTCCCAGGGGCCATCATATCGTGATCAACAAAGAGCTTCCCTGCTCTCCCTGTACCACCTTCGGCACCACCCCACCGTGCTGGAACAGCGTTCAGTGCATGCGCGATATTGCGGTGGACGAGGTGTTCAACGCGGTGATGATGCTGCTGGCCGCGGAAAGTGCGCTCCCTTCAGCGTGCTGCAAAAAAGAGTGGATCGTGGTTCAGAACAACATCAAGCGCTGATGGGGGCAGGTTCGCAGAGGTTTTCGCTGCAGTTCGCCTCGCCACCACACGTGAAGCAGTAGAATTTCGGGTCACTGTTGACCCTGGCGATCTCCTCCAGCAACCCGTTGCTGCGCAGCATGCACAGGTGTCCGTGATGATCTGCCCCGCATCTGCATTTGACCTGGTTTTCCATGGCTGTTTCTCCTTTCGTTTTGTCGGCATGGCCGGTAAAATTATTCCACCCTAGCAGAAAATGTGGTAGAAAGAAACGTTTGCCATCCCTCACACAAGGATACGACGCGATTTATGGCATTTTCTCCCACATCCATTCTGGTAACCGGCGGCGCAGGCTTCATCGGTGCCAACTTCATCCACTCTTTTATCACCAATAACCCCGCCTGCAACGTCGTAAATCTGGATTGCCTGACCTATGCCGGCAATCTCAAAAATCTGGCGGCGGTCGAAAATCACCCCGGTTACCGTTTCGTCAAGGGGGATATCGGCGATGCAGCCCTGGTGGCAAGCATCCTGGCCGAACACCGTATCGATGCCGTGGTGCATTTTGCCGCCGAGTCCCATGTGGACCGCTCCATCAGCGGGCCCGAGATCTTCGTACGTACCAATGTTCTGGGGAGCCAGGTGCTGCTGGAGGAGAGTCGCAAACACTGGCAGTCGGGCACTGTCGCGGATTTTCGTTTTCTGCAGATTTCCACCGACGAAGTGTATGGTAGTCTGGGGGACACCGGTTACTTCACCGAGGAGACCCCCCTTGCCCCCAACTCCCCCTATTCGGCCAGCAAAGCCGGGGCCGATATGCTGGTGCGGGCCTACCACGAAACCTACGGCATGCCAACCCTCAACACGCGCTGCTCCAACAATTACGGCCCCTATCATTTTCCCGAAAAGCTGATCCCGCTCATGATCCACAACATCATCAACAGGAAGCCGTTGCCGGTCTACGGTGATGGCCTGAATGTGCGCGACTGGCTGCATGTCCGCGATCACGCCGCCGCCGTGGAAACGGTGCTGAAGCAGGCCGCTCCCGGTTCGGTCTACAACATCGGCGGCAACAACGAGTGGAAGAACATCGATATCGTCAACCTGGTCTGCGACCTGCTGGACGGGCGCCTGGGGCGTCCGACAGGGGAAAACCGCAGCCTGATCACCTTTGTCAAGGATCGCCCCGGCCATGACCGGCGTTATGCCATCGATGCCTCGAAACTGAAGCGTGACCTGGGGTGGGAGCCGGCCTATACTTTTGAGCGTGGCATCGCCGAAACCATCGACTGGTACCTGGCCAACCAGGAGTGGGTGAGTGAGGTGACTTCCGGCGCGTACCGGGAGTATTACGCCCGGCATTACGAAGGAGCTGCACAATGATCCTGGTGGTTGGCTGCAACGGCATGCTGGGGCGCGACCTGATGACGCTCCTGGGGGAGAAGGCCCGTGGTGTGGACTTGGGTGAGATCGATATCACCGATCTCGAATCCACCGAGCGCACTCTGACGGCACTGCACCCTTCGGTAGTGATCAACTGCGCCGCCTATACCGATGTGGATGGCTGTGAAACCAATGCTGAAACCGCCATGCAGGTCAATGGCGAAGGTGTGGGGTACCTGGCCATGGCCACCCGCGCCATCGGGGCGAAACTGGTACAGGTCAGCACCGACTATGTCTTTGACGGCGGCAAGGGCACTCCCTATCAGGAAGATGACCTGCCACGCCCCCTGAATGTCTATGGCGAGTCGAAACTGGCCGGCGAGATGAATGCCGCCTTCAATCCCGATCACCTGATCGTGCGCACTCAATGGCTGTATGGCCTGCACGGCAAGAACTTCGTGGAAATCATGCTAAAATTGGCAGGCGAGAAAGACCAGCTCGCGGTGGTGGACGACCAGGTCGGTTCTCCCACCTGGACGGTCGATCTGGCGCGGGCCATCGTGGCCCTGGTCGATAACGGGTGTCAGGGCATCTACCATGCCGCCAATGAGGGTTTCTGCTCGTGGAACGAGTTTGCACGGGCTATTTTCGAGGAGGCCGGTCTGACCGTAACGGTCAACGGCATGACTACCGAGCAGTTGAACCGGCCTGCCCGCAGGCCGCTCTACTCGACGCTGGACTGCAGCAAGCTGCGACAGGATACCGGAATAGCGCTCCGGCCCTGGCGCGAGGCACTCCGTTCGTATATGGCTTCGAGAACAAATAAACACTAGGAGAGAGAGCATGGAACGGGGAGAACGCCCCTGGGGCTCATATCTGGTGCTGGATGAGAATACCAGCTACAAGATCAAGCGGATCGAGGTCAAGCCGGGCGAACGCCTGTCGCTGCAGAAACATCATCACCGCAGCGAGCACTGGATCGTGGTATCCGGTATTGCCAAGGTGACCTGCGGCGAGCAGGAATTTTTCGTCAATGTCAACGAATCCACCTTTATTCCGGTTGGGAAGCAGCACCGCCTCGAGAACCCGGGCAAGATCCCCCTGGTGATCATCGAGGTGCAGAGCGGCGAGTATCTGGGAGAAGACGACATCGTCCGCTTCGACGATGACTACAACCGTTGCGAGGTGCATGCTGAACTGTAGGATGCCCCCGTTTTACCGGCTGAGCTTTTCGCTTATCGGGTTGCTGATCATTTTCACGGCGTTGCTGGCCGGCTGCGCAGCCTCTTCCACCGCTGTCATGGATGAGGAGATCGTTACCAACGAGAAGCCGATGGCGACGTACAAACGGCTGCTTCTGAGCGATTTCGAGCTGGATCCCGAGTTGTACACCGACCTCCCGGAGGCCGGTCCGGGTGAGCGGGAACGCAGATACGCCCAAGTTCCGGCACAGTTGACCGACCAGGTCCAGCGTTATGTGAAATCGCGGCATATCTACGACTCGGTGTCCCGGGATGAGCTGCTTTCCCCCACCACCCTGGTGCTGAAAGGCAGGTTCACCAGGATGGGGCGATTCCGTATTTCCATTGAAGCCATGCTTCTCGATGGAGCTTCCGGTCAGGAGGTGGCCTATTTCCGCCAGACCCTGTGGGATGTCTTTGACACCACCGAAGCGGTCGGGCGGCTGGGGCACGAGATCGCCGATTTCATCGACCGGATTCAGTATAAGTAGAGTTGCCCCCTGCCGGGCCTCGTTCATCAATCGAGACCGGCAATTTCTTCAACGGAGGCTGTCGTGTATATCGTTATTCTCGCAGGCGGATCAGGAACGAGATTCTGGCCATTATCGAGGGCTGCCAGGCCGAAACAGCTGATTTCGATCACCGGCGACAGGACCATGCTTCAACGCACGGTGGAGCGGGTGCTGCCCCTCAAGCCGAAGCGTATTCTGATCGTTACCAATGTGCTCCAGGCAGCAGAGACGGAACGGCAGGTGACCCATTATCGTGGCGTCGCCATCGATGTGATCGCTGAGCCATGCGCCAGAAATACGGCCCCGGCCATCGGCCTGGCAGCGACCATCATCGCTGCCCACGATCCGGCCGGCTTGATGGTCGTGCTGCCGGCCGACCATTTCATCAGGAATGAAGAGGCCCTGCGCGAAACGCTCGAATCCGCGGCCCATGCCGCTCGGAACGGGTACCTGATGACGCTGGGAATCATGCCGTCCCGCCCCGAAACCGGATACGGCTATATCGAGGCCGATATGGACCTTCGCGGGAGCGGACCGTTTCCGGTGCGGCGTTTCGTTGAAAAGCCCCCCCTGGAGCAGGCCATCCGCTATCTGGACGAAGGCAATTTCTTTTGGAATAGCGGCATGTTCGTCTGGCGGGCCGATACCATCCTGAGCGAAATCGCGGCCCACATGCCTGCACTGGGACAGGCACTGGCCGGAATCACCTTCAACGGCGATGTCTGGGAACTGTCGGACCTGGACAACCAGATCGAGGCTGTCTACAGCGGAGTTGAAAACACCTCGATCGATTACGGCGTGATGGAGCGCTCCGAGCGGGTGCAGGTCGTGCCGGTGGAGATGGGCTGGAGCGACGTGGGCAGTTGGAGCGCCCTGCCCGAAGTGGTGGAACCGGATGCCGCAGGAACGGTATGCATCAATGCCGCCGGCATGGTTTCAATCGATTCGAGCGATTGCCTGATATATGCCGATAAACAGATGGTGGCTGCAGTTGGTGTCAATAACCTGATAGTGGTTTCAACCCCCGATGCACTGCTGGTCTGTGAACGAGACCGCGCCCAGGAGGTCAAAAAGGTGGTGGAGGAGCTGAACCTCCGCGGCAGCAGCACCTTTCTGTAATCACGAGATACCGTTCCGCTGAAAAATCCCTCACCCCGGTGACGGATTTTTTAGTGCCATTATTGTCAACTTTCGTCTCATAGTTTGGTTAACCACTGGTGATGCCCATGCGCGATTCCATACATGATGAACTGCAGCAGATACGTAGCCGGGGACTGTACCGGGCGACACGTCTGATTCAGGGGCGGCAAACGGCCCGGGTCACCCTGGAGGGGGGAGAGGTGCTCCTGCTCTGTTCCAACAACTACCTCGGTCTGGCGGAGCATCCCGCGCTTGCGGAGGCCTCCGTCCGGGCGATCCGGAGCTTCGGAGCCTCCGGCGGCGCCTCGCGCCTCGTTTCCGGCACCATGGAACTGCACGAGCAGCTCGAGTCGACCGTGGCCGCTTTCAAGGGGACGGAATCCGCTTTGGTCTTTAACAGCGGCTATGCGGCTAATACCGGTATAATTCCGGCGCTGGTCGGGCGCGGGGACGTGATCTTCAGCGACCGCCTCAATCATGCCAGCATCGTCGATGGTGCTTTGCTCTCCGGAGCCCGGTTGGTGCGGTATCCCCATAATGACGTGAATGCTCTGGCCCGGCTGATGACGAAACATCGCGGTAGCGGGCGCTGCCTGATTGTGACTGACGGCGTGTTCAGCATGGATGGCGATCTGGCTCCGCTCTCCGCTCTGGCTGAACTCAAGCATCGCCACGACGCCCTGCTGATGATCGACGATGCCCATGGCTGCGGCGTGCTGGGGGCAGGGGGCAGGGGCTCTGCCGAGCTTTTGGGGGTGATGGAGGAGACAGACATCCATGTGGGCACCCTCGGCAAAGCCATGGGGAGTTTCGGCGCCTATGCGGCGGTTTCTTCCGAGATGCGCGAGCTGCTGATCAACCGTGCCCGCAGCTTTATCTTTTCAACCTCGCTGCCCCCTGCGGTACTGGCCGCATCCGTGGCCGCACTGGAGATTGTGGCCTCTCCGGAGGGAACGGGCCTGAGGAAGAGGCTTTGTGACAATGCCGTCCTGTTCAGGCAACTGTTGGCCGGGCACGGATTCGCGGTCGGCGACAGCAGTACGCAAATCATTCCGATCATGTGCGGAGATGCGCAGGTTACCATGAGATTTTCAGAGGAACTGCTGCATGAGGGGGTGTTTGTCCAGGGAATTCGTCCTCCCACGGTGCCTGCCAACAGCTGCCGGCTGCGTTGTACGGTCATGGCCACCCATTCCCGCGAAGATCTCACCTGGGCTGCCGGGCGGATTGCAGCGGCAGGCCGGCGTCTGGGGGTTGTCTGATGGCCTGGTTCGCTGCTCGGGACGGAAAAGGCCTGTGGTACGAGGATCACGGCCAGGGACCTGCGGTGGTGCTGCTGCATGGCTGGTGCATGTCATCTGCGATATGGCAGCTTCAAGTGCAGTCCCTTTGCCGTTCGTTCCGTATCATCGCCCCTGATCTGCGCGGCCACGGCAGATCGGAATATGACAGTGGCGACTGCAGTCTGGCGCAATTTTCCGAGGATACGGCCGCGCTGATTCAGTATTTGGATCTGGAGCATGTTTTTCTGGTCGGGTGGTCGCTGGGGGGGCAGGTGGCGCTGGAGGCCACCCGGCTGGTGCGGGAACGCTTGGCCGGCCTGGTACTGGTGGGTGCAACTCCCTGTTTCACCGCCTCGGAGAGTTTTCCACATGGCCTGGGACGGATGGAGGCCGACGGCATGGCGCTCAAGGTCAGGCGCAATATCGTACGGGCGCTGGAAGGGTTCACGGCGCGCATGTTCTCTGCCGGGGAGCTGGACGAGCCGCAGCGTGCCGAGCAGGTACGCCGGGTACTGGACCGGGTGCCTGTCCCCGAGACGAGCGTTGCCCTGGAGAGCCTCCAGTCCCTGGCTGATGCCGATCTGCGGCCGCTGCTTTCTGCAATCGATCTGCCGACGCTGATCATCAACGGCGATATGGATCGGATCTGCCTGCCGGCAGCATCCGATTACCTGGCTCGTCATATTCCTACCAGCCGGCAGGTGATCCTGCCGGGGGTCGCGCATGCGCCCTTCCTGAGCAGGCCGGAGGAGTTCAACGACCACCTGAGCCGGTTCATCTCGGAGGTGCTGTGAACACGGGGGCCGCAAAGGAAAGGGTCGGCAGCTCTTTTCATCGTCAGGCCGCCGAATACGACCGTCATACGGTTGTACAGAAGCGGGTGATTGCCCGCCTTGACGAATTGATTGCACATCATGCGTCCAGAGAGCCCTTGCGGTTGTTGGATATCGGCTGCGGAACCGGCGGCCTGCTGGCTGCCATGCAGAAGCGTTATCCGCTCTCCGGCCTGTGCGGCCTCGATCTGGCCTTCAACATGTCCCATATGGCATCCTCCCGTTTCGACGGGGCTGCCCTGATCGTTAATGGCGATGCTGAACGGCTTCCTTTTTGCGATCAGGCCTTTGACCTGGTCGTCTCCGCCTCCACGCTGCAGTGGGTGCCGCGACTGGACCGCTGTTTTCGGGAGTTCCACCGAGTGTCGAGTGGAGATGGGCTGATATGCGTTGCCTTCTTTGGAGAAAAGACCCTGTGGGAGCTTCAGGCAAGCTACCGGGAAGCGCTGAGGCGCGGCGGCATCGAGGAGCGCAGTAGCAGGCTGCGCCGATTCATGACACGGGACGAAGTGGCGCAGGCGCTCTCGGGACTCGGCTTCAGACAGCTGACAGTGACAAGTGAAATCGAGCTGGAGCAGCATGCCGATGTTCCCGATCTGCTGCGCGCCATCAAGGGGACCGGGGCCGCTACACCGGCAGGGAGCGCTGCGGGGGGCTTGGGATGGCGCAGGGTGCTGAACGATATGGCAGATATCTACCGGTCGAGATTCATGCAGAACGGGAAGATACCGGCCACCTACGAAGTCATCTACGTCATCGCACGCGGCTGAACGGATGAAATTCCGGCTTTTATCAGCCCTGGCAACAGCGTGTGAATTTCAGGTACCCGACAGGTAGAGGGACTCGCTGAAATGGCAGGCGGCATGGTGAGAGGGGAGCTTTTCATCCAGCCCCGGCGTTTGCCGGCGGCAGATATCCTGGGCATAGCGGCAGCGGGGATGAAAGCGGCAGCCGGAAGGTATAGCGAGCGGAGAAGGGATGTCCCCCTGCAGGAGCAGCCCCTTCTCGTCCTGTTTCCGGTTGATCTTGGGAATGGCCGAGATGAGCGCTTCGGTATAGGGGTGCAGACAGCGGCGGAACAGCATCGATGCAGGGGCGCTCTCAACGACGATGCCGAGGTACATGATGATTATCCGGTCGCAGATGTGCCGCAGTACGGAAAGGTCATGGGAAATGATCATCAGCGACAGGTCGTAGGCCGACTTCATCTCCTGCAGCAGATTGATGATCTGGGCCTGGATGGAGACATCCAGCGACGATACCGGCTCGTCGGCGATGATGATTTCGGGGGAGGCGGCCAAAGCGCGTGCGATTCCGATGCGCTGGCGCTGGCCTCCGGAGAATTCGTGCGGAAAACGGTTGATGTGTTCCGCGGGAAGACCGACCTTTGCCATGATGTCCTCGACCGACCCGCGCCGCGATGCGGCATCCCCCGAGCGTGCGATTACCAGCGGCTCGGCAATGATGTCGCCGACGCGCATGCGGGGATTCAGCGAGGAGAACGGGTCCTGAAAGATCATCTGTGTCTGGCGACGGAAGTCTGCCCGTGCTGCGGACGATAACCCCGTAACAGTGGTGCCGTGGTACTGCACCTGCCCACCGTCCATTGTGACCAGCCCTGCCAGGATCTTGCCCAAGGTGGACTTGCCGCAGCCCGATTCCCCGGCTATTCCCAGGATCTCTCCTCGCCGCAATTCAAGAGAAACACCGTCCAGAGCGGTCAGCATGCCGGCGGGCGCCGTCAGCCCGGCTGTCACTTTGTAACGTTTGCGAAGATCTTCTCCGCTGAGTACGCTTTCGTATTCCGTAGTCATGGCAGATTCCAGCAGCGGACATGGTGTCCGGGGGATATCTCCCGGAGTTCGGGCAGTTCCTGCCGGCATTCTGGCAAGGAAACAGGACAGCGGTCGCAGAAACCGCAGCCCCGGGAAGCGGCCGTGATTCCGGGGGGCTGCCCGGCCAGCGTGGCCAGGGGCTTGCCCGGTTCGGCATTCTGGGGAAGGGATGCCAGCAAGGCCCGGGTGTAGGGGTGCCCGGGATGACGGAGCAGTTCCGCGCTGGGGGCAGACTCCACGATGCGCCCCGCGTACATGACGCAGGTGCGGTCGGATCGTTCCGCCACAATCCCGAGATCGTGGGTGATCAGGAGTATTCCCATGTCCACGGAACGGCGCAACGAGTCGATCAGTTCCAGGATCTGGGCCTGGATGGTCACATCCAGGGCGGTGGTCGGCTCATCGGCGATCAGCAGGGCCGGGTCGCAGGCCAGGGCCATGGCGATCATGACCCGCTGGCGCATGCCGCCGCTTAACTGGTGGGGGTAATCCCGCATACGGTCGCCTGCTGCGGGAATGCCGACGACCTGGAGCAATTCCGTGGCTTTTTCGGCGGCTTTGGTACGGTTCAGGGCACGATGCAGTCTGAGCGGTTCCGTAAGCTGGTCTCCGATGCGCAGAACCGGATTCAGCGAGGTCATGGGTTCCTGAAAGACCATGGAGATGCGGCTGCCCCGGATCGAGCGCATGTCCTGATCGGCCAGGGAGAGAAGGTCGCAGCCGTCGAAGGTGATGCTTCCCGACCGGATGAACCCCGGCGGGGGGACCAGACGCATTACAGAGAGAGCGGTCATGGATTTGCCCGATCCCGATTCACCCACCAGCGCAACCGTCTCCCCCTTTTCAATAGAGAAGCTCACTCCGTTGACGGCGGGAAGGGGGCCAGCAGCGGTCCTGAAGCAGGTATGCAGGTTGTCGATGGAAAGCAGGGACATTGTGGGATTCCTGAAAGTCATATCCGCGTGTGTTTTGCCGCTTCAAGCATCCCGGTCGGGAAGATGACCGGCGAATAGTACCACCTTCCGCCGTACCGGGGCAACTCTTACTCGCACGGTAGGTGCGGTGGGTACAGAAGGGCTTTTGCTCCTGCGAGCCGGTCCTGCCCTGCCCGATTCGGCAGACAAGCTGCTTAGCACCCATGGATGAAGCTATCTCAGCGAAGGCACCCTGAGAAACGGATCGTCCTCGGTCGCGAATTCTGCAGTTCTGCGTCTGGCTCACCACTCCGGCATTCCGATAAGGCAACCCGCTGCCAAAACAAAAACATTAATGAAATTAAACCGAGGCAGCCATCAAAAAAATTGACATGATGCCGGTATATGTGATTGTATCACCAAGTTTTGCGGTTATTACTGATGCGTATATCATTGTTGATAATAGTGGCTCTTGCCGTTGTTTTTCTAGGAGGGGATCTGCACCTGCAGGCCGCCGTCGCTCCCAGTGAAACGATACGCGTTGCCATTGTCAAAAATGCAGGCACCGTGGTTGTCGACGGCGACGGCCTGCTGGCTACGCGCGAAACCGGCGAGGCGGTGGCGCTTGTTCCTCCGGTCAGCATCACCGGTGGAAGGGACCAGCTGATTGTCAACGGCACCGCGTTTCGCCAGCTCACCTTTGCTGCATCTTCAGCGGTAAAAATCAACGGCAAGCCTTATCGCGGCATGGTTGAGATTCTTCCCGGCGAGAAGGGACTGCTGGCAGTCAACCAGCTGCCCCTGGAAGATTATCTGGTCGGCCTGATCAACTGCGAGATATCATCGGCATGGCCCATCGAGGCGGTCAAGGCCCAGGCGGTGATTGCCAGAACCTACGCCCTCAACCGCAAGGCGGCTCGTAAGAATGCGGTGTATCATCTTGAATCGTCCGTCATGGACCAGGTGTATGATGGTTGCCTGATCGAAGACAGCCGGGCGCGACGGGCCGTTGAAGAAACTGCCGGAGAAGTGCTGACTTACAACAAATCGATCATTCAGGCCTTCTATCACTCCAGTTGCGGCGGAAAAACGGAAGCTGCGGAGAATGTATGGGGAGCATCGGTGCCATACTTGAAAGGGGTCGAGTGCGAATACTGCCTGACCAACCCCTCGACCTCCTGGGAACAGAAGCTCACCTTGAAGGATATCGACGAGAAGCTCAGAGCCGCCGGCTACAAGGTAACGGGGGTGACCGACCTCAGGCCCGGACCTCGTAACGAACGGGGGCGTTTGCGGAATATCAGGGCAGTATCCGGCCAGGGTGAGGTTGCCATCAGCGGCGATCAGTTCCGCAAGGCCATCGGTTATGGTATCATTAAAAGTACCAATTTCGTGGTGAAGGTCGCCAACGGAGAAGCGGTCTTTTCCGGCTACGGCAACGGCCACGGCGTCGGACTGTGCCAGTGGGGTGCCAAACAGCGCGCCCTGGATGGATTCGGATACGCCGAAATTCTGACGTACTACTATCCCGGCACCCAGCTGAAAAGGTTCTTTGAAATTAGCTGACAGGTATCATTGCATGCTCGTTGCAGAATTTGATTATCATCTCCCGCCGGAGCTGATCGCCCGCGTTCCATCCCCGCAGCGGGGCGCTTCCCGTCTGATGCACCTGGAGCGGCAGAGCGCTGCCGTTGGCCACGACATTTTCACCAACATTCCGTCCTATCTGAGGCCATCGGATCTGCTGGTGATGAACGATACCAGGGTGATTCCTGCCCGCCTTTCCGGCCACAAGGCGACCGGCGGGAAGGTTGAGATCTTTCTCCTGCGCCGCGATGACGGCTTGTCCGAGAGCTGGATATGTCTCATCCGCCCTTCCCGAGGCATCAGGGACGGTCAGGAAATCACATTTGCATCCGGCATGGCAGCCCGTGTGTGCGGGCGCAGAGATGCCGAAACCTGGCGGGTCGAATTCCGGGGAGATGAACCGTTCCCTGCTTGGCTGGAGCGCGAGGGGCAGATACCCTTACCCCCCTATCTTCTGCGGGAAGCCGACCATCTGGACCGGGAGCGTTACCAGACAGTGTTCGCCCAGGTTCCGGGGGCCGTTGCCGCACCCACGGCCGGACTCCATTTTACCCGGGAGCTCTTGAATGATCTTGAACAGACGGGTATCCAATCGGTCTTCCTGACCCTGCATACCGGTTTGGGGACGTTTCAGCCGGTCCGCACCGAGCGTGTGGAAGATCACCGCATCCACACCGAATATTACTCGATTCCCCAAGGCACAGCAGACGCGATCTCCGCGACGCGAGAGCGGGGCGGGCGGGTGATTGCGGTGGGAACCACAACCGCCAGAACCCTGGAATACGCTGCCGACGGTCAGGGGGGCGTCCGAGCCGGCCAAGGCGAGGCTGACATTTTCATCTATCCCGGCTACCGTTTTACTGTTGTCGATGCACTTGTCACCAATTTTCATCTGCCGGAATCCACGCTGCTCATGCTGGTATCGGCTCTGGCCGGCAAAGACTTCGTGCTGGCCGGCTACCGGGAGGCGATCGAGAGAGGGTATCGCTTTTACAGCTACGGCGATGCTATGCTCATCACCTGAACCTCCTTCTCTTATAGGCTACAAACGCTTTACAATTCCCGCTTTCAGCAGGTGATTCTTTGTCTGTTTCAAACTTTACCGTTCTTCATCGCGATGCATCCTGCAGGGCGCGTCTCGGCTCTCTGAAAACCGCTCATGGAGAGATAGAAACCCCGATATTCATGCCGGTAGGGACCAACGCCACGGTCAAGGCCATGACCCCCGAAGATCTGCTGGCGATCAATGCCCAGATCATTCTGGCCAATACCTACCACCTGTACTTGCGGCCCGGGCATAGGTTGGTGGAGAATCTCGGCGGACTGCACCGCTTCATGAACTGGAAGCGCCCGATTCTCACCGACAGCGGTGGATTTCAGGTGTTCAGTCTGGGAGACCTGCGCAAGATCAGCGAGGATGGGGTCAAGTTCCAGTCTCATCTGGATGGTTCCTACCACGTACTGACGCCTGAGTTGGCGACACGCATCCAGGAGGCGCTGGGTGCCGATATTGCCATGTGTTTCGACGAATGCCCTCCCGCCACTGCGGCTTACAACTATGTGGAGCGTTCACTCGAAATGACCACCCGTTGGGCCCGTCGCTGCAAAGAGGCCCATCGGCGCGAGGACCAACAGCTGTTCGGCATCATCCAGGGGGGCATGCACAGTGATCTGCGGGCCCGCAGCCTGGAGCAGATCTGTTCCATCGGTTTCGACGGTTACGCCCTGGGGGGGCTGTCCGTCGGCGAGGAAAAGGAGGCCATGTACGCGGTCATGGACTGCTGCGCTCCCATGATGCCTGATCAGTCTCCCCGATACATCATGGGGATCGGGGCTCCGGAGGACTTGGTCGAGGCAGTGTGGCACGGGTATGACATGTTCGACTGCGTTATGCCGACCCGCAACGCCCGCAATGGCATGCTCTTTACCAGCCGGGGGCGGATCAACATCAAGGCCAAGATCTACGAGGAGGACCAGGGGCCCCTAGACCCCGAGTGCGGCTGTCATGTCTGCCGGACCTACAGCCGCGCTTACCTGCGTCATCTTTACCGTGCCGGTGAAATCCTGGCCTCCAACCTGAACACGTATCACAATCTGTATTTTTACCTGGATCTGATGCGGCGAATGCGGGAGGCCATCCGCAGCAACAGCTTCTCTGAATTCCGAAGGGAATATTACAGGAAACAGCAGGCAGACTAGGATCTTAAAGGAGGATAGTTCTATGTTGGGTTTAGCGTTTGCAATGGCAGGTCCCCCGGGTGGGGCAGCAGGGTCTACCGGCGGTATGGCTGCATTCCAGCAGATCATTCCGTTGGTGTTCATGTTCGCAATTTTCTACTTTCTGCTGATCCGTCCCCAGCAGAAGAAGGCCAAAGAGCACAAGGCGCTGCTTGACGCTATCAAGAAGGGTGATATTGTTATCACCGCCGGCGGCGTTCACGGTAAGGTAACTTCCGTGGATGACAACATCGTTTCCCTTGAAATCGCCACCGGAGTCGTCATCAAGATCAACAAGCCTTATATCGCCTCGATCAAGAGGGATTAGCTTCCCGAGATCCGCCACCATGGCGGCTTCTGACGATGACCTGCACCGCAGGCCTCCTGCGGTGCATTATGATATGCAAACATATTCGAAGGGAGACCGAGGTTCATGCCGAAAGGAACTGGCTGGCGCATTAGCCTGATATTCATCTTCGTTCTACTGTCGTTTCTTTATCTGACACCGACACTGGCGAGCAAACTGCCGACGTGGTGGACGGGGCTGCTGCCCAAAGACAAGATCCATCTGGGTCTCGATCTTCAGGGGGGGACGCACCTGGTGCTTGAAGTCGACACGCAGAAGGCGGTCGAAGGATCTCTGGATCTCGTGGCCACCGATCTGGAAGATACCTTGACCGGTAAAAATCTTCACTTCAAGCGGATTCAGCGCACCGGTGCCGATAAAGTCAGCATCGTGGTGTACGAAAAAGGAACCGGCGAAGCAGTTCAGAAGCTGATCAAGGATAAATACCCCGGTTATGAGCTGAGTCCCCCCCATGATGAAGGTGGTTTCGTGGCCCTGGATCTCCGCATCGGCGAGAAGGATGCCCAGGACCGCAAGGACAAGGCGGTTGCCCAGGCACTGGAAACCATCCGCAACAGGATCGACCAGTTCGGCGTTTCGGAACCGGTTATTCAGCGTGAGGGCATCAACCACATCGTTGTGCAGCTCCCCGGCATCAAGGATCCCCAGCGGGCCATCGATCTGATCGGCAAAACCGCCCGACTGGAGTTCAAGTTGGTTCGGGAGGACGTATCCCCCTCGTCGTCAGCCGTTCCGGAAGATGCCGAGGTTCTCAAGGAAAAAACCGTTGACCCTGCCACCGGCGCTGTCAATGAGGTGCCCTTTGTTCTGCAGAAGAAATCGCTCATAACCGGTGATCTGCTGACCGATGCCCAGGTGCGCATCGATTCCCAGTTCAACCAGCCCTATGTTGCCATCGAATTCAACTCCCTGGGCGCCAAGCTGTTCGATCAGGTTACCGCTGCCAATGTGGGCAAGCGCTTTGCTATCGTACTGGACAACAACATCTACTCCGCCCCGGTTATCAGGGAGCGTATCTCCGGCGGCAGCGCGCAGATTTCGGGCAACTTCACCGAAAAGACCGCCGCCGACCTGGCCATTGTCCTGCGGGCAGGCGCTCTTCCCGCTCCGGTCAAGATCATTCAGAACGTAACGGTCGGCCCCTCCCTGGGACAGGACTCGATCAAGAAGGGCTTGTACGCCGGTCTGATCGGTGTGGTGCTGGTCGTGCTGTTCATGGCCGTGTACTACGGCTTGTCGGGTATGGTGGCCAACTGGGGCATGGTGCTGAACGTCATCTATCTGATGGGAGCGCTGGCCGCTCTGGGTGCCACCCTGACCCTGCCGGGCATTGCCGCCATCGTGCTCTTGATCGGTATGTCGGTTGACGCCAACGTGCTTATCTTCGAGCGCATCCGCGAAGAGCTCAAGCTGGGCAAGAGCCCCAAGGCTGCTCTGGATGCCGGCTACGACAAGGCTTTCCTGACCATCATGGACTCCCACATCACCACACTGATCACCGCGGCAGTGCTGTTTCAGTTCGGTACGGGCCCGGTGAAGGGATTTGCCGTTTCCCTCAGTCTCGGTGTCATCATCAACCTGTTCACCTCGTTGATTGGCACCAAGGTGGTGTTTGACACGGTTCTCTACAAATGGAACGTCAAGAAATTGAGCATATAAGGGGGAACACCGTTCATGGAACTTCTGGGCAAGACCAACATAGATTTCATCGGAAAACGTAAGATCTCTTTTATCATCTCGATCATTATTTCGATCATCGGCATCATCGGCATCATCCAGATCGCCCGCGGCACTGCCAACATGGGGATCGACTTCGCCGGGGGCACCTCCATTCAGCTCAAATTCGCCAAGCCGATGTCGATTGCCGAAGCACGCAAGGCATTGCATGAGAATGGCATTGCCAAAGCCGACCTTCAGGAAATCAAGGAGGGCAACAAGCTGTTGATCAAGATCGACAGGCACGCAGGCGCCGCGGTCGGCAAATCTGCAGACGTTGTCCAGGAAGCTTTCAAAAAGCACTCCCCGGACAATGCCTTTACCGTGGAGAGTTCCACCGAGATCGGTCCTTCCATCGGGGATAAGCTGCGCAAAGATACGCTCGTGGCAGTCGTCATATCGTTGATCTGTATCGTGCTCTACATTGCCTGGCGTTTTGACTTCAAATTCGGCATCGGGGCGACCCTGGCAACCACGCACGACTGCCTTGCCATGTTCGCCGTTTTCTATCTGCTGGACAAAGAGATCAATCTGCTGTTCATTACCGCAGTCCTGACGATTGCCGGCTATTCCCTGACCGATACGGTGGTTGTTTTCGACCGCATCCGCGAGAACCTGCACAAGAATCTCAAGGGGGCCATGGAGAAAATCTTCAACGACAGCATCAATGAGGTGCTTTCTCGTACGATTGTTACCTCCCTGACTGTTCTGCTGGCGTCCGCCTCACTGTTTTTCTTCGGCGGCGAGGTGATCCATGACTTCGCCCTGGCACTGCTGATCGGCCTGCTGGTCGGCACCTATTCCTCGATCTTCGTTGCCAGTCCGATCGTCGTGTTGCTGGAGAATCGCGCCTTGGCCAAACATGGCCAAAAGGCATAACAGCGCAATAGCCCAGAGGGGGAGCTCATATTGAAAAAAGAAACTATTCTGATAGCAGTCGTTGCCCTGGTTGTCGGGCTTTTGGGTGGATACCTGGTATTCAGCATCGGTAGCGCCGGCAAGGTGCAGCAGGGTAGTCCCGCAATTCCGGCAGGGGCGGGCTCGCCCACCGACTATTCCCGCCGCATCGCGGAAGCGGAGAAAATAGTTGCTGCAGATCCCAAGAACCTGAACGCCTGGATTTCGTTGGGAAATGACTACTTTGACACCGAACAGGCCCAGAAGGCGATCAACGCCTATGGCAAGGCCCTGGAAATCCAGCCCAATAACCCCAATGTTCTTACCGATCAGGGGGTCATGTTCCGCAAGGTGGGCTGGTACGACAAGGCTCTGGCAAATTTCGAAAAGGCCCAGAAGATCGAGCCGAACCATCTTCAAAGCCTGTACAACATGGGGGTGGTCTATGCCTCCGACCTGAAGCAGCCGGACAAGGCGATCCAGACATGGAACCGCTACCTCAAGATCGACTCCAACAGTGCCACAGCGGTGCAAATCAAGAGCATGATCGCTCAACTGGGGTCCGGGGGCGCAGCGCCGGGCAAACAATAATCGACCGATCCCCCGCACTCCGGGGGATTTTTTTTTGGGCGCCGGCTGACCTGCAGCTGTTCGCCCTTATGTTTTTAATGCATAAATGGAGGGTTCGGGAGTGCGGAAACGGTGGATACTCAGAAACGGGGCGGGTGATTCAATGGCGGTTTTGGCCGGAACGGCCGGGAGCGGGATCCACCCGCTGCTCTCGGCCATCCTGGCTGCCCGGGCCGTTGTTTCCCCGGAGGATGTCGGCCGTTTTCTTGCCCCGGCCCTGGCGGACATGCATGACCCTGCCCGCATGAAGGGCATGGCGGCAGCCGTTGACCGGCTGCTTGCCGCATGGCGCAAACGCGAAACAGTCTGCATCTACGGCGATTACGATGTGGACGGCATCACCGGTACCGCCTTGCTGGTCTCCTTTCTGCGAGAGGCAGGTTTTATCTGCCACTACCATATCCCCAATCGTTTCGACGACGGCTACGGGATAAACGCTGCGGCTGTCGAGCAGATCGCGGCTGGCGGCGCCCACCTGATCGTCTCCGTGGACTGTGGTATCACGGCAACGGAAGAAGCGGCCCTGTGCCGCCGGCTCGGGATAGACCTGATCATTGTCGATCACCATCTTCCGGGCGAGCAGATTCCCGATGCCGTGGCTGTCATCAATCCGCTTCAACCCGGCTGCGATTATCCCTTCAAATCCCTGGCAGGAGTGGGAGTGGCCTTCAACCTGCTGGTCGCCCTGCGTTCGGCGCTGCGGGAACAGGGGGCCTTCGACGCGGCGAGTGTTCCCGACCTGCGCCGTCGGCTCGATCTCGTGGCCCTTGGCACCATTGCCGATGTGGTGCCGCTGGTCGGCCAGAACCGCATCTATGCCTTTCACGGACTCAAACTGCTTTCCACCACAACGGCGCCCGGGCTCCTGTCACTCAAGCAGGTGGCCGGCATAAAAGGCAGCGTCAGTTGCGGTCAGGTCGGTTTTCGGCTGGCACCGCGCCTGAACGCGGCCGGACGCATGGAATGCGCCGTTCCGGGGGTTGAGCTGCTGCTGGGCAATGACCTGCAGGAGACGCTTAATCTTGCCTCGGATCTCGATGCCGCCAATGCCGAGCGCCAGGCGGTCGAGCGGAGCATGCTCGAAGAAGCGATCGCCATGGTCGAGGATGCCGGCGATTCTTCCGTCCGCCGCAGCATCGTGCTGGCCAGTACGACCTGGCATGAAGGGGTTGTGGGTATTGTTGCATCGCGGCTGGTCGAGCGCTATCATCGTCCTACGGTCCTGATCGCACTTACCGAAGATGGCCACGGGAAAGGATCCGGCCGGAGCATTCCCGGCTTTCATCTGCTCGATGCCCTCACACTCTGCGCTTCCCACCTGAAGCGCTTCGGCGGTCATCGCTACGCCGCGGGCATCGGTCTTGCGGCAGACCAGGTGGCCAGCTTCGCCGATGCCTTCGAGGAAATCGCGTCGCGCCTGCTGGCCGACGAGGATCTTGTTCCACGGCTGGAGATCGATGCCGAGGTGCAGCCCGGTGATGTCACTGCGGAACTTGCCGGCGAATTGAAACGGCTGGAACCTTTTGGCGCGGGCAATCCTGAACCGGTCCTGATGATGCGGGGAGTTACGGTTTTTGAAAGGCGGGAAGTGGGGGAAGGGCATCTGCGCCTGCGTCTGGGACGTGCGGGGCGCTCCTTTGCCGCCATCGGCTTCGGCATGGCGAAACACGAGACAACAGGGTTGGTCGACATCGCTTTCTTTCCGGAAATGAACGTGTGGAACGGCAGTTCGAGCCTTCAGTTGCGGCTCAAGGATCTGCGGCCGGCGGAGTGACCATGCAGCGTGAGGAACGATTCGACAGTGCCGACCGCATCATCAGGATCGGCTTCTGGGTTAACCTGGTATTGATGGTCTGCAAACTTGCCGCCGGGCATTGGGGGCATTCGGATGCCGTTTTTGCCGACGGCATCGAAAGCGCCTGCGATTTTGTGGCCATTTTCTCCACCATGGTTGCGCTCAAGCTGGGGCGCAAGCCCTTCGACGCACAACATCCATACGGGCATGGCCGGGCCGAGAATCTTTCGGCACTGCTGGTTTCCCTTGCAATCATCCTCACCGGCTGCTGGATTCTGGCCGATTCCGTTCATTCGGTTCTTCACCGGAAGTACCAGTCTCCCAATGTCATCGCCGTTGCAGCCGCCTTTCTGACCATCATTACCAAGGAATGGTTGTACCGCTTCACCCTCACCACAGGCAAACACCTGGAGAGCCCGTCCCTGCAGGCGCTTGCCAAGGACCACCGCAAGGACGCCATCACATCGGTCGCCACCCTGATCGGGGTTGCCGGCGCCTTTTGCGGGTACGGTGTCATGGACCCGCTAGCCGCCGGACTGACCTCCTTCGTGATCCTCTATATCGGCTACCAGGCCTTTCGCGAGGCGTCCCACGACCTGATGGACGGCAGCGTTCCTCCCGATTTCATCACCGAAGTGAGCCGGCTGGCGGAAAGCGTGGAGGGGGTGGAGCAAGTCCACGACATTCGTGCCCGGCGTTCGGGACAGTACATGATCATCGATCTCAAGCTGGACATGGACCCTGACATGACGGTCAAACATTCCCACGCCATCGCGACCCACGTAAAGAAGCTGATTTTCGACGGTTTCCCCAACGTTGGCGACGTCATGATTCATATCAATCCGCATGATGAAGAACACGAAGACCTGATCCGGCTGTGAAGGCCATTACCCCTTGCCCATGAACCATAAGCTCCCCATCGATGAAGTTCTGCCCGAACTGCTGAGTACCTTGCGAAGCCGCACCGCCTGCGTGCTGCAGGCGCCCCCCGGGGCCGGCAAGACCACCCGGGTGCCGCTGGCGCTGCTCGACCTGATTCCACCCGAAGCGGGACGCATCGTCATGCTCGAACCGCGCCGGCTCGCTGCCGTCAACGCTGCCGGGTGGATGGCCAGCTTCCTTGGGGAGCGGGTAGGGGAGACCGTCGGGTACTCGATCCGCTTTGACAGCCGGGTATCGACATCCACGCGGATCGAGGTGGTCACCGAAGGAATTCTTACGCGCCGGATCCAGAGCGATCCGCTGCTGGAGGGGGTGGCGGCCGTCATATTCGACGAATTCCACGAGCGCAGCTTTCAGGCGGATCTGGGGCTGGCGCTCTGCCTGGATGTGCAGCGCCAGGTCAGGGACGATCTCAGGATACTGGTCATGTCGGCCACGCTCGAGTGCGAGCCGTTGGCGCGGCTGCTGGGGAATGCTCCGGTGATCACTTCCAAGGGGCGTACCTTTCCGGTGGAGGAGGTTTTTCTGGAGGACCAGCCTCGCGGTCCCCTGCCTCCAAGAATGGCGGCAGCCATAGGGAGAGCCCTGGCCGAGACAGGCGGTGACATTCTGGCGTTTTTGCCCGGTGCGGGTGAGATCCGCTCCTGTGCCTTGCGTCTGGAGGAGATGGGGCTGCCGGGGAGAGGTATTGCGGTGCTGCCCCTGTACGGAGATCTTCCCTTTGACCGGCAGCAGGCTGCCATCCAGCCCGGTCCACAGCGTCGGGTGGTGCTGGCCACCAGCATCGCCGAAACCAGCCTGACCATCGAGGGCATTGAAACGGTCGTCGACAGCGGCCTTTCCCGGCGCCTGCGCCACGACCTGAGTAGCGGCATCAATCGTCTCGTGACGGTGCGTGAATCGCGGGCTTCAGCCGAGCAGCGCAAGGGCAGGGCGGGGCGTCTGGCTCCGGGCGTCTGCTATCGGCTGTTCAGCCGCCATACCTACAGCGCCATGGTGCCCCAGACCCCGGCGGAGATCCTGGAGATGGATCTCGCCCCCTTGGTGCTGGAGCTGTCTGCCTGGGGCATGACGGAACCGTCGCAGCTCTCTTGGCTCGATCCTCCGCCGGCAGCGGCACTGGCGGCGGCGCGTCGGCTGCTGAGCGAACTTTCTGCCGTGGACGAGGCGGGACGGATTACCGCCACGGGCCGTGCCATGGCCGGGTTGCCGCTGCATCCGCGTCTGGCCAGGCTGCTGGTGCGCTCGAAGGAAATCGGTTGTCCGGAGTTGGGATGCGATCTGGCCGCCCTGCTCTCCGAACGGGATATTGTCCGGCGCGGGCCGGCAGGCCTGTACGCTTCGGGGCATATGCCGGACATCGGCGAGCGGCTGAGGTTGCTGAGAGAATGGCGCAGCAGCGGCCGGGGGCCCTCAATCGCGGACAGCGGAGCGCTGGCGGCAGTTGAGCGTGTATCGCGTCAGCTGCTGAAGCTACAGGGAAACATATCCCGACAACCCGTGGGCAATGAGCAGGATGGACCTGTCAGCCGCCTGCTGCTGTCCGCCTATCCCGACCGGGTGGGAATGCTGCGTGCGAACGACGGCACACGCTATCTGATGGCCAATGGCCGCGGTGCCCGTCTGGCCGACGCGCTCTCCGCCATTCCCGAAATACTGTTGGTCGCGGTGGCGGTCGATGGGGGGGAGCAGGGGGAGCAGGGGGAGGGGCTGATACATCTTGCTGCACCGGTTTCAGAGGAAGTGCTGCGAAGCGAGCTGGCAGACCGGATCGAGCGGAAGGACTCGGTTTCGTGGGACAGCCGCGAAGGACGGGTGATTGCGGTCAGGCAGGAGTGTCTCGGTGCGCTGCAGCTCTCTTCCCGGGCCTTCGCCCCCCCTGCCGAATCGCTGGTGCCGGTAATTGTCGAAGTGGTACGCGCCTCATTGCTGGGCCTGCTGACACGAGCAGACGGTTTCTATCAGTTTCAGGCACGGGTAATGATGCTACGGCGCATGTTTCCGGCGGATGGCTGGCCCGACCTGTCCGATACCGCTCTACTGGATACGCTCGACATCTGGCTTGCTCCGGCGCTTGGCGGCATCCGTACGGCCCAGCAACTGGCAGCCGTGGACTGCACGACAGCGCTGGGTACAGCGCTGGACTACCGGCAGCGTCAGGCATTGGAACAACTGGCTCCGACCCACCTGACCGTGCCGAGCGGGTCACGCATCAGGATCGATTATTGCGCAGGGGAACTGCCGGTGTTGGCGGTGAAGCTGCAGGAATTGTTCGGCCTGGCCGAAACGCCCACCGTGGCGGCCGGCAGGGTGGCTGTTCTGCTGCACCTGCTTTCGCCGGCCGGCCGGCCGCTGCAGGTGACAGGAGATTTGAAGGGATTCTGGGACGGCTCCTATCACCAGGTCAAAAAGGAGATGAAGGGGCGCTACCCCAAGCACCCCTGGCCCGATGACCCCTGGAGCGCCCCTCCCACACGGCGCGCGAAGCCGCGCGGATAAACGAAACGTTTTTACAGGGATATACAGGATCGACAGGATGAAAAAAACACTGCCTGTCCGTATAACACCGAAAAAATGGTAGCCCGGAAGGCGAATACCCGTCTCTCTTGCTGGTTCTTCGTATATCCACGATCCCTTCTATCCTGTTCATCCCTGTTAACCGGTCTTCAATCCGAATTTCCACTCCCTGGCATATTTACCCTGTATCGCCTCCACAGCCCGGTCGGGATTGGCGGACAGGTGCCGCAAAATGGCGAAGACGGATTCACCGGCCTGTGGCTTGTCGAGAGCTGCGGCGACTTCGTCGGCAGACAGGGAGTGCTTCTCCCGCGCCAGGGTGGCTACAACCTCGCTCTGCAGTGAGATGACCGCACCGGCAGCTTTCTTGCCGGCTTCGACACCGGGCTGGTGGTAGGCATTGATGTTGATCAGGCTGGCATAGAGGCCGACGCTGCGCTCGAACAGGGCGATCAGGACACCGATGGTCCTGGCGTCGATCGTGTCCACGGTAATCGTCATCGATTCGCGCCCTTTCTCGTACAAGGCAGTGCGTGTACCCTGCAGGAACCCGAACAGGTAGTCGCCGCTGGTGATTCCCTCCTCTACCTCGATCGAGGCCTCTTCCCGGTCCCGCAGAACTTCGATGAAGGTGACAAAGAAGTTTGCCACCCCTTCGCGCAGTTGCTGCACGTAGGCATGCTGATCGGTGGAGCCTTTGTTGCCGTAGACGCTCAGCCCCTGGCAGACCCGGTTGCCCTGCAGGTCGAGTTCCTTGCCGAGGGATTCCATGATCAGCTGCTGCAGATAGCGGGAGAAGAGCAGCAGGCGGTCCTTGTAGGGCAGCATGACCATGTCCTTGTCCCCTCTGCCGTTGGTGGCATGATGCCACATCAGCGCCATCAGGGCTGCCGGATTGCTCCGAGTTTCCTGCCTGCGGGTGATCTCGTCGCAAAGCCGGGCACCCTCCAGCAGAGCGGTGATATCGATACCCTGCAGCGCGGCAGGCAACAATCCCACGGCCGAGGTGACCGAGGTGCGGCCGCCGACCCAGTCCCACATCGGGAAACGCTCCAGCCATCCCCCAGAGCGGGCCAGGCTGTCGAGCTCGCTGCCCTCACCGGTCACAGCCACGGCGTGGCGCGCAAAATCAAGCCCAGCCTTGCGATAGGCGGCCTGTGCCTCCAGCATGCCGTTGCGGGTCTCCTTGGTGGAACCGCTCTTGGAGATGACGATCGTCAGCGTCCGTGCCAGGCTGGAGCCCAACTCGCCAAAGACGCGATCAATGCCGTCCGGATCGGTATTGTCAAGAAAACGGGGCTCCATCCGGTTGTTGCCGTTCGAGAGCGCATCAGCCACGAACTGGGGGCCGAGGGCCGAACCGCCGATTCCGACCACCAGCAGGCGGGAAAAGGACTGACCATCGGCAGCCGTGATGCGGCCGGCATGGACATCCTGGGCAAAGGTCCGTATCTTGCGTACGGTAGCCTCGATCTCTTCCCGGATGGAGGCGTCGGGCGCCAGGGAGGGATTTCTCAGCCAGTAGTGCCCCACCATGCGGTTTTCATCCGGGTTGGCAACGGCTCCCCCCTCGAGTGCCGCCATGTCGGCGAAGGCACGCTGCATGGCGGATTCCCTGTCGCCAAGAAAACCGTCGGAGAAATTAATTCTGCTGATATCGAGCGCAAGTCCGATGTCAGTGCAATCGCAAAGATATTCGTTGTAACGGTCCCATAGATCCGTTTTTCCCATCGGGCGCCTCCAGGGCATGGTGTTGTGTACCGTCATAGCTCCAGTCGCTGAATCGGTAAAAAAAAGGCGGGGTTGCCCCCGCCTTTGTGGTGAACCACAGCAGTTATTTCTTGATGTTGTAGAAGACGTCGTGTCCCTTGAAAAGGGCGCAGGTATCGAGCTCGTCCTCGATGCGCAGCAGCTGGTTGTACTTTGCGACGCGATCGGTGCGGCAGAGCGAACCTGTCTTGATCTGGCCGGCATTGACCGCCACTGCCAGGTCGGCCAGGGTGGTGTCCTCGGTTTCGCCCGAACGGTGGGAGATGACCGTGGTATATCCGGCACGTTTGGCCATTTCGATCGCCTCCAGGGTTTCGGTCAGAGTACCGATCTGATTCAGCTTGATCAGGATCGAATTGGCAATGCCCTGGGAGATGCCTTCCTTGAGGATTTTCGGGTTGGTGACAAACAGGTCGTCACCCACGATCTGAATGCGCTTGCCGAGACGTTCGGTGAGTTTCTTCCAGCCCTCCCAGTCGTTTTCCGCCATGCCGTCCTCGATCGAGACGATCGGGTACTTGTTGACCAGGTTCTCATAGAAGCTGACCATCTCGTCGGCGGTCTTGATTTTCTGGGCCTCGTTCTCCAGTGTATATTTACCGTCCTTGAACAGTTCGGACGAAGCCACATCCAGCGCCAGAACCACATCTTCTCCCGGCTTGTATCCGGCCTTGACAATGGCTTCCATGATCACTTCCAGGGCTTCCTCGTTGGATTTGAGGTCAGGGGCGAAACCGCCTTCGTCGCCCACGGCGGTGTTGTAGCCCTTGCCCTTGAGCACGCTCTTCAGGGCATGGAAGATCTCGGCACCGATGCGTAGCGCTTCGGCGAAACTTTTCGCACCGGCAGGCATGATCATGAACTCCTGGATGTCCACGTTGTTGTCGGCATGGGCGCCGCCATTGATGATGTTCATCATCGGCAGCGGCAGTTCCCGTGCGCCGGCTCCGCCGATGTACTTGTAGAGCGGCTGGCCTGCCTCGTCGGCGGCAGCCTTGGCCACGGCCAGGGATACCCCGAGGATGGCATTGGCACCGAGTTTGCTTTTATATTCGGTGCCGTCCATCTCCAGCATCTTCATGTCGATGCCGACCTGATCGTCGGCGTCCATGCCGATCAGCTCGTCGGCAATCACATTATTGACATTATCGACAGCCTTGAGAACTCCCTTGCCCAGATAGCGGGACTTGTCGCCATCGCGCAGCTCGAGCGCCTCGCGTTCGCCGGTGGATGCCCCGGAGGGAACGGCGGCCCGTCCGAAAGCTCCGGACTCGAGGAAAACCTCAACCTCGAGGGTCGGATTGCCGCGGGAATCGAGGATTTCTCTGGCATAGACATCTACAATTTCACTCATTACTGCCCCCTTGCATGGAATTATCTGGAGTGGTCCAAACCTGGAGTCACCGACCAAATCACTCTGTTGTATATCACAGAAATGGCAAAAAATCACCACGCCGATTAAAAATAATCAAGTAGATACGACGAATGAATGTCCCTGTATGTATGGGGATTGGAGTGATGAGCACCTGAGGCGGCAAGCTGGATGGATGGACGGACCCGAGGAGGCTGTTCTTTGCGAGATGTGCTGAGAAATATTGTTTATTGGTCTGCTCGGCTGTATAATCGATCCTGTTTAAGGTTTTGCATTAATATGTATATCATAAGTATTTGTAATATTGCTTGTTTATATATATAATCCACCGATTGAAGAAGTCCGATTTATCTTTGAAGCAGAGGATGTCGAATACATGATACCCAGAATACTGGTCGTCGATGATGAATTGAGCATGCGGGAATTTCTCTGCATATTGCTGGAGCGCGAAGGATATGAAGCCGTTGTGGCGCCGGATGCCGCAGAGGCGCTGTTGCTATTGGAAAACAACCTGTTCGACCTGATCATCTCGGATGTTCAGATGCCCGCCTTGAACGGCATCGAGCTCTTGGCCCGGGTCAAGGCCATGTCTCCCGATACGGCCGTATTGATGATGACCGCCTTCTCTGCTGCCGAGCAGGCGGTGGAGGCCATGAAACTGGGGGCTTACGATTACATTGCCAAGCCCTTCAAGGTCGAGGAAATCAAGGTCCTGATCCGGAATGCGCTGGAGAAGACCACTCTGAAGCGCGAGAATTTCGTTCTCAAGCAGACCGTTCTGCAGCGCGACAACTTTTGCGGCATCATCGGCTCCAGCCCCAGGATGAAGGAGATATTCGCCTTGACCCAGAAGGTGGCTCCCAGCAGCAGTTCGGTCATGATACAGGGAGAGAGCGGCACCGGTAAGGAACTGGTGGCCCGTGCCATCCATGACAGCAGTCCGCGCAGTGCCAAGCCTTTCGTGGCGGTCAACTGCGGAGCTATTCCCGAAACCCTGATGGAAAGCGAACTGTTCGGCCATAAAAAAGGGGCCTTTACCGGCGCGGTCAGCGACCGGCCCGGGCTGTTCGAACAGGCCCAGGGGGGCACGCTATTTCTGGACGAGATCGGCGAGCTGCCGCTGCTGATGCAAACCAAGCTGCTGCGGGTCCTCCAGGAACGGGAATTCAGGCGGGTAGGGGGGACCGAGGTGCAGAAGTCGGATGTCCGCATCCTGACCGCCTCGAATCGCGATTTGCAGGGACAGATCAAGGAGGGGGGCTTTCGCGAGGATCTGTTCTATCGCATCAATGTGGTGCAGATCTTCCTGCCCCCCTTACGGGAGCGGATCGAGGATATCCCGATCCTGGTGGATCATTTTTTCCACAAGTTCGCCGGTGCCGCCCCATCGGGAGACATTATCACCCCGGCAGCGCTCAAGGCGCTGATGAACTATCAATTTCCCGGGAATATCCGCGAACTGGAAAACATAATCGAGCGCAGCCTGATCCTCGATCCGTCCATTGTTGCCGAGGGAAACCTGCCGAAACAGGTATTCTCCGGCCAGGGTGCCGATGCCACTTCCGGGGTGGATATCCCGGCGGAAGGCATGCAACTGGAACCGCTTCTGGAAGATATCGAAAAGCAATACCTGCTGAAGGCGCTCGAAAAGACCGCCGGAGCCAAGAAAAAGGCGGCGGAGCTACTGGGCATGTCGTTCCGCTCCTTCCGCTACCGCCTCGCAAAATTCGGGCTGGATGCGGGCGAAGAGTGACAAAAACCGTCAGTGGGAGTGACGCTATTATGTACCAGATCACCGACAGGTTTTGTGAGACAGTGGTAGAGGGCTAACTATTTCAGGTACTTGAAATGTGGTCAGCGGTTGGTCTGCTTATTGCTCTAATAATCGAAGAAACTGTTTTAATGCAGTTGAAAAGGCTCTTCATGCAAGAGAAACCATTGAAAGGAGAAAGACATGCTTAACAAACTCAGGAACAAAAAAGGCTTCACCCTGATTGAGCTCTTGATCGTCGTTGCGATCATCGGCATCCTGGCCGCCGTGGCCATCCCGCAGTTCTCGGCTTACCGTCAAAAGGGGTATGACTCCGCCGCCCAAAGCGATCTGAGGAACCTCAAAACTCAGATGGAAGCATCCTACGCCGACAACAATGGCTATCCGGGTGGCCTGTAATTCCGTGTAGTGATTTTTTAGATGGTTTAAAAAAATATGAAAGGAGTTTCATTATGAAAAAAATTGCTGTTTTTACGGCGTTGAGTATGCTTGCGGCATCCTCGGCTTTCGCTTTGGAAATTACCTCAGCCGGTACCTCGATCGGCGGTGGTCTCTACAAACCTTCCAACGGCGTGAGCGTGAAAGTGTTTACCAACGGCACTGCCTCGGCTATGGACGGCACAGCCTACGCCGCTGGCTCCGCCAATGTGAAGGGTAAGAAGGAATACGCAACTAACAATACCGATCCCAAGCTCTATTCAAAAGATGCTGCCACTGCCGGTACTTCCTCCATAACCGTATCCACCTGGACAGCAGACAATTCTTGGACAGCCCAATAATTTAAAAGAGTTTGCAGGCTAACGAAAGGGGGCTTTTGAAGCCCCCTTTTTCATACAGAACCCAATGCCACCTAAGTCTCCATACCCAATTGCCACGTATCTCCAGTGCCTGTTCATTACCTTGGTGGTCCTGACGTTTTTCTCCCCCACCATATTTGCTGAGTTCAGCAATATTGATGACCTTGAGATGATCAATGGCATAAGGAGTATCAAACATTTCGATCTTGCATCGGTTCTTGTTCCCCGGGCGGATGGGGGCCTCTATTACCGTCCTGTCATACTCCTGAGTTTTCTCTTCGATCGCTTTGTATTCAATCTCAGCGCCCTTTTGATGCATCTGCACAATGTCTTGATCCACCTGGTAAACTCTCTACTGCTCTTCTTTATCTCCCGCCGCGTTTTAGGGAGGGAAGTGGCAGAAACATCGTTGTTGCCATTGGCTGTTACATTGCTGTTCGGGCTCCATCCTCTGTCAACAGAATCCGTCAATTGGGTCTCAGGCCGCACCGATCTGCTTTCCGGCTTTTTCCTGTTGTTGGCAACGCTTTGCCTGCTGTGTTACCGCGAGACAAGCTTCCGATTGCACGTATATGCTGCCATGCTGTGCATCGTATTGGCCACCCTAACGAAAGAGTTCGCCCTGGCGTTTCTTCCTGGCGCAGCGTTTGTGCTCGCCGCCCACGACTCTGCAGACAATAAGACCGGGGCGTTGCAGCGTAATGTCCGCCGGATAATTCTGACCACAGTGATCATAACTACGTCTGTCGCGGCACTGTTCTTTGCCTTGCGTCTGGTGGCGTTTTCTACCAACTCGTCCCGCATCGCTATGACGCTCAGGTTTATTCTGGTCGATCCGCTGCACACGGCCAAGGTTTTTATGGGTGCCTTCGCCTTTTACCTTAAAAAAATATTCATTCCCTGGCCGCTCAATTTTGCCATCGTCGAAATCGACCCACTATACGAGCTTCTTGCAATTCCGCTTCTGGTCATTTGCCTGTTTGTACTTATCAAGCGGAATATGGCATCGTCTCTCTTTCTGACGGGGGTGCTCCTCTTCACTCCATCCTTTGTGATCGCATTCAACCAGATCGCCTGGACTCCCTATGCCGAGCGCTATGCCTATCTATCAACGGCTTATGTTGTTCTAAGCGTGGCGTTATATAGTGTGAACCGGTGGGGGGAACAGCTCAAGCAACTCATGATTCCTGTCGTTGCCTTTCTGTTATGTATTGGGGGGGGAACGACCTTGGTAAGAAACATCACTTGGCAGACAAATTCTTCATTGATACATGATACGGTAGTAAAATCCCCCGATGTCGCAAACATTCGGCTTCTCTATGGTGCGCAACTTGCCGAGCGCGGGCAGTTAGATGAAGCGTTGAACCAGTTCGAACAGGGGAAACGCCTGCCTGGCTTGGGGTATGACGAGCGATTCGATCTGAACATTGCCGCAATCCTGCTGGAACGTCATCAGAGAGATGAGGCCATTGCACTGCTTGAGGAGGCCGTGAAACGATCGAAAGGGAGGTCCGAACGACCGATGCGGGAGCTGCTGACACTGCTGGACAAGAAATTGGTCAGGTCGCGGGATGTCATGGAGCGAGATATGCTTGGAAAGCGCATCATATTATTACGTAAGGATATCTACCGTCTTACCCATGATGCTACAGAATTTGATGGCATGCGCGATACGGCGCACCTCATTGGCGATACTGAGCTTGAACGCCGGTTTGCAAAGCTGTCTGAACGTTCGCCGAACAAACAACCATAATGTGGAGGTCTGGGCCGGATGATTGAAGTTATCAAAATCAGCCTCAAGGGTATTTTCCGCGACCGTATTTTTCATGGCATCATGGCATTGGCCGTGCTCTTCCTGTTCATCCCGTCTGCCGCCTCGCTCTCCATGCGCCAAGTGACGGAACTCTCCATCACCCTTTCGCTGTCGTTAATGTCTTTCATAATGCTACTTTTGGCCGTTTTTTTGGGGGCGACTTCCATCTGGAGGGACATCGAGCGACGCTACACCTTCAGTGTGCTGAGTCTGCCGATTAGCCGCAGTGCCTACTTCGTAGGACGATTCTGCAGCATTGCTCTATTTTTGCTGTTGACCGCGCTGATTCTGGGCTGTGCCACCTTTTTGGTGGTTACGGTTGCTTCGTCTATCTATCCTCCAACGAAACCTTTGTCGTGGTATGCCCTTGCTACGGGTGTCGTTTTCAGTTCGCTCAAGTACATTTTGTTGATTGCTGTCGCCATGCTACTGTCCACCATCAGCACTTCCTTTTTTCTGCCGGTATTCGGAACGCTCTGTGCCTATCTGGCAGGCTCTATCACTCAGCAGGTCTATGACTTCCTCCAGACACCTTCCGCGATGAAGGCGATTTCGCCGTTTGTGAAACAGGCTGCTTTGTTCTTTTACTACCTGCTACCGAACCTCAGTGCATTTGACTTTAAGGTTAACGCCATCTACTCCCTTCCGCTAAATGCCGGAGGACTGCTGGTAACGGTGCTCTATTTTGCCATCTACACAGCGGTTCTGTTGGCGGCAGGCGCGATCCTCCTGGGGCAGAGAGAGCTGAAATGAGCAATATGCTCCGCCCTTCAATTATCCTGCTGTTTGCACTGGCATGTTACGGGACCGTTCTGGGACCCTTCAGCACCTATATGAAACAAAAACCGGTGGAGGAGAAGCTGGGCTATGTGCCCAGTGCCCAACTGCTCCGTTATCTTAGCGCCGACCACGAGGAGTTTTTGGGGGCGTCGCTGGTCATGAAGGCAACCATGTACTTCGGGGGAATAGTTGAGAAGCAGCAGGCCAAGGTCATTGTTGCTCCCCCGGATTATCAGGGCATGTCACGTCTGCTCCATGGTGCCGTGCAGTTGGACCCCTACAACATGGATGCCTACTATTTTGCCCAGTCTTTTCTTACCTGGGATGCAAAACAGTACAAGCTTGCCAACGAGCTGCTGGATTACGGCATGAAATACCGCACCTGGGACTGGTATCTTCCCTTTTTCGCCGGTTTCAACAACGCCTATTTCCTGAAGGATTATGCCGCGGCAGCCAAATATTATAAACTTGCCGGAGAGCTTTCCGGCTCTGACCTGTCGAAGCTTCTGGCTGGCCGCTACATGCAGGAGTCCGGGCAGACCGAGCTTGCCATCGGCTATCTTGCGGCCATGGAAAAGGGGGAGAAGAACGAGGCCCTGAAACGGAATTATCAGGTGCGGCTGAACGCGTTCCGTGAGGTGCGCCGGATCGAACAGGCGCGGGACAAATTCAAGGAGATAAAGGGCAGGCGGCCGGCAACGATCGAACAATTGACGCAGGAAGGCTTTCTCGTTCCCCGGCCGGTTGATCCGTACGGCGGACAGTTCTACCTCGAACCAGACGGTAAGGTGGCGACCACCAGCAAGTTCGCCTTCGTAGGACAGAAAAAGGCAATCAACGAAAATCCCGGGGAATCAGATGAACGCCATTGAGATAAACGGACTTTGCAAGCAGTTCATTGCCAAACGCAGGGCCGAGGTCGATGCCCTGAAGGAGCTCTCTCTGTCCATGGAGGAAGGAGAAATTTTCGGCTTCCTCGGTCCCAACGGCGCCGGTAAAAGCACTACCATCAAGTGCCTGATGGGGCTGATCCGGCCGACTGCCGGCACCGCAACGGTCATGGGGGAGCGGATCGGAACCGTTGAATCCCGGCAAAAGGTGGGTTTCCTGCCGGAGAACCCGGCCTTTTACGATTACCTCTCGGCCGAGGAGTACCTCCGGTTTGTCGGCAGGACCTTCAAAATGCCTGAGGAGCTGCTGGCGCGCAGGATGGACGAAACGATCAGGCTGCTGGAGCTGTGGGATGCCCGCAAACGCCCCATGCGCGGCTACAGCAAAGGGATGGTGCAGCGGGTGGGGCTGGCCCAGACGCTGATCCATGATCCCGAAGTGTACATTCTGGATGAACCCATGAGCGGCCTGGATCCCCTCGGCCGTGCGCTGGTAAAAGAGATCATTCTTGACCTGAAAAAACGGGGCAAAAGCGTCTTTTTCAGCACGCACATCACCGATGACGTGGAGAAGGTGTGTGACCGGGTAGGGGTGATCGTTCAGGGGAGACTGATGGCTCTGGACAGCGTTGAAAACATCATGCGCAGCGGCATTGAGGGATACATCGTCCAAACAAGGGCTGACCGGGGAAATCACCAGGTATTGGCAGGATTTGAGCGTCTGCGGGGCAGCGACCTGTTTCTCGAATACCTCGTGCCGGCCTCGCAGTTCAACCGTTTTGTCGAGCTGACGGGACAGAATTCTGTGGAGATCACGCTGATAGAAACGAAGCGGAAGGATCTGGAAGCGTTCTTCCTGGAAATAGTGGAAAAAGAAAAAGGGAAGGCTTGAAGCGCCTTCCCTTTCCCTGCTTGAATCGAATTAACTCTCTATTCGCGGAAACAACGCCTCTGCCTTGGTAATGGTGCATCCTGCCTGCAAGCCACCCCACACCAGACCCGTCTTGTCGATCTCTCCCCCGCAGCCCAGACTCTGCAAGGCCTTTGCGGCTGTGCCGGGCATGAATGCCGAAACAAGGGTGTGCACGATCCGTTGTGACTCCAGCAGGCAGTACATGACCGTTGCCAGACGCCCCCGCTGTGCCGGGTCCTTGGCCAGGACCCAGGGGGCCGACTCGTCGATATACTTGTTGCCTGCCGAAACCACCTCCCAGATCGCCTGGAGCGCCTTGCTGAAGGCCAGATCGTCCAGGCAGCCGTTGACGGTAGTCAGCATCTCCTCGGTCTTCTGTTTCAGGGCAGTATCGATCTCCGTCAGGGCTTCCGGGGCAGGCAGGACACCATCGAAATACTTGACCGCCATGGCGGTGGAGCGGCTGAGCAGGTTGCCCAGATCGTTGGCCAGGTCGGAATTCAGCCTCTGCACCAGTGCAGTGTGGGAGAAGTCGCCGTCCAGGCCGAAGGGTACCTCGCGCAGCAGGAAGTACCTGACAACGTCCACACCGTACTTGTCGATCAGCATGTTCGGCTCGACCACGTTCTGCAGGCTCTTGCTCATCTTCTGCCCCTCGACAGTCCACCAGCCGTGGGCAAAGACCTTCTCCGGCAGGGGCAGACCGGCCGCCATCAGGAAGGTGGGCCAGTAGACTGCGTGAAAGCGCAGGATATCCTTGCCGATCAGATGCACATTTGCCGGCCAGAAACGCTCATATTCGGTGGTCTGGTTCGGATAACCCAGGGCGCTCATGTAGTTGGTCAGAGCATCGAACCAGACGTAGATCACGTGCTTCTCGTTGCCCGGCACCGGGATACCCCAGGTGAAGGTGGTACGCGATACCGACAGGTCGCGCAGCCCTTCCTTCACGAAGGAGATGATCTCGTTGCGTTTGCTTTTGGGCTGGATGAATTCGGGATTGGCCTCGATGTGCGCCAGCAGGGCTTCCTGATATTTGCTCATCCTGAAAAAGTACGATTCTTCCTTCAGCTTTTCCACCGGCCGGTTGCAGTCGGGACAGCGGTCTTCGATCAGCTGGGTTTCGGTCCAGAAGGTTTCGCAGGGGGTGCAGTACCAGTCCTCGTATTCCCCCAGGTAGATGTCCCCCTTCTCCATGATGTCAGAGAATATGTGCACCACCCCTTTTTTATGCCGCTCCTGGGTGGTCCTGATGAAATCGGTGTTGGAAATCTCCAGGCGCTCCCAGAGGGCCTGAAAGCGCTTTACTACCCGGTCCGCCAACTCCAGCGGAGTCTCGCCGGCAGTGGTGGCAGCCTTTTCCACCTTCTGCCCGTGCTCGTCGCTGCCAGTCAGAAAGTAGACGTCGAAACCCATCATCCGCTTGTAGCGGGCCAATACGTCTGCTGCCACGGTAGTATAGGCGTGGCCGATGTGGGGAACGTCGTTGACGTAGTAGATAGGCGTGGTGACGTAGAATGCAGGCTTCATGGTAAACTCCCGGGAAATAATATGGAATAAAGTGTAGTGTTATGGCTTCCGATTGGGGGTGCTGCCATCCGAAGGGGCTCCCCCGCCGCCGGGCTTGCGGTGCCCATGTTTGCGGGACCGTTTTTTCCGTCCCTGTTTGGGCTGTGTCTCGGCCGGTTGGGCAGCTCCTTCGGCAGGAGCGGCCGCTGCAGCCGGTTTCTGCTCTTCGCGCTGGACAGGCGCTGCCGCGGGGCGCTCCGTGCGGCGGTCACGCCCTTTTTGCTGGCCACGTCCGCCGGAAGCGGCTTCGCTGCGCTGGGGGGGAACATCGGCAGCCGCAGCCTCTCCGACGACCTCTCCCTTTTTGACGGTGACGAGTTTGCCGTCGTCCAGCTTGAGGGTGATAGTGCCGGTCAGTATGTTCATCTTGTCCACCACGCCGGCAACGGATTCGGTCCTGACCCGTTTTCCGCATTTGGGGAGGGTCTTGCGCAGGCAGCAATACGTCTCGTATTCGTAGTCCAGGCAGCAGAGCAGGCGCCCGCACTGGCCCGAGATCTTGTTCGGATTGAGCGCCAGGTTCTGTTCCTTGGCCATCTTCACCGAAACCGGCTGGAAATCCCGCAGCCATGAGCAACAGCACAACTCGCGGCCGCAGATGCCGATGCCGCCGACCATCTTGGACTCGTCCCGTACGCCGATCTGGCGCATTTCAATGCGGGTATGGAAGGTATGGGCCAAGTCCTTGACGAGATCCCTGAAATCGACCCGGCCATCGGCGGTAAAGTAAAAGATCGCCTTGCTGCCGTCGAAAAGATACTCCACCCGGACCAGCTTCATTTGCATGTTGCGTTCCATGATGCGTCTGTTGCAGAAGGCGTATGCCTCCTTTTCCTTGCGACTGTTCTGCTCGAGGAGACTGATGTCTTCCGGGGTGGCTATGCGTTTTATGCTGAGCAGGCCGGCAGCGTCTTCAACCGGGCGCTCCACCGGAGCGCCGACCACCGAGGCGATGCCGAGCCCTTTCTCGGTCTCCACGATCACCTTGTCGCGCGGAGCGATATCGAGATCACCGGCGTTGAAGTCGTACAGCTTGCCGGCAGCGGTGAATTGTATGGTAACTATGCGTGGCAATGATTCCTCCTTGGATTGGGCTGCAACCAGCCGAAAGCGGAATCCGGTCAGGCGGCAGTGGCCCCGGCCATTTTCATCATGAGATGATCCAGGGCGAGTTTGGCGTTGGCATTGCGCTGCACGGAGCGGCGTGTTGCCAGGATGTCGTCTGCAAGTTGCATGGTCTTCTTCAGTCCCATGCGGCCTGCAAGATTCTGCAGGGCCGGACGGACAGCGCTATTGGTGATCTCCTGCTGTCCGGCCGCTAGATAGATCATGTCCCTGGCAAAGGAAAGCAGCATGTCGAGCATCTCGAGGGTGCCTTCGCGGTTCCCGCTCAATTCCTCGGATGCGTCGAAGACCGTCGCTATCCGCTCAAGGGAGATGCCGCACAGGTGTTTCAGAACCAGTTCCCTCCGTGCGGTGAGCGCATCATTGTCGAACCCCTGTGCCCGCTGCATGCTCCCTTCGGCCAGCGGAGCCAGGAGCGAGGCCGAGGCGGCATCCATGCCCTGTTGTTCCAGCAGCAGCCTGACATGTTCCGGGGACAGCGGGGCGAAGCGTATCAACTGGCAGCGTGACCGGATGGTCGGCAGCAGCATGTCGGCATTTTCGGTCAACAGGATGATGATCGCGTTACCCGGAGGCTCTTCCAGGGTTTTCAAAAAAGAGTTGGCCGAACTGACGTTCATCCGGTCGGCCGGCTCCAGAATGCAGGCCTTGCGAGGAGCTTCATAGGGCCTCAGGGCCAGGTCGCGCTGCAGGTCCCGCAGTTGGGCGATACTGATGTCACGCTTGTCGGGTAACGGCTCGATCAGGTGAATGTCCGCGTGATTGCCGGCAGCTACCTTTCGGCAGGAAGGGCAGACACCGCAGGCATCGTCGTCAACCGCACCGCAAAACAGGGCCTGGATCAGGGCCAGGGCGGTCTTTCTGCGGCCGCAGCCGGACGGTCCTTCGAAGACATAGGCGTGGGAAGCTTTGCCGGTGCGGATGGCCCGGCGGAATATCTCCACAACCCTTTCATGTCCGACGATGTCAGCGAATGGCATGAGCGAGCACTTCCAGCTTGTTGCGTACCTGCCCGACGATTGATTCGGAAATGGCGGCGATGGTGCCGCTGCCGTCGATTTTCAGGACACGCGACGGTTCCAGGCGGGCCAGCTCCAGGTAACCGTTGCGGACCCGCCGGTGGAATTCCAGCGATTCCAGTTCGAATCGTTCCTCCCGGGGGCCGGCTGATGCCTCTATCCTCTGGCGGGCCCGTTCGAGACCGGTCTGCGGATCGCAGTCAATCAGCACTGTCAGGGCCGGAACCAGGGACTGGCAGGCCAGATCGTTGAGAAGGTCGATGGTTGTGCGATCGATGCCGCGCCCGGCGCTCTGGTAGGCGATAGTGGCGTCGGTAAAACGGTCGCACAGCACGATGCTGCCCTCGGCCAGGGCCGGCTTGATCACCAGGGAAACATGCTGTGCCCGTGCGGCGGCATACAGGAGGAGTTCGGCCAGAGGGAGCAGTTCACGGTTGTCGGCATCCAGCAGTATCGCGCGGATTTTATCGGCAATGGCGCAGCCTCCCGGCTCCCGCGTCATGACGACCCGGTACCCCAAGGATTCGAGGTATTCCCCCAGCAGCCTGATCTGAGTCGTCTTGCCACACCCTTCGATGCCTTCGAACGTGATGAAAAAGCCCACTGATAGCTCCGGATGGTTTTCTTTAAACGATTAATTATAGGGCAAGCAATGCTGGCTTGGCAACTGATTTCAGGTGCAACGCATCGGGGCAGAGAAACGCGATGCGAATGCCCCGGCGAGTTTAGATTGCCAAATTTTTGGGGCATGACTATAGTCGCACTCTTGGAGGTACATGATGGAGATCGACTTCGACAATCTCGAACAGCTCCTCGAACACAGATTCTCGGATCGCCGGCTGGCCAGCCAGGCGCTGACGCATCCCTCGTTCCAGCACGAACAGAGCGGAGCAGGGGAGGGAGACTATCAGCGCCTCGAATTTCTGGGGGACTCGGTCCTTGGCATGGTGCTGGCCGAAACGCTCTATCTGCGCCTGCCGGATCGCAGCGAGGGGGATCTTTCCCGCAGCAGGTCCAGGATGGCTGACCAGGACTCGCTGGCTTCCGTTGCCAGAGGGGCCGGAGTGGGGATGTTCATCCGGCTCGGGCGGGGCGAGGAACAGACCGCGGGGCGCGATAAGGACTCCATTCTGGCCGACGTACTCGAAGCGCTGATCGGAGCGGTTTATCTGGACGGCGGTCTGGAGGCGGCACGCCGGCTGGTTCTCCGCTTGTTCGGTGACCAGCTCGAAAAACCGGGCGATGCCCTGAAAATAAACGATGCCAAGAGCGAACTCCAGGAAGTGCTGTCTGCCCGGCAGTTGCCGGCGCCATGTTATCGGTTGGTGGGTGAGTCCGGTCCCCCCCATTGCCGCCAATTCCGTTTCCAGGTGTGGCTGGGTGAATCCGTTGCAGGGGAAGGAAGCGGCCGGTCCAAGAAGGCGGCCCAGCAGGCCGCGGCTGTCCAGGCATTGGAGAAGCTGCTGACGCCGGACAATGGGCAAGCATGAGCAGGATCACGGTTCCTTTTTTCATCAGCCATCAGGGATGTCGGCATGCCTGTGTTTTCTGCGATCAGAGGACCATTTCCGGCAGTCAGGGAGCTCTTCCGAACCGCGATGAAATGCTGTGCCGGATAGCAGCCTGGCGCTGTTCCGGGGGAGACCGGCCGCTGGAGGTCGCCTTTTTCGGCGGTTCATTTTCCGCGCTGGACCGTGCCGACCAGTGGCGCCTGCTGGAGCCTCTGCAGTCGCTGATCGAAAACGGTGCTGTTAGCGGGGTCAGGATCTCCACCCGCCCCGATGCGGTCGACGCCGAAACCGTTGTTTGGCTGGCCGAACGGGGGGTCACGACCATTGAGCTGGGTGTCCAGTCCATGGATGACGGGGTGCTTGAGGCTGCCGGCCGCGGTCATCGGGCGGAAGCTTCCGAGGCTGCTATCCGCTGCGTCAGGGCCGGTGGACTCGCTGCTGGGGCGCAGCTCATGCCGGGGTTGCCGGGGGACACCCCCGCACTGGCGCTGAGTTCGCTGGAAAAGGTAATGGCAGCCGGTGCCGGCTTTGTCCGTCTGTATCCGGTGGTGGTGCTGAAAGGAACGGAACTGGCCCGCCGCTATCTGGCCGGAGAGTATCGTCCCCTCAGTGCCAGCGAAGGGATAAGCTGCTGCAAAGTGCTGCTCTGGACAGCCATGAAACGCGGAATCGAGATAATCAGGATCGGGCTGCAGGCCGATCAGGGGCTGAATGCCGAGACCGTGCTGGCCGGCTGCTGGCATCCTGCCCTGGGGCAGTTGGTGCGCTCCGAGCTTTACTTCGATCTACTGGTCCGATTGGCGTCCGGTCTGGACCGCAGCCAGCCGATCACGGTGAAATGCCACCCTTCGCGAGTGTCGGACGTGATCGGTCAAGGGCGGTCGAACGTGATCCGGCTACGGCAGCAGGGACTCGACGTCCGCACCGTTCTGCCCGAACCGGCTTTGACTCCGCCTGAAATCGAACTTTTGAGTAAACAACCCAAGAAAGGTTCCCTACTGCATGATTTGGTCTATTGATTACGAACGCGGGCCGCGGGAGGCAAACCATGCCTGAACTGCCCGAGGTGGAGAGTACCGCCCAGGCTCTGCGGGAGAGCCGGCCCGGTCTGTCGGATCGCCGGATAGAGGAGGTGCAGGTTCTGTGGCCTGGAGTACTGCAGGATGTTTCTGTTCACGATTTCGAGCGGCGACTGCTGCATGCCCGGTTCACCTCCGTCGGCCGGCATGGCAAATACCTGCTCCTGGGGCTGCGGAGCAAGGAGGGAAACGACTCCTTTCTCGTCGTCCACCTGCGCATGACCGGCAGGCTTTACCTGGTTGCGGCTTCCGAGGCGATCGCACGCCATACCCGCCTTGCCATTCTGCTGGATCAGGATATGGCATTGCGTTTCGACGATCCGCGTAAATTTGGCAGGGTTTGGCTGGTGGAGAATGCCTCCGCTGTGGTGAGCGGACTGGGACCCGACGCCCTGACGGTCAGCTTCGATGACTTTGCCGCCAGGATGGAGGCCTGCCGGCGGCAGATCAAGCCGCTGCTGCTGGACCAGTCCGTCCTGGCAGGCATTGGCAACATCTATGCCGATGAGATCCTGTTTCGTGCCGGCCTGCACCCGCTCACTAACTCCGGAGAGCTTACCCGTGAACAGGTACGGCTTCTGTACGAGATGATCATCGCGGTACTGCAGGAAGCGGTGGCAGCCCAGGGGGCCAACATCGACGGCGTATTCAAGGCGGGACAGTTCGTGGTGAACGTTTACGGCCGGCACGGTTCGGAGTGCCGGATCTGCGGGAACAGGATCGTCAAGCTCAAGGTAGGGCAGCGCGGGACCCATATCTGCACCCACTGTCAGGGGCATGGCAAACCACGTTGACTTTAGGGCCAATGGTTGCTACATGGAAGTGGAAATTTCCGGAATAAACGCGCGATCATCATTCATCCTGCTGACAAGGAGGGGGCTATGAGGTTACGGATTCTGGGCAGCGCCGGTGCTGAACTTCCCGACTTCAGGCCTCCGGCCTTTCTGATCGACGAGCATCTGCTGCTGGATGCCGGGACGATCGGCTCGGTGCTGACCGAGGAAGATCAGTTGAAGCTTCGGAATATCTTCATCACCCATTCCCATCTCGACCATATCCGCGGTATCCCGGCGCTGGCGGACAACATCATCATCAGGAACCTCGATCGCACCGTCAACATTTTTAGCACCCAACCGGTCATTTCCGCCCTGCGCGACCACCTGTTCAATGGTGTCATCTGGCCTGATTTCACCAGGATTCCCACTCCTGAACATCCGGTGCTGTGCTTCAATATGATCGTTCCCGGGCAGGGCAATGATGTCGCGGGCTATTCGATCACTGCTGTAGAGGTGCACCATACCGTTCCGGCTGTCGGTTACATTGTTGCCAAGGATGGCGTTAGCTTGGCCTACACTGGCGATACTGGTCCGACCGACATTTTCTGGCGCCATGTTTCCGGTGCCGATGCCCTGATAGTCGAGGTATCCTTTCCGGACAACATGGAAGAGCTGGCCTTGCTGACACAGCACCTGACCTGCTCGTTGCTGCGCCGGGAACTGAAAAAGATCGGAACGCTGCCGCGCCGCGTACTGATTACGCATCCGAAACCCCAGTATTACGACACCATCAAGCGCGAGATCGAAAACCTGGGGATGCCGGAAATCGAGCTGCTCCACGACGGCGCGGTTTTCGACCTCTGATGTCCGCCTCCGGCCGGGGCGCCCGGCCGTCAACCGGTTGTTCAGGCGATCGCCATGATCCTGCCGCAGATTCACTCCTCTCCTGTTGGGATCGGAAGTTAGTTTTTTCAGCCTTGCTAAAATGGCTGATTGGCTGTAAAATTTGTAAGTTTTGAATGACTTGACGTGGAGGGATTGTAATGTTCAGTGAAGCGGGTAAGACAAAATTCCAGGTTGACCTCCGCCAGCACTTGCGCGACCAGAACATCAGCGGCAACCTCGTTCATCTGATCTGCGAGATTGCCGAGGCCAGCAAGTACGTGATCAATGCGGTGCGTACCGGTGATCTCGGTGTGGCCGGCACCTCGAATCTCTATGGTGAGGAACAGCTCGCGCTGGATGTTCTTTCCGACCGCATCATGCGCAAGCGTCTGCAGCACTCCGGAGTCGTCTGCAATATCGCCTCGGAGGAGATGGAGGAGATTTTCCAGGTTTCCAGCAACCCCCAGGGAATGTTTTCCGTAGCATACGATCCCCTCGACGGTTCATCGTTGGTGGACGTCAATCTCGCGGTTGGCACCATCGTCGGCATCTACCAGGGCTGCGACCTGCTCCAGCCCGGCCGCAAGATGGTCGGGGCCATGTATATTCTGTACGGACCGCGGGTTTCGCTGGTCTATTCGGTCGGCAAGGGGGTCTACGAATTCACCATGAACCAGCTGATGGAGTACACCCTGACCCGCGAGCAGATCCAGATGAGGCCTTCCGGCGATATCTACTCCCCCGGCGGGCTGCGCAAGAAGTATAGCGAACCCAATGAACTCTTCATTCGCTACTTGGAGGAGAAGGGTTCAAAGCTGCGGTATTCCGGCGGTTTTGTTCCCGATATCAATCAGATACTGATGAAGGGCAAGGGGCTTTTCATGTATCCGGCCCTGAATGACAGCCCCCATGGAAAGTTGCGGCTGCTGTTCGAACTCAATCCGATGGCATTTCTGCTGGAGCAGGCCGGCGGCATGGCAACCAACGGCGAAGTGCCGATACTCGACATCGTACCGAATGGCCTTGACCAGCGCTGTCCGATCTATATCGGTTGCCGGGAGGATGTGCAGAAGGCGGCTGAGTTCCTGAACGGTCATGGCTAGGCAACCAAAGGAACCGGGAATGGAAGAAAGAAACGAGATGGAGACGCCTGTCAGTCAGGCGCAGCGGCTTTGCAGCGAGATACAACTTTTTGATCTGTGCGAGCTTGAGCGGTGCGGCCATAAAAACGGAAGGTTCTGCACGGATACGAACCTACTGGCCAAATTCGAACGCATTTCGGAAGAGGAGACATACAGGATCGAACCCGGCCAGGAGCAATCCGACGACGATGATTGCAGCGGTGACTATGATGACGATTTTGATGCCAGCTGCGAAGGAGACGATGAGGACCGGTGGGAAGAGTGATGTGCTGACAACGGAAAGATACGGAAAAGGGGAGCGGATAATCCGCTCCCCTTTTTTTGTGCCCTGAAATTCTCCCTCAGGAAGTCCGGCTTGGATCAGTCGAACTTCTTGCCGGCGCATTCCTCCCAGCGCGAGCGAGGAACCGATAAAAAGAGTTCGGCGATTGCGGGATCGAACTGGCTGCCGCTGAATTTGCGGACCTCGCTGATAACGGCGTCGAAGGGAAGCGCCTGGCGGTAGGGACGATCGGACGTCATGGCATCCAGCGTGTCGACCAGTACGAAAATGCGGGATCCCAGCGGTATCTGTTCTCCCTTGAGCCCCTTGGGATAACCGGAGCCGTCGAAGCGTTCGTGGTGGCTGAGGATGATCTCCGCAGGTGTTTTCAAAAAGTCGATCTCGGAGAGAATGGCGTACCCGATCAGAGGGTGCCTGCGCATTTCGCGCCATTCATCTTCGTCCAGCTTGCCCGGTTTCAGCAGGATATTGTCGGAAATGCCTATTTTTCCGATATCGTGAAGCAGCGCTCCCTTGGCCAACTGCTCGAGCTCAATTCCGGAAATGCCGAGCATGGACCCCATCAGCTTGGAATAGTTCATGACCCGTTCGGAATGGGAGCCGACCTCCTTTTCGCGCGCATCGAGCGCCTTGACCAGGGCGGTCAGGGTGTTGTCATAGGCAAGGTGGAGATCATGCATCGTCTGCCGCAACTGTTCGGTCTGCTCTAATACCTTGAATTCCAGGCCGATCTGATAGTTTTTCTTTTCTATCGACAGGTTGCGCTTGTCGAGCATGTTTCTGACCGTCAAAATGACCCGGGTGATGTTGAACGGCTTGGAGATGTAGTCGTCCGCCCCAAGATGGATGCACTCCATCGCGGTATTCATATCTGACAGGCCGGTGATCATCAGTACGGCAATTTCGGAATCCACCTTCTTGAGGTCCCGGAGAAGTTCCACTCCGCTTCTTCCCGGCATCATGATATCCGAGATGACAAGATCGATATCCTTTTGGCCCAGGATGGAAAAGGCCTCGTCGACGTTTGCTGCCAGATGGCAGATATACCCTTCCTGAAAGAGTGCTGAAGCAAGCAGCTCCCTGATCATCTCTTCATCATCTACTATCAGGATCTGTTCGCGCATGGGCGGCTCCGTGAATTGGGGATCGATGAGTCGATCGTAAGGTGGCGTTCAGACTGAATGTTCGTTGTCGCAGCGGTCCTATCTTTAGCATTCAATTGACCTGTTTTCAAGTAGCTTTAGATGTGTTATACCGCTTCCAGTGCTGACCGGCACATGCGGCTGCAAGCCCTTTCCGCTCATTGATTCGGGAGGCGGTATGATTAGGCATTCGTGCGTCGTTCTGAGCCACAGTATCCTCGGTGCGGTGCTGTTCCATAGAGCCGCTGCTCGAATGCCGGCTGCATCGGCATCAGCAGGGGCATCGGACCGCGGTTGACATATGCTTCCGGAATGGCCGCTGCTCATTCCGTTCCTGGCCCTGACCGCCGGGCTCTGCACGAGCGATGCCTTCGGCATCCTGCTTCCTTTTGCCCCTGTGGCAGCATCATTGTGCTGCTTGGTACTATCCTGCTTTATCCGTTCCCGCCTGGCACTTGCCTCATGCACCTTCGTCTTCTTTTTCGCCTGCGGTTTGCATGCCCTGGTTCCCTACAACACGCCTGAACCGTCATCCGTTGCCATCCGTGAACATGCCTCCCGTTCCCCGGTAGTGGTCGAAGGGGTCATCAGCGATCGCCCGGTTGCAACAGCAACCGCCGGCAGTTTCGTAATGCGTACGGAGCGTGTTTTTCGGGATGGGCTGTCGCTTCCCGCCAGTGGCAACCTGATGGTCCGGATCGTGTCCGGTGAGACGGAACTGATGCGGGGCGACAGGGTCCGCCTGTCAACCGCGATTACGATACCACACCGTCTGGGGTTGCCGGGGGAGTTCGATTATCCCCGTTTCCTGGCTTTTCATGAAATTGCCGCTGTTGGCCGTGTTGCCACGCCTGAAGAAATCGTACTGATCCGTGGAGCTGAAGAGGATTCGCTGCTGCGCCGGATCGATCAGGCATCACGTCGTCTGGGTGATTTCATCCGCAGCTCCGTAACGGACAGCAGCGTTTCATCGATCCTGACCGCGCTGCTGACAGGAGACCAGAGACGGATCCCGCAGCCGTTGGCCGACGCCTACACGCGTGCCGGCGTCAATCATATACTCTCCATTTCGGGCTTTCATATCGGGATCATCGTCCTGTTCATGGTGCAGGTCTTCCTGTGGCTGGCCACCCGCTGGGAGATCCCGCCCCTGTACTGCAACCTGAGGCGTGCCGTGCTGTTGCTGACGCTGCCTGCCATGGTTGCGTACCTTCTGCTGACCGGCTCCGCACCTGCCACGGCCCGGGCGGTGGTCATGCTGGCGGTTTTTGCGCTGGCCCTGCATGTCGAACGGGAGTCGGATCCACTCAATGCATTGCTGATTGCGGCCATGCTGCTGGTAACGGCACATCCCCCCAGTGTGTTCGATATCTCGTTCCAGCTCTCGTTTCTGGCGCTGTGGGGCATCGTCCTTGCCCTTCCTCCGGTCATGGCCCGCCTGGACGGCATCAAGCCGGGCTGGCTGCGGGCCTTGATCCAGTTCGTGGCAGCCTCCTGCGCCGCGTGCGGTGCCACTGCGGTGCCGGTGCTGTTTACCTTCCACCAGGCCTCACTGAACGGTATCGTCTCCAATTTCCTGATCGTTCCGCTTCTGGGGTATGGCGCCGTATTGGGCGGTTTCTGCGCCCTGCCGCTCGTGCCGGTTTGCGCACCCGCTGCGGACCTGCTGTTGTGGCTGGCCGGAAAGCTGGTGCTGCTTTCCAACAGCCTGGTCCTGATGTTCGCCAAATTGCCGCTGCTGCATTTTTACGGCATCACGCGGCTGGACATGGTTCTGTTCCTGGCATGCATGTCCGTGATGAGCTTCCTGCACTCGGTGCGCGTCCGGCTGGTCGCGTGCTCATCTCTGATTTTCATGGCTGTCACGGGCCATATGCTGGCCCCCTCGCCGTACGATGGCCGCCTGCACGTCACCATGCTCAGCGTGGGGCAGGGGGAGGCACTGCTGATCCGTTTCCCCGACGGTGGCACCATGCTGATGGATGGAGGGGGGTATCTGCGCGACGACGGGCCTGACTTCGGAGAGCGTGCCCTGGTTCCGGCCCTCTTCAAGCTGGGGGTGACACGTATCGATCGCATGGTGATGAGCCACAGCCATCCCGATCACATCGGCGGCCTGGCTGCAGTGGTCGGTACGATGCCGGTGGGTGAATTCTGGGAAGCGGTCAGGGGAGGGGCCGGTGCTCAATATGAGCGATTGCGCGAGATCCTGGCCTCCCGGCAGGTGCCGCTGCGGCGTCTGGCTGCCGGCAATGAGGTCACCCTTCCGGGCCATGTTTCGATACAGGTCCTGTCGCCGCCGGCTTCTCTTCCGTCTTATACTCTCCAAGAGCCCGACGACCGGGACCTGAACGAGGATTCACTGGTACTCAGGCTTCGCTACCGCGCCGTCAGCATACTGTTGACCGGCGATGCCGGCTTCGCCGCAGAAGAAGGCATGCTCCGCAGCAATGCCGACCTGGCTGCCACGGTGCTGAAAGTGGGCCATCACGGCAGCCGTTTCTCCACCTCGGAAAGGTTTCTGAATCGGGTAGCCCCGGGCCTGGCACTGATCTCCGCCGGAAGGAACAACACTTTCGGGTTGCCTGCACCGCGAACGACCGAACTGCTTCGGAAGCGCGGTATCCCCACCTACCGCACCGACCGGGACGGCACCATCGAACTGGTCAGCGACGGAGCCGGCTGGCAGGTTGCCACGCCATACCGTCCGGATTGAGCATTCCCCTGGCAATGGAATCGTCGGATCCTTGGGAACCCCGTTTCGGGCGGCTGAGGCTGTGCCGTCTGCAAGGATTCAGATTTGACACCGCCTGTCCAAATGGGGTACAAACACGGGAAAAGACCAATGTTACAGCCTGAACGAGTTTGCCTGATGGATAGAATCCTGGTTGTCGAGGAAGACAGGTTTTTTCGGGAGAGATACGCACAGCTGCTCGAGAGCCATGGCTACGGCTTCGATTGCGCCGCGTGCGGAAGCGATGCCCTGAAAATGCTGTCATGCCACCGCTACGGTCTCGTGATCATGGAGCTGGCCATGCCGGATTACAGCGGGCTGGAATTCCTCTCCATCGTCAAGGGAAGCGACCCTTCCACTGACGTCATCATAGTTACCGGCAACGCCAATCTCGAATCGGCCATTTTTGCCCTCAAGCACGGCGCCCGTGACTACCTGATCAAGCCGGTCAACAGCGACGAGTTCCTCCATTCCGTGGCGCTCTGCATGGAGCAGCGCCGTATACTGGATGAAAACGAAGAACTCAAGAGCATGCTGCACCTGTTTCAGACCAGCCAGACCATTGCCGGATGCCTGGAGATCGAACGGGTGTACCATCTCGTGTTGGAAGCGATTGCCCGGGAAATCGGCGTCTGCCGCGGTTTCGGGCTCTTTCTGGGACGGCACGGCCTCGAATTGATCGAGTCGAAAGGCATTTCGGAAACGGTTGCCGAGCATTTCCGGGATATTATTGTTCCCACTATCTCCAAGTGCCCTGCCGAGAATCATGTCCTGACCCGGTTGCGCTTCGATGAACCGCCCGAACTGCGACTGGCTGAAACCGGCATCGAGGAGGCCTACCTGATTTTCCTGTGCAGCAAGGAGGTGCTGCACGGGATCATAGTCGTGTTCAACGATCCCGCTACCCCTTTGCCAGGCGTGGCGGGGAAGAAAAAGAACATCCTGTTTCTGCAGGAACAATCCCTGCGCGCCTTCGAAAACGCCAGCAGCTATTCACTGGCCAAGGACATGCTGTTTATCGACGATCTCAGCGGACTGTTCAACCAGCGCTATTTCGAAGTGGCCCTGGACCGCGAGCTGAAGAGGATCGAGCGATACAAGTCGCAGCTTGCCGTGCTCTTTCTGGATGTCGATTGCTTCAAGCTGGTCAACGATACCCACGGTCATCCGGTCGGAAGCCGCATTCTGAAGGAGATGGGGGCCCTTTTGAAGAGATCGGTCCGCGACGTGGATGTGGTCATCCGCTATGGGGGAGATGAATTCACCATCATCCTGGTGGAGACCTCCCCGGAAGCCGCCGGTATCGTGGCCGAACGCATCCGCAGCCTGATCGCCTCCCATGAGTTCACGGTGGATGGGGAGCGACGGATTCGGCTGACCTGCAGCATCGGCTACTCCTGTTGCCCCGACGATACCACCAGCAAGCAGGACCTGCTGAGGATGGCCGACGATGCCATGTATGTCGGCAAGAAGATCGGCAAAAACTGCGTTACCCGCTATACCGGAACCCCCTGACATACTGATCCCACCGTTGCGAGGAGCATATGGCCATAACGGCAATCAAAGGTTTTAACGACATTCTGCCGGAAAATACCGGCAGATGGCAGTATATCGAGCAGGCAGCACGCCGGGTTTTCGAGTTGAACGGCTTTTCGGAGATCCGCGTTCCGATCATGGAAAAGACCGAGCTGTTCTGCCGTTCGATCGGTGATGCGACCGACATCGTCGAGAAGGAGATGTACACCTTTACCGACAAAGGGGACAACAGCGTCACCCTTCGCCCGGAAGGCACGGCCGGGGTGATGCGGGCACTGATCGAGCACAAGCTCTACGCCCAGGACCCGGTGACGAAGCTGTATTACCTGGGGCCGATGTTCCGCTACGAGCGCCCGCAGAAGGGGCGCTATCGCCAGTTCCACCAGATCGGGGCCGAAGTGACCGGTGTCAACGACCCGCTGGTGGATGCCCAGGTTCTGAACATGCTGTGCGCATTTTTCAGTGAAATCGGATTGCACGAGCCCACGCTGCAGATCAACTCGCTCGGGTGCCCCGAGTGCCGTCCCGCCTATCGCGCCGCGCTGCTGGCCTTCCTCGAGGGGCGTCTGGACCAGCTCTGCGCCGATTGCCGGAGACGTTTCGTCACCAATCCGCTCCGTACCCTGGACTGCAAGGTGCCGGGCTGCGCCGAGGCGACCCAGGGGGCGCCCGCGATGCTCGATCATCTGTGCGGCAATTGCGGCGATCACTTCGGAAGCGTGCGGCATTACCTCGATTCCACCGGCACCCGTTACAGCATCAACCCCCGTATGGTGCGGGGGCTCGACTACTATACCCGCACCACCTTCGAGCTCGTGACCTCCCAGCTCGGTTCGCAATCGGCCGTGGCTGCCGGCGGGCGTTATGACGGCCTGATCTCGCAATTGGGCGGGCCGGCTATCCCCGGTATCGGCTTTGCGATCGGTATCGAGCGCGTGGCGCTGCTTTTGGGGGAGAGGGATTTTTCGCGCCGCCCCGACCTGTTTATCGCCACCATGGGGAGTGGAGAGCGGTTCGCTGCATTCGGGTTGATGACAGGCCTGCAGAAGCTGGGAGTCCGGGTGGAGATGGATTACGAAGGCAAGAGCCTCAAGAGCCAGATGCGGCGGGCGGACAAGCTCGGGGCGCGTTACAGTGTCGTGCTGGGTGAGAATGAGATTGCTTCCGGCAAGGCCTCCTTCAAGCTGATGGAGACCGGGGAACAATTTGAGGCTGCCCTGACGGCCGAGGCGGTCAGGCAGATCATACGTTAGCCCGCCTTGGGCCTGCTGGTTCGTAAAAAACGGGCTGCTTCCGACGGAGGCAGCCCGTTTTTCTGTTTTGGTTTCAACTACGGAGAAAAGAGAAAGCCAAGTACGTTCCCTACGCGATTCCCTTCAACTCTTCGATCAATCCTGCCAGGAAATCATAGCCCTTCTGCCAGAAGCCCCCTTCCGTGATGTCGATGCCGGCGATCCGGGCCGTATCGGCAGGGGAGAGCGATCCTCCGGACTCCAGCAGGCGCCGGTAACCGGGCTTGAAGGCGTCTCCTTCTTCGCGGTACTTCTGGTACAGCGCCAGAACCAGCAGCTCAGCAAAGGTGTAGGAGTAACAGTAGAAACGGCTGTGAATGAAATGGCTGATGTAGCTCCAGCCCCAGCGGTAAGCGGGGATCATTTCGACCGACTCGCCGAAAAGCTTGCCGTTTTCCTCGAGCCAGATCGCGGCCACCCGGTCATTGGAGAGCAGTCCGGCCTTGCGCTCGTTGTGCAGACGCAACTCGAAGCGGGTCAGCACGGTCTGGCGGAAGGTGGTGGCGATGATGTCCTCGATCTTGGCGCATAAGAGCGACCTGCGCACCAACTGGTCGCTCTCCCGGTCCAAAAGCCAGCGGGTCAGCAGCATTTCACCGAAGACGGAGGCTGTTTCCGCCAGCGGCAGGGGGGCGTGATAGTTTAGCATGGTCTGCTTCTGAGAGAGAACGAAATGCAGGCCATGGCCGGCTTCGTGGGCGATGGTCGCCAGGTCCCGCAGCGTACCGGTGTAGTTCAACAGCAGAAATGGGGGCGCTTCGGGAGAGATGCCCATGGCAAAGGCGCCGCCGGTTTTACCGGTGCGGGGCAGGATATCCACTCGCCGTTCATCGAAAAAATCGGAGACGATCCGGCCGAAGTCCCGATCATAACCGGCGTAGGAGGCCGCCACCATTTCTCGTGCCTCTTCAAAGGGGTACTTCCTCTCGCTCTCCGCCACCGGAGCATAGATATCGCAGTTGCGGATCTTGTCCATTCCCAGCATGCCTGCCTTCAGGCGGAAGTACTCCTGGGCCAGTCCGTAGTTGGCTTCGGTCACCGACATCAGGTGTTCCACCGCCTCGTCCGGAATTTCATTGCCGATGTTGGTCGGCTGGATCGGCGTCCGATAGCCGCGCAGCTCCATGTCCTGCCCATGATCGAGCGCCATGTTGTTGAAGACCGAGTTATAGACGATGCCGTGTTCGCCGTGCCGCTCCAGGAACAGCGTCAGGGCACGGAAGCGGACATCGGGAGAGGTGTGGTGCAGCAGGGCCAGCAGCTCTTCGCCGGTAAACTCCCGCTCCTCGCCGTCCAGTTCCATCCGATAGGTGAACGATGCCGACAGTTCATCGAACAGCTTGGTGAAGGCGTTCACGCCGGTCAGATCCTTGCGGGTCAGCAGCCGTTCCTCGTTTTCCTTCAGCATGTAGGGACGGAATTTGCGGATGCCGCGCAGAAAGTGGACGTAGTTGGCAGCCTCCGGCAGGGCGCACAGCGATTCAAAGGCATTTTCTTCCAGGTTCATCAGCTCCAGATCGAAAAACAGCAACTGCTGCGACAGGCTGCTGCTCAGCTCTGAACAGCGCTGGGAAAGGGCGCGGTTGGTATCGCTGGCCGAGTCGGCGGCAAACAGCAGATGGGCGTAACAGAAAGGTTTCGACATGCGTACCTGCAACGCCTCGTACTCCTGCACGGCAGCCAGTATCTCCCTGCTGCCGAGAGTGGCGATCCGCTCGAAGTGGCGCGAGCGGAAATCCGCAGCCAGTCCCGGGAAAGAGGCGAGCTCGGATTCCAGTTCGGGAGAGTCGGGTGCAGGGTAGAGCAGGGCGGTGTTCCATGTTGGATCAGTGATGGGCATGGTGATAGTCTCCGTGAAGTATGGTGGCAGCGGGATTTTCTCTTGATGAGGGTACTACAGGTCCCGGAGGGCGTCAAGACTGCCTCCGGAGGCTGTCCGGCCATTGGGCAGGTTCAGGCGTTTCCTGACTTTGACAGCAGATGCCGTGAAAAGGAGTCCCGGCTGTTCCGGCGCACCAGCATAGGCACAAGATATCGTTTCCCGGGCCTGTTTCTTCGGTTATCAGTAATTTTTTGTTGCATCTCGGGGCGTCGATTCATACAGTAACGATCACTTCTATCGAAAAAACCACTGAAGGTGATTGTTGTGACATTGAAACAGCTCGAAGTATTTCTTGCCGTTGCCGAGACCCGCAGTTTCTCTAAGGGGGCGGAACGGTCCTGCATTACGCAATCCACTGCCAGCCAGCATATCCTTGCCCTTGAGGACGAATTGCAGATCAGGCTTTTCGACCGCGGCCGGGGAGGGGTCCATCTGACCGAAGCGGGCAAGCTGTTTTTCGAGCGGGCCGACAGAATCCTGGCTGAGTGCGAAAACTCCCGGCTGGCGATCAGTCGGTTTCGCGGCATGGAGGATGTGGTGCTGAAAGTCGGAGCCAGCAACATTCCCGCAACCTGTCTGATACCGGGTATGCTGAGCCGCTTCCAGGAGGCCTGCCCCCGGGTTCGCCTGGAGGTGATGCAGGGGGACAGCCGCTGGGTTGCGCGTCAACTTGTCGAGGAGACCATCGAGCTCGGTTTTACTGGTGCGCGATCCGATGACGAGCGACTTCAGTTCGAACCGATAGGGGAGGATTCCGTCATATGTGCCGTTTCGCCTTGTATGGCGGAGTCTGCCGGCTATGGCCTGAGCCAGTCGGAACTGTGTCAGGTACCGTTGGTTGTACGGGAACAGGGATCCGGAACACAGCAGGCGGTATATGAAGCGCTGGCCGATGCCGGCATCCGGCGCGAAGCGTTGCGGACAGTTGCCGTGCTCGGCAGCAACGAGGCTGTCAGGCGGGCTGCTCTGAACGGTACCGGCTACGCTTTTGTATCCAGCATCTCGGTTGCCGAAGATATTGCCAGAGGAGTGCTGGTTACGGTCACCATCCCAGGGCTTTCCATTACCAGAAAATTCTACGCAGCGCGCCGCGCCGGCAGGGAACTGTCGCCTGCCGCTGCAGCACTCTGGCAGTTGATGCTGGCATAGATAAAGGTTAGCGGAAATATCGATAGAAATGTTTTTTTGATTCGATACTACCAATTTGACTGCAGTTGACATTGCTGTAGACTTACCGGGTCGGTATCTCATGAGGAGGAGATCTAATGACGGATATCACTCGGGAGGATTTTATCAAGACAATGGGAGTCGGGCTCGGAGCTGCCGTCCTCGGTGGGATGACGGCCATTCCCGGTCAGGCGGCCCAGGGGGAAGCGAAAAAGTACATCGTGACCGTTACCAGCGGCGGCAATAATCCCAATCGGGCCATTCTGGCGCTCTTGATGGCCTGGACGGCTCTTGACAAGGGTTATGGTTCTGTCCATGTCTGGATGACCCTGGAAGGGGCCGAACTGGCTGTAAAGGGCAAGGCTGAAAGGATTGAATCCCCGATCTTCAAAAAATTCGGCAGCGCCGCAGAACTGATGCAGAAACTTAAAGGCAAGGGGGCAACCTTCGGTGTCTGTCCCCCCTGTGCCGAATACGCGGGGGCTGTTGGCGCAGAAAAATTCGATTTCATCGAAAAACAGGGAGCCGACTGGCTGATGAAGAATGCTGCCGAGGCTGTGGTTGCCTGGATGTAATTACCGTACCGTTTATCACTGGCGCCGTTATCAACCGGGGCATGGGATGAAATTCCCATGCCCCGGTTGGTTTCCGGCTGTGCTTTTCGTATTGCATCAATAGTCGAAGACAATGGCATTGACCTGTGCAGCAATGCGGATCATGCTGCAGTTCTGTCGCGCAATTGCCGATAGGTATGAAAGGAGGTCACGGCCATGGAACTATCCCGCATTGTACAGCAGTATGCTCCTGCCTTGAACCAGTCCGAACGTGGCCTGGTTTCCGCTTTGGACGACGCCCCCTCGTCGGTTGCGGCAGAGCGTTACGAGCAGCAGATAAAGGCGCTGGCCGATGCCCGCACCATCATCAAACAGATGCCGGACAAGAAAAGCGCCGACCGCCAGAACAAGGCCGAAAAGATCCGGATGCTCAAGGAACGTCTGAAGATGCTGAAACAGATGATTCCGTTCATGAGTCCTGCGGCTGCCAAGTCGCTGAAGGCTGAACTGCAACAAATCGCCGCCCAGTTGTCGTCGCTGGCAGCGGATGGCAGCGGCGGCACCGGCGGCACCGGCGAGCTTGTCACGGGAGTTTCGGGAGATTCCGGTACCATGACGGCGGTCGCGCAAACCGGCGCATCCGAGGCGGCAGATGCCGGAGAGGGTGCAGCTGTCGAAGACGCCCCCGCGGGTGAAGATGCCGCTGTGGACGATGACGGACAGCAGCCGGAAGAGACTGCCGGTGAGACCGGCAACGGCGAACCGGCCAGAACAGCGGGCGGAAGCCGTCAGATGCAGGAGGAGATGGAAGAGTTGAAGCGGCTGTACCGCTCGGTACGGAACATGGTGCAACGCAAGTTGCAGCAGGCCGGTGATAAGGGCGGGCCGCTGCCAAACGGCCCACCCCCGCTTCAGGCCTACGCACCCCTGCCGGAAGCCGGCAGCACCGTCCGGATCAGGGCATAGCATCTGCTCACTGGCGGATGGGGCACCGCTGACGGCCCTCTTCGGCCGCTTCGTGGCGCGGGAAAGCCCGAATTTCTTCCCTTGGCAAAGCCGTAACCGCGGTGATAGAGTGGGCAGAAAATGACGGCGAGGAAACCATGAACGAATTGATCTTCATGCTGCTGTTTTTCGGAACCCCCGGCATCATTGGTTTCGTAATGGCAAAAAGGCGGGGCAAGAATCCGTTTTTGTGGGGTGTGCTGTGCGGGGTACTGCCTTTTTTTCTGATGGTGCTCAAGATGCAGTTCAAACTGCTGGATAAGCCCAAAGGCCCCCAGTCTCCATGAGCGGCAACCTCCCGCCGCTTCCGGCAGTTATTTGATGCAGACCCTCCGCACTTCCTTCAAGTCGGTCAGGCCCTGCAGGCTTTTGAGAATGCCATCCTGTTTCAGGGTCGTCATTCCGTCCGCAACAGCCTGACGTCTGATCAATTCAATTTCCGCCTTGCGTTTGACGAGCGTCTTCATCGCCTCGGTCCCTTCCAGCAGTTCGTGCAGGCCAAGGCGCCCCTTGTAGCCCGATTCCCCGCATTTGGAACATCCGACCGCCCGATGCAGCCTGATCCCGCCCGGATCGATACCGGTGTTCCTGAATTCTTCGACGCCATATTCCGTGATCAGCTCTTCCAGCTCGGCCTTCTCCGGTATGTACTCACGTTTGCAGGCAGTGCAGAGCCGGCGGGCCAGCCGCTGGGCCAGGATACAGAGGATCGCGTCTGAAAAGCTGAAAGGGTCCAGGTCCATGTCCAGCAGCCGGGTGACGGTTTCGGGAGCCGAGTTGGTGTGCAGCGTTGAAAAGACCAGATGACCGGTGAGTGAGGCTTCTACGCCGATCTCGGCCGTCTCCCGGTCACGCATCTCGCCTACCATGATTACATCGGGATCTGCCCGCAGAAAGGAGCGCAGGGCCGCGGCAAAGGTGAAGCCGATCCGGGGATGTACCTGTACCTGACGCAATCCGCGCTGGGTGATCTCCACCGGATCCTCAGCAGTCCAGATCTTTGTCTCCGGGGTATTGATGACCGATATGGCCGAATGAAGCGTGGTGGTTTTGCCGGAACCGGTTGGACCGACCACCAGAATCAGGCCGTAGGGCTGATTGATGCAAGCTTCAAGAACGCGGGCATTGCGCCCGGTCAGCCCCAGTTTGTCGAACGGGAGCGCCTCGCCCGATGCCAGCACCCGCATGACCACATCCTCCAGCTGACCGGCGGTGGGTACCGTGGCTACCCGCAGTTCAACATCGAGCGGTCCGAACTTCTTGAAATCGATTTTGCCGTCCTGGGGTTTGCGGCGTTCGGATATGTCCAGCCCGCACATGATCTTGATGCGCGAGGGCAGGGCATACTTGTACTTGTAAGGGATGTACTGATAGACCTTGCAGCGTCCATCGATGCGCATCCTCACACGCACGTCCTCCCTGCCGGGAAACGGTTCGATGTGGATATCCGAGACACGGTTGTGGACCGCGTCCATAATGATCTTGTTGACCAGTTGAACGATGACGCTGTCCTGTTCCGATACCTTCTGTGATTCCGATTCCATTTCCGGTTCATCGCCGGCATCCAGTTTGTTGAGCAGATCGTTGATGCTGCTGCCAGTCCCCGCTGCCCCCTGGTATCGGTAAAACAGGTTGATATAGCTCTGTATATCGTCCCGGAATGCGCCGATATAACTGATCCGCTTATATTCAGGGTATACGAACTTGATCGTATCCTGGCGGCCGAGGTCGGTAGGGTCTTCCATGATGACGTGCAGGATGCCGTTTTCGATCCGGTAGGGCATCCACAGCTCTTTGACCAGCCGCTCAGGTTTGACCCGTTTGAGCAGATTGTCCTCCAGCGGAGGCGATGCAGGGTCGTAAACGACGAATTCGGTGCCGAAATAAAAGGAGAGGTTTTTGGCCATATCCTCCCGGGAAACGCCGAATTCGCGCATCAGCACGGAATCCGTCCCGGTCTTGGCGGTTTCTGGGTTGGCCGCCGCTTTCTCCAAGGTCCTGTCATCCACCAGGTTTTTGTCCAGCAGGTAATTGTAGCGGGCTTTCTGGCGGGCAACTTTGGTGGTCACCGAGAGGCGGTAGATGTTGTGGACGGCAATGGAAAGCGAGGTGGCCAGTTCCGTTGCATAGCTGATATCGGTGTCGTTGAAGAAGGAGCCGTCATTCTTGTTGATGATCTGGATAACCCCGATCAGCATCTGCTGGAACTTCATCGGTACACACAGCACCTGTCTGGTGGTGAACCCGCTTTTTTTGTCCCAGCTGTCGTCGAATTTCAGATTGCTGCCGATCATCCTGAGTTCGTGAAGATCGTAGGCGTTTTTGACGTTTACCACCGTGCCGGTGGTGGCGCAGTAGCCGGAAAGGCTGGTGTCGCTGATCGGCACCACGATCTGCCGCACCTCCGGTCCGGTCTTGACCTTCGAGATCAGCAGGTTGCGCTGGTTGTCGGAAAGATAGATCGTGATCCGCTCGGCACGGAAAAGAGGGGCGATGCTGTCCTTGATGGTGATCAGAATGGTATTGAGGTTGTCAGCGGAATGGATTTCGTTGATCTTGTCCATCAGCCGTTTACGATATTCGAGCTGCTGTCTGAGAATATCCGTTTCCTGAGCCATGGCACGTCCCCGTTACCCGAAGTAATCAGAAAAGTTTCGACAGATTAGCAGATTTGGACCAATTAACAAGTGCAAATGAGTGTGCCGGGCCGGGATTCCGCGTGAAACGGACGCAATTAGTGCCCGGAATCGATGATTTTTTCAGCCCTCGGGCTGCGACGGTGTTTACATCTGCCCGGAGCAGATGGTAATCTGAAGCCCTAGCCCTACGGCGAATACCACCGCTTCGCTGAAGCGCTGCACAGAGAGATGATTCCGGAAAACCTCTTCGGACGGATAGCATACAGGGCGAAAAAACAAACTGAAATGAAAGGTATAAAAAATGCGGAAAGAGTCATTGAAATTTCTGGAAAAACTGCTTGATGCTCCCAGCCCTTCCGGTTACGAACAGCCGGCTCAGCGGGTCTTCCGTGAGTATGTCACTCCTTTCTGCGATGAAGTCACCACCGATGTCATGGGCAATGTCTTTGCGCGTGTTGCGGGCAAGGGCAAAAACCTGCCGCGGGTAATGGTGGTGGGGCATACCGACGAGATCGGGCTGCAGGTCAAGTACATCGATGACAAGGGTTTTCTGTTTTTTGCCGCCGTGGGAGGGGTGGATGCCCATCTTACCCCCGGCAAACGGGTTGCCATTCACACAGCTACCGGCCCCCTGGCAGGGGTGATCGGCAAAAAACCGATTCACCTGATGGATGCCAAGGACCGGGAAACGGTGGTCAAGTTGGAATCCCAGTACATCGACATCGGTGCCACGGATAAAAAGGAAGCCCAAAAACTGGTCAGGGTCGGAGATGCTGTCACGTTCGAAAGTTCCTTTACCCGTTTGCACGGCGACCGGGTGGCTTCGCGCGGTTTTGACGACAAAGCGGGGTGTTTCATCGTGGCCGAGGTGCTGCGCCTGGTGAAGGGGAGCGGGAAAAAGCTGAACGTCGATCTGTACGGCGTTTCCTCCGTGCAGGAGGAGATTGGTCTGCGCGGCGGCACCACCAGCAGTTACAGCGTCAACCCCGATGTGGGCATTTGCGTGGAGGTGGATTTTGCCACGGATCAGCCGGATGTCGAAAAGAAGCACAACGGAGAGGTGGCGCTCGGCAAGGGACCGATTCTTCCCCGGGGCGCAAACATCAATCCCCGGTTGTTCGACCTGCTGAATACCACTGCCGAACGCGAGAAAATAGCTGTGCAGCATACCGCCATTCCGCGTGCCACCGGAACCGATGCCAACGTGATGCAGATCACCAGGGGAGGGGTCGCTACGGCGCTGGTCAAGATTCCTCTTCGCTATATGCATACTCCGGTGGAAACCATTTCACTGGCCGACCTGGAAAATGCCGCCCGTTTGATCGCGGCAGCTCTGGAGCAGATCTTGTCGCGCGAAGAATTCATTCCGCAGTAGTCCGGAAAAGGAGCATGCCGGACCAGGCAGCAGTGAAAAGCCGGTGGCCTGCCGCGGCCGGAAAGGTGCTGGCAAAATTCCTTTTGTAAGTCCATTTTAACTTGACTGGTCGGCGTCGCTGTACTAACTTCTGAAAAATTATCCAGTTGCAAGGAGTTTGTAAAATGCCCTACGAGAAGCTGCAGGAAGGTCTGACCTTTGACGATGTTCTCCTTGTACCGGCCCACTCGATGATTCTTCCGCGCGACGCCAACCTGGCTACCCGCCTCACCCGCAACATCCTGCTGAATATCCCGCTGTTAAGTGCCGCCATGGACACCGTCACCGAGGCACGCACCGCCATCTGCATGGCACGTGAGGGGGGTATCGGCATCATTCACAAGAACCTGTCGATCCAGGAACAGGCTTTCGAGGTGGACAAGGTCAAAAAGAGCGAGTCCGGGATGATCGTCGACCCGATCACCATGAGGCCCAACCAGAAGATCAGCGAAGCGCTGGACATCATGCAGCGCTACCGTATCTCCGGCGTACCGGTCACCAAGCCCAACGGCAAGCTGGTCGGCATTCTGACCAACCGCGACTTGCGTTTCGAGACCGACTACGAACTGCCCATCTCGGCCCGCATGACCAAACGCAACCTGGTGACCGTTGCGGTCGGCACCACCTTGGAACAGGCCCGTGAACACCTCAAGCACACCCGGGTCGAAAAACTTTTGGTGGTGGACGATGAACGCAACCTGAAAGGGTTGATCACCATCAAGGACATCGAAAAGGTCAAAAAGTATCCCAACTCCTGCAAAGACAGTCTCGGGCGCCTGCGGGTCGGCGCTGCCGTGGGGCCCACGGCCGAGATGGAAGCTCGCATGGATGCCCTGATCAAGGCCGGGGTCGACGTGATCGTTATCGATACTGCACACGGCCATTCCCAAGGAGTGATCGATGCCGTGGCGCGTGCCAAGAGCACTTTCCCGAACTGTGAGATCATCGCCGGCAACATCGCCACGGCCGAGGCGGCCGAGGCCCTGATCAAGGCCAAGGTCGACGGCATCAAGGTCGGCATCGGTCCCGGATCGATCTGCACTACCCGTGTTGTTGCCGGGGTCGGGGTGCCGCAGATAACCGCCATTCACGAATGTTCCCGTATGGCCCACAAGCATGGCATACCGGTGATCGCCGACGGCGGCGTCAAGTACTCGGGAGATCTGCCCAAGGCCATCACGGCCGGAGCCGACAGTATCATGATCGGCTCACTGTTTGCCGGAACCGAGGAATCTCCCGGGGACACCGTGCTCTACCAGGGGCGTACCTACAAGACCTATCGCGGCATGGGCTCCATCGGGGCCATGAAGGACGGCAGCAAGGACCGCTATTTCCAGTCCGAGGTCGGCGATGATGTCAAGCTGGTGCCGGAAGGGATCGAGGGGATGGTTCCGCTGCGCGGACCGCTGTCGGCCAACATCCACCAGTTGCTGGGGGGGCTGCGTTCCGGCATGGGCTACACCGGCTGCGCCACGATTCAGGAGTTGCAGGAAAAGGGGCGCTTCATTCGCATTACCGGCGCCGGCCTGAAAGAGTCCCATGTGCATGATGTGACGATCACCAAGGAAGCGCCGAACTATCGCGTAGGGAATTAGAAAGATAGATTTAAACCACTGAAAATCGAGAGCAATGGAACGCAGAAAAAGCCGGATCTTGGCGGATACCCGCGGATAAATATACCGAGTTGATGGAAATCCGCGTAAATCCGCCGTTCCATCATGAAAGTTAACAATGACCGACATACACCGTGAAAAGATCCTGATCCTCGATTTCGGTTCCCAGTATACCCAATTGATTGCCCGGCGTGTTCGCGAAGCGCATGTCTACTGCGAACTACACCCCTTTGACATGGACCTGGACGCCATCCGCGCCTTTTCACCGTCCGGCATCATCCTGTCCGGCGGCCCCAAATCGGTCTACGAGCCGGGAGCGCCGAGCGTGGCGGAAGAGCTGTTCGAGCTGGGAGTGCCGGTGCTGGGAATCTGCTACGGCATGCAGCTGATGAGCCGGCACTTTGGCGGCGAGGTCGTGCCGGCCGGCAAGCGCGAGTTCGGCCACGCCGACCTGCTTGCCGCCGGACAGCCAGGGCCATTGTTTGACGGCTTCTTTGCCGAGGGCAAGAGTCCGGTCTGGATGAGCCACGGTGATCACGTTGCCCGCGTGCCTGCCGGTTTCGAGGTTGTTGCGGCCACCGCCAACGCGCCGGTTTGTGCCATCCAGGATGCATCCCGGCGCTTGTATGGCGTTCAGTTCCACCCGGAGGTCAACCACACTCCCCGCGGCGAGCTGTTGATCGACACCTTTGTCCGTAAGATCTGCGGCTGCGGCGGACTCTGGACCCCGGGACAGATCATCGAAGATGCCGTTACCCGTATCCGGCAGCAAGTCGGCCACCAGCGGGTCATTCTCGGACTTTCCGGCGGCGTGGATTCTTCAGTGGCAGCCGCCCTGATTCACCGCGCCATCGGGGATCAATTGACCTGCGTCTTTGTCGACAATGGACTTCTGCGGCTGGCCGAGGGTGATCAGGTTATGGCCACCTTTGCCGAAAATCTGGGTGTCAAGGTGATCCGGGTGGATGCCGAGGAGCGTTTCCTGGCCGCTCTGGCCGGAGAGAGCGATCCCGAGAAAAAGCGTAAGATCATCGGCGGCCTGTTCGTGGAGATCTTTGACGAAGAGGCGAGCCGGATCGCGGACGCCAGCTGGCTGGCACAGGGGACCATCTATCCCGACGTGATCGAGTCGGCCGGAGCAAAGACCGGCAAGGCCCACAACATCAAGAGCCATCACAACGTCGGCGGTCTTCCCGAACACATGAAACTCAAACTGCTGGAGCCGCTGCGCGAACTGTTCAAGGACGAGGTGCGTGCCATCGGTGAAGAGTTGGGGCTGCCGCACCAGATGGTATGGCGCCATCCCTTCCCGGGACCGGGGCTGGGTGTACGCATCCTGGGAGAGGTCAGGAAAGAATACGCCGATATCCTGCGCCGCGCCGATGCCATTTATATCGAAGAGCTGTATGCGGCCGGACATTACCACAAGATCAGCCAGGCCTTTGCCGTATTCCTGCCGGTCAAGAGCGTCGGGGTCATGGGGGATGGCCGCACCTATGAATACGTGATCGCACTGCGGGCTGTGGAAACCAAGGATTTCATGACCGCCGGCTGGTATCCGCTGCCTTACGAGGATATGGCGCGGATCAGCGGCAGGATCATCAACGAGGTCAAAGGGGTCAACCGGGTTGTCTACGATATCTCCAGTAAACCCCCTGCCACGATCGAGTGGGAATAGCGGATCGTTGAAGGTTTCGGAGTCCCGAATCCGATTCATTACTGCTGAGCGTACCGGGAATGGCCGAGGCAACACCTGCTGTCTGCCGCGACTTTTCCGCGCGCTCCATGCCGTGAAAGACGTCCGGTGGTCTGATTGCAGCGCCGGCGGGCGCATGTGCCAAATTGAAGGGGGGAAGCAGATGAAGCGCTTTGTCATCGAATGTGCCATAGCCGTACCGCCTGCCGCGAGCTTAGCCCCCACGTTTCGATCCGGCTTTCACGCCGGAACCGTTTGTCACCTCACCGATCATCTTTCCATCAGTTTCAATCATCAGCCGGTCCATCCGATAAAAGCTATATGCCGCCTTGACGGCAGTCTCCTGAACGTATCCCGGAGCGGTTTGAACGCTCCGCACCTATCCGAAGGAGTGGACAATGGAAGTTAAGCCGCGGTACGTCGACAACCCGGTGACGGGCTTCATTACCTGGAGTATCGTCTGGGGAGTTGTGGCTGTCCTGGTCGGTGTCCTGATTTCGCTGCAATTGATTTGGCCGCAGCTCAACGTCCCCCCCTATCTGACCTATGGACGTCTGCGCCCGATCCACACCAATGCCGGCATCTTCGGCTGGGGCATCGGCAGCTTCATCGCCCTGTTCTTCTACATCACCCAGCGCCTGACCCGCACTCCGTTATGGAGCCCCAAACTGGCCAGATTCACGCTCTGGCTGTTCAATATCGGCATCGCCTCCGCCGCGGTGACCCTGGCCATGGGCATGAACCGGACCAAGGAATACGCCGAGTTGGAATGGCCTCTGGCGATCGTGGTGGCCATCATCTGGGTGCTCTTTTCGGTCAATGTGTTCATGACCATCTACAAGCGCAAGGAAGAGCAGATGTACATCTCGCTCTGGTACATCATGGCCACGCTGGTCGGTGTTACGGTGCTGTACGTGATCAACAACCTGGGGATGCCGCTCAATCTGTTCAAATCCTACTCGGCCTTTGCCGGCACCAATGATGCCAACGTGCAGTGGTGGTACGGCCATAATGCCGTGGCCATGGTGCTGACCACTCCCCCACTGGCGATCTTCTACTACTTTCTGCCCAAGGTCACCGGCAATCCCATTTACAGCCACCGCATGGGCATTATCGCCTTCTGGAGCCTGATCTTCATGTATCTCTGGACCGGTGCCCACCATCTGCTCTGGACCCCGGTACCCGACTGGATCCAGACCCTGGCAATGGCTTTTTCGATCATGCTGATCGCCCCTTCCTGGGGAGCGGTTTTCAATGGCTACCTGACCATGAACGGGCAATGGCAGCAATTGAAGGACAACTACCTGGTCAAGTTCCTGATTGCCGGCATCACCTTCTACGGTTTGCAGACCCTCCAGGGCCCCATGCAGTCGGTTCGAAGCTTCTCCGCCTTCATCCACTACACGGACTGGGTGCCGGGCCATGTCCATATGGGGGCGCTGGGCTGGGTTTCCATGGTGTTGTTCGCAGCCATCTATTACGTGGTCACCAGGGTGAACGAAACGGAGATCTACAGCGAGAAACTGGTCAGCGTGCATTTCTGGCTCGTCTTGGCCGGACAGCTGGGATTCTCCATAACCATGTGGATCGCCGGCGTGCAGCAGGGAAGCATGTTGCTGGCAACCAACCCCGATGGCACGCTGCACTACAGTTTCATGGAGACGTTGATTGCAACCTATCCCTACTACAAGATGCGCTCTCTGAGCGGCTTGATCTACCTGGCGGGTCTGGCAGTATTCGTTTACAACATCTGCATGACTGCCAGGAAGGGCGCACGGGCCGCCTTACCGGCTTCAACCACTGAATCGGGCATCAGCACCGTTTCTTCATCCTGAAACGAGCGGGGGACACCACCATGCTGGAAAAGAACCCTGTTGTCTTCATCATACTGGCTTTTGCCGTGATCATGGTCGGCACGATCGTCACCATGATCGCCCCCTTCAAGTGGATCAACGGCCCCGGTGACAGCATCGCCGAGGTCAAGGCCTACACTCCGCTACAGCAGGAGGGGCGCGATATCTACATGAGGGAAGGGTGCAACAATTGCCATTCCCAGACTGTCCGCACGCTGGCCTCCGATGTGGAGCGGTACGGAAACGGCGCCGGTTATTCCCGGTCAGGGGAATTCGCTTACGACCGGCCCTTCCTGTGGGGATCGCGCCGCACCGGGCCGGACCTGGCGCGCATCGGGCTCAAGTACCCCGATGCCAAGGGGGCCTGGCACCGCAAACATATGGAGAACCCCCAGTCAGTGGTGCCGGCCTCCAATATGCCTGCGTATGCCCATTTGAACGTGCCGCTCGACACCACCTATTCCGAACGGAAGATGAAGCTGCTGGGATTTCCCTACACCCAGGCGGATCTGGACGAACTCAAAGGCAAGACCGAGATGGATGCCATTGTCGCTTACATGCGTAAACTCGGTACGGACGTGCCGGTCAAGACCAAGACGGCTGCTGCCGCGGCGACCGGCGAAAACCCGTACCGCGAGCTGAAACCGATCGAGGCTGAGGCGAAAAGTCTCTATGCCAGGGAGTGTTCGGCCTGCCACGGTGAGAAGATGGAGGGGGTAGTAGGACCGAAATTGAAGGGAATTCGCCTGGGCGATCCCGAGTTGTTTGCAGTCATTGCCAACGGCAGAACCGACAAGGGCATGCCGGGCTTTCAAGGAACGCTGGGCGAGCAGCAGGTCTGGAAACTGGTTACCCTGATCCGGCAGGGACGCGACTGATGGCCGGGGTCGGGCTGCTTTCCATCACTGCTTTTTTGCTGGCTGTCTTGCTGGTGATTGTTGTGATGTCGCTGCGGAAGGAAAGCAAAAAACGTCTGGAAGCCCCGAAGTACCGCATGCTCGAAGAGGAATAAACGGAGGAGTCGCAGCCATGTCCGAACAGCACGATTATGATGGCATCAGGTATAGGGAGGAACAGCGTTCGCCCGCGGTATTCCGGGTGCTTTTCGTTGTCCTGGTACTGTGGGGAGCTGCCTTCATCGGGTATTACCTTTTCAGCGGGTGGAGTTCCCAGGCCGAGGCCGAAGCCGATCGTACTGCCCGTGAAGCGCGCAAAAAAGGGGCAGCCGCCAGCCCGGACAACAAAGCTGCTCAGGGAAAACAGCTGTACGCAGCCAACTGCGCCGCGTGCCACGGAGAAACTGCCAAGGGGAGCGTGGGGCCCGATCTGACCGCGGCTGCCTACAAATATGGAAAATCAAAAACAGAGATCTCCCGTTCGATCGGCGAAGGGCGCCCCGGTGGCATGCCCGGTTTCGGCAGCCAACTCGATAAGGAGCAGATTGAAGCCCTGGCTGAATATCTGTTGTCTCTGAAATAAAAAGAGGGGATTTTTGAGCATGGATATCATATCGTTCGAAGAAATCATGTTTACCATCATGTCTGCAACCCAGGACACCTTCAAAAGCTACATGAACATCGATCTGTTGGCCGGAAAGGTCGAGCGGCGCGTTGATCCGGTTGATTCCGACGTGACCGGGATCGTCGGAGTGGCGGGTGGCCGCGTCGGGTACATTATCGTAGCCACGGACAAGAAAAGCGCACAACTCGTTGCCAAGGAACTGCTGATGGTGGACGAGGCCGACGACGAGTGCATCCGGGATGCGGTAGGGGAACTGGCCAACAACGTGGCCGGGGCCTTCAAGACCAAGTACCACGAACATTACGGCAACGTGGCCTTGGGTTTTCCCTTGGTCATCTCCGGTCAGCTGCGCACCATTTCAGAACCTCCTGACCCCGACGAGGGGGCCAGCATCAACGTGCAGTGCAAGGGGGTTACCATTCCCTTTACCACTGCCAATGGCAGCGTTACGCTGAAAGTCATGGTGTACATGTAGGATCGCCGGCGGTCTGCGCCGCGGGTGGGACAAGGAATCATTCGTGCAGGAAATTCTGGAACGTTACGGGATGTTGCTGCAGGAGGTGGACAACTGGCTGGCCACCTGCCTGGCAACACAGGGAGGGTCGATCGCCTGTCGGAGCGGATGTTCCGCCTGCTGCCGCGGGCTTTTCGACATTACCATACTGGATGCACTGTATCTGAAAGCCGGCTTCGACCGTCTGCCTCCTGACCGGCAGAGCAGCATCAGGCTGAAGGCGAAGGCGCGTCTGGATGCCATCCAGGCCGGGTGGCCCGCTTTCAGTCCGCCCTGGGTGTTGAACACCCTGCCGGAGCCGGAATGGGACCTGATCATGCCGGATGACGACGAAACTCCGTGTGTGATGCTGTCGGAAGAGGGGCAATGTCTTGTCTATGCCCACCGCCCCATGACCTGCCGTCTCAACGGCATCCCTTTGATCGACGTCAGTGGTGAAGAGCTGTTCGATGAATGGTGCACGCTCAATTTTACCGATATCGATCCGCGTACGCTGGAGGAATTGCGTCATCCGTTCAGGGAACTCTTTGCCCAGGAACTGCTGCTGTTTCGCGAGTTGACCAAGCGATTGCTGGGCAGGCCGGTCAATGAACTGGACACCGTCATTCCCGCCGCAGCTTTCCTCGAATCCAACATGCTGAGCAGGCTGAGCGGCGACCTGCCTGCGGACAAGGATCAATAGGCGACACCGTACTCCTTCATGCAGGTGATGAATCGGAAAGCCCTTTTTACCCGTGATACGATCCGCATCGGTTTCAGGGGTTTGGGAATGAAATCGATGCAGTCCGATTCCACTGCCTTTTTCTCGTCCTCGCCGGTGGCCAGCGAGGTCAGCATGATCACCGGCAGCTGCTCGGTCCGGAAATCGGCTTTGAGTGTTCTCAGGACTCCGAAGCCATCCAGGCGGGGCATGATGGAATCGCAGATCACCAGATCCGGTTCGAACTCCACCGCCAGGTTGAATGCCTTGAGCGGATCGCTGGTGGACTTGATGTTGAAGCCTTCGGTCAGGAGCGCCAGTTCGATGATCTGGGCATCTTTCTCATCGTCGTCCACCACGAGGATCTTGCGGCGCGGATCCGCATCAGAGCCTGTTTTTCGGTAGTAAAAGGAAATGGCAGCCATCAGGTCGTCACGGGTTGCCAGTACCGGGACGATCTTCAGGTTGTTCCTCTTGGACAGAAGGTCCATAGTCTCCAGGTCGAACGGGTCGTTTACCGCCAGGTACAGGACGTTTTCCGCCAGCTTGAGCGGGAATGCAAGTTTCATGAGCGCAATTTCGGCGGGAACGAGATCAAGCAGGGTCTTGCTGAAGTGGTGACTGACAATCCTGGCAACCTTTTTGAACCCGAACTGGCGGGAAAGCGACTGGATCAACTCCTCCTGGTTTATGACCCCCATCTCTTCCAGGATCTCACCCAGTCTACCGCCGATGTTCTTCTGGCGCTCCAGAGCCCGTCCAAGGGTAACCGGCGTAATGATGCCGGCCTCGACCAACAGGTCTCCCAGATGTTTCCTGATGTCCATACGCCCACCTCTCGTGGCGCTTAGAATCTGCCGCACCGGCATATTGCCGTACATTTTTTAATTTACCCCATTTTTATCACCTGTCTAATTGCCCGGTCATTTTATCGAACCGGCCGACACGATTTCGGATCATATGGAACAGCAGGAATATCAGGCGTTGAAACCCATGGTACTCAGGTGGGGCGGCAGACTGGCAATGGTGAGTGCCATTCTGACGCTCCCGCTGTTCGTAATCTCCCTGCAACTCGATGCGAGAGGGGGACGATCCATCCTGATCGCCCAGTTGTTGATGCAGATTTCAAGCACCCTGATTTTTGTGGTGCTGACCGGCCTGCTGCGCAGTTTTCTCGTGAGAAACTGTTTGTTTCGGGGAGCCGACCGGCCGTTGTTTTTTCTGATACTCTTGAATTGTGTCTATGCCGCCTTTTCTTCGATGGCGTTGCTTGATCCCCAGAGCAAGGAACAGTTCCAAACCGTTTTGATGACGCTTGTGGTGGCGCTTGGAATGCTCCAGGCGCTGTTCGGCTATCTGCTGAGGCGGATGGAAAACGATCTGGGGGGCTTTAAGCGCGCATTTTCCAGTCTGAATGTATTTACCGGGGTCTGTCTGGCATCGCTGGTGCTGATTCCAGTCGGCGTCCTGGCCAGCGCGGTTGCCGATGTCATGCTTGCAACGATCTTCTTCCGGGAGGTCGACCGACAGGGGCATCTGCCGGAAGATTCTCCCGAGCCATGAGTAGCTTGATGAGTAGATTGATCCTTGAATCTAACGGAGGTTGATATGGACCAGAAGGCCTGGACACCTGCAGATCTGTTGCAACTTTCAGGGGGATACTGGAGCATCTGCGCTCTCCACACCGGTGTGAAACTGGATCTCTTTACCAGACTGACGGATCGTCCCCTTGGTGCCGCCGAACTGGCAGGCCAGCTCGAAGTCGATGCGCGCGGACTGGGGATGCTGCTCGATGCGCTGTCTGCCATGGCCCTGCTGGAGAAGAGGGGAGGCTCCTATGGTGCGTCACCTTCTGCCGCCGAGTACCTCAGCCGTTCCTCCTCCAAGTACCTGGGCCATATCATCATGCATCACCACCACCTGATGGATGGCTGGCTGCATCTCGATCAGGCCGTGAGAAAAGGGGGGGCTGTTCGGGAGAGCGTATCGCGTTGCGGAGACGAGAGCTACCGCGAGAGTTTCCTGATGGGCATGTTCAATCTGGCCATGCAGCTGGCTCCCCTGGTGGTGAAAGCAGTCGATCTCGGCGGACGGCGGCGCCTGCTGGATCTGGGGGGAGGTCCCGGGACCTACGCCATCCATTTTTGCCTGCAGAATCCCGCCCTGACGGCAGTTGTCTATGATCTCCCCTCAACCCGCAGGTTCGCCGAAGAGACCATTGCCCGTTTCGGGCTTGGCGAGCGGATCGCCTTCAACGACGGTGACTTCATCAACAGCGGCATCGAAGGACGCTACGACGTGGCCTGGCTGTCGCATATCCTGCACGGGGAAAGCCCTGACAGCTGTGCCGTGATACTGAGGAAGGCGATTTCGGCCTTGGAACCGGGGGGCATCATCCTGGTGCAGGAATTCATCCTCGAAGATACCAAGGATGGCCCCCTGTTCCCTGCGCTTTTCTCACTGAACATGCTGCTGGGGACACCTGCCGGGCAGGCCTATTCCCAGGCAGAGCTGCTGGACATGCTGGCCGCGGCCGGTGCCGTCGACCTCCGCCGGTTGCCGGTCGACTTGCCGAACGGTGCCGGGATCATCGCCGGCAGCGTACCGGCAGCCTGACGATCGATATACGGTTATATCCATGAAAAAACAGAGGCCCGTGGAACAAGGTTCCACGGGCCTCTGAACGCCGTATATCGAATTTTCTATCGGGCGGCCTTGACCATCAGGTCGCTTACCAGGCGTGTGAAGCGCAGCGGGTCTTTGATGGGGGACCCTTCGGTCAACAGGGCCTGGTCATAGAGCAGTTCGGCATAGTCATTCAGACGGCTGTCCTGCTGGTTGCCCTTGAAGATATCCGCCATGACCCGTATGATCGGGTGATTCGGGTTCAGCTCAAGTACGCGCTTCGACTCGGGCACCGGCTGGTTCATGGCCTTGAGAATGCGCTCCATGTTGGCGTTCATGCCGTATTCATCGGCCACCAGGCAGCAGGCGCTGTCGGTCAGACGCTTGGAGAGCCGCACGTCCTTGAGGCTGCTTTCCAGCTGCCCTTTGATGAACGAGAGCAGGTCGCCGTATTCCTTGCGGGCTTCCTCCTGTTTGGCCTCCTTTTCCTTTTTTTCCTCTTCGCTGTCCAGATCCAGGTCGCCCCGGTCAACCGCCTTGAGCTTCTTCTCCTTGTATTCCTGCAGGCTCTGAACGACCCATTCGTCCACCGGATCGGTCATGAACAGTACTTCGTATCCCTTGGCCTTGAAAACCTCCAGGTGCGGTGAGGTTTCGAGCGCAGCCCGATTGTCGCCGGTGATATAGTAGATCTCCTGCTGGGACGCCGGCATGCGCTCGGCATACTCCTTCAGCGAGGTGTAGGCGCCCGCCTCGGTGGCAGTGCTCTCGAACAGCACCAGTTCCTGCAGTTTCTCCTTGTTGGCATAATCGAAATGCAGCCCTTCCTTGAGAACCGGCCCGAACTCCTTCCAGAAGGTCACATAGTCGTTAAAGCTCTTTTCCTTGGATTCAGCCAGCGTCGAGAGCACCTTGCCGACCAGGTTTTTCTGGATGCGCTTGATCTGCACATCCTCCTGAAGGATTTCGCGGGAGACGTTCAGCGGCAGGTCGCTGGAATCGACCACACCCTTCACGAAACGCAGGTAGTCGGGAATCAGCTCTTCGCAGTGGTCGGTGATGAAGACCCGTTTGACATAGAGCTGCAGCCCCTTTTTACGGTCCGACATGAACAGGTCGAACGGCTTCTTGGCAGGCAGGTAGAGCAGGGCCTTGAATTCGCTGATTCCCTCGGCCGAGAAGTGGATCGTGCTAAAGGGATTCTCGAAATCATGAGAGATATGTTTGTAGAATTCCTGGTATTCTTCTTCGGTAACCTCGCTCTTCGGCCTGGTCCAGATCGCCTTCATGGAGTTGAGGGTCTGTTCCTCGGTCTTTTCGATGGTTCCGGCGCCTTCGATCTCCTTCCCGTCCACACCTTTGGGGGTCTCGCTGCGGGTGATGTCCATCACGACCGGATACTGGATGTAGTCGGAGTATTTTTTGACGATGGAACGGATCTTCCACTCATCGAGATACTCCTTGAACTCCTCTTTCAGATGAAGCGTGATCTCGGTGCCGCGCTGCTCTTTCGTGATTTCCTCGACAGTATAGCTGCCGTCGCCGATCGATTCCCAGCGGCAGCCTGCCTCGGGTGCCCCCGGCTTGCGGGTTTCCAGCACCACCCGGTCGGCCACCATGAAGGAGGCATAGAAGCCTACGCCGAACTGGCCGATCAGTTCCGGGCTGTCGCCGGCGGACTTGTCCTTGAGCGCCTGCATGAAGGCCTTGGTGCCGGAGCGGGCGATGGTGCCGATATTTTCCTCCACCTCGGCCATGCCCATGCCGATGCCGTTGTCACGGATGGTGAGGGTGCCGGCGTCCTTGTCCGGGATCAGCTTGATCTTCCAGTCGCTGTTGCCCTCCAGCAGGTTTTCGTTCGAATGCGATTCGAAGCGGATCTTGTCGATGGCGTCGGAAGCATTGGAGATCAGCTCACGCAGAAAGATGTCGCGATTGGAATAGAGCGAGTGGATCACAAGATCGAGAAGCTGTTGAACCTCGGTCTGGAACTGTTTGGTGGTCTTGGACATGCCGCAGGTTTCTCCTTGATGGTATGAATTTGAATTTCCATAATTTAAGCACTGCCAGATCATTTTTCAAGGGGGGTGGAGTGAATGGCGGAAAATCACCCGCTATCGTTCGTGCCGCTGTTCAATTTACGGCCAAATGGGGATGCAGAGAGGGAAGGGGATGTGCGGCCGCGGGGCGGACTGTCTGCCCCGCAGCCGGAAGAGTAGCGTGCCGAAGGTTTTACTTGCTCAGTTTCTTTCTGATGGCCTCCACCACATGATAGGCATCGTTAATGGCGGTGTAGATCAGGTTGGGATGCCGCTCTTCGGTGATGGCTCCTTCGCTGATTTTCATGTACGAAGGGGATATGGCCCCCCCGATTACGTACACTCCCTTGCGGGTCGACTCGAATTCGGAGGTCAGAAGCGCCAGGCGCTCCCCTTCCTTGGCGATTTTGCACACCCCGGCGGTGCAGGCGATCATCTGGATGCCGATCTTGTCAAAGATCGGCATCGGCCCTTGGGAGCCGATACAGGCAATGACGTTCTGCATCGGAAAGCTCATGGCATGGTAGAGATCAATGCCGTCGGCCTGCTTGAACTCGTTGATCCGGATCACCAGCCGGTCGACCCCCTCTTCGTCGACTTCGCCGATACGAGGCATGGCCCCGGGCAGCAGGCGGATGTTGCCCCCCAGCAGGATCTCTTCACCCAGGCGCTGGGCTGTTTCCTTGTTGACGTCGAAGGTTTCGGCCTTGTGAGCCCAGTATACGGGCTGGGTATCATTGACCTCGCGTTTGGCTTTGAGAATGCCGGTTATCACGTCGGCAGCCGTGTTGCCCCCGCCGATCACCAGGGTCTTGATGCCGATATATTTGCTGGCATCTTCGACATTTTTGGCAACCATCTTGGCATCCCCATATACCGAAAGTTCCCGGGGAATACTGCTGCCGAATGCCAGCACAACCTTCTTACCCTTGAAGTTGCCCTTGGAAGTATGAACGGTCAATCCGTCCCGCCCATCCTTGATCTCCTCGAATACCGCTTCGGTCTGTATATTCAGGTTCTCGTGCTGGACAAAATGCTGCACGTACTGCAGGTAGCTTTCAACCGTAACAGGTTTGTCAGGCGGTCTCAACTCCTCGACCAGAAAGGGCTCCGGAGCGTCCTTGGGTTTGGAGGCATACACCAGCTTTCCTTCGGGATACGTATTGGCTATACCCTGGAAAGCCGCCTTGCCCGACTCCAGCACCAGATAGGACAGGCCATTTTTGTGGCAGAGATACGCAGTGGCAAGCCCTGCCGGACCGCCACCAATGATCAAAACATCATAGATAGTGCTCATGTTTCCTTTTCCTTCTGTGAGTGAAATACTGCTTAGTTCATAGCATGCCGGCGGATAAAGATAAAGAGTCTAATGACGCGGACCCCTCCGGCATAAAGTGGTTTTTGTTTTCCGGAGGTTGGGGTAGAATATGACAATAATCTAAGGAGGTTTCCATGAGAGATAAAAACTGCAAAATGGCTGCGGCAGCTTTTCTGATGGTGGCAGGGGGGATAATCGGAGCGGGTCTGGCTCTTGTGCTGGCACCGCAATCCGGCGAGCGCACCCGTCGCGACTTGGCCCGTGCTGCCCGCAAGGTCAGGCGCAAGACGGATCAAACGGCGGACGAGCTGGCTGAAAACATCAACGAACTGGTGGATTCCATCGGTAATAAGGCCGATGATCTGGTGGGAAAAGGGAAAGATGTCGCCGGTACGGCGCGCAAGGAGCTGATCAGGTTGATCGAGGAGGGGGCATCGCGGCTGGAGAAGTTCCGCACCAAGCTGAGCAGGATGTGATCAGGGTCTGGACAAGGGAGAAACCGACCCTTCGGGAATCGCCGGAGACGGGAAGGGAGTGGCATGGCCTTTCGTCTCCCGGGAACGTTGCTCGGCCGGATCAACCGGTTTTTGTTGCGGTTCCCGGGGGATGGACTCTTTGTTTTTCGTTTCATCAGGTTTGGCCGGTCGCAGGAACGAAATGTCGCCGTAGTAGCCTGCCGTTGATTCGCCGGTGTTGTCCGTGTCGGTCATCAATGCGACTGCGCCGATCCTGGGGGGCTCTTCTCCGAAAAATTTCCTGTAGTCCTGGTAAACATTGCGTTGATGGGAAATCCAGCGCCCGATGGCTTCGTCTCCGGAATCAACGGCAACAGTGATGATGTTCTTGGTGAACGGGCTGGCAACATGTTCTCCCTTTGTCAGTTTGTTGGCCCAGACATAGCAGATTGCGCGGGTTTCGGAGAATATCCCGCGCGGGAAAAGTACATAGATTCTGGCGGAAAAATCGTCCCCTTCCTTTGTCCTCTCGTCCCCTTTTGCAATGGTGTGATCGACCTTCCAGGACCATTTGAGGAGCGGGTACTCCTTCGGATCGAGCTTCAGCTTGTAGAGCATACCTGAGGCCGATTTCGCGCTGTGTGCCGCCAGGAAGGAGCGTTCGTTGTCTTTTGCGAGGCGATACACGGTCTTCGGCTTGAAAATGCCGATGGTCTGCTCTTTCCAGCCCTCCATATCGCCGCTGCTGAATTTTCCGAGATGGATTTCACTTTCAAGTGCACCGACCGTAAAAGACAGCTGAAGGAAGAGTATGCAAAGCAGCGCGATTTTCATTCGGCCCTTGAGGAGAGAGAACCGGTATCACCCGGGGCTGGCATCAGCTGGCTGAAATACTCGATCGACAGGAACCGCTCCGATGCCCGGGGCTGGATGGCGGAGCTGAAGCGGCTCACGTACACCAGGTACCTGATGCCGAAGCGTTCCGCGGTCGAAAGATTGGTTTCGCTGTCCTCGCCCAGCATGGTGCGGTTCGGTTCGTAGGTGACATGCCGTTGAAGCGCTGCCCAGAAACGGTCGTCTTCCTTGGGAAGCCCCACTTGGTGCGCCGAGATGACCCCGTCAAAATAGGGGCCGAGCAGTGTCTTCTTCATCTTCAGGTTCAGGGTTTTGGAATGGGCATTGGTGACCAGCCAGACCTGCTTGCGGTGTTGCTTCAGAAACAGCAGGAATTCAACCACAAAGGGATGCACGGCGATCAGGTGCTGGACCTCCTCCTTGAGCAGGGGGATATCGAGGTGCAGGCGGTCCGACCAGTAGTCGAGGTCGGTCCAGTTGAGCGTATTTTCCTGGGACCTGAACATGGCATAGAGGTGCTGGCGCGCATATTCCAGCGTGACGTTATGCCGGGCTGCCCAACGTTTTGGCACATGTTCCAGCCAGAAGTGATCGTCGAAATGCCTGTCCAGCAGCGTGCCATCCATATCCAGCAGCACGGTGTCGATCGTGTTCCAGTCAAGCGGCATGTATTCCCCTTGCAGAGTCGGATAAGCTCCCGCCAATTATTGCAGGCTAAAGCGTCCGTTCAACAATACGCAAGTCATGAAATTTGTCAAGACGGGGGTGGAGGTATCCCTTCAGCCTCATCCTGCCGGGTAGTCCGATCTGAACGGCATCACACGGCCGACGGCCCGGTGGCGGAATTTCCCTCTTTTGTTGACTTTCCGTTTGCCGGGCAGGTATAATTAAAAATTTCGTTATGACAAAGAAACGACTCTACATAGAAACGTTCGGATGCCAGATGAACGTGAACGATACCGAACGGATCGTCGCCATGCTGGCCGATATCGATTATCTGTCCACCGATGCCGTCTCCGAAGCGGATCTGATCCTCTTGAACACCTGCAGCGTGCGCGGTGGAGCAGAGGAAAAGGTCTACCGGCGGCTGGAAAACCTGCGCGTATTCAAGAGGTCCAAGCAGGGCCTGGTCATCGGCGTGGGGGGCTGCGTGGCCCAGCAGGAGGGGGACGAACTGCTCCGGAAGCTTCCCTGGGTGGACCTTGTGTTCGGAACGCACAACCTGCACCTGCTGCCCGATCTGGTGCGCGCCGCCGAAAACGGTGAGCGCCGCTGCGAAACTTCCTTCATCGACAATGAACAGCGGCTGGACCTGTTTCCCCCGGTCGGGGGCGTTTCGCGCCACAGCAGCTTCGTTACGGTCATGCAGGGCTGCGATAACTTCTGCTCCTACTGCATCGTTCCCTATGTGCGCGGCCGCGAGATCAGCCGCCGTTCCGGCGAGATTATCGAGGAGGTCGAGCGGTTGAGCGCTGCCGGTGTGCAGGAGGTCGTGCTGCTGGGGCAGAATGTCAACTCCTACGGCCTGAAGACAGAGGGGGAGCCGAGCTTCGCCGGTCTGATCCGGCGCATTGCAGCCATCGACGGCATCCGGCGCATCCGCTTCACCACCTCCCATCCCAAGGATATGTCAGCAGAACTGATCGCCTGTTTCAGCGATGTTCCCAAGCTGTGCGGTCAGGTACAATTGCCGGCGCAATCGGGCAGCAACGCGGTCTTGAAGCGCATGAACCGCGGATATACCCGGGAACAGTACCTTGAAAGGATCGCAGCGCTCAAGTCGGCCCGGCCCGGCATTGCCATCACCGGCGACATGATTGTCGGCTTTCCCGGCGAAAGCGAGGCCGATTTCGAAGAGACACTGAGCCTGATGGAGGAGGTGCGCTACATTGACCTGTTCTCCTTCGTCTATTCGCCTCGCCCCGGCACCAAAGCCGCGGAGCTGACCGAGGAGATCGGCCGGGAGGAAAAGCTGCGGCGGCTGGATCGGCTCCAGGAGCTTCAGCGCCGGATCACCAACGAGATTCAGGAGACCTTTCGGGGCAGCCTTCAGACCGTGTTGATCGAAGGGGAGGGTAAGCGTGCCGGGCAGGTTTCGGGCAAGACCGAAAGCGGCAGGACCGTGAATCTTGCCGGCGAACGCAGCCTGATCGGCAGATTCGCCGACGTACGCATTATCGAGGTATATCAGAACTCGCTTCTGGGTGAACTGCTGCAGTGCCGCGAACCCTGATATTTCCCTGAATCGATGCCGTCGCATCCGAAATGCTTCGCTCCGCCACACTCAGGCAAAGCCTCTCAGACAGGCGGAGGTTTGAAACGTCACTGATTCAGGATTTTTTCCGAGAGGGAAGTCATGTCAATCGAAACCACAACACCGGCAGCACCGTCCAATTTTCTCCGCACCATCATCGAGGATGATCTCGACACGGGCAAGCACCAGAATGTGGTGACGCGCTTTCCGCCGGAGCCGAACGGCTACCTCCATATCGGCCATGCCAAGTCGATTTGCCTCAATTTCGGCCTGGCCCGGGATTTCGGTGGACGGTGCCATCTCCGCTTCGACGATACCAATCCGGTCAAGGAAGAGGTGGAGTACATCGAATCGATCAAGGAGAGCGTCCGCTGGCTGGGCTTCGACTGGGGCGAACACCTCTATTATGCTTCGGACTATTTCGAGCAGCTCTACCAGTGGGCCGAATACCTGATCGGGCAGAGCAAGGCCTATGTTGACGATCTGTCTGCTGATGAAATGCGGACCTATCGCGGCACCCTGACTGAACCGGGCACGGAAAGCCCCTTTCGCAATCGCAGCGTCGCAGAAAATCTGGACCTGTTCCGCCGCATGCGGGCCGGCGAGTTTCCGGACGGCGCCAAGGTTCTCAGGGCCAAAATCGACATGGCCTCTCCCAACCTGAACCTGCGCGACCCGGTCCTGTACCGCATCAGCCATGTTCCCCATCCGCACGTGGGGGATGCCTGGTGCATCTATCCGATGTATGATTTCGCCCATGGACAGTCCGATGCCATCGAAGGCATCACCCATTCCATCTGTACGCTGGAGTTCGAGGATCACAAGCCGCTCTACGAATGGTTCCTGGACAATCTGCCGGTGCCGGCCCGGCCGCGGCAGTACGAGTTTGCCCGACTCAACCTTACTTATGCAGTGATGAGCAAGCGCAAGCTGCACGAGCTGGTCACCAGCGGGACCGTCAGCGGATGGGACGATCCCCGCATGCCGACCCTGATGGGCCTCAGGCGGCGCGGCTACACCCCCGAATCGATCCGTGCCTTCTGCGAGCGCATCGGTGTTGGCCGGAGCGACTCCTGGATCGACATGGCCATCCTTGAGGAGGCTGTGCGGGAGGATCTGAACGAGCGGGCGCCGCGTGCCTTGGCTGTTTTACGGCCGCTCAAGGTGGTGATCGACAATTATCCCGCCGGAGAGGTGGAGGAGTTCGAGGCAGCCAACCATCCCCAGAAGCCGGAGATGGGCAGCCGCACGGTCACCTTTTCGCGTGAGCTGTTCATTGAGCAGGACGATTTCTGCGAACAGCCCCCCAAGGGTTTCTTCCGCATGACTCCCGGTGCGGAGGTGCGTCTGCGCTATGCCTACATCGTGCGCTGCACGAGCGTCGTGAAGGATGAAAACGGCGCAGTGACCGAGGTACACTGCGAATACGATCCGGCCTCCCGGGGAGGTTCGGCGGCTGATGGCAGGAAAATCAAGGGCACCATTCACTGGGTTTCCGCTTCGCACTCCCTGGAGGCGGAGGTGCGGCTGTTCGACCGTCTCTTCACCGATCCCAATCCCGACCGGGGTGGGGCGGACTACAAACAGTTTCTCAATCCGCAGTCGGTGGAGGTTGTTTCCTCCGCCCGGCTGGAGGCAGGCCTGGCTTCCGTTGACGGCGATGTCCGCCTCCAGTTCGAGCGCCAGGGCTATTTCTGCCTCGACTGCAAGGATTCCCGGCCCGGAAGCCCGGTTTTCAACCGCATCGCAACCCTGAAGGATACCTGGACCAAGAAGTAGAACTTAAGGAATTCGAGTGTAAAACCATGAAAAACAATGTATTCAAATCCGGCTTCGTGTCGATCGTGGGGCGACCCAACGTGGGAAAATCCACGCTGCTCAACAGCATCATCGGCGAGAAGATCGTCATCACCTCGGACAAGCCCCAGACCACCCGCAACCGCATCCAGGGTATTCACAACATCCCGGAAGGGCAGATCGTCTTCATCGACACTCCCGGCATCCATACCAGCCGGTCGCGACTGAACAGGAGCATGGTTGATGCCGCCCTTTCGGCCATCAGCGGAGTCGACCTGCTGCTGCTGGTGGTGGAGGCTACGACCCCGGTCGACTCGCCGCTGGTCAAGGAGGTGCTGTCCGGCGTCAGGACGCCGGTTGTGCTGGCGCTCAACAAAATCGACCTGCTGCCCGAGAAGGACGTTCTGCTGGAAAAGATCTCCGCCTGGTCCGGCGTCCATCCTTTCCGCGAGATCGTGCCGATCTCGGCCGGAGTAGGGGATGGCGTCGAACATCTGGTCAAGACCATCACATCATACCTGCCCGAAGGACCGGCGCTTTTCCCGGATGACATCCTGACCGACATGCCGGAGAAGTTCATCTGCGGCGAAATGATCCGCGAGAAGGTCTTCCGGCTGACCCATGCCGAGATACCCTATTCGACCGCCGTCGAGGTGGAGAGCTTCAAGGAACGCGAAAACGGCGTGGTAGCCATTACGGCCGCCATCATCCTGGAGCGTGAAACCCAGAAGGGCATCATCATCGGGCGAAAAGGGGAAATGCTCAAGCGCATCGGTACCCAGGCCCGGCAGGATATCGAACGTCTGCTCGGCACACGGGTTTTCCTGGAACTGTTCGTAAAGGTGGTCGAAAACTGGAGCGAGCGCACCTCCAAACTGAGGGAGCTGGGGTACGAATGAAACCGATTGTAGCCATTGTCGGACGCCCGAACGTGGGGAAGTCCACCCTGTTCAACCGCCTGCTGGGGCATCGCCGCGCCATTGTGGACGATACGCCCGGTGTGACACGCGACCGCAACTACGCTGTCATCACCCGTTTTGAAAAGCCTTTCATACTGGTCGACACCGGCGGTTTCGAGCCTGTCACCGAGGACAGGCTTCTCCAGCAGATGCGCGAGCAGTCCCGATTGGCCATGGACGAAGCGGATGTCATCATTTTCATGATGGATGCCCGTACCGGCCTGACGCCGGCCGACGTGGAAGTGGCCACCATGCTGCGCCGGGTGAAAAAGCCGGTCTTCTACGTCGTCAACAAGGTGGACGGCGACAAGTTGGAAAATGAATCGGCCGAGTTTTACTCCCTGGGCGTTGGCCAGCTTTTCACGATTTCAGCCGAACATAACCGCGGAGTCACCGATCTGGTGGAAAACCTGCAGGAACTGTTTCCTGCTGCTGCTTCCTCCGGGGACGATCAGGAGATTACCCGCATCGCCGTGGTGGGACGCCCCAATGTGGGCAAGTCCTCCCTGGTCAACCGGCTGCTCGGTTTCGAACGGGTGGTGGCAAATCCTACAGCCGGCACCACCAGGGATTCGATCGACACCCTCTTTACCTGCAATTCCAAGCCCTACCTGCTGATCGACACCGCCGGCATCCGCCGCAAGGGCAAAACGACCCAGAAGCTGGAAAAATACAGCGTGGTGGATGCCCTGCGCAGCATCGAGCGGGCCGATGTCGTGCTGGTGGTTCTGAACGCTGAAGAAGGGGTCACGGAGCAGGACGAGCGGATTGCGGGGTATGTTCATGAGGCCGGGAAGGGCTGCGTCTTTGTGATCAACAAATGGGATACCGTCGCCAAGGACAATTCCACCTTCGGCCGCTACGTGGAGAAGGTCAGAACCGGCTTCAAGTACCTGGCCTATGCCCCCATGGTTTTCGTTTCAGCCCTGACCGGACAGCGCACCGGCAAGATCATCGAATCGGTGGATGACGTCATGGAGCAGTACAGTCGCCGCGTTACCACCTCGGATCTCAATCGCGTGTTTTCGGAGGCTACCGAAAGCCACCATGCCCCTCTGGCTCACGGCAGAAGGGTCAAATTCTATTTTGCCACCCAGGTGGCCACCCGCCCCCCATCTTTCGTGATATTCACCAACCAGCCCGATGCAATCCATTTTTCGTACGAACGCTATCTGGTAAACAAGTTTCGGGAGGCCTTCGGTTTCGATGGAACCCCCCTGCGCCTGATCTTCAGGGGACGGGACAGGGAAGGTGCTGCCAGAAACCCGCGCAAAGCTGCATAAGGGCTTTACTTGCCGCGGTTGATCGGCTATTATTTCCGAGTTTTACGCAGCGGTTGACGCGCGTAACGGACATCCGGCCGCGATCCCGGGATCAACACCAGGAGAGCGGCGCAGCTACGATTGTCAGCGGCCGGATACCGGCACGTGAAAGCCGGCACTCCCAGGAAAGGTCCACCGCACGTATGAAGACAATTTTGATCGCCGACGACTCCAAGGCCATGCGGGCCTTGCTGGTCTCCAGCATCGAATCACTGGGCGATTTCAATATCGTGGAAGCATCCAACGGTTTCGAAGCCTTGAGGCTTCTGCCGCGCGAGAATGTCGACCTTATTCTCACCGACATCAACATGCCGGACATAAATGGCCTGGAACTGATCAGCTACCTGCGCACCAACTCAAATTACCTCGATATTCCCGTAATCATCATTTCCACCGAGGGCAGCCAGAAGGATATCGACAAGGGCAAGCTCCTCGGGGCCAACGAGTATGTCGTCAAGCCCTTTGACCCCGCCAGGATCCAGGAATTGGTGAAGGGATTCCTGTGCCCCGGCACGTGACCTGTTTCCGTTCGCGGGGACAGGCTTGAGCAATCCTGTTTCATAAACTCCGGCCGTTTGACTGGTTTACCTCCATGACTCTGGGCTCATCAGCACATAAAGCGGTCAAGGACTTCCTGGCAGAGGCCGAGGAAATCACGGACCAACTGGGCAGCGAGCTGGCCGATCTGGCTGACAGGGCCGACAGCGGAGACTTCAATCCTGACCTGCTCAATTCCATATTTCGCGGAGCCCATTCCCTCAAGGGGCTGGCGGGCATGTTCGGCTTCAGCGAAATCTCGGAGTTGTCCCACAACATGGAAAACCTGCTGGACTGGCTGCGTCTCGGGAAGCTGAAGCTCGAGCCGCCGGTGATTTCCGTTCTTTTCGAATCCCACGAGTTGCTCAATTCCATCATCCGCAGCCTTGCGGATCAAAAACCGGATACCCATGCCGACGGGATAGCTGCCTGTGTGGCCAGAATCAATGCCTGCCTGTCTCCCCCCGAACAGCAGCCCGAAGCGTCGCCCCTCCTGCAGCTCGGTCTGTCCGAACGGGTGCTTGCTTCGCTGACAGAGTATGAGGAACACCGCCTTCTGGACAACTACGACAGGGGCCGGAACATCTTCCGCATTCACACATCCTTCGATCTGACCACGTTCGACGTCGATCTGTCCCTGGTTTCGGAGAAGCTCAAGTCCTGCGGGGAAATCATCAGCACCCTTCCCAGCACCGATGGCACCATGGACACCAGCATCGATTTCGACCTGCTGTACGGTACGACCGGGGAAGCCGAAGAGCTGGAACAGCTGGTTGAAAATTACAGCATCAACATCGTGTTATTAGGCAAAAAACCGCTGGCGGAACCGGAAACGATTCCGCCGGAGCCGAACCTGTCATTGCCTGTGGTGTCCCCGGCAGAACAGACCATGGCTCCGCCGCCCGCTTCAATCAATCCGCCGCCTGCTCCGGCAGGGGGGGATGACTCCTCGTCGGCAAAAAGCATGAGCCGCACCGTACGTGTGGATATCGGCAAGCTGGACGATCTGATGAACATCGTCGGTGAACTGGTGCTGGCCCATTCGTCGATCGCTTCCCTTGCCACCCGGATGCGCAACGAGGGTTTTTCCCGTATGGCGATCGAACTGGGCAAATCTGCCAAGGGGCTTGAGCGTAAACTGACCGACCTGCAGAAAGGGGTCATGGAGATCCGGATGATTCCGGTCGGCCAGTTGTATGAAAAAATGTCCCGCATCGTGCGCAAGATCTCCCGTGAGCAGGGCAAGAAGGTGGAGCTGAAGTTCCACGGCGCTGAGACCGAGCTCGACAAACTGATCGTGGAGGATATTTCCGACCCGATGATGCATATCATCCGGAACGCCATCGATCACGGGATCGAGCCCCCCGAACAGCGCCTGGCCCTGGGCAAGGACGAGAAGGGCACCATTACCATCGCCTCCTACTCCAAAGGCAACCATGTCGTGATCGAGGTCCAGGACGACGGCGGCGGTATCGACGTTCAAAAGATCAAAACAAAGGCGCTGCAGAAGGGGCTTGTACACGATGTCGGCACCGTCTCGGACAAGGAAGCACTGGATTTCATCTTCCTGCCCGGTTTCTCCACCACCGATCAGATCAGCGAGGTGTCGGGACGCGGGGTCGGAATGGATGTCGTCAGGAACAACATCACCTCCATTTCGGGCATGGTCGACATCGAAACCAGCCAGGGGGCAGGGACCCGCTTCATCATCACCTTGCCGATCACCCTGGCCATCATCAAGGTGCTGATCATCTCCTGTGCCGGGAGGACCTATGCCCTGCCGATCACCTCGGTGCTCGAATCGCTGATCCTCCACGAACGGGATATAAAGTCGGTCGAGCGCAAAGAGGTCATCCAACTGCGGGAAACGACCCTTCCACTGCTCAGGCTCGATGCCTTTTTCGGCATCGGACGCCAGGAGAGGCGTCCGGACGAATTTTACGTGGTGGTGGTAGGGGTCGCCGAAAAACGGCTGGGTATCGTCGTGGATGACCTGCTGGGGCAGCAGGATATCGTCATCAAGTCCCTGGGCGAATCGTTCAAGAAATTCCGCGGCATTTCGGGGGCTGCCGACCTGGGTGACCAGCGTACCATCCTGGTGCTCGATGTGGGGGGGATGATTGCCGAAGCCATGAAGAGCGGTACCTGATCATGTACAAACGTTACTTCGGGTTTACGGAAAAGCCTTTCAGCAAAACGCCTGACCCTCGTTTCCTGTTTTTCAGCAGAGGCCATGAAGAGGCCCTGGCCAGACTGGAATTCGTTGTGGAGGAACGGGAGATCGCCGTTCTGACCGGTGATATCGGCTGCGGCAAGACCACCATTTCCCGTGCCCTGATGGATAGGCTCGGTGACAGGTACCGCTTCTGTTACATCGTCAACCCGCGTCTGAATGCGCTCGAATTCCTGCGCGCCACGGCCCGGCTGCTGGACGTTGAAAGGCCGGCCGCCTCCAAGAACGAGGTGCTGGAGCAGATAAATGCCGTTATCTACGATCACTATCTGAAAGGTATCTGTCCGGTCATAGTGGTCGATGAGGCCCAGATGATCGCAGATGCGGAAGTATTCGACGAGATCAGGCTTCTGACCAACTTTCAGCTGGATGCCCATAATCTCCTGGCCGTGGTTATCATGGGGCAGCCCGAACTGCGCAGCATGCTTTCATCGCCGCGTTTCGAGCCGCTTCGTCAGCGAATCGCACTCCATTACCACCTCTGCCCGCTTTCGCTGGAGGAAACCATGGAATACCTCGATTTCAGGCTGGAGATGGCTGGCGGGGAGGCGGGCCTGTTCACCCCCGATGCCGTGCAGAAGGTTTACGAGCTGACCGGCGGAGTGCCGCGCAAGATCAATTCAGTGGCCACCAATGCCTTGCTGGTGGCATACGGAAATGATGCCGCCCTGATCGACTCCGCCATCATAAACGAAATCAAAGATGAAATGATGATGTAGGCAGGGGATAATGGATCTGGCCAAAATAAGAAAAAAAGCCCGCCAGCAGGAACGGGCGCCGCTGCCGGAACGTCCCGCCCTTTGCCAGCCGGAGGTGTCGGAACTCCTGCCGCTGCCCGAGCCGAGGGAGATGCCCGTACCGGTACCGGAGATGGCGTTTGTCAATGTCAATACGCCCGCCGTGCCCGACGCTCCGGCCGTTGCGAAAAAGCCTCGCAGAAGAACGGTATCCGATCCGGTTGCGCTCCTGCTTGCCGGGAGGGAGGCTGCCGGCTGCGATGAGGATCTGCAGGCTGTTTCCAGTGAATTATCCAACGCACCGATCGAAGAATACGAAGAATTTCTCTGCATCCGGGTGGCTGACGAAACGTACGGCATCAACATCATGCAGATCAAGGAGATCATAAAACCGAGGCCGGTAACCGAAGTGCCCCGGTCCCCCTCCTTTGTGTCCGGGGTGATTTCCCTGAGAGGCGTGATTACCCCGATCATCGATCTGCTCGTCCGTCTCGGACTCGACAGGGAATCCGCCACCGGGAAAGAGCGGGTGGTGGTGGTCAAAAACGGCAACGAACTCTGCGGCCTGATGGTGGATGAGGTCACCAAGGTGGTCCGCATCCCGAAGAACAGCTTTGAAGCCGCTCCGGCCGTTCTCGAAGGTATTGACCGCGATTTCGTCAAGGGAATCGGCCGTGCAGAGGGGCTGATGATCATACTGCTCCATATCGAGGCGATCGCCGATATAGACCTGATGTAGCCACTGACGAGGGCGCTTTCCGAATGGAGAGACCGGCGGGAACGCCTTTGGGACATGACCACGTTCATTTCGCTAGCAACCAACTGAAGATGGGCCGGAGCATCTGCCAAGGCATGAACAAAGAACTCACGGAAATACAGCTGGCCTGTTTCAGTCTGGGTGAGACCCTCTTTGCCGTGGATATCATGCGCATCAGGGAGATCGTACAGCCCCAGAGGTTGTCATGCCTGCCCGGTTCCTCCAGCATGGTGGAAGGGGTCATCAATCTCCGCGGAAACATCATTCCGGTCATGAACCTGCGCCGGCGTTTCGGCCTGCCCCCGGTCCCGGAAGACAAGCCGGCCAAGTTTCTGATCGTGTCGCTCGCACGGCAGGCCCTGGCGCTGGTGGTTGACGAAGTGCTGGAAGTCATCGCGGTGCCGGCCGGCGATATAAAGCCCCCCCCCGATGTGGACGAGGGGGTCGGCGCCGAATGGCTGCTGGGAGTCTGCCTGTCGCAGGAGCGCCTGTTCATGATTCTGGACATCGATTCGCTCCTGGGATAATGGGACCAGGTTACGGTGTCCCGGCAGACGCTGGTTGATTTTTCAGGACATTTTGCGAATCCGTGGCTCTGACCGTGTCACGGATTCGGCGGTATTCTGCAAGGGAGCATTCTGGTGGAGAGTCACGCGGATATACGACAGGCCCTGAGATCGTCGGATGAAGAAACCCGGCGGGAGGCTGTGCATGCCCTGAGGGGAAAATCCTTGTCTGAATCCCGGGATGCCCTGTTTGTCGGCTTGGCCGATGTCAGTTGGAGAGTCCGCAAGGAAGCGGTCGACGTATTCGTTGCTGCCGACCCGGAAGAGGCCTGCATAACCGATCTGTTGGAGTTCCTGCGTAACGGCGACAACGCCGGCCTGAGGAATTCCGCCGCGGAAGCCATCATCAGGCTGGGGCTCCGCGCTGCAACACCGCTGATCGGGATGGTGCACGATGATGAGGCGGATGTCCGCAAATTCGTGGTCGATGTCATGGGAACAATCGCCGACGCCGGTTTTGTGCCCGTTCTGCTTGCCACCCTTTCGGACCCCGATGTCAACGTGGCTGCCGCAGCTGCCGAGCATCTGGGCAACATCGGCGATTCGAGCGTGGTCCCCGCGCTGATCGACAGCATTATCGGCAACGATGCACTCATTTTCCGCTTCAGTGCTCTGACCGCCCTGGGAAAGCTCTCCTCGCACCTGGCAGTCCCGGCAGAGATCATTGCGCTGGCGAAACAGGATATTCTCCGCGCCAGTGTCTACGAATGCCTCGGAAGCATCGGCGACGATTCGGTCGCGCCTATCCTTCTGAAAGGCTTCCGGTCCCGTCAGAAAAGCAGCCGCAGATCAGCCATCACGGCCTGGTATCGGATATTTTCACGTTCAAGCGTTACCGCGCGCGCAGTCATGGAGAATTCCCTGCTGAATCTGAAGGGAAGCACCGTGCTGCCCTTGCTGATCGAGTCATTCGATGCCGAGGACGCCGGCCTGGCCGAGGCGGTGACGGCTATATTGGGAATAACGGGCGACACGAGAAGCGCCACCACGCTGCTGAACGCCTTTGCAAACGAGCGTTATACCGGCATCGCCCTGACTTCATTGAAACGGCTGGGTGAGGACGGCCTGGCTGCACTCCTGACGCTGTACCAGGAGGCGGACGAGGTTTCCCGTTCCGCCATCTGTACCGTGGTGGGCGAGTTGGCGTGTCCGACCGGCAGCGACGTTATCCAGGAGGCATTGGGCGATGCCTCCCCCATGGTCCGCAAGGCTGCGGCCTCGGCAGCCGGCAGGCTCGGCATGACCGATTGCATTTCGACCGTCGTATCTCTGCTGGAGGATTCGGACCCAGAGGTCACCTCCGTCGCCATTGCCTGTCTCAAGCATCTGGCCGCTCTCGACCGAAACGCCATTCAGAACGTAGTCAGGGAACTGGGGGTATCCGATCAGGCTGAAAAGCGCCGCAATGCTGCCGTTCTGAGCGCCACGCTGGGTGACGGCGATACCCTTTCCCTGCTGGTAAAGGATGAAGATCCCGGCGTGCGGCAGATAGCGGTATCGGCGATCGGCTCCCTGCATCTGCCGGTGCATTGCAGCGTTCTTCTGCTCGCATTGGTCGACGAAGACCCGGATGTCCGCATTGCGGCCGCGGAAGCGTTGGGGGAGGTCGGTGGGACCGAGGTCGTGGAACCCCTCGTCCATGCCATGGAAGACGAAGACTGCTGGGTGCAGTGTGCGGTGCTGAGAGCCATTGCCGGAATCGAGCAGGACCGCGCCTTTTCGGTGATGGAATCTCTGGTTCCGCATGCCGAAGAGCTATTGATGGTCACCTGCCTGGAACTGCTGGAATCGATCGGAAATCGCGCGGCATTCGAGTTGGTAGAAACGGTGCTCGACCATCCCGATCATGAGATCATGATGCAGGCGGTCGGAATTCTTACCCGCCAAGGTGGAGAGTGGCTCGGTTCCAACGCGGAACGGCTTTTATCGCACCCCAATCATGCAGTCAGAGCCGCCTGGATAGATCTGGTGGCCGGTCTCCCCGCTGAGGATGCCCGGCATTTTCTCTCACGTGCCGAAAAGATAGAAAACGATCCCCAGCTCAGACTCCGGATCGTACGCCTGCTGGAAAGCCTCACATGACACTCGCTCCGTGCACGGCACAACTGATGAGTGACGAAGAGTTCCTGCTGTTTCGCGACAGCATCTACAAACATTGCGGCATCTACTTTGACGAGGATTCTAAATACCTGCTGGAAAAGCGGCTCTCCCGGCGCCTGACGGCTCTCAACATTGCAACCTATCGGGAATATTATCAGTTCTTGAAGTACAACCGCAGAAAAGATCAGGAAATGATGGATATCATGGATATCCTCACCACCAATGAAACCTATTTCTTTCGCGAATCGTACCAACTCAAGGCTTTTACCGATGAAATCATCCCGGAGTTGATCAAGACGAAGTCAGCCAAGGGAGATCATACCCTGCGCATCTGGAGCGCCGGCTGTTCCACCGGCGAAGAACCCTATACGATTGCCATGCTGATCCGCGATATTTCGGCGCTGCACGGCTGGAACATAGAAATTATCGGTACCGACATCAGCCAGCGCGTATTGCAGCACGCCCGGCGCGGGGTCTACGGCAAGACTTCGTTTCGCGCAACCGATGACTGGTACCTGAAGCGCTTCTTTCAACAGCAGGATGACGGCCAGAGGGTGACTGATGAAATCCGGGAGCTGGTGACCATCAGCCATCTCAACCTGTTCGATACGCACCGTATGATGATGCTCGGCAAAATGGATTTGATTTTCTGCAGGAATGTCATAATTTATTTCGATCTGGCAGCTAAAAAAAAGGTAGTCGAATCATTTCATAAAACCCTCTTTGATGGAGGTTTTCTACTTCTTGGGCACTCCGAGTCACTGATGAACATTTCCACACAATTCACACTGCGTCATTTCAAGAATGACATGATCTATCAAAAGCCCGAAAGGTCCGCACCCGGGGGGCTGTCGTGAAGAATATCAGGGTCGTGGTCGTCGACGATTCGGCCTTCAGCAGGCGCACCATCACCAAGATGCTCGACCGCATCGAAGGGGTCGAGGTGGTGGGGTATGCCATCAATGGGGAAGAGGGCATCCAGAAGGTGATCGCCCTCAAGCCTGACTTGGTTACCCTTGATCTGCAGATGCCCAAGATGGATGGCTTCACGCTGCTGCGGATTTTGACGGCCAGGTTTTCGGTCCCGGTCATTGTGATCAGTGCGCTCAGCGGGGCTGAAGAGGTGTTCAAGGCGCTGGAACTGGGAGCCTTCGATTTCATTGCCAAGCCGTCCAGCAGTGCCTCCACCGATCTTCTGACGATCCGCGGGGACCTGCAGCAGAAAGTCCTGCAGGTACTGAACCTCAAGCCCGGACGCCTCCGCCAGCACCAAGTACCCCTTCCCGAGGGTGAACAGCCTGAGCAGCGTCAAGACTTTCATCCCGCCCGCAGTGTGGAGAACAAGCGTCCGGTCAGTGTTGTTGCCATAGGTGCTTCAACGGGGGGGCCTCCTGCCTTGCAGGGCATTTTTTCCTCGTTTGAAAAGCATTACCCCTTTGCAGTCGTTGTTTCGCAGCATATGCCGGCCGGCTTCACCCGTGCCTTTGCCGAACGTCTCAACCGGAACTGCGCCTTTACGGTGAAAGAGGCGGAAGATGGCGATCCGGTGCTGCCCGGTCATGTTCTTATCGCTCCCGGGGGAAAGAACCTCCTTTTCGAACACCGTGGAGGAGAGGTGACGGCCAGGGTAGTGTCTCCCACGCCGGCCGACCGCTTTATCCCGTCCGTGGATGTCATGTTCGAGTCCTGCGCCTCGATCTTTCGCGACCGCCTGGTGGCCGTGGTCCTGACCGGCATGGGAAACGACGGCAGCAAGGGCATTCTGTCGGTCAAGCAGCAGGGAGGGTACGTTATTTCAGAATCAGAGGAAAGCGCCGTGGTTTTCGGGATGCCGCGCGAGGCTATCGCCACCGGCGTTGTCGACCGGGTGGCGCCGCTGCGGCATGTAGCCCGCGAAATCCTGGCCAAATGCGTAGTGGAATGATCAGGCTGCCGCGACCGGCTCTGCCGAGCCCGAGCAGCGTGAAAGTGTGATATGTTCTTATGAAAACAGAAAGGAAGGATACAGCTGTGGAGCAGAAGTACAATCCGTCTGAAGTGGAACAGAAGTGGCAGCAGCAATGGGAGCAGGCTTCGACCTTTACCGTCGGCGAGGATCCCGGCAAGAAGAAATACTACCTGCTGGAGATGTTTCCCTATCCCTCCGGCAGGATCCATATGGGGCATGTCCGCAATTATTCCATCGGTGATGTAGTCGGCCGCTTCAAGCGCATGCGGGGATTCAACGTCCTGCACCCGATGGGATGGGATGCCTTCGGCATGCCGGCGGAAAATGCCGCCATTCAGAACAAGAGTCATCCCGCCAAGTGGACCTATGAAAACATCGCCTATATGCGGGGCCAGCTGAAGAAGATGGGGCTTTCCTACGATTGGAACCGTGAACTGGCCACGTGCGATCTGGACTATTATCGCTGGGAACAGAAGATCTTCCTGGAGATGTTCGAGAAAGGGCTCGCATACAAAAAAACCTCCTTCGTGAACTGGTGTCCCAAGTGCGAAACCGTGCTGGCCAACGAGCAGGTGGAGGATGGTGCATGCTGGCGCTGCGACAACGAAGTTGTACAGAAGGAACTGGATCAGTGGTTCTTCCGCATTACCGACTACGCCGAGGAGCTGCTGAGTTTCACCGATCAGCTTCCCGGATGGCCCGAACGGGTGCTGGTGATGCAGCGCAACTGGATCGGCAAAAGCTTCGGGTGCGAAATCGATTTCCCTCTGGAAGGCATGAGTGATGCCATCAAGGTTTTCACCACCCGGCAGGACACCGTGTTCGGTGCCACCTTCATGTCCCTGGCCCCCGAACACCCCCTGGCCATGGAACTGACCACCCCTGACAGAAAGGCGGCGGTGGAACGCTTCATCGAATCGGTTGCCAAGACCGATCGCATGAAGAGGACCGCCGAGGACTTCGAGAAAGAGGGGGTCTTCACCGGTACCTACTGCATCAACCCGCTTACCAAAACCCGCATGCCGGTGTACCTGGCCAACTTCGTCCTGATGGACTACGGTACCGGCGCGGTCATGGCGGTTCCCACCCATGATCAGCGCGATTTCGAATTCGCCAGGAAATACTCCCTGCCCCTTCAGATCGTCATTCAGCCGGGCGAAGGCCAGGAACTGGAGACCGCCTCAATGACCGCGGCCTTCACCGAACCCGGGATCATGGTGAACTCCGGCACGTTCGACGGCATGCGCAGTGAACAGGCCAAAGAGGCCATTGCCGATTTCCTGGAACAGCAGGGGCTCGGAAAGAAGACGGTGAACTTCCGCCTGCGCGATTGGGGCATCTCACGCCAGCGGTACTGGGGCAATCCTATTCCGGTCATCTATTGCGATTGCTGCGGAGTCGTGCCGGTGCCGGAAAATGATCTGCCGGTCCGGCTTCCGATGGATGTGGAATTCAGCGGGGAAGGGGGCAGCCCCCTGGCAAAGCTGGACTCCTTCGTCAATGTGCCTTGCCCGCGCTGTGGCATGCCTGCCCGCCGGGAAACCGACACCATGGACACCTTCGTGCAGTCTTCCTGGTATTTCCTGCGCTACTGCTGCCCCGATTTTAAGGAAGGCCCCCTTGACCGCAAGCGGGTCGATTACTGGATGTCGGTCGACCAGTACATCGGCGGCATCGAGCATGCGGTTCTTCATCTGCTGTACGCCCGTTTCTTCACCAAGGTGCTGCGCGATCTCGGCTACATTACCTGCTCCGAACCGTTCACCAACCTGTTGACCCAGGGAATGGTCATCAAGGATGGGGCAAAGATGAGCAAATCCAAGGGCAATGTCGTCGATCCCAATGCCCTGATCGAGCGTTATGGCGCCGACACGGCCCGGCTGTTCTCGCTGTTTGCGGCACCGCCGGAAAAGGATCTCGATTGGAGCGATCAGGGGGTCGATGGCTCTTTCCGCTTTCTCAACCGCGTCTGGAGGCTGGTCCACGACCGGCTGGACCTGATCCGCAATGCCGGACCGGTCGATGTGAATACCCTCGCTGCCGAGGAACGCACCCTGCGGCGTGCGGTGCACAAGACGATCCGCAAGGTGACCGAAGACATCGAGGAGCGTTTCCATTTCAACACCGCCATCGCTTCGGTCATGGAGCTGCTGAATACCCTGCAGGGTTCGGAACTTGCGACGCCGCAGGCCGGGTCCGTGATGAAAGAAGCGCTGGACAGCATGGTCATGCTGCTGGCACCTTTTGTTCCCCACATCACCGAAGAGCTATGGCAGCGCCTCGGCCATGCCACGCCGCTGTCTGAAACTGCCTGGCCGGAGTACGACCGTTCTGCCGTTGTGGATGAAGAAGTGCTGGTGGTTGTCCAGGTCAACGGCAAGCTGCGTTCGAAAATCACCGTTGCCGCCGGGACCGATGAGGAAGCCTTGAAGGCCCTGGCGCTTGCCGACGAAAAGGTGCAGCCGTTCCTGCAGGGTGTCCAGGTTCGCAAGGTGATCTGCGTTCCCGGAAAACTGGTCAATATCGTGGTAGGGTAGGGCCGGCATGTCTGCGGGAAGAGTTACGTCCGCTTTGGCCATCTGCAGAGTCCTGCTGGTGCTGTGCGTTGTCATGGGATGCTCGGGGTGCGGTTACCGGTTTATCGGATCCACCGATCAGCGACTGGCCCCCGATCAGTCCCTGTGGGTAGCCTTCATCGGCAATGACACTGTCAGCCCTACGGCCCAGACCGTCATCCGCCGCGCACTTCTTGATGTCTCCCATGCCCAGCGGGGGATGAAGCCCGCCGGCAGCGAGTCTGAGGCCATGATCGTTGTAACCGGCGCCTTGCGTTCCTATACCACGACTGCCATATCCTATACGGCTGCCGACAGGGCCAGGGAATACCGGTTGTTGATCAATGTGGAGCTGGAAGTGCGTCGCAAGGGCACTGCCGCTCCGCTCTGGAAAGGCATGCTCCAGGCTTTCCAGGACTACCCTGCCAACGACAATCTCGCTCTGCAGAGAAACTCGGAAGAGGCCGCGCTGGCTGCGGCCTCGACCGTGCTTGCCCAGAGGTTTCTCGTTACGGTGGAACAATCCTACTGATATGACTGCTCAGGAACTTGAATCAGCCATCCAGAAGGACAGACTTCCCGCGGTCTGTTATCTGTACGGGGAGGAGTCCTTCCTGATCGAGAGGATGGCCCGCAAACTGCTCGAACGGGCCATCGACCCCTCGCTCAAAGACTTCAACTGCAATGTCTATTACGGCAACGAGTCCAAGGGCATCGAGATTGTCGATGCCGCCCAGACTCTGCCGATGTTCGCCGAGCGCAGGGCCGTGCTGGTAAAACGGGCAGAGCTGTTGAAGGCCGATGCACTGGAGACTTTGCTCCCGTATGTTCGCAATCCCGTTGCCAGCACCTGCCTGATATTTACCGGTCTCAAAATCGACCAGCGCAAGAAATTCTTCCTCGAACTGAAGAAACTGGGGGCGCTGGTGGAGTTCAAGCGCCTGTACGACAACAAGCTGCCCGGCTTTATCGCTGCCGAAGCGGTTGCCCTCGGCAAGCCGATTGAACCGGCGGCGGCTGAACTGCTGGCGCTCCTGATCGGCAACAATCTCCAGGAACTCTCCTCTCAGATTGAAAAACTGGTTGTCTATTGCGGTAACAGGCAGAAGATCACCCTGGATGACGTTCGCAGCATTGCCAGCAGCAGCAAGGCTTTTGACGCTTTTGAGCTGGCTCGCTTCCTCGGAACGAAGGATCTCAGGAATGCGCTGAAGAGCCTGGATGCCCTTTTTCGCAACGGCGAGGAGATTCCCCTGGTGATCGGGGCGCTTGCCCGGCATTTCAGGCAATTGTGGCGGGTGAGGGAGTTGTTGGATCGCAGGGTAGCCCAAGCGGAGATCGGCCGCGAAGTGGGAATAAATGCCTATTTTATCGGAGAGTACCTGCAGCAGGCGAAGAACTTCAGGAAAGACGAGCTGAAGAACGTCTTTGAAGGGCTCTACAATTGCGATATTTCGTCAAAGACGGGGGGCAATGCCTACACGCTCATGCATGCCCTGGTAGTGACGATTTGCACCAGAGCGGGAGCATAGGGACGCAACGGCTTTTAAAGCGTGCCGGTTTCGGAGTGGCAAACACAGCTGGCAGAACTGAAAAAGGGGACATCCTCAGTGGAAGTCCCCTTTTTGTATTCAATCGAATTGAAGGCTGTTAGCCGAGGGTGTTGACCAGTTTGGTCAGGCGCGATACGTTGCGCGAGGCGGTGGAAGCGTGGATAACGCCTTTGGATGCAGTTTTGTCGATAACGGGGATTGCTGCGTTCAGTGCTGCGACTGCGGCCTCCTTGTTCTTGGCTTCGACCGCTTCGCGTACCCGCTTGATATATGTTTTCAGTGTCGAGGAAACGTGCCGGTTACGGGCATTTTTCTTGGCATTCTGCTTGATCCTTTTGATTGCCGACTTGTGATGTGCCAAACTGCACCTCCAGTAAACGCAATTGCGTTGATTTGATTGAGTTAAAGTAGTTTTATTACCCTAATAGCCGAGGCATGTCAAGGAAATTTATGACGGGATTCGCACCTGTCGTCCCTCCACGCTGATTCTGTCGTCAGCGAAGAGTCCAATGGCTTCGGGGAAGATGCGATGCTCTTCCCGTTGAATGCGTGCAGACAGGGTCTCCTCGGTATCGTCCTGTTCGACCGGGACGACCGACTGAAGGATCACCGGTCCGGTGTCGGTGCCGCAGTCGACAAAATGCACCGTGCAGCCGCTGAATTTCACACCGTAATCGAGGGCCTGTTTCTGGGCATGAAGACCGGGGAAAGAGGGCAGCAGGGCAGGGTGGAGATTCATGATGGCATGGGGGAAAGCGCTCACCATAACCTCGGACAGAATCCGCATGAAACCGGCCAGCACGACGAGCCGGACCCCGTGTTCCCGCAGGATCGCGACCAGGGCTGCATCATATTCCCGACGATTTGCAAAGCCGCGGTTGTCGTGGATTATGGTCGCTATGCCGTGATTGGCGGCACGCGTCAGGGCAAAGGCCTCGGGATTGTTGCTGATCACGCAAACGATCCTGGCGTTCAGTTCGCCAGCCTCGATACGGTCGATGATGGCCTGGAGATTGGATCCGTTCCCGGATACCAGAACGGCCAGCTTGAGGGGCTCTCTGGCAACCATCACGATTCCACCAGTTTGGTGCTCTCGCTACCTGCGGAACAGGGGGTGATCTGTCCGATTACCCATGCCTGCTCTCCCAATCCGTGCAGCCGGTCGATCATATCCTCCGCATCATGCTCGGCCACCGCCAGCACCATGCCGATGCCCATATTGAAGGTGCGGTACATCTCCTCAAGTTCGACGTTGCCTGCGTCGCGCAGAATGTCGAACAGTTGGGGGCGTTGCCAGCTTGAGAGGCGGATGGATGCACAGCAGCCTTTCGGCAGGATGCGCGGGATATTTTCGAGAAGCCCGCCACCGGTGATATGGGCGATGCCGTTGATGGTGAAGTCCTTGAGCAGGTTCAGTATGGAACGTACGTAGATCCTGGTCGGCCTGAGCAGCTCTTCGGCAACCGAGTGTGTTGTTCCGGGAAAGGTATCGTCAATGGAGAGTCCCAGGCGCTCGAAAACCAGCTTGCGGGCGAGCGAATAGCCATTGCTGTGGAGGCCGCTGGAGGCGATGCCGATCAAGCGGTTGCCCACGGCAATGCCGGAGCCGTCGATGATGCTGTCGCGATCTGCCACCCCAACGGTGAATCCGGCGATGTCGTATTCGCCGTCCTGATAAAAACCGGGCATTTCAGCGGTTTCTCCGCCGATCAGGGCGCACCCGGCCTGCCGGCAGCCTTCGGCGATGCCTTTGACGATGTCGGCGGCCTTTTCGGGGAGCAGGTGCCCGGTGGCCAGATAATCGAGGAAAAAGAGCGGTTCAGCGCCCTGGACGATGATATCGTTGACGCACATGGCGACCAGGTCAATTCCGACCGTGTCATGTTTGTCTGCCAGGAATGCGATTTTCAGCTTGGTGCCGACGCCATCGGTTCCGGAGACGAGCACCGGGTTCTTGTACTTGGAGGTATTCAGCGAGAAGAGCCCTCCGAAGCCACCCAGGTCGGTCATGACCTCCGGTCTGAACGTCGACTTGACCAGCGGCTTGATCATGTTGACGAAGCTGTTGCCGGCAGCGATATCCACTCCGGCGTCTTTATAGGTAATTCTCTGATCGTTCAAGGTGATACCTCCGCTTTAGGAAAGAATCTTTGTAAAACATGGTGCTGTAAAAGTCAATTTCAAACTGCCCTCTTACTCCGGAGGACAGGAATAAACTTGACAAAATATGCTGTTTTGGGATTATTGAGGCACTATGCGTTCACACCTCGCGGGTACTGCCATACGTCTGTTCATGGTTATCCAGGCACTGCTGGTGCTGTCTCCCCCGGAAGGTTGTGCCGACATCTACAAATACGAGGACAGCGAAGGTGTTCTTCATTTTACGGATGCCCCTACCGACAAGCGTTTCGTGATTTTCATGCGGGACATCAAGAAGGACAGGGAACTGCGCACCCGTTTGAAGCTCTCCCAGAATGCCAATCCCGCAGAATACGAACAAATCATCAAGACCTGCTCGGAGAAATACGGTGTCAGCGCCCCGCTCATCAAGGCCGTCATTCACGCCGAGTCAGGCTATAACCCCAATGCCGTTTCGCACAAAGGAGCCAGCGGCCTGATGCAGCTCATGCCCGGCACCGCCAAGTCACTCAAGGTGAGCAACAGCTTCAATCCCCGGGACAATGTCGAAGGGGGGGTAAAATACCTTCGTTTTCTGCTGGATACCTTTCGGGGAGATGTCTCCCTGGCCCTGGCAGCTTACAATGCCGGGCTGAACAAGGTGGCCAAGTTCGGCGGGATACCTCCCTATGCCGAAACCCGCACCTATGTGGACCGGGTACTGTCCTACATGCAATCATACCAGGCAAACTGAACGATGACACCACGACAAAACCACCCCATTCTCAACCTTCCCAACATTCTGACCATGATGAGGATTGCCGCCATTCCCCTGATGGCCGGGCTTCTCATGTCCCCGAGCAGGCAGGCCGGATTCTGGGCGGCAGCAGTCTTTGCCCTGGCTTCGATTACCGATTGGCTGGACGGATACTTGGCTCGCAGAATGGGCATCGTAACTGTCTTCGGAAAGTTTCTCGATCCTATCGCGGACAAGCTGATCGTGATGGCTGCCCTGATCATGATCTTGCCGTATGGACGGGTGCCGGCCTGGATGGTGCTGGTCATTCTGGGGAGGGAAATCATTATCACCGGCCTGCGGGGAATCGCCTCCAGCGAGGGCATTGTCATTCAGGCCAGCGATTTGGGGAAGTATAAGACAATATTCCAGATCGTCGCCATTCTGGGATTGCTGCTGCATTACAACTACAACTGGCTGTTCGGCATCGGGCATCCGCTGCTGCAGGTGGACATGCACAATGTCGGCATGTTCTACCTCGCGATTGCGACGTTGCTGACGATCTGGTCGGGGGTAGATTACCTGGCAAAGTTCTTCAAAGTAATCATTCGCTGACAAAGCGGAGGCTAACGGTTCGACCTGCCCAGGGGAATTTCGAATTTTTCCGTCCCGAACATGAACTGAACGCGGTCGCGGTAGATATTCTCCACTCTCACCCCCTCAATCAAAGAGCCCCTCGAAACCGGAACATTGTTGATCATCGCCACACTGTCGATGCCATCCTGAAAAGCGATGCCATTGACCTTCAGTGCCGGTACCTGTCCGGTCATTGCGGAACGGATTTCAACCGGTGGCTTTACCGTCAGGGGGCGGGGCCCGGCCGAGGATGGTGCACCCTTTTCAGCAGGTGCCTGCTCCGCCCGGACCGGTTTCGCCTGCGCTGTTCTTTTGCCTGTATCCCGGGAGCCGGGGATGTGAGATATCTCTGCGGCGCCCGTCACCGTGCCGGCAGGTACAATCACCGGGTCAGGTTGTATGCGTTCTACCGGCACCGTCTGTGCCGAGCGATCCGAGTTTCCGGCGCCCTTCCGATTCGGCGCGGGTGGCGATACAGCGGGTTCCACAGGAACACCTTTCAGATGCAGATAGGTGACAGCACCGCCGCAGCCGAACAGGAACATGGCGATCAGGCCAAGTTTGAGGGGCGAGAGGCGGGGCCGTTCAGCGGTGCGCAGGATTTCCGCGTCGATCCTGAGGGAATCGGCCTGGCGCAGGGCTTTTTCGTCTTCCAGTTTTTTTAGCGCCTTCAGGATTGAGCTCATGGTTTCGGCGCACCTCTTTTCAGTGATGGGATCGCGTGAGCCGAGTCGTATATCGAGAGCGCTGCCAGCGTCAGCTCGCCGACGGAATCGTTGGCAGGAATACCCCGGGAACGCTGGAACTCGCGTACCGCAGCGATGGTGGCGCTGCTGTAGTCTCCGTCGATCGGATGGCGGTAAAAGCCGGCCTGCTTCAGCAGCCGCTGCAGGGCGCGTATTTCGAACTGTTTCTCCCCAGGCTCTATGATGTTGGGTATTTGCCCGTAATTTCTCCAGAGCAGGTAGTAGGTGCCACCGGCAATCCGTGCCAGATCTTCTTTTCTGATCGTACCGCCCGATGAAGGTTGTGGCGAGGTGGCCAGTGAATCCCTGTCCACGGATGTCACCGCCAGGCAGTAGTTGCCGAATTCACCGGGAATCCTGGTGGTTGCCAGCACGGGAAGGTCGAAGCGCAGGGCATCCTCCAGTTCACCTTTGAAGGGGGTGAGCTGCAGGTTTCTTTTGGCGGCAAGGCGGGCGAACATGCCCGGAACGCTCAAATGCCCTTTCATTACTTTGATGGGGGGGGCGTCCCAGCGCGCCATAAGGGCATTGAATGCGAGGATATGCGCATCGTTCTGGTTGCCGGCCAGCAGCTCCTTTTCCAGATTTGTGGAGGAAGTGACCACTGAGGCGGGTGCAGGGGGCGGTCCTGCCGGACTGCCGGTCAAAACGGCCGGAGTGACCGGCATGGTTGCACCAGCCGTCTCTTTTTTGCCTGATCCGGCCGTGGTGGAAGCGTACTCAAACAAGGGGCGGCCAGCAAACCAGCCCATGGCCGACACGGTCAGAAGCAGCGCCACGATGCCGGCACATGCCAGGGACAGGCGCCGGCTCCGGCCGGGATGGAGATTTTCCCAGATGGCCCGGGCAACGGTAGCTGCGGAAATGGTCCGGCGCTCATCACCATAAGCGACCAGAAGAGACCTGTCACAGACGATGTTGATCATCCGTGGAACGCCGCGGGTGTAGAAATAGATCAACTTGAGGCCTGCTCGACTGAAAGCCACGCCACCGGTTTCCCCGGCCACTTCCATGCGATGCCTGATATAGGCCCGCGTCTCGTCCTCGGTCATGGATTGGAGCTTGTAGCGGACCGCTATGCGTTGATTGAGCTGGCGAAGTTCGGGGCGCTCCAGAAGATGTTCCAGTTCCGGCTGGCCGGCCAGAATAATCTGTATGAGCTTGTCGTCTTCGGTTTCCAGATTGGAGATCAGGCGGACCTGTTCCAGCACCTCGGCCTGCAGGTTCTGGGCTTCGTCTATCACCAGGACCACGGTCTGTCCTTCGCGGTTCTCTGCCAGCAGGAAACGGTTGAGGGATGCGATCAGCTCGTTGGAGTGTTCGCTGCCTGAGTCGATGCCGAACTCCTGGTTGATGCTGCGCAGCAGCTCGGTACCGGTCATGCAGGGGTTCAAAATCAGGGCGCTGCGGTAATGATCGTCCTGCAACTGCCCCAGCAGGGTTCTCAATGCCGTGGTCTTGCCGGTACCGATTTCGCCGATCAGCTCTATGAACCCGTAGTGGTTGTTGATGCCGTACAGCAGGTGGGCAAAAGCTTCCTTGTGGTTTTTACTGAGGAAAATAAAGCGGGGATTGGGCGTCAGCGTAAACGGTTTTTCGTTGAATCCGAAGTATTTGGTATACATTGGTTACCGTTCTGGCTCAGATTGCCTGACACTATAAGATGGATATACTCCAATAAAATCTTTTTGTTTTCAAGACAAAAGCTTGTACATTTGGCAGCCGCTCCAGATACGGGGCGGGACCAGTGACAGCCCCGGGAAACTCATAATCCATGCGATATATAGCATTCAAGCCGGCAATACCCGACAGCATGATCCAAAACAGTCTGGATTCATCCGACCTGCGGAGGGTGGTTGCAACCTACCCCTTCCGCATTTCCGGTTACTATGCCGGCCTGATCCGGTACCAGGATGATCCGATCTGGCGTCAGTGCATCCCGGATGTCCGCGAACTGGACGATGGGCAACACCCTGATCCGCTTGCCGAGACTGCCCTCAGTCCGGTGCCCAAGCTCATCCACCGCTATCCGGACCGTGTCGTGGTGCTCGTCTCGAACCGATGCCCGGTATATTGCCGTTTCTGCATGCGCAAACGCCATGTGGGAAGGGAAGATACACCCCTCAGTCTGCCGGAGTTCGAACAGATCCTTGCCTATATCGCGGCCAGGCCTGCCATCCGGGACGTCATTCTTTCGGGCGGGGACCCGCTCATGCTCGACGACGGCTCCCTGCGGTACCTGCTGACGAGGCTGCGTGCCATCAGCCATGTGGGCGTGATCCGTCTCGGCACCCGCATTCCCGTTACCCTGCCGGAACGCGTGACCCCGGAATTGTGCGGCATCCTCAGGCAGTTTCACCCGCTGTATATCAACACCCACTTCAATCATCCGGCGGAGATGACGACCGCATCGGCCGAAGCCTGCCGGCTGCTGGCGGATGCCGGCATTCCGCTGGGAAACCAGACGGTGCTGCTGCGCGGGGTAAACGACACGGTTGAAACGATGAGGGAGTTGATGACCGGACTGCTGCAGCTCAGAGTCAGACCCTATTATATCCATCAGATGGACCTGGTCAAGGGAACCGGCCATTTTCGGACACCTCTATCGACGGGACTTGAGATAATGAAAGGCTTGCGCGGGCATGTTTCCGGGCTGGCAGTGCCGTACTACGTGATCGATCTGCCGGACGGCAAGGGGAAAGTGCCGGTGCTGCCCGATGCTGCCGAGAGGGAAGGGGATATGTGGACGCTGACGACCTATCAGGGTGAGCGGGTACGTTATCGCGATCTTACAGCTCTTCCGGGGTAAATGCCACCACATCGTCGATCGTGTCCGTATCTGCCAGCAGCATCACCAGGCGATCGACGCCGAGTGCGATCCCGGCCGAAGGGGGCATGGCGGCCAATTCATCGAGAAACGGTTCCGGAAGGGGCAGGCGGGGCATGCCGTTCGACAGCCGCGTGCAGTTCGCCTGCAGGAACCGTTCACGCTGCTCAGGGGGGTCGTTGAGCTCGCTGAATCCGTTGGCCAGTTCCAGTCCGCCGGCGTACAGTTCGAATCGTTCGGCCACGCTCCGATCTTCAGGCTTCAGACGGGCAAGGGCCGCCATCTCGGTCGGGTAATCCTTCAGGATAACCGGGACGTTGCGCGGCAGTCCCGGCTCGATGCAGGTCACCATGAGTTCGTCAAAACTGCCGTCCTTCACGGCCTCTTCCATCCTTTTCGAACAGTAGCGCGCAAAGGCCTCCCGAACCGTCAGGTGCTCCGCTTTCCGGTCCAGGGCGATCGATTCTCCCTGATAGATCATGGAGCCCGTTCTCCTGCATTCAGATACCACCCGGCTCAACAGGTTCTCACAGTCCCTCATCAGGTCCCGATAGTCGCCGTTGCTGCGATACCATTCCAGCATGGTGAACTCGGGGCAGTGTCGGCGGCCCCGTTCCTCGCCGCGCCAGCAGCGGCTGATCTGGAATATTCTGTCATGCCCGCGGCACAGAAGCCGTTTCATACAGACCTCGGGAGAGGTTTGCAGGTACCAGTGCGCCGTCGGCAGAGGTTCGATGTGTTCCTCGACGGCATTGGCCGGTATCCGGAGAGGGGTCTCCACCTCCAGAAATCCCTGGTCTTCGAAGAAAGACCTGATGGCCCGGATTATGGCTGCGCGCAGGTGCAGGTTGTGGATTCGATGCGGCATGTGTATCCCTGAAAAAAAGAGGGGGCGAGCCGCTGCGACTCGCCCCCTCGGTAGTACTCGATGTTTGCTGCTTACCCCTTGACCCGGGTGGAGTACTCGCCGGTGCGGGTATCGATGGTGATCAGTTCACCTTCTTCGATGAAGGGAGGGACTCTCAGCACGTAGCCGGTTTCAACGGTGGCCGGTTTCGAATCGTTGCCGGAGGTGTCCCCCTTGGCCCACGGATCGGTCTGGGTAACCCGCAGATTCACGAAATTGGGCAGGGTGACCCCGATGGCCTTTTCGCCGAACAGCAGCACATCCACCTTCAGGTTTTCCAGCAGAAAATTTTTGGCGTCACCCAGCGTCTCCTCTTCCATCATAACCTGCTCATAGGTCTGCTGGTCCATGAACGTGTAGTGGGTGTCCTCCTTGTAGAGGTATTCCATCTGGCGTTCTTCCAGGCTGGCTGGATCGAAGGTTTCGCCGGAGCGGTAGGTCCGGTCGAGGATGGTGCCGTTGATCATGTTGCGCATTTTTGTGCGATAAAGAGCCTGGCCTTTGCCGGGCTTGGTGAAATCGAAGGCGATAACGACGTAGGGGTCGCCGTCGAGTATGATTTTGAGACCTTTTTTCAAATCCGCTACGCTGTACATTGGTTCCTCACTGAATTGTTTTTAAATGCGACAAGCCCATTGATAGCTGAATGGGCCTGTTGTCGTGAATGCGGAAAGACTGATTTATTTGGCGCGATAGGTAATACGGCCGCGGCTCAAGTCGTAGGGGGAAAGTTCGACGGTAACTTTATCGCCGGGAAGTATCTTGATGAAATATTTGCGCATTTTGCCGGAGATATGGGCCAATACCACATGGTCGTTTTCGAGTTTGACCCGAAACATGGCATTGGGGAGTGGTTCGATTACCGTTCCTTCGACTTCAATGGCCTCTTCTTTACTCATGCAGGAAAATGCTCCTTAGATTGGGAGGTTAAAATAAATCCACCGACTAGAATACAATAATTATTGAAAAATGCAAGGTTTATTACTTTGCGCAGGGGCTGTGCAGGGGCACTCGACCAGGTCAGGCCGGGAATCAGCAAGGCCGGACTTCTGTGTCTGCAGAGCGGGAATGGTTCAGGTATCCGATTTTACGATCATTTCTTTCAGCCAGGTTTCAACCGTTTCCCTATGGTATTTGACGGAACCTCCCAGTTTTATCCGGCCGGGCAGTTTTCCTCCGTTGTCCATTCTAATGAGCGTTGCCCTCGATACCCCCAGGAGTGCGCACATGTCCGCCACCGATAGCAGCAGCGCCTCTTTGTTGACCGGTTTTGGCGCACGCGGCTGCGATGCCGATCGACCCGGTTTGGCAGCTTTTTTTCTGGGGGATTTTCCTGTGGTCGGAGGCTTTTTTTTGCCCGTCTTTGGGGTCTTGTCTGTAGCGGCTTTGGGTTTCGTCACAAATGGGGCGCCGAACTCGGCAAACAGCGGCGCATCGTGATACATATCCTCGCTGGTGCGGGTATCCTTCTTTTTCAAGGGAGAATCCATGCGGTGTGTGCTCCATTGCCCGAGGTTTTGTCCACCATCAAAATGTTCCAGACTTTATCGCACTGTATCAAATGGTGTCAAGTCGAAGCAACTGGTGCAGAACAGAGAGGGGCGCACAGACAGCAAATAGCGGGAGTGGATTCGCGGATACAGAAGGTTGTCAGGGAAATGGACAAACAGGGGATGTGCCCTGAGTCCCAGGCCGGGGGCGGGTGGTATTATATGAAATGGAGCAGAGGTAACGGTGTAGTGATCATCCCAGTCCGGTCCACCTGAGGCTCAATTCCCTCAGGCGCCTGCGGGAATCTTCGTCATAGGCCTGTTCCTGGACTCTGGATGGCTTGTCCTGGTCGAAGTAGATTCCGTTCACTCCGGCCAGTTCTTTCGAAACTGCCAGGAGTTCCACATGGCGTGCGCCCTCTTCCACGGTCGTTCGCGGGGTGCCGAACCATTCGCGCACCATCCTGGTATCCATCAGCGATGCCGGGTGCAGGGCGGTGGCTGTCACCCCGGTGCCAGCCAATTGCTCGGCCAGATCGAAGGTCAGCATCACCAGTGCCAGTTTGCTCTGGCTGTAGGCGCGCATGCCGTCGTAGGAGCGTTCCAGCATGACATCGTCGAAATCGATGCTTCGCTGGGCGACCGAGGCCACATTGACGATGCGCGACTCTCCGGCCTTTTCCGCTGTCGCACGCAGCAGCGGCAGGAGCAGGCGGGTGAGCAGGAAGGGGGCCAGGTAGTTGACTCCCCACCTCAATTCGAAGCCGTCGGTGCTGGTCTCCCGTTGTGCGGGCCTTGAACCGGCCCCAAGGCCGGCATTGTTGATCAGTACGTCGAGACGGGGGCGGCTGCCGGAGACCTCCGCGGCCAGACGGCGCACCTCGTCCAGGGAAGCCAGATCGGCATTGAGATAGTGCAACCGTTCGTTGCCCGTGGTCTCCCGGATCCCGGCCAGCACCCGCCGCCCTTTCTCCGGATTCCTGCCATGGAGCAGCAGCGTCATGCCGCCTCGGGCAAGGTCTGTTGCCACCTTTTCTCCCAATCCGTCCGTAGCGCCGGTTATGAGAATGGTTGTGTCTTCCGTGCGTTCCATCGAACATCCTCCTCAACAGGATGTGAAGCGGAAAGAACCGGCCTCATAGAAAAAGTTTCCCACGTTTCTGCAGGATGTACAGGCTGGGTCATTGCTTCATCCACGAGGTTTTTGTCTCAAGCAGCATCCCATCTTCCCGTGTGGCCTGGGAAAGGCTCCCCGCTTCGGCTTGAATACAGATGAAATACAGGTCTTCAGTGCCGGCCTTCCACGCCCGTTCCCCTTCGGGCGCCACACGGATCAGACTGCCTTCGCCGATCGGGAATTCTTCGCCGTCGATGTAGAAAATCCCGCTGCCTCGCAGCACGATGTACAGCTCTTCGTTCTTCTTGTGGCTGTGGACAAAGGGCATTCCCTTGCCGGCCGGCAGACGGTTGAGCGACACCTCACAACCAGTCAGCCCCAGGTTTTCGCCGACGAAATACTTGCCGTGGAACCCGAGAAAATCCCGCTCCAGCAGGGTTGCGAATGAACCGAGGTGCTCGGCGCTGTGGTTTTTGCCTTGAACGATCATGATTTCCTCCTCCATGGTTATATGGACCGCTTAGTCCAGAAATCTTCAAAAAAAATCAGTCGAGCGCTCTCAGAATAACGGCAACGATATCGCGAACCTGCTGTTCATCAGCTCCCCCTTTGACCACGGTCTTCAGGCCTCCCAGGCTGCTGAGAAGGTAATTGGCCGCCTTGTCCGGATCCAGATCGGCAGCGATGTCCTGTTCGGACTGGCCGCGCCGTATCGCTGCGCCCAGGATGGCCCGCAAGCTTTCAAAGCCGTTGTTCACCTGAAGCGCCACCTCGCTGTCCTTGAGAGCAAATTCCGTGGCGGTATTCATCAGCAGGCAGCCGCGCCGCAATGCCAGCGGCTGCCGCGACTCGTTAGCCGCAGAGAGCAGGATCTGCTCGATGAAGGCACGTGCGGAGCGTGAAGCCGCAAATTTTTCGCGCAGCAGTTCATCGACCCTTCCCCGGTAGCGTTCCACACAGCGCAGAAACAGTTCCTTCTTCCCTCCAAAAGCCTGGTAGAAACTACTTTTGGACAGCCTCATGGCAGTCAGCAGATCGTTCAGCGAGGTCGCCTCATAGCCCTGGGACCAGAACAGCTCCAGCGCGGCGTTCAGGACCGTGTCAGGGTTGTATGTCAAAGGTCTGCCGAGCGACATGCCCCGTATTTGTACCAATTGGTCCGAAATGTCAAAACAAAAAAACAGGATACGGTCGACGACCTGCTGAGAGGCCGCCCGATTTTGACGTGCATGAATTACAACCTGCCTGAATCCCGTCTTTAATGTACTACGGCATCACGGCTGATATCGCACATGATGCAGCGCCACCCGTAAAATACCGTGCTGTAATAGATGCTGTTGCCATATCCCAGATGAAGGCCGATACCTGCAATGTCCCAGATACCTTTCCTGCCACAGCGGGGGCATCTGCCCGCCTGGCCGTCGTGAATCGGGCATTTGCAGGCGACCTTCAGGGCGGCAACCTCCTTTGCAACGATATCCCGATATTGTTTGGCATTTTCGTACATGACCGTTCTCCTTCCGGCGACCCATACGAAAGAGAAAGCCCCGTTCCAGTGGAATGACGGGGCTTACCATGATGTATCGGATCGACTTTGTGAGATGGGCTTTCGTCATCACCTCCCGGGTGTGCGTCTTCGGGCTTGAACCCAGGGTATTCTTTCGCATCTCTGGTTTTATGGTAGCAACCCCCTGTATTTTTCACAAGAGTGCCGGGCGATAGAGAAAATGCGGTGCCGAGACATGCTTCTGAAAGCGGCTCACACTCTCACAAATCCTCCTCCGTTTCGGTTGTGCAAGCCACCGTTCACATTGCATAGAACGGGGAGGGGAGTACACTTTTGAAAGAGGAACGAGCATGAATCGTGGCAATTCCAGTGTCTCATTCGTGTGATGCTGACGGGCACATGGTGTCGTTCCGAGCACTGTGCCGGCAGGGGTGAAAAAGAGATGTCCGGCGGACAAATGGAACAGGAAATGGAAAAGGGGGGCGTTCTTCTGACGCGGCTCGTGCCGCCGGAACAGTGGGCCGTTTATGATCCCGTGTTCGCAGAGGGGGCCAGGCGCGGTATAAGCTTCGTCATCGGCGGTGGCCTGGCTGTTTCCGTCTATTCTGGGCACCCCCGCAATACCAAGGACCTGGACCTCTTTGTGCGGCAGGAGCAAAGCGGAGCGCTCCTGGACATGCTCCGGGGGCTGGGCTTCGATGAGTATACCGAGCTCCCCTATGACCGGACCTGGAGCTATCGCGCGTTCCGGCAGGGGGCTATTGTGGACGTGCTCTGGAAAACGCTGAACGGCAAGTCTGCGGTGGATGAACAGTGGCTGACCGAAGGCTGGGAGGTGACGGTCAGGGGGACCCGGGTGCGGCTGATTCCGCTGGAAGAGCTGATCGTGAGCAAGCTGTATATCCTGAAGCCGGACCGGACCGACTGGCCGGATATCCTGAATCTGCTATACACCCGGGTGAACGGTCTCCGATGGTCACGCCTGCTGGAGATGCTGGGGGATGACCGCCTGCTCCTGGGAGGGGTGATGAGCGTCTTTCGCTGGCTCTGCCCCGGCCGGGCAGCGCTGGTGCCGGCTCATCTCTGGGAGCAACTGGGGCTGCCGCCACCCCATTTCGGCCCGCCGGCGGACCAGGACAAAATAGCCCTGCTTGCGGCCGGGCAGTGGTTCTGCGGAGCAGAGTCATGAAGATCGGCGCCATGAACCATCCCGCAGCGGACCCGGTGAACGAGATCCGCAGATTTGCCGCCCTGGGGCTCGATTTCGTCGACCTGACCCTGGAGCCGCCGGGAGCGGGATGGTGGCAGTGCGATCCGCTGACGGTCAGGCAGGCCCTGGACGACCATGGTCTGGGCGTTGTCGGACATACCGCCTATTACCTCCCCCTTGGCCATCCCTTCGAGGAGGTGCGCCGGGGGGCAGTGGAGGCCTTCCGCCGTTCGCTGGAGTTCTTTGCCGGAATCGGAGCGGCCTGGATGAACATCCATCCCGATCGGCACGCACCGATGCACAGCCGCACGTTCGTGATCCGGCAGAACCTGAAGAGCCTTGCCGAACTGCTCCAGGTCGCCGAGGGGAGTGGGGTGGGGATCATGATCGAAAACCTGCCCGGCGACTTCAACAGTGCCGATCAACTGGGCCAGCTGCTCGATCCGCAGCCCCAACTGGGGCTGCACCTGGACATCGGCCACACCGAGCTGATGGTTGAACGGTGTACGCTGGAGGGCATTCTGGCCCGCTTTGCCGAGCGGGTCCGGCATGTCCACCTCCACGACAACAAGGGGGGCACTGCCGATCTTCATCTCCCGCTGGGGGCCGGCACCATCGATGTGGCCAGTCACGTGCGGGCAGTCAAGCAGGCCGGCTATGACGGCACCATCACCCTGGAGGTCTTCACCCCCGATCCTGACTACCTCAGCCTGAGCGCCGAAAAGCTGCGGGCCATGTGGGATGGCGCCTGACGCATGCCAACGGAGGAACAGGGGTGCCGGTTTCGCTCCCATCGTCTTGCTTACCGGGCGTGCGTTTGCATACAAAAAAGGAGGGCAGGGTGCCTCCCTGTCCTCCTTCTTCGAATTGACGCATCTTTTTTCCGAGTTGTCCGTTCTATCTCCCGGTGGCGCACATCTGCGGGTAGGGCCAGCCTTCAATGCCTTTCTCCAGAATGTACATGCGCTTCTCGTCCACACCTTTCGACTTCAGGTATTCGTAGGTGTTCTTGGCTCCACCACCCCCCCGGGGGCAGACGATGACCACATCGTCACGGGAGCTGCCGATCGTTGCCAGCACATTTTCCAGGCGCTTTTTCTCCTCGTCGCTCTTGACCGGAAACGCGTTGGTTTCCACCGATCCCGGCAGATGACGCTTCGCAAATTCGGCCGGAACCTGAATATCCACCACGATTACCGGCTTTTTCGTTTCGAGCCACGTCTTCATCGTCTCGGGCTTCACGTAATTGTACGACTCGGCCAGCACCGTACCGGCCATCAGTGTTGCCAGGATCACTACCATACAAACAGTTCTGAACATCCTTTCCTCCCATGCGGTAAATGGTGAAAATTGTTCCATACCACACGGCAGTGGTCAAATTGGTATTTTCGTTGAATATGTTGCCAGCTATCGTCGTAACCGATGAAACGTGCCCCTCACGTCCCCAGAAACTCGAGCAGGGCCCGGTTCACCTCCTCGTAATGGGTCCAGTTCAGGCCATGCGGGGCCCCCGGCACGACCATCAGCGTGCTTCCCTCGGCGAACCGGCTCATCTGCGCCGCCGATGCCGCCAGCGGCACGGTCCTGTCGCTGTCGCCATGGATGACCAGTACCGGAATACGGATTTTCTTGAGATCGCTGCGGAAATCGGTCAGCCAGGCCCGCACGCAGTCGTGGGTACCGACCGGCGATGCGCCGGAGGCCATGTTCCAGCTGAGGCGGACCGCTTCCTCGCTGATCCGCTTTCCTCCGAGAATGTCGACATTGTAGAAGTTGGCGAAAAATGAGGCCAGAAATGCCGGACGGTCGTCTCTGATCGCTTTCTGGATGCCGATGAATACGCTTTCGTCCACCCCCTCCGGATTGTCGGGGGTTTTCAGCAGAAAGGGGGGAATGGCAGCCATGAAGACCGCTTTGCTGATGCGTTCGGAGCCGTGGGTCCCGAGATAGCGGGCAACTTCGCCTCCCCCCATGGAGAAGCCAACCAGCGCGACGTCGCGTAGATCGAGCTTCGTTACGATCTCGTGCAGGTCATTGGAGAGGGTGTCGTAATCGTAGCCGGATACCGGTTTCGATGAACGGCCGAAGCCCCTCCGGTCGTAGGTGATCACCCGGTAGCCCGCCTGGACCAGGACCGGCACCTGCCGCTCCCAGGATGCGCCGCTCAAGGGCCATCCATGAATCAGCACCACCGGCTGCCCGGAACCGTGGTCTTCGTAATAAAGGTCAATGGTGCCGGAATTTTCCCGGCCGACGGTAATGAAATTCATAGACATCTCCTTTCTTGCATCTTCGTGTTCCTGAGTGAAGGGTATCACTTCAGGGGGTGATTTCAAACGGGCGGCGGGATATCCCAAGTGTTTCAATTCCACCGGCGTAGCCTGTCTTTTCCCATTACTGCCGGCGGGAGCGGCCAGGGTCACAGGAGACGGTCCAAGTCCCGATGGACCTGTCGGAGCATCGTGCACTGCTATGATTTGATAGATATTGATACAGCATTGATGCGTGCTGTGACTCTGCTGACAGGATGAACAGGACAAGTGCTTTAGGTGTACGACTGAATTGAGGCTCTTTGCTTTGTTTTGATAGGTATTGACACAAAATGAGACATTAAAACGGAAACGTTTATAAATGTATCAAAAAGCCTCGGCAGCCGCGACCGACTCACCCTGGTGCCGGCTGTTTCGAGGCGGGCTAACTTGACAAGGGGTGAGTGGGGGGTGAGACTTTACACAGAAATGTACACCCAAGGAGGTGCCGAATGGCAGGCAGACCGATTGCAGCGATTGTGGTGGCGGGATTGCTGTGCGCGATGCTGGCCGCACTGGCAGGCTGCAGTACGCTGCCGCCGAATGCCGACGTACCGGCACCGGTGGCCCGGGACCCGCTGATGGAATATGCCCGGCTGGCCGATCAACCCACCGGCATTGCCATTTCGTCCGATGCCCGTATTTTCATCTCCTTCCCCCGATGGGACAAAGCCCCCGCCTATTCGGTAGCAGAGCTGCTTACGGACGGTTCCCTGCGCCCGTATCCCGATAGCTCGTGGAACCGCTGGGTGGGGCAGGCCGGCGACCCGCAGCTGTCGCAGCATTTCATCTGCGTGCAGAGCGTGGTTGTGGACAAGGCCAATAACCTCTGGATCCTTGATCCCGCCTCCCCCTCCTTCAAAGGGGTCATCAGGGGAGGGGCGAAGCTGGTCAAGGTGAACCTGGCGTCCGACCGGGTGGAACAGGTGATTCTGTTCGATGACAGCGTCATTCAGCCGAACAGCTACCTCAACGACGTCCGCATCGATACTGCCAGGGGAGTGGCCTACATCACCGATTCAGGAGCAGGGGCCATTGTGGTCACCAACCTGAAGGACGGTACCAGCAGGCGGGTTCTGGCGAGAAGTCCTTCCACCAAGGCCGAGGCCGGGTATGTGTCCGAAATAGACGGGAAGCCGCTGCTGCAGGAGAACGGACGGCCGCCACAGATCCATGCGGATGGCATTGCCCTGGATTCCGGCGGGGACTATCTCTACTATCACGCCCTGAACGCCAGGGGGCTCTATCGGATCGGGACAAAGTACCTCACGGATCCGGCCCTGTCTGCCGAGCAGATGGCCGCCCGGGTTGAAAAGGTCATGGAGACGAGTCTGGTGGACGGGATGCTGATGGATGAGGAGGGCAATCTGTACCTGACCCTTCCGGTGGAAAAGGGGATCAAGCGCCTGGGCAAAGACGGCAACTATACGACGGTGGTGCGCGACCCGCGCCTGCAGTGGCCCGACAGCCTTGCCCTCTCTCCCGACAAGGTGCTCTACATGACCGACTCGCAGATCAACAAGATGCCGCGCTTCAATGGGGGCAAGGACCGGCGGGTGCTCCCCTACCGGGTGTACAAGATTCTGCTGCCGATGTTCTGAAAGCGGCAGGTGCCGCTTTTCAGCCGTGAGTTCAGGTTTCCGGGGGATGCATCATGGACAATATCCTGGCCGCCCGCGCCCTGATGGGGATTTCGCTCGGGTTTCACATCATTTACGCCACCATCGGCATCGGATTGCCGTTCATGCTGATGCTGGCCGAATGGCTGGCCCTGCGCACCGGAAACGATGAATATCACCGGCTCGCCCGCTGCTGGATACGCCCGGCCGGGTTGCTGTTCGCCATCGGCGCCGTCTCCGGCACCATACTCTCCTTTGAGCTGGGATTGCTCTGGCCCCGTTTCATGGAGGCGAGTGGTCCCCTGATCGGGCTGGCCTTCTCAATCGAGGGTTTCGCCTTCTTTACCGAGGCCATCTTTCTGGCGCTCTACATCTACGGAGAGCGGAGGCTGTCGCGCCGGTCACTCTTCCTGTGCACCATCCCGCTCGCCGTTTCAGCTGCGGCCTCGGCAGTCTTTGTCATCAGCGCCAATGCCTGGATGAATATGCCCACCGGCTTTCGCGTCGTGGATGGCGCGTTTACCGACATCCAGCCGTTCCGGGTGCTGGCCAACCCGGTGCTGGCCTATCAGGCTTTTCACGGCACCATGGCGGCCCACGTTGCCACCGGCTTCGCCATGGCGGGCATCTACGCCCTGGCCATGCTGCGCGGTCGGACCAGCGTCGAGAACAGGCGCGCACTGACCCTGTCGCTGGCCGTGGCCGGCGCCTGCCTGCCGCTGATGTTTCTGTCCGGCGATTTTTCGGCGGCTTTCCTTGCCACGCACGAAAAGCCGAAACTGGCCGCTATGGAGGCCCATTTTCGCACCACGGCCGGCGCACCGCTCATCATCGGCGGCTGGCCCGACCCGGCCACGCAACAGGTGCGTTACGGGATCGAGATTCCCCGGCTCCTCAGCCTGCTGGCCCACAGAGATCCCGATTCCGTGGTGGAGGGGCTGGACGCCTTTCCCGCCGGCACCACTCCGGACCCGCGCCTGGTGCATCCCTTTTTCGATCTGATGGTGGGCTCGTTCTTCATCATGGTTGCCGTGGCCGCCCTGTTCTGGTGGCTGCGCTGGCGGAGGAGATCGGTCCCCGAGGACAGATGGGTGCTGCGGGCGATCCTGTCGGCATCCCCCTTCGGTATGGTCGCCCTGGAGAGCGGCTGGCTGGTGACGGAGTTCGGGCGCCAGCCCTGGATCATCCAGGGGCACATGCGCGTTGCGGAAGGGGCCACCACGAACAGCGGCATCGGCATCGTGCTGTTCCTGTTCCTGATCGTCTACCTCGCGCTTACCGCCGGACTTCTGAAGATGCTGCTCAAGCGGTCGGAAACTAAAGGCATCGATGCCGGGCAGGAGGGACAGCGTGTCGATACTTGAATTTCTTGCAGCGTCGGCCCTGCTGCTCGGGCTGGTGATGTATGCCGTGTTCGCCGGGGCGGATTTCGGCGGCGGCATCTGGACCGCCCTGGCCTCGGGACCCCGGGCCCGCGAACAGCGTGAAGCGCTGTTCCATGCCATCGGGCCGGTCTGGGAAACAAATCACGTCTGGCTGATCTTCGTGGTGGTGGTGCTGTTCACCGCCTTTCCCAAAGGATTCGCCCCCCTTTTCACCGCTCTTCTGACGCCACTGGTGATTGCCCTGGTCGGCATCAACCTGCGGGGGGCGGCTTTCGCGTTCAGGCATTACGGCCGGGAGACCGGCAGGGACGTGCCCCTGATCGCCAGGACCTTCGAGATATCCAGCGTGCTTACCCCCTTTGCCCTCGGTGTGGCGGTGACTGCCACGGCAACCGGCAGGATTACGGTGCACTACGCCGCCGAAGCGGGAGCGACCCAGTGGCTGACCCCCTTTACGGTGGTGGGGGGAGTGACCGGCATGGCCATCTGCGCCTACCTGGCACCCATCTACATGACGGTTCGCACGACAGGAGGGCTGCAGGAGGATTTCAGGCGCTACGGCATGATCGCCGGCCTCGTCCTGGGGATGGTGACGGCTGCAGCAATCCCCTTGGCCAGGGCGGATGCGCCGCTGTTCGCCAGCCGTCTCCTCGGCGGCTGGCCCCTGGCCTGCGTGGCCCTGGCAGTTGTTGCCGGCAGCACCACCGAGACGATGCTCTGGCGTCGCAGATACCTGCTGGGGCAGATTAGCGCGGCCGCCACGGTCACTCTGACGATTGCCGGCTTCTGCGCCGCCATGTTCCCTGACCTGCTGACCGGCCAACTCTCCCTGTCGGCAGCCGCGGCGCCCCGATCAACGCTGATCGCCTTCTTATCCGTGCTCCCCTTCGGCATCGTCGTCCTGGCACCTTCGCTGATACTCTTGTATCGGGTGTTCCGCGGCCAGCCGGACCCGCAGCTCGGTCCGGAGCTTTAAAAGGTTGTTAAAAAACGGGCATCTCGCCGCCATCCTCGTCAGCCACCTTGTGCGGCGCAGCGCTGTTTATACTCTCCATAGCACCACCGGTCCGCGGGGAGTCGCTTTAATCCTGTTACAGATCGTGTCTGATCGATAAGGGGAGGTGCCATGGATACTGTGGAAGGGATTCTCGTCATCAACCGGTTGACGCAGTATAGCCGGGATGTTTTGCTCCAAGGGGTGAAGCTGGCCCGGAAGTACGACGCCCGGCTCAGCGTTCTGCGTCTGGTCTCCGATCCGATAGATATGAAGGCTGTCAATGCCCCGGGTCTGTTCATCAAGGGAGAGGAATACAAGAACTACCTGTCGAGCAGGCAGCAGTACCAGGAGGAACTGGACCAGACGGTCCGCCAGGTCACCAGGGACGGCTTCCCCATCAAGGAGTTCGTCAGCGACAAGGAGCCGCTTTCCGAAATAGTGCGGATCGTGGCCGAGGAGAAGATCGATCTGATTCTTGTCCTGGCACATGAGGAATGGCGCCTGGAGCACCTTCTGTTCGGCGGCGAAAACGATGCGCTGATCCGCACGCTGCCCTGTTCGATACTGCTGCTGAAGCATGAACCGGGCCCGGTGTCCTAGTGCCCTCCGAGGCCGATGGGGGACTGCATGCAGGCATCGGAATGAACATCTGAACATCGCAGCACGGAGGGGCACATGAACGAGATGAGTCGATCGTTGCCCGCCAGCCTGTCATTTCTTCGGGACCTCCTGCCCGATCTGCAGGACACCCCCTTTGCCCTGCGGTTGTGGGATGGTACCGTCTGGAACTCACGGCCCTCTGACAGGGCGCTTTTTACCCTGGTCGTCAACAGCCATGACGGTCTGCGCAGGTTGTTCACGGCACCCGACGAACTGAGGCTCGGCGAAGCCTTCATCTTCGGTGAGCTGGATATCGAAGGGGACATCGTGGCCGCCTTCCGGCTGGCGGACCGGCTGTTTGACAGGCGGTGGAGCACCCTGGACAGAATTCGCCATGGCTGGAATTTACTCAATTCCGAGAGGGGGATGCCGGAGGAGGAGGGGCGGGGAGCGAGTCTGAGGGGGAATTACCACAGCCGCAAGCGGGACAGGGAGGCGGTCCGGTTCCATTACGATATGGGCAACGACTTTTACCGCCTGTGGCTGGATAAGCGGATGGTATATTCCTGCGCCTATTTCACCGAACAGGACGACGACCTCGATAATGCACAACTGCAGAAGCTCGACTATATCTGCCGCAAGCTGCGGCTCAAGCCGGGGGAGCGGCTCCTGGACATAGGCTGCGGCTGGGGAGGGCTCGTAATCCATGCGGCTCAACGATTCGGTGCCGAGGTCATCGGCATTACCCTGAGCCCGCCGCAGGCTGAACTGGCCGGCGAACGGATACGGGAAGCCGGCCTGCAGGGGCGCTGCCGCGTGGAGGTGTGCGATTACCGGGAACTGGAGGGGCAGGGGCGATTCGACAAGGCGGTCAGCGTCGGGATGTTCGAACATGTGGGGGAGAAACGCTTGCCGGAGTATTTCAGGCGCGTATGGGACCTTCTGCATCCCGGCGGCATTTTCCTGAATCACGGCATTGCAGCCAGTCTGGACCATCGCTCGCGCAAGGGGGGCTCGTTCATCGACCGGTACGTATTCCCGGACGGGGAGCTGCTGTTGATCAGCGACACCCTGCGGGCGGCGGAAGCCAGCGGGTTCGAGGTACGCGACCTCGAATCGCTGCGGGAGCATTATGCCCTGACGCTCAGGCACTGGGTGCAGCGCCTGGAGCAAGCCAGGGAAGAGGCCTGCCGCCTTACGGACGATATAACCTACCGCATCTGGCGCATCTACATGGCCGGTTCGGCACACGGCTTCGATATTGCCAGGCTCAACCTCTACCAGACGCTCCTGGTAAAGCCGGCAGAGGGAAGATCCTGTCTGCCGCTGACCAGGGGGGACTGGTACGAACAAGAGGAGGGGAAACCGTCGGGATAGAGGAACAGTAGGAAAAATTCCGTTCAAAAAACAAGCCGCCCAACAGGCGGCTTATTTCGGCTATGTGCCGAATGTTAATATATGAAAGGAAGAGAATTCCTTTATTTGTTGAGTTTTCTTTCCGCTTTACCTACGTTTTTCTGTATTTTTCCGGCTACTTTTTCGTCACGTCCTTCAAGTGCCGTTTTAGGGCTGTTGACAAGTTCTCCTGTTGCTTCTTTGATTTTGCCTTTTACCTCATGAAACTTGCCTTTCGCGGTATCCTTGATTCCGGATCTCACTGTTATCACCACCTCTCTGCATTCAATTATATCCATTTTCCGTAATAAATACACTGTCAGATAGCTTCTCAACCCTTTTGCAACATTATATTCCGCTCATGGCTTAGCGCAATTACGGACGGATGCCGAATGGCAATTCAACATGGCGCCAGTAGAGTAGTAGCAAGATATTGAAAGAACCATATTGAAAGAACCAGGACAGTGAAAGGAGGACACGATGGAGCGACACGGAAAAGCGGCGGTGACCCTGCTGGTGGCAGGGGGGCTGACCTTTGTCTGCAGCGAATCGTGGACACAGCCTAAAAAGGAACCGAAGAACACGGCACCCTATGACGCGGTCATGGATGCCCAGACCCCCAAAGATGTGCCGGTGAAGCGCCCCGAGCAGAAAAAGACATCCCATGACCAACCGGAAAATTTCAGCGCCACCAAGGCGGAACCGTCATCGACCGAATTTACCAAACAGCCCGAAGAGGGGAAAATATCAGGTTTCGATTTCTACCGCGATCCGCTCAATGCCAAAAAACCGATGACCACCACCTTCGAGGAGGTCTACAAGGCCGACCTGGCGGAGAAACAGAAAGTGGCCGACCAGCAGCGCCGGTATCTGGAGTCGCATTACAACCTGACCCCGAACCTCTCTCCGGACGTTACAATGACCCGCGGAAAGCCGATTGCCGTGGGCCCGACCGCCCGGCTGCCGCAGGGGACCACCTGGGAGCAACTGGCAGTCACTTCTCCCGAGGCGATGCGCCAGAATAACCTCTTCCCTTATCCGCCATTGCCGCATCCCAAGCAGGTAGCGGGGGGACAGGTTTTCCCCCAGATGCAGATCGACATGTTTCCGCGGCTGCAGCGCTTTGATGTTGATTTCGACATCCCGGACGCCTTTCTGCCCGAGTTTCCACCGGCCATTTTCCTGCAGAACCGGCCCGAGCTGGGTGACGTCTCCCAGGGCGAGGTGGTGTCGATCAACAACTACTACCGTCTCTTCAAGGACCTGTTGACGCCGGTGCAGCTCGACGGTCTGCGCATGCTGCTGACCCCCTTCCCCCAGGAGGAGTTCAACCCGACCGATGACCGCAAGAGCCCGCAGCCGAGCCTGGGGGTGGCCTGTCTCGACTGCCACGTCAACGGCCACACCACCGGCCAATTCCACCTCAGTCCCGACATCCGCCCGCAGGAGCGCCGCTTCCGGCTCGACACCACGAGCCTCAGGGGGCTTTTCAACCAGCAGATCCACGGTTCCAAGCGCAGCCTGCGCTCGGTGGAGGATTTCACCGAGTTCGAACAGCGCACCGCCTACTTCAACGGCGACGAGATCCATGCCGCCAAGAAGGGCATGAACATCATCAGCCGCGTCCAGGTGGCGCACATGGCACAGATGCAGAACATGTTCGGCGTGCCCCCGGCACCCAAGCTGGACACGAGCGGCCGGCTGGACCCTAAAAAGGCGACTCCTGCAGAATTAGCGGGCCAAAAGGTGTTCTTTGAAAAGGGCAAGTGCGGCAACTGCCACATCCCCCCCTTCTACATGGACCAGCAGATGCACGACCTGAAAATGGAGCGCTTCACACGCGAGCCGGGGGACGGACCAATCAAGACCTTCACCCTGCGGGGCATCAAGGAGAGCCCCCCCTACATGCACGACGGCCGCTGCCTGACTCTGGAGGATACGGTGGAGTTCTTCAACCTGGTGCTGGAGCTGAAGCTGACCAAAGAGGAGAAAGCGAACCTGGTGGCATTCATGCGGGTACTGTAACCGGCAGCGGCATTGTTCCGCTAGGACTCACGGAAGCTTTATCAAGCCTAGCCGTTGGAGGAGAACGACATGGCAATCGAAACGGTGCTCAAATCCCATCCCCGGAAAACCCTGATCGAACTGCACAGTTTCGTCTCCTGCATAGAGGCGTGCATTCAATGCGCCGAAACCTGCACCAGTTGTGCCGATGCCTGCCTGGCAGAGGAACGGGTGCAGACGTTGCGGAAATGCATCCGGCTGGATCTGGACTGCGCCGACATCTGCCGGACAACGGCCCGCATTCTCACCAGGCAGACCGAACCGGAACCGCAGTTCATGCGTATCCTGCTGGATGTGTGTGTCACCATGTGCGGTCTGTGCGCCCGGGAGTGCGAAACCCATGCGGAGATGCACCGCCATTGCAGGATCTGTGCGGAAGCCTGCCGCGAGTGCGAACGGAACTCCCGGCAGCTTCTGGCGGAACTGCCGGGAGGGGCGGGGCTTGCCCACTGAGTCATCGTTCCGGTGCGAACGATGAAATCGGTTCCGGAAGGAAAAGGGGCATCAGCCATGCAGGGCTGATAGCTCACTGCTTTCAGGGATCGCGAACACAGGATGGAGGCCGTTCTGGTAGCCGTCGGACGGGCGCGGAACGACCTCCATCCTTCAATCCTGTCGACGGTGCCACCCCGGCTCTGGTATAGTCTGACTGTTGCCATCCCCTTTCAATCGTGGTCCCATGAGTATCCCCCGCACCATCATTCATGTCGACATGAACGCCTTTTTCGCTTCGGTGGAACAACAGGACAACCCCGATCTGCGCGGTAAACCGATTGCCGTGGTGGGGCGCGGCAACCGCGCGATCGTCACCACCGCCTCCTATGAGGCCCGGGCCTTCGGGGTCAGGACCGGCATGGCCAAATGGGAAGCCCTGCGCTGCTGTCCGGAGCTGATCATGGTAGTGGGGAACAACCGCCGATACGCTGCGGTTTCCACCGGCATCAATCGCATCTTCCTCGACTACACCCCTGACGTGGAAGCCTTCAGCATCGACGAGTCCTGGCTGGATGTCACCGGTTCGCTTGCGCTGTTTGGAGGTGCGGAACGGATCGCCCGCCAGATCAAGGCTCGCATCAGACAGGAGTTCGGGCTGACCTGTTCGATCGGCATCGCCCCCAACAAGCTGCTGGCAAAGCTGGCCAGCGAAATGCAGAAGCCGGACGGCCTGACCGTAATCCCCCCTGCAGAGGTGGCCCGGGTCCTGGAACGGCTGCCTATCGGCGAATTGTGCGGTATCGGCAAAAAGATGCAGCGCCACCTGAATATGATGTCGATCCATACCTGCGGCGAGCTGGGGCGTTGCGACGAAGAGCGTTTGATCCGCAAGTTCGGCATCGTGGGGAGCCGCCTGAAGCGGATGGGGCAGGGGATCGACGATGCACCGGTAGTCCCTCACGGCGAGGACGACGACGTCAAGAGCGTCGGGCATTCCATGACCCTGGAGCGCGACGTGGAGAGGCGGGAGGATATCCTGCGCTTTCTGCTGCAGCTCTCCGAACGGGTGGGGAGCCGCGCCAGGCGCTACGGCCTGAGCGGCAAGACCGTCACGCTCTACGTGCGGTATGCCGACTTCTTCAGCAGCTTCGGCAAGCAGACCTCGCTGGGGCGGCACATCAACCTGAGCGGCGACATTTACCGCACCGTGGTGAGCATCCTTGACACCGTTACCCTGGAACAGCCGGTGCGGCTCCTGGGGGTGCGGCTCTCGAATCTGAAGCACGAGGGGGAGCAGCTGCCGCTGTTCGCTGAAGAGCGCAAGCGGCTGTTCGCGGCCAGGGCCATGGACGTCCTGAATGAGCGCTTCGGCGCCCGGTCGGTGACCCTGGGGAGCCTGCTGGCCGGGGAGGAAGAGAAAGGGCAGGGGGTGATTCCCCCCAGTTGGAGGCCGGAAGGGATCAAGAAGGTAGAGTAGATTCCGCTGGCCGGCGCGATGAATCCGTAACCTCCATGCCTCCGCCCCTGAAAGGCCTCTGCCCTTGCCTTTCCGCGGCATGGAGCGCTTCCGCGGAGGGCCGGCTGACAGGGCAATTGCTGCTGCACATGCGACGTTGGGGCCCCGGCTCTTCCAGGCGCTCCGGCATTCCGGCGTCACGAATTCATCTCCTAACCCCAGCTTTGTTACTTGTAAACCTGCCCGTGAGGCATGGAAGCCGAAGTGAACGTCATGCCGGAGTTTCTGTGGGTGCGACGATCTGCTCATTTGCTGAACAACTGGGAATTACACAACCTCTTAAAGCTATGAATAAAATCATCACGATTCCGCTACGCGATTTTGCCGTGCCGAGCCCACGCTCCGGCAGCCTCGACCCCCATTCCGGCTATGGCCGGCAGGCGGCCGAAGGGCAAGAGATCCACCAGCGCGTGCAGAAACGGCGCGCCAAGGCCGATCCCGCTTACCGGGCCGAGGTACCGCTCAGCCGTACCTTCGATCGGGGAAGCTTCAGTTTCCGGGTGGACGGCCGCATGGACGGCATCTTCCTGCATGATCAGCCGCGGATCGAGGAGATCAAGAGCGCCTTCAACCTGGCCGAGCTGATCCGGCGGCTGGACAACAGCCCCTTCGGACACCCGTATTCCCTGCAACTGCTGACCTACGGTTATTTCTATTGGTGCGAGTACGGCGTGATCCCGGACCTGAGCCTGCATCTGGTTTCATCCCGCAACGGCCGGTCAATCGACAGGGAACTGTCTCTCGACCTCTCCTCCTACGAAGAGTGGCTGTCGCTGCGTCTGGACGAGCTGGCGCAGGAGGCGCGGCAGGCCGAAAAACGCGCCCTCCGGCGCCGGAGGATGGCAGCCTTTTTTGCCTTCCCGTTTGCGAACCCGCGCGCCGGCCAAATCGAGCTGATGGAGGAGATCGAGCAGGGCATGCGGTTGGGGCAGGCCATGCTGCTCCAGGCCCCCACCGGCCTCGGCAAGACCGTGGGGGTGCTGCATCCGGTGCTGAAGGAGGCCCTCTCGCGCGGGCAGCGGGTGGTCTATGTTACCCCCAAAAACAGCCAGCATGGCGTGGCCGAAGACGCGGTGGCCCGTTTTCAGGAGACCGGCGCCAGGCTCAAGTCCCTGACCGTGACGGCCAAGGGCAAAATCTGCTTTCAGGACGAGCCGCTCTGCAATCCCGAGGTCTGTGAGTATGCCCGGGATTACTACACCAAGTTGCAGCGCTTCCGCCTGCCGGAGATCCTGGCCCGCAAGCGGCGCCTGAAGGCCAGTCTGTTCCGGGAGCTGGGGCGTGAATACCGGGTCTGCCCCTTTGAGCTGCAGTTCGATTGCGCCCACGAGGCGGATGTGGTGATCTGCGATTATAACTACGTCTTTGCCCCGCGCTCGGCCTTGGGGCGCACTGTTCCACTGGCAGTGGACCAGACCGGCAAGCCCAACCTGGTGATCGATGAGGCCCACAACCTGCCGGGCCGCGCCATGGAGTACTATTCACCGGCACTCTCGTCACTGGCGCTGGAAGGGATGCGGGGGGCAATCCGAGGAATTGCGGAGCGCTTCCGTTCGGAGGCGGAGCAGTTTCTGGATGGTTGCCTCGGCACCGTGACTGCCTGCCGTACCTCCGGCAGCTCGCGGTCGATGCGCATCGATCCTCCGCTTGCCCCGTTTCTGGAGCAGGATGCCCGCCTGCGCGCCTTTCTGTCAGGCTATCTGGAAGCGGATATCGAGCTTGGACCGCAGGACCCGGTGCTGCGGCTGTGCTTCTCATGGGCCGAGTTCAGTGCCATGCTGGAGCTGGCGCTCGATCCGGAGCGGGACGAATTTTTCACGACCTTTCATCCTCACCCGGCCGGCGGCACGCTCAGGATTACCTGCTGCGATGCCTCGGCCATGCTGAAGGACAGGTACGAGGATTACCAGCAGGTGGTGGCCTTCTCGGCTACGCTGAAGCCATTCGAGTATTACGCGAGGTTATCAGGTTTAACTGTTGATAGTGTAAAGATAAATGAATTCGACAGCCCTTTTCCCCGAGAGCGCAGGAAGCTGCTGGTCATCCCACAGGTCTCCACCCGCTATGACCGGCGGGAGCGCAACTACGTTCGCATTGCGGATGCCATCACGCGCATCGCAGCCTTGCGCCGCGGCAATTATTTTGTCTTCCTGCCCAGTTTTGAATTTTTGGAACAGGTGGCAGCCCTGTTCACCCCACCGGAGGGTTTCGCGGTACTCAGGCAGGAACGCGGCATGCGCGGCGCGCAGGTCGATGAGGTGCTGGAACGGCTTCGCAGTCCGTCCGGGCCGACCATCGTATTTGCCGTACAGGGGGGCTCCTTTTCCGAGGGGGTCGATTATGCCGGCGAGATGGTGATCGGCGCTTTCGTGGTAGGTCCGCCGCTGCCGAACTTCGACCTGGAGCGGGACCAGATGCGCGCGTATTACCAGCGCCGCTATGGCGCGGGATTCGAGTATGCCTATACGATTCCCGCCATGGCAAAGGCGATCCAAGCTGCCGGCCGGGTGATCCGGTCCGAGCGGGACCGCGGTTTGATCGTGCTGATGGACAGCCGCTTCACGGAAGAGAGCTACAGCCGCGCCATGCCGGCGGACTGGTTCGAAACGGAAGTCACGGAGCTGGTTTCAGAGAGTATTCTCGCGGACGTGGCCGCCTTCTGGGCCAGCTCTCAATGAAGGGTGCGGAAGTATTATTTTTAAAACATGTGAATAGTATAATTGTACCGATGGGACCATAAGGAGGAAGTAAGTCTTATTGACTGATTTCTTCCGGTTATGAGGATTCAAAAGATTCCTTTAATAAATTTATAATTATTGTGTGGTCGTACGTCGACGTGCGCACTGATGCAGGCCGGAAAATCGGATTGACAGACCGTTTCCCGCCCTGTACTTTGCAGTCACAATTGCAGCTCGATATACGACAAGACTCAACCATCCGTGAGGGTGGGGCGGAAAGCCTAGGATCTTAACGGAACTTTTTCATACGTTCTCAAGCTAAGACAGCCGGGATGCCGAAATATCAATCATTGATTCGGCTCCCGGCTTTTTTGCGTTTTGCACAGGTAAAACCGATATACATAAAACCGATATACGATAATACTCAACCATCCGTGAGGGTGGGGCGGAAAGCCTAGGGTCTTTGGATCGAAGACAGCCGGGATGCCGAAATATCAAACGATATGAGGTTCCCGGCTGTCTTTTTATCCGCTCTTCCGTCAGCGGGGGAAGCCGGCAACCTGATTGTTATGAGCAGGCGAAAGGAGTCCCCATGACCGGCATTATCCGCACCGCATGTCTCTGTATTCTGTGTCTGGTTGGCTTGTGTATTGTCACCCCTGCGGTTGAAGCGAAGGAGAAAAAAGGCGGGGCAGCCGTGCGGTCCACGTCGAAAAACACCGCACGGCAGTCACCCCGCAAAGAGCGGGGGCGCACTACAAAAGGGAAAGAGGGGAAAACGTCGCTGGCGCAATCCCACCGGCAGCGGAGCGGTAAACCGCGGCGCACTCCGGAGCGGGATACTAAAAAACGCTCGGCAAAAAAACCGGCGGAAAAGCTGATCTCGTTACAAGCCCGGCAGGGGGAACTCAAGCCGGCGCGGGTTTCGATAACGGAGCGGCTTGCCCCCCAGGAAGTACCGGAAGAGATTCTCACGGCTGAGCTTGGGGACGAGGTGCGGCCCCTGGAAGAGGCTGCCTTCCGTCTGGTCGGTACCCGCTACCGGTTCGGCGGTAACAGCGTCAGGGGCATGGACTGCTCGGCCTTTGTACAGCGGGTCTATTCAGGCCTGAAAATACCGATACCGCGCACCGCCCGGGAGCAGTTCGGCATCGGTACGGAAATACCGCCGGACGAGGTGAAGAAAGGGGATCTGGTATTTTTCCATACCTATGCCCGCTATCCCTCCCATGTTGCCATTTACCTGGGGGACAACCGCATGATCCATGCCTCGTCCGGAAGCGGCCGCGTCGTGATCTCCAACATGGATACCCCCTATTACCGCAGCAGATACGTGGGGGCGCGGCGGTTGCCGGCTGCAGAAGGGGAGCCGCTGCCGCAACTGCTGGCAGGGTTGTAGGCGTTGCAATGTCCGGGCAATGCCGTTTTCTTATGGTACCATGTACCGATGAGGAGCAGGCCATGCCGAAAAAGAGCGCCGGGATACTGATGTACCGCTTCAGGAATGAGCAATTGGAGGTATTCCTGGTCCATCCGGGGGGACCGTTCTGGGCGAAGAAGGATGCAGGCAGTTGGTCGATCCCCAAGGGGGAATACGGGGCCGGGGAGGATGCTCTCGCGGTTGCCAGACGGGAATTCCGGGAGGAGACCGGCTTCGAGGTGCAGGGCTTGTTTCTGGAACTTGGGACGGTACGCCAGCCCGGGGGGAAGCTGGTAACGGCCTGGGCAGTTCAGGGGGAGTGCGATCCGGCCGGCATCAGGAGCAATTGCTTCGTACTGGAATGGCCCCCTGGAACGGGAATCTCAAAGGAGTTTCCCGAGGTTGACCGGGCGGAGTGGTTCACGATAGCCGTGGCCGGGGAGAAACTGCTCACAGGGCAGGTCCCCCTTCTCGACCGGCTGTGTGACGCATTGAAATGGCGAAGATGGGAACGGTGAGAAAAGGGTGGGGCAAACATCTGTCCGGATGAGCTATCTTCACATTTGAGGACACACCTTATATCCTAACGGACCAGGAGGGTGTGTCATGAGAATGAACCGAAAATACGATGCCGAGTTTAAAGCTGAAGCGGTGAAGCTGGTTTTGGAAGACAACCGCACCATTCGCGAAGTTGAAAGCAGTCTCGGGATCACGCATGGAGTCTTAAAAGGATGGATCCGGAAACACCGTGACCAGCAGGATCCGGCTATAGCCAGTCAAATATCTGCCGAAGCAGAGCTTAAGCAACTCCGCAAAGAGAACGAGCAACTCCGTCGGGAGCGTGAAATCCTAAAAAAAGCTGTGGCCATCTTCTCAACGGATCCGCATCGTTATTCGGGTTCATAACCGAGCACCGCTCCGAATTCGGAGTGAAGGAGATGTGCCGAGTTCTGGGAGTGACTCGGAGTTGGTACTACGCCCATGCGGCCGGCCGAGTAACGAATCGGCAGCGCGAAGACCAGGCGTTGTTGCCAACGATCAAATCAGCCTTCGAAGAGAGCGACAAAACATATGGCGCGAAACGGATTACCCATAACCTACGGCAGTTAGGGCGGCGCGTCGGTAAAAACCGCATCTGGCGCCTGATGCGAGAAAATGGCCTTAAAGTCAAGACGACGCGGAAGTTCAAGGTTACAACGAATTCAGATCACAAGCGTCCTGTAGCGGACAATCTGGTGAAGCGTCAATTCTCCGCTGACGCTCCCAATCGGCTCTGGACCGGCGACATAACGTACATTGAAACGGTCCAGGGCTGGCTGTACTTGGCAGTGGTCCTCGATGTATTCTCCCGCCGGATCGTGGGCTGGAGCATGAACAAACGCATGACGGATGATCTTGTTATAGCTGCCCTTACCAATGCGATAGTCAGGCGTCGGCCGTCACCAGGATTCATCTTTCACACGGATCGTGGTTCGCAATATTGCAGCAAACGGTTTCGTGCCGTGGTCGGGAAAGCAGCTGGCATCCAAAGCATGAGCGGAACCGGATGCTGCTATGACAATGCAATTACGGAGACCTTTTTCTCCACATTGAAGAGAGAACTGATTTACCACTGCTCCTTCACGACCCGGCAAGAAGCACAGAGCCGGATATTTCGTTACATCGAAGGTTTCTACAACCGCAAGAGGATTCACTCTGCGATTGGCTATCTCACTCCTGAACAGTTTGAGCAGCAGGAGCTAAAGATGGCAGCATAGAATTTTGAGTGTGTCCTCTATTGCGAAGACAGGTCAGGATCAGAACGCCTTCCCTTCATTAATGGCCGCCGGTATCAGTTCCAGGACCTCCTCTCCGTTCAAACGGCCCCGTTCCAGGAGGGCATCGGCCACTCTGCGGATCGTTTCCCATATGCCGCTGTCAAAGTAGTGTTTGAGCGCCCCGCCGATATCAATGATCACGCTCTGGATCTCCCCGTCCGAAAGTCCCTCCGAATGAAGCAGGGCATGGTAGCTGTCGATGTCGTGGGCAGCCTGCTCCCGCAACTGCGGCAGCAGCGGCCCCAGATCGATGCCGCTGCGGAACAGGTTTTCGCACTCGGCGAAGAAGCCGCTGTAGGCGATCAGGCCGTTTTCGAATACCGTGGTCTGCATGCGGTGGAAACGGACCCCTCCGGTGAGGCCGTGGACCGTGACATTCAGTTCGTCGTAGGCCTCATCGATGTCCACGGCCGTGTCGCTGATGAACACCTCCTCAACGATGCCCCGACGGACCATGGTGGCCACGACGGTATGTGCGGCCTCGTGTATGGCAGACTGTTCGCGCTTTGAGGGGACCGCTTCCTCGTGCATGCGGCTATTCCTCCTCCCGCCGGGAGACGAAATACTGCCGGAAAATCTGTTTGGGATCGTTTTCCACATCCAGCGATTCGGCGTTGCTGCTGGCAAGATAGAACATCACCGTAACCAGCATTTCCATGCCATGCTCCCGGATGATGCCTTCAATGACCGAGCGCTTGGCCTCGCTGAAGGCGTTCAGCATGGTGGCTATCTGTTCCGGGTTGGCATCCATGTGGGACCCCATGAATACCCCCCCCCCTTTGATACCGACGAAAACCGCTGCCGATCCTATCTCCGCATCCTCGGGAACAGCGGCCAGAAGTTTTGCCATTGCCATTGAACAGGTCAGTTCGCCTTTTTTCATGGCCCGCCTCCTTCCAGTAATTCTTTTTATTATATCCCAGGATATGCACATGCTACAAGTAGCTGAAATACCGGGGTAATTGAGGGTGGAGATGTTCCCGGTATCGACGGACTGCCTGCCGAAAAGGGGCGTTTCCACAGCTTACCCGCCTATCCGGCAGGATTTCCCGTGTGAGGTATACGGCTACCTGTAATTATAGAGGGTGATGCAATATCCGCAACGGAAGGCCATCAGCAATTGCAGAACGGTATTCCGCGCGACCTTCCTTTTTCCCCGAATCTGCTAAAGTATTAGACAGGTACGTTCGATACCGGGAGGGCCTGCCATGAAGAAGCCGATCAGGATAGCCGGAATCGTTTGCGCGGTAGTGGCGGCGCTGCTGTTGGGGATGTTTGTAGTGGCCAAAGTCGTCATAACTCCCGAGCGTGTCAAAGCGACGCTGACCGAAGCCGCGGAGAGAAGACTGCACCGTCCGGTACGGATAGGGGAGATCGATGTGCGCATCTTCTCCGGAATTGTCGTACAAGGGCTGACCATCATGGAAAAGGATGGGGCGCAGACATTCGTGAAGGTGGAACAGGTCAAGCTCAACTACCAGTTCTGGCCGTTGTTCTCGAAGCGGATCGTGGTGGATGAGATCCGGCTCGACGCCCCCCACATCAGGGTGGTGCGCATGCCGGACAACAGTTTCAATTACTCCGATATCATGGCCGAAAAGCCGACGGCACCACCGGAGAAACCGAAGCAAAAAGGGGGGATCGATCTGCTGGTATCCAAGGCATCCCTCTCCAAAGGTGAAGTGTCATACGAAGACCGTACCGGAAAATTCGGCTCTCCCTTTGTCTACACCATCAGGGATATCGAATTTTCAGCCAAAGACATCGCCCCGGAAAAACCCCTCCCCTTCAGCGCCGGTGCCGGCATCCCCGGGGCCCGGCTGGAGGCGGAGGGCACCTTAACCGGTGCCGCAACAAAACCGGCTATCGATGCCGTTATCCGCGTGGCAGAGGGGGATCTGAAGAAACTGATCGCCGGCCTGCCGGCCGGACTTGCCGCCAAGGCAAAAGGCTACGATCCCGGCGGAGTCATCAAAGCCAGACTGCATTGTGCCGGGCCGGTGGCGGCACCGAAAGGGCTGCTCAAGGATGGGGAGCTTCAACTGGAAAACGTCCAGGTTTCGGCAGCAGGTCAGCGTCCGTCTCTGACAGGAAAACTGGAGCTGAAGGGAGATGCCCTCTCGTCGCGGGACCTGGTGTTGAACATGGGGGCGAACAAGCTGCAGATTGCCCTGGCCGTGACGCACCTCTCTGCCAAGCCGGTTTCGATCACGAGCGAGATCAAGGCCGAACGCCTTGACCTGGCGCCGGTGACGGCCAAGCAGGAGCCGACCTCGCCGGCCGGTGGGGCCGCAGCAAAACCGGAGCCGGGACCGCTCGACCTGCCGGTTCGGGCGTCCGGGACGGTGCAACTGGGGCAGGTACTGTACAAGGGAGTGACGGTCAGCAACGTTCTGCTGAAGTATCGATTGATCGACAACATTCTGACTATCGATCAGTTTTCCGGAAATGCCGCGGGCGGCACCTTTGCGGACACGGCCAGGATCGATCTGCGCCAAAATGGATTCGGATGGTCGACCCGGCTGACCGTGCGGGGGATGCAGGCCGAGCAGCTCGCTGCCGCCTTTGCACCGAAAGCGTCCGGCACCTTGTACGGGAAACTCGCCCTGAACGCCGAACTGGCCGGTATGGGAACTTCGTCTGCTGCGATAAGGAAAAGCCTGGGCGGCCGGGGAGACTTCAAATTTACCGAAGGCAGGTTGACCGGGCCGGGGCTGGTGCAGCATCTGGCGCTGTTCCTGAACCTGGAGCAACTGCGCTCGATTGCATTCGACACCTTCTCCGGAACGTTCCGGATCGAAAGCGGCAGGGCCAGGATCGAGAGCGGCATATCCGGTCGGGATGTTCAGATCACCCAGAAGGGGACAGCCGGGCTGGATGGAAGCCTGGACCTGTCACTGGTCACGCGCCTTTCCCCCCAGCTGACCGGCAGGGTGGCGCAGGGGGATATCAAGAGGTTTTTGACCGACGACAAAGGCTGGGGCCTGTTGCCGCTCAAGGTCGGTGGAACCGCATCATCCCCCAGATTCGGGATCGATGCATCCGTAGCGGGACAGCAGCTCAAAACCAGGGCCAGGGAAAAACTGCAGCAGACGATCGAGGAGAAATTCCTGAAGAAGCAGGAAGGAGAACCGAAGCGCCCTGAGCAGGAGCTTCTTGAAAAGGGACTGAAGGGAATTTTCGGTAGATAGCGGCGTTTACGGATGCGCAGGCGGTTCGAGAGGACGTGCTGCCGCGGGACCGGTCCGGTCTTCATCGTAAAGATGAAAACACGCACCGGTCCCGCCGGATGTGAAGAAATCAGCCGATAACGGACTGTACTGCCGAAAGCGCCTTGGCAGCCACTTCGTTTTCGTTCCCTTCCAGGGGGATGATGCTCAGGCTTTCGGCCGGCAATTTTGCCAGCTCCTGGTGATAGTATTTTTTCTGCAACTCTATGTCGGCGGGGGTAAAAAATCCGTTCATCCTTGCGCCGAGCTCTCTCACTGCCATTTCGGGCGCAACATCGATGAAGATGGTGTGATCGGGAGCAATTTCGCCATTGAACTGCAGACCGCGTGCGCGTGCTTCGAGACAGTTCAGGTCCTCCCGGAACCAGTCGTGGCCTTTAAGGCGCGCATACACGATCGAGGAAAGCGTAAAGTTCTTGCAGATGACCACCTTGCCTTGGGTCAGTTCCTGTCTGATGACGGAGCATGCGCGAGCCCTTGATGCGAGCTCGAAGAAGAAGTCGGGCTTGAAAATGCCATAGCGCCAGCCGCAGTCGAGTTCCTGGGCACCCATAAGCTGTGCGCGCCCGCAATCGGGGCTGTCGATCTCGTATACCTCTCTCCCCTGGCTTACCAGTGCCGTGCGCACCTTCTCGACCACTTCCGCTATCAGTCTGCCCGAGCCATAAATGCCTTCGATGATGATCAGTTTGCCTGGCGTCATGCGACCCTCCTTGAAGTTGTATACGTACATTAAATTACTCCGAAATGTCTTGCTTGGCTACATATAATTTAGAGGCTGCTCGGGCACCGGCCGGTCCGGACGCTCATTGCAGAGCGGCCTCCACCCGGTTGCGGCCATTGCGTTTGGCTTCGTACAATGCGGCGTCCGAGATCTTGATCAGGGTGGTCGCATCCAGCCTCCCGTCTCGGCAACTGTGGGCCACGCCGAGGCTGATCGTGATCGATATGTCCGCTTCCTGGGTCCGGATCAGGCTCCGGTCGACGCCGGAGCGGATCCTTTCCGCAAAGGAAAGCGCGCAGGTTCGGTTGCATTCGGGCAGAATCAGCAGAAATTCCTCGCCGCCGTAACGTCCGACAAAATCGTAGGAGCGGACATTGGACCTGATTTTCTGCGCGGTCTGCCGGAGCACCTCATCTCCGGACATATGCCCATAGGTGTCGTTGACCTGTTTGAAAAAGTCGATGTCTGCCATGATCGTACTCACGCAGGAGCCATCCCTTTCGGCCCGGGCCAGCTCGTGGTTCAGAATCTCGATGATCTCCTCATGGTTCCAGAGGCCGGTCAGAGCATCGTGGGTGGCTTTTATCTCCAGTTCGGCTGCCTTGGCCGCCAGCTCGCGATTGAGGGACACTATCTCCAGTTCAGCCCGTTTCTGAGCGCTTATGTCGCGCATCGTAAGAACCGCCAGCATCGCCTTGCCTTCCCGGTCATGGGCGACGGTGCCGTTGTAGCAAAAGGGGCGTGGATGGGTAGCCCCCTTACGGCGAACGTACATTTCGTAGTCGACGAATTGTTCCTTGCGCAGAGCGCGGGCCAGCGGCCATTTCTCCAACGGCACCGGCTCGCCGGCAGTGTCCAGCAGCTCGAACTGTCCATGGTATTCAAGCAGCGTTTGGCGCGCCTGTCGAATCGCTTCCAGGCCATGAAAGCCGAGGGCCGCCCGATTCATGGTCAGGATGCGCCCCTCCAGATCCGAGATGATGACCCCCTCGTTGATGCTTTCCAGAACAGCCTCAAGCTGGAGTCTCCAGCGCTCGCGTTCCTGTTCCGCTTTCTTTTGCTCGGTAACATCCCTGGTCAGGGTCAGCAGGCATTCCTGCCCCCGAATAGTGACCAGTACCGTAGATACGAGACCGATAATGCTTCTGCCGTACCTGTCGCGCAGACGGAGTTCCAGGTTCCGTATGGTTCCTTTCTGTTGCAGGATCGCTATCTGTCTGTCTCGCTCGGCCGGATCTCCCCATATGCCGAGTTCCTGTACGGTGCTTCCGACAATTTCATCACGGCGGTAGTGCAGGGTAGATAAAAGGGTCTCGTTGACATCCAGATACCTTCCCTCCAGTGTGCTGATCAGAAACATCGATGGCGCCGCCTGAAAGGCCTTTGAAAATTTTTCCTCGGATTCCCGCAGTGATTCCTCGGTCTGCTTGCGCTCGGTGATGTCCATGGCAATACCGGACATGCTGGTCGGCCGGCCTTCCCCGTCGTAAAAGCCCCGTCCTTTGCCCATTACCCAGCGCAGGCTGCCGTCTGCCTGCATGATCCGCATCTCGACCATATAATCGGTCCGCTCCCGCAACGAGCCCTGAACGGCATCATCGACGCGCTGGCGGTCTTCCGGGCTGATTCTCTTCAGGAAACCCTCGTAGGAAAGTGCTTCATCGTCCCTATAACCGTACAATTGTCCGCATCTGGCATCCCAGTTCACCCTGTTATTGATCAGGTCCCAATGCCAGATGCCGATATCCGCTGCCTGAACGGCAAACTGAAGCATTTCCAGGGAAGCATGGGCTGCGCACCTGCTGCTCGGGCTCTGATTAACTGGTTGATGGTCGGCTGTATCATCCATGCTGCGCTCCGCCACTCATGCCGGTTCGAGAGGCTGTCGTCAATCCGGCTTCCCGGTCAGATATTCCATCCCTTTGGGCCATAACCCGGTTATCTGCCTGAGCACGGCCAGCTCGCCGATATGGTAGGAGTTATGCGCCGCAGCTGTCAGGACTTCGCGAAGAATGGTGTATTCCGGGGCGTGGGGCAGGGGGGCCAGCAGGTCGCTTTCAGGATTCTGTACCAGTTGTTTCAGGGCATCCAGATCGGCCAGCACGGCTGTTACGGTCTGTTCCCATTTTTCCGGCGTGGCCTGCTCCGCCACCGGCGGCCGGTAGCCCATAGGGTAGTCGGGCGAGATGTGGTCCGGATTGCGAATGAATTCCAGAATGTCCCATTGGGCGATACGGATGTGCTCGGCAAAGTGCCAGAACGAATAAGGGGTATGGGGTGGGCACAACGCAGCCTGCTCCACGGGAAAACGGGCGACCACCTGGGCGAAATCCATGTGGGCATTGCCACCATCCAGTTGTGTCAGCAACTCCCGGCGCAGAGCCTCCTGTTTGTGACCATGGCTGTTCATCGTGCACCTCCCGAAGGGATTCCGCTTTCCTATCAAGTTTAGCAGAGAAGCGGATTGGCGCAGGCTGTTTGTCATCCTTTCTTCGCAGGCACTTTCGGCTTCCGGGCGGTTGCTGTAGAATCGACGTATGGGGGCAGACGGTGAGATGCTGCGGCAGCCGGGCCGCATTGCCCCGGAGGATCCCGTGAATACCAATGAGAAGGAAGAGCTCCGACTGCGGTTGGCACGCCTGGCATGGCTGATGGACAACTCCATTCCGATTCCGGGAGGCGCGAAGATCGGCATCGATCCGCTGATCGGCCTGATACCCTGGGTGGGGGACCTGCTCGGTGCGCTGGTGTCGAGCTTTATCCTCAGCGAAGCGGCCCGACTCGGCATCCCGAAGTCGGTTCTGCTGAAGATGGCCTTCAATACCGCCCTGGACGCGCTGATCGGTGCCGTGCCTTTCCTGGGCGATCTGTTCGATTTTGCCTGGAAGGCCAATATGCGCAATGTCCGGCTGCTGGAGCACTACCTGGAGCACCCCCGCGCCACCGTGATGACCAGCCGTCTGTTTGTGGCGCTTCTCTGCCTGCTGGTGATCGCCCTTGTCGTCCTGATCGGCTTGCTTGGGTTCCTGCTGGTGCGCGCATTGTGGCAGGCTGTCAGCCAGTACACGTAGACTTATACGGCCTTGCACATGATTGCGTCTTCGGTCCATACCAGTCTCTAGCGCGGATTTACTCTCCCTGCGTCCCACTGCGCTCCATCCGATTTTGACTTGAGCTGAATGCCGTTAATCAGTATGGTGTAGGGGATATCTCTCTGTTTTCCACGAAAAGGACACCATGACAATTTCAACGTTGCTCTGCTTCCTGGCCGCGTCCATGGCCCTTACCATTGCTCCCGGCCCGGACAACATCTTTGTCATGACCCAGGGCATCACGCGCGGAAGAAAACCGGCAATCGTAACCGCCCTCGGCATGTGCAGCGGCATCACCGTTCATACCACTGCAGCGGCATTCGGAATTTCGGCGGTCTTTTACTCGTCGGTCGTCGCCTTCAATGTCGTTAAGTTTGCGGGTGCTTTTTACTTGCTGTACTTGGCCTTCAAAACACTGCAGAACCGGTCCGGTCTCAGACTCTCGCACGTCGATGATCTCCCCCTGTCCGCTCTGTTCAGGCGCGGATTCATCATGAATGTGCTCAATCCGAAGGTGGCCATGTTTTTTCTGGCGTTTCTGCCGCAATTCATAAAGCCCGATTCCCCTTATTTCCCGCTTCAGATGCTGCTCCTCGGTTTCATCTTCATGGTGCAGTCCGTGATTATTTTCTGCATGATCGGCTATTTTTCAGCTAACATCGGCACATATCTCTTTGCCAAGCCCACGATTGCCAAGTACTTCGACTGGTTGACCGCAGGGGTCTTCGGCTCTTTGGGTATCAGGCTGGTTTTGGCTGAGAGATGATTCGCAAAGCAGACAGAAGACAGATTTCGAAAATGCTGTACTGTCCGCACCGGCGAAATAGGGTGGCGGCGACAAACTCATACGGATGGAGGTGAATCAAGATGGCAACGTGGAAATGCGCCTGTGGATTTTCCAAGGAAGGACGCTGCAAACCTCAGAAATGCGAGAAATGCGGTGAAAAAGGGCAGTTTGTTAAAGCCGAATAGGCAATACGATGTGATCCTGAAGTATGAAAGGGCGGGGTGCTGTTTCCCCGCCCTTTCTGTATCAGCCCTCCAGGTTCATTGCAGGACTTGTGTTCTGGGTGCCGGGTCCGGCTGTCCCGAGCGTGCCGGTTTCAGCGGTTTTGTCCATGTAAACCAAAACAAAAAAGCCTATACTGAAATATCTATTGGTTATGATAGTACGCCACTGTGTGCCCCGTCTTTTCCGGGGGTGATGGTTCTCGCAGGGAGTATCTGCATGGAAAGGGAAAATGGGAAGGCGCATGTTTCAAGCAGCGGGGATTGGCCGCTCGGGCGAATTCCGGCTGAAAAAAGGCCGGCAATGAAATCTTCACCCACGCGGCGGGATCGTCTGGCTGCCCTGAAAATCGTCAGTGCTTATGCGCTGTTCGGTGGGCTGTGGATCTTTTTTTCCGACACGGTTCTGAAAATGCTTAACAACGACCTGTCGGTCATGACCAATATTTCTCTCATCAAGGGGAATATCTTCATTCTTTTGACCTCGCTGCTGCTCTACAAGCTCATAATCCGCCATATTCTGCAGTCACGGGATGCCATCAGCTCCCTTGAGCACACGGAACAGGCGTTGCAGAGCAACCGGCAGGAGCTCGCGTCACTCGTGGAAACCCTGGAAGAGCGCGTCAGGCAGACTGTTGACGAACTGAGGCAGAAAGACCAGCTTCTGATACAACAGAACCGTATGGCTGCCATGGGAGAGATGCTGTGTAACATCGCCCATCACTGGCGGCAACCGTTGAACGTTTTGGGCCTCAAACTTCAGGACCTGGTATTGAGTCACGAACACGGGGTATTCAGCAAGGAGCTTCTCGAAAGCAACATACCTGTCTCAGATCATCGACGATTTCAGGCGGTTTTCGATGCCGGACCGGGCCAAGCAACTCTTCAGGGTCGACCAGATCATCACCAAAACAGTCCAGCTAGTCGAAGAAAGTTTCAGTGAGCAGCACATCACGGTGGAATTCGAAGCACGTGGCGAGCCGCAGATTAACGGTTATCCCAATGAGTTTTCCCAAGCGCTCATCAACATCCTCATGAATGCCAGGGATGCCTTGCAGGAGCGGGGCAACGGCAATGGCCGGATCGTTGTGCGCTCATACAGCGACAATGGTAGAGCAGTGGTGACTATCACCGATGATGCGGGCGGTGTCGATGAAGAGGTTATGCAAAAGATATTCGATGCCTTTTTCACCACCAAGCCGCTGGGAAAAGGGAGCGGCATAGGTCTGTTCATGTCGAAAAACATCATCGAGAACAACATGGGGGGAAGCTTGACAGTGCGCAATACGGGGATGGGTGCCGAGTTCAGGATCGAGGTATAGGTCGAAGGACAAAATATGACATCTAGTGCATCGTACGGGCGTGCTGATCAGTTAACAAAAGACGTCACTGAATTTTTGTGATGAGCGCCGGTAAAATCGGGCTCTGAATTTTGGTTCTGAGGGCCGAACGACGTCAAGAAAGGGTTCTTAGAACCGGGTGTGTTCTGCGGGTAAATGTGGGGCAATCGTAAGACCCGGTGTTCAGGGGCAACCGAAAAGTGTCCGAATGTGCCGGGCTGCGGCTATAGTGCAGCCTTGACTTGTAAGTCAAATCCGAAAATTGAATATAAATGTTACTTTAGGATATTGTTGCTATATATAAGTTGTTGTAATTTATAAATAAATAATCAATTATTTAATCATAATTGCTTGTATTGATTTTATTTCCTTTTTTGTTGCACGTAAAGATCTCGCACATGCAACATCCCAATGTGCAAGCGTCCCTTATATTCTGCGCAGAATTCCTATCCGTGTTGCGTCACCAATTCACTCTATTGAAATATTTGTTTTTACATATAGTTAGACCGCATAACGAGGCACGAAAGATGTGTATGTTAGCGATAAAGCTGTCTCGGACGATCAGAGCATTTGACGCATATTTATAATTAATGGTATATTTTTCGTAATTACGCTTCACTTACTGATAATAGTACTCCGTCTCTTCGGAGGATGATAACATGATTCAAGAGAACTATTTTGAAGGCCCCGCGTTCCAATAACTGAACCGGGGCCTTTTTGTTGGTGGAGCATCCTTCATGGTAGATCTGTGAGTCCATTTGAAACATTTCTATGAATTATGTATCCGTGAAAAAGCAAAGCGAAAAAGTGTGCGGTCCTTGAGAAGTCCTTACTTAATTACTGAGAGGAGATGAGCCTATGCGAGTATACTATTTGACAGGTGCACAATATGCCCTAAGCAATATCGCACTACGGCGCATTAAAATCTCTAGATTTGCCGACCTAAATGACCCGTTTGAGTTACTTGGCGTTGACTTAACCAATAAAGCTCATCGCCCAGCATTCCGCGCTACTAAACGAGAGATAAATGAAAACAGAGGGCTCATATGTTTCAGTAAATCATGGAAAAACCCGCTTCTTTGGGGCCATTACGCCGAAAAACACACAGGGATGGCTTTAGGTTTTGACATACCTGATGAGCTTCTGGCTTCTGTTATTTATGCCACTGACCTCATTAAATTTAAAATTAATCAAAAAACCAAGAAACCCATGATCAATGAAAAAATCATAGATGAACTGCTTCGAACAAAGTTCTCCGACTGGGCATATGAAAATGAGATGCGCTTATTTGTGAGACTGGATCACGACAAAGTAGAATCAGGTATGTATTTCTACCCCTTCAGCCAAAAATTTGTACTTCGAGAGGTTATCCTGGGTCCACGTTGCGAACTACCGATAGATGGCGTACGTAACCATGTTTCCAACTTTAGTGCAGAAGTGGAAGTCATTAAGTCGAGGATTGCTTTTAGCCGATTTGAAGTTCTGAAAAATAAAGTGGCTTCGCGTGTCAGAGTAAAATCTAAATAAGTTGCTGGCCAACACTTAGTAAGAAAGATTGATAATCTATGACAGATGTAATTAAATATGGGAAATTGTTATCAATATGTTGCATTTCGTATGTTTGTGTTCACGTTAGCGTGACACCGTATCGGTGATATTCACGTTTGACAAGCAGCCCGGGCATTGCATGGAGTTTGAGATCTGCCCGCTTTTTAGTCCTTGACTCCTTGTCTTCGCATCATTAAGTTAACAGTATGGAATTTCGATTGGGGACAGATTTTGCAGAAAACGCAAAAAAAATACTTCAGGAGATGAATCCTCAAGTGGCGGATGTTACAGGCACACTTGTGACTATTGCCCAACAGCAGTCGGACGGAAAATTAACAATCATTCGTCAAGACGTAAGAGCGAATTCTTATGAGTCAGGGTATTGGAAAACGAAGTCCGATGGCGAATATGAGCTTTATGTGACCCAAGGTGGCATCCGTAACCGGGAGATTCCACGTGAGGAAAAAGAAGGGTTAGTGCGGTTTCTCAGGCCCCACCTCGTTAGAGGTCAAGAAGGCAATACTATCTCAACTGCTGTTTTTAAACTTGTTGTTTTTAAAGGAGCAATAACACAGATACGAGTCGAATTTAAATCATCACTTTAATTAACTGGTGCGACCCCTTTCAGTGACCCGGCACTTGCTGGTGAGGATGGACCACTCGATATCAGATAGCTAGCAACAGGAATGACCCCGGCCATTGACCCCATATCACACGGTGAGGCCGGACTACTCATAACCCTGTGCTGGATTCAGAGCAATTGCTTTGGATCTGGCACAGGGTTTTTTTGTTGCTTCGGCAAAGGGAGGCACTATGGGAAGGAAGGGAAAAAGACTAGGGCGTGATGTCGCCAAGAACGGATCTCAATCGAGAATAGATGATTTTTCAGGGGCGATTATGAAGCGCGCGCTGATTGAGATTGTGATAAGCATTTTTAGGTGGATCTTCAAATTGTTATTGGCCCATCTAAGATTAGACTAAACGCTTCGCTTTTGTCGGTGTTGAGCCGATAGTTTCCCGCAGTTCTGACATATTGTGTAAGAAACCTGTCGGCTCACGCACTGTTCGCACTCAAACTAAAAGTTCTAGAATTTCCGATATCCCACCGACATGAGTATGTTCTAGAGCGTCGATCTTAGCGTATTGCATTGGGACGACGCCGCTGCAAACTAGACAAGATACAATCTGCGGATCTTTAACCCCAGTAAAACGCTGGACCTGCCTGCCATGTTCATGGAGAAGCGAGAAGCGATCGAGGTGTTTTTTGAGATTATCAGCTTTCCCTGATATTTCTGCGCCTTGATAGCCCGAGAGCAGCGCTGCTATCTCCGAATAGTTACGCGCCAATGATAGATCTTTGCACTCGATTACCAGCACCTCTTTGCGATCAGTTCGCCAGGCAAAAACATCGACATCCCCAAAATTCCGCTCTATTTTACGATTGAGAAGCTCAGGTAGTCCGATGTTTTGGCGAACTTGCCATCCAGCATCCGACAGTGCCTTCGAAACCTCTGCATTGAAGGTGTGACCTTCGCTGGCTTTGCCCCACCAGGTATCTCTCATTTCCTTGGTGCGGAAGAAGTCTTGCTCAAGCTGTCCATAGTAGGCGCCATTTAGGACGTAAATGAAGCCCGTTCTCAGGGCGCCGGGGGCGATGATCAGCAGAGGATCATCACTATCATCTACTATTAGAATAGGGCGGGTTGCAAAAGACAATCGTCTGCCAAAACGCCAGGGATAGATATCTTTGCCGCTAAAGCCTTTTGGCGGTTTATCCCAGTACGGTCGCGTAGAGAGAGAAAACTGATCAAGAAATTTTCTTGCTGCGTCTTCATGGACTTTGTCTGAACAGACAAGAGCCAGATACTCTCTCTTCTTGATCATAAATATTGCAGCGTGGTCATTTATGCCTTTATCCTCCAACTCGTCGATTATATTTCGGGCTTCATCCAGATCAAAACCCATCTCAATTTTCCAGATATTTAAAAATTCATCACTCATATGCCCTTTGGTCTGAGGCACAATTTGGGGATTTTCATAGTTTCCTCTCTGCAGAGGGGCATTTGTAATGAACCTGTTCCCTATCTCACGTGTCAGCATAGGTTCAACCACCGATTGTCCAAATTCATCGCGAAAAAGTAAGTCTCCCAAAGGCGAGATTGTGAGTTCAGGAGCGAGCGCGTTATAATATATTGCGTCAGAGAGGCCTCCAATACCTACCACAAACGCGGCTCGTACTATCAATTTACTTAGCTCGATATCTGAAAGTGGGATCCCGCCTTCAGTCGGGCATGCGCACAAGGATATCTCCGTCAGAATACGGCTTGCGATATTGGCGCCTGCAAACTTTGACATCTGCTCGACATAGCGATCAACAGTGCCTGGCTCATCGCCATGCAGGCCGAGGACAGCTGCAGATGTCCGCTTCCAATGGTCTTCTTCAGTATTTGCTTTCTCACAATTGGCTACAAGACGCCTTAGAGCTGAAATTCGGTCAAATGTTTTGAGCAACTCGATGATTTCTGACAACAAAACATCGACGACCTTTCCAAGAAAATCTGTGCAGGCTTCTTTTCCTTCGATCTTGTTGCTTTGCCCTTTTTTAAGTACGCGCCAACCAAGGCCGATTTTCATAGCTGCATCATCGACCGAATCGATAGCAATTAGTTTTTTTGGTAGCGTATCCCTAACATAATCCATGAATTGTTGCGCATAAAAGAGATGAAAGTTACGCGCCTCGTTGTTCGGGACAACTAGGGCTTCAATCACCTCGGCCTCACCACAGCAATTCTCTACATCGAGGAGAGTCAGATAAGCCCGTGCTAGCGTGCGAACAAAGAGGCGCTCGGCTACGTTATCGGCGATTCGAAAGGCAGCCAGAAAACCGGTCTGAAAAATGGCTTTATAAGCATTAGGTTCACTGTGGGGCTCGATCATACAGAGCCGGAAAAGATCTTCGTGAGCCAGTATCACGTCACCTTCCTTTGTCGGATCGTCATCACGGAACTCAACATAGACTTTGAGATTATGCTCTTTCGCAACTTCTCTGTGCTTGTCTAGAGCGTTGCCGATACGATGCAGCCATTCACTGGCCATTTCCCAAAGCCGGTACGCGACATTTCTTTCGGAAGCGTTGGGTGTAGACACGGACACCCAGAGTTTGATCGCTCCTTCGTACACGGACGTAAGGGTTCCTCCTCGAATGTCGTTCATGGAAGCATAGACGCACCGTGCGCTTTCGCTGCTAAAAAACGGGTTCGGCGATACATGTTGGACTTCGTGCCTTGTTCCGACATTATCAAGTGCGCTATGGCGGTCGTAACCACGATCAGAATCAGCACGAACTTCCCGCAGAAGGTTGAGAGGGGGGGCGAGCATCAGGGGCCGCTCTGGCGAAATTTCGCCTTGAGGGAGCTGTGCATGTGATACGAAGTGGCCATTGTTACTTCGTACCCAACCGATTAGGTTCAATATACCATTCGGATTGACGATCTGGACTCCAGCCTTCCCGACAGCCTCCAATCCGTCTTGAATACGCCAAAAATAGCCGGGATTCATGTCGCTAAGCCAACTGAGTCGCACTAAGTCAGCGGCCGACATGCTTTCGAAACGCCAATGTGGGTGATTCATCTCGATCCACTGGGTTTCATAGCCTTTACCCCAGCCGCAGCCGACTAGAACGACGAGTCCCTTTTTGAAATCATCTTTACCTTCGAAATACATGAGAGCTTCGTTGATAGAGGCTTGCAGTACTTCGGTAATGGAGCCTTCATCTCGATAAACCTCTTTAAAGCCACCATCCTGATGCGCCCGCACTGAAGGTAAAAATAAGTGGAGTGAGATTACGTAACCCTTATCAATTTCAAGAAATAAATGCGACCATCGGTGAGCACTTGACTTCTTCCAATGGACCGGCGCTTGTATTGGGCCACCAAGCAAAGGTGTGTCAAAAAATAGTTTTGAATAATTCTGTGCAAGTATGCCATCAAAGGTTTCAGTCAATCCGCCTTTGATGATACTGGTGATCGCATAGTCACGCACGGCAACGGATAGTGTTTGGGGGAGTACAACCGTTAGATGTTTCTCGCCAAACACTATTAACGGGCATCGATCTAAATAGCTGAGGCCAATTTGCTGCGCAGGCAAATCCTCCCGCATTTGAGGATAAAATAGAAAAGGCTTGATATCTTTGAGTGTGATGTTGTTCTCTTCGAGCTCAGAAAAGGTGATCGACACACGAGATATTAGAGTGTTGCGCCCTAAAAGTTTCGGAAGTGATAACTCTGTATAATGTTCAGCAGAGCCAAGCTGATAACGGTGCACCCCGGCTTTCTCGCAGACTATATCGGAAATGACGAGTAATGCACGGACGCTCTTTTTGATTTGGCCGAATTGTCCAGTATCGGGCATCGTCGCAATTACGTCGAGAACACGCTGAGTATAGAAGCCTGCTGCTTCCCAGACGCCTTCGAGAAGCCGATAGTTTCCAGCACTATCTTGCACTAAGGAGACGAAGACATCTTCAGCTGGATCTTCACCCAGCATACATTGCGATTTACCGATCAGGGAGAACCAACGAACAGCTTGGCTAATATTCGCCTTTTTTCGACCACGGCAATGCGTCACGGCTAAAGTAACAAGAACTTCAAATCGCATACAATGCGACTGATATTCCGGAAGTGTTAGGAGGCTTGCCAGGAGGGGAACGGCAATGGTTGGATCATATCTAGAAAGATCGTGGATAAGTCGCTTGTTTTCTTTTGTAATCTCTTCGATGGTTACAGACAGATTCGCCCATCGAGTACGTTCGGTAAAAATAGCATTCAGCTTTTCAAAATCTGGCTCAATGAATTCGTGAGACAATTTACGATCCTTTTCATGTAGAATGAGGATATCAGAGCTGAGATACATGCAATATTTTATTAAATATCCTCTTTTTGTGTCCAATGGGACCGGATACTTTTGTAAGTCTCATCGGAATAATCTACTGCCGTGGCCTCAACTTGGTAAGCTCATCACGAACCATTCTGTACTTATCATAAAACTGAGCCCATTTGAGAAATCCTCCCATTTCACCTACCGCTCGCAGCATCGCAACATGCGATGCTGTCAACATGGCGACCCGTCTTTCAAGCTCGGCAATTTGAATATCTTTTTCTGCCAATGCAGAAGCTGTCTTAGCTTGGGAGTTTTTTTTCAGCCGGCCTTTCCAGGTTCTGAATTCAGTTTGACGTTTTTGATATCGTTCTAGCAAGTCCGAGCGATGTTTGCTCCGCGTGATTGAGGATGCCGCTTTGATCGACGGATGCAGCCTTGCTACAGCACGTGCTGTTATATTCTCATCACGCTCCAGGAGCTCATCAAGAATCTTCACTATATCAGGATCAATTGGTGTATCAGTTAATTCTCTGATATAAATAGTACTATTCATCTAGCACACTCCCGGGCTGAGGTGACAATGAAAAATCTGGACCGTCTGGGAAAACCTTCTCACCGTCGGGTGTGGCCAACAAGGCGTGGACTGCATCAAGACGATCCTGTGCATGCCGTATCTGATTATCCCTGCCGATGCTTTTAGAAGATCTGGATTTAGCAGCTTCCAAAGCAGTAGAAAACCTTTCCTCCAGTTTCAGAAGATATTTTCTGTTGCTGGGAAGATTGGTGGCAGTGAGATGCCTGCAGCCGGCAAAACATTCCAGATTTTTGGGACAGGGATCAACCGTAAAGCTGTTAAAGCAGTGTCCGAACGGCGTCGCATGAAAACCGTCTGCCTCACCCCGCAGATACTGGAACGCGGCATCGTCGCCCTCCAACTGCTGAATCCTCTTGAAGGCCTCAACTATGGGGCCAGTCGCCTTGCCCGCCTTAATCATCTTTGCAGCAATCGTAGCCTTCTCGCCCAAGCTGATTTCAATATTAGGCGGTAGTTCAATCTGGTCCAACTCTTCGGCAAGGCTGCGATGATCATACTCATAGCTCTGAGCCACACTGCGCCTGTTATACCGCTTGGTGATAATGGTGTCGGCGACTCCAAGGCGGAATAGCTCCGTATTCTGCAGATGTCGCAGCGAATGGGACTTCAAAGTGAGCTTTCGGTCATCCTCAGTTTCCCCATACCTCTCAAAAATGGATTCAAATGTAACCTTGTCTCCCAGTGCACAATCCAAGAATACGGGGTCTGGAATCCCAACTGAAAAATATCTTGTAACATCGCAGATCCTACCATCACGTTCTTCTGCCACTGATCGCTTGGGCATAAGAAACATAAACTCCCATGGCTGAAATATTCCATTTTCCAGTTTAAGGGGCAGGGTATCGGGGATTTTGGTTGGAGTATCCCTCTGTATATGCCCTTCCAACTCACCGATATTAAGACATACTTCTCCCCAAAGCATACGACTCTTAATCGGCATTATTGAACCGTCAGGTCTATAAAAGCGAATGGCGGTTTTTCCATCTTTTATATTACTACGTAGTCGATGGAGATATGCATACAGCGCCGTACTAAGAGTAATTTCAGATCCTTCTTTATATTGTAGTGTCTGTTTTTCTCTCAGGTTGTGCAAGACTTCAGGGGAAAAATCATCTCGGTAAGCGTTCACTATGGAACTGATATAGTCAGCCTCCAGCGTAAGCCAAAAAGGATTCCCGGTCAGCCGCGGATACAGATCAGTAACTCGAACGAACTCTTTTTTGTCGTACCACGGTAAGGTGCGACCGGTTTCTACTTGCAATCTCAGAGTCTCACGGAAAGGCTGGGAAATCCTGACAGCTCGATCCAAGGCTTCAGTCAGCAAATCAGTAAACATCTCCGGCACATACTGAAATGACTCAACTAATATAGCACTATCATCAGTTTTTTGCTTTTCAGCAAAATGACGCAGCATCAAAGTTGAAGAATATCCCCCAAGTTCTCCAGCCGGTCGTCCCCGATGGTCAAAGTGCTCTTTAGTTCGCTTCCAGTCCGCTGGAAGTAAAACTGCTTCACCAATTCTGAGTCCGCAGGTCAAAAGTACTTTAAGTGCCGTAAACCTGAATTCGTCAGTTAATGTCTTGGGCTTCTCCGTAAAAATAATTCTCACCAACTCCCAGAAAGCTCGTCGTTCTGGGAGACGTTCAGCTCTCTTCCTTGTTCCGAGATCATTGAGGAGTTCATCCACCGACTTGGTGCACCGTGCACGATTATTAGTTATAAGCAGCCTATTCATTGGAAGAGAAGGGTAAAGCGGGCATGCGTCTGCGATGTGTTCCACGTCGATGATTGTCTTCACGATACCTTTGATGAGATCGCCAAGCTTCCCTGACGCCTGGATTTTAGTCCCTATTTTTATTGCAAACACAAGATCATTAAGGCCAAGGGCCCAGGGCTCAGTATTGAAGGCGCACGTTGCAATAACCTTAAGAGGGCGAATGATATTGTTCGAAACGTGTGTTGGGCTATTCTTCCGGTAAAATAACTGATTGGCCACGGCAGCTTTGACAAGGTCTTGCCAAGCTTTAGACAGTACTAGAAATGGTAGGAGAAAGTTTTCATTGCTCATCTCTTCCTGCTTCAGAATCTCTACAGTCCTCTTGTCTGAGGTAAAATCACGGAGGTAGTAACTCGGAGGAGGCGTATCTCCCGCCGCAATGGTCAAATTCCATCCGATACCATCAGCGGCCATTCCATCAGAGTCAAGCGGGATGTCCCAATTGATGCCGCGATCTTCGGCCAACTTGCGACCATGTTTGATAAATTCTAGATAGAACATATTCATTGGCTATTATCACCTTCAATCTCAGCAATTACAGCTTGAACACAGGTTATTGTTCTTTTTAGCTGTAGATATGTCGGGGAATGCTCCTCACCTTGAGAAAAGTTATAGAACAATTTCACAACATTCCGCATATCTTCCAGCACCTGTTGATGAATTGCCAGGTCGTTTATCGGCATGAATTTCCGACAACCGTAGCAAGAGGTGATAGGGTTGAACGGGCAGTTCGGCTGACCGCTCGAGCATCCGCCAATTCCAGCGATGGGAATCCCATGTGGCACCCCTGCGATCTGTTGGTCTCCCTTCAGCAGTGACAACTCCTCGCGACTGATGAAACGATCATGGGCTATTTTGGCAACAGTCAGGTAGATGCTTGATATGCCAAGAGCCTTATTGATCCGTTCTGCTTGGCTCGCAGAAGATTGGAAGTAAGCCAGACAGGTATTGATATCGGAATGGCCTAGGAATTCGGCGACCTCCTCCTGACTAGCTCCTGCATCGACCAAGCGTTGTGCTGCCGTGTGTCTCAAATCCATTGCTGTTGTGGGTGAACCTGTAACTGCCGATGCCAACATGCTTATTCTTGTTGCCGCTTCATGGCTAGAACTGACTTGAAACAATCTCGATTCTCCTGGTAATCCAATTGCTTTTGATCGACTAATTAATTCCTCCAACATCAGAACCCATTCTCGTTTTACACGACGTGTCATTGGGATACAGGCAGATGAGCGGAGTTGTTTGACCTTCCTGAACGTCAGGTGAATTGAAGGCAGACCTTCGTCAGAATCTTGCCAGATCCGAACATCTCGTAGGGTCACCATTGCAATCTGTAACGGTCTCATACCGAACTGATAGGAACAAAGCAACATACAGTCATTCTGCAGCTCGTTATTTTTAATCAGTAAGGAGCATTCGGCTAGTGAGGCAACCTTATTATCTAGATAGTTGACTATTGCTGACTCTTCAGCTGCTGTTAGGAATGCCTCACCACTCCTCACTGTACGATGTTTAGCTGCAGTAGGGTAGGGCAATGCTTCAGCAATGAACTGATGATACTCTCTCGACCAGCCATAAAGTGTATATTCACACAAAAGCATTAATAAGTACTTAATAGTCATAAAAAAGCCACTTGAACTTGAAAAGTATTTTGATGTTATTTGCTCCCATGGGAATTTAATACGCGTTGGGCCAGCAGAGAGTAGACTACTTAGATCATTTGCATCGATATTAACTATAGCTACGGAACTATTGTAAACTGATTGTGGTAGTAAATTACGGCCGAATAGAAAAACAATCAGCTGTTTCATGATAGTTCCCAGCCACTCTCCATAACGGGAAAAATTTACTAACGTTTTACTTCCATTATAATTAAATTCAAATACATTAATTTTACTCGGATTATTAATAGAGCGAGTTTTGTTATCAAAGTCATCGTAATATCTGATAACTGGCGGCAACGGTGGCAGATTTAGGGCGATTTTTTTGAAAACTAAATAACTCTGTAAGTGGGTATCTGGGAAAATGGTAGAAAGGTCGCTTTGCGCGTTAGATTTCTTACTCATAATCAAAGCCCTCTCGGGATAGCCCGTAGAATTTCAACCTGATCAGCGAATATCTTTGACCAGACATTCGCCAGTCGGTCCTCAAATACTGCTCTGGCATATCTGACAGGCATATCAGATGATGGTGACCAGCCAAAGAAGCAACGCATTTTCACGAGAGCTTCATCCATGGAGTCTCCCATCGTTAACAACTGATTGAGGAACACCACGGCGCAGGTATGCCTTAAGTCATGGGGTGTTATGTTCGTCTTGCCAGTTCGGTCTTCCAATTCCTTTAAGGTTGCTTTGGACAAGTGCTTACTGATTTTCGAGAAGAGCTTTGTCAACGCCTCGTGGCTCATGGGCAAATTAAATTGCGAGTTTATAAGAAAGGAGTGCTCAGGACGGCCACGACAATTCTCGATGTAAGACTGAACCAGGATAGCTGTAGATTCGCTGACCGGTATCTGACGATACGAGTGGGCGGTCTTTATCGACGGTTTGTTATATCGTACATCATCAAGCTCATAGGGATTTTCAGTAACATTAAGCCAATAGCGTGTCCGCTGATCTCGATTGTCAAACGAACTCTTAACTGTGTCGACCGGCAGAATCAAAAGCTCGCCACGCCTTAATCCCATATTGAGCAGGATGGTAAAAATGACAAACACGCGCCAGCGTGTTTTTTCACCTTTGCGCTTCAAGTACATTCGCCGGCAAAGAGCGGATAAAATTGGACTGTCTGGGCTTTGCAATCCTTAATTGGCTATAGAGCGTTTCCAAATAATTCAGTTTTTGCTGGATCCTTCGAAATTTCGTGTTTGAGAAGATTTCGCCTTTGGATCGCCACCCAAGTATGCCGGAAACAAAATTTAACGCCGTGCGCCATTTCTGTTCGCTGTTGAAATCTAAGGATCGGTTGCGAATTGAAACAAAAAAGGCCTCAAGCACTTGCCCGAGGCCAACTATATCGAGATTGCCCAGCATATCGTCCAGCGAGCCAGGGCCATTCATTTCATCGGCGAAAGAGTATAGTAATTCTATGAACCGCAATTTTTGAGTTTGAGTTGAATGCTCAAGATTTGAAAGGAACAGAGTGGTCCATACCGTAGACCAGTAACGAGGTAATCCGAGTTCGTCAACCAACAACGGACCGGATAATGCAGAAGGAATATCCTGACCACCGAGGAATCGATACATCATTACCTCGCAACATTTATTATGACTATTTATAATCTAACAATGTTGCGGACCTAATGACTCATTTTTATCTAAAATGCAACACAAAAAAAATGACGTCTGGCGCCCATAAGCTATATTATGTCAAGTTGGCTTATGGAGTAAGTCTAGTGATCCATTTTATATTTTGTAATCTATTCCTTTTCTCCCTTCAGAAGTTGCACCACTCATTTCTTCAACTCCCTTCCTTTTTTTTGAAAATCCTTGGAAGTAAAAGTTACTCGCTAGCCTTTTCCTTTTCTAGCCGGTCGTCCCGGCGTCATCAACCTTGTTTTCCATGTAATGATCCGTCCGTTGTGGCCGTTGCTTTCCCTCCCGTGCGTTCCAGCTCACCCCACATCTCAAAACTAAACTAAGGCTGAAGGTGCAATTACTATGAAAGTCACTTGTAACCCTACTCCTAATCTAATTCGTGTAGACCATCGTCGTTGGTTCGGTCTCGGTTCATTCCGTCCGATTTGTCACTGTTATACGTGTTGTGGCCCTTTTGGTGTTCTTGAGGTTGAGGAGCTTGATGATTTCTTTGCCCGCTGTCGGTCTTGCGGTCAATTTTATGATTATTCTCCCCCTGGCCATGTTCGGCCACCTCTTCCAGCCGTTTCTAAGGTCGTTTCTCGGCTTCGTCCTAATGGGACCCTTTCTCGGCACGTTTGTCCTCTCACAGAGGCTGATAATCAGCTTGATTTCAATTTCGAGGAAAATTTATGAAAACTGCGTATTGCGATGTTTGCGGGGGTGTCGTTTTTCTGCCGGAAAATGGCGCTTTTGGTGATTGTCTTCTTTGGGCGGTGTTCCTGATCGGAGGTATCCTTTGAGCGAATTTCCTTGCAACGAAATTCCCGGCCTTTCTCGTCGTGGTCGTCGCCGTCAACCTGATTCAAAACGTTCGTCCGGTATCGCTCTCCGTCCTGATCAATGGGCTTATTTAGAACTCTGGTTCCCGGGTGGCAAACCTACTGCTCAGGTTGAGTCACTTCTTGATAGGGCTATGCTTTTTTGGCCCGCTGGTCCTAATGCCTTTGGTCATGCTACGAAAAAAGGGAGTGCAAAATGAACATGCCCCCGGTCAATGACAAGGGGGCGGAAACTATCTCCGCTCCCTCTTCGAATCGGATTCTAATAGATTTTTGCTCTTGGACTCTGAAGGTGGATGATCCTTTGAAAGCCTTGGAATTGTCTGGTTTTGACGTGGGATTATTCACTGATACCAGTATTGGGGGCATGGGCTATAGAAAATCGCTTCGTTATCAAAACATTGTCGTCTTTTACGATGGCAATGAAGGCATGGGGTGTCATATATCCATGACTGGTAAGGGCTGTCGTCAGTATGAACAGCTTATGGGGGGTAAACCTCATTTATGGGACTATCTTTTTAAAGATGTAATCCACGCTGGTGGTACCTTCACACGTCTTGACCTTGCTATTGACAATGTTGATGGTCGCCTGTCTCTTGCCCGTCTTCGTCATGCTGTCGAAACTAAGTCTATCCGTACTCGGTTCAAGCGTTATCGTGAATTTAGGGAGGGTACTTTATCCCGGACCAGTAAAGAAAAAACCAGTGAAACAATTCAGCTTGGCTCTGTTGAGTCCCGCCTTCTTATCCGCTTCTATGACAAGGCTACCGAACAGGAAAAGAAGCACGATCTTGAACCCGGTTCCCTTGGCCGTTGGGTCCGTTGTGAATTGCTTCTCCGTGCTGAACGCGCACAAGAGGCTGTTCGTCATGTCTTGAATGGTGTTGAAATACCCCGCCTTGCTGTCTCTGCTCTGAATACCTATATGGCCGTTGTTAAAGTCACCAGTGAAAACCTATCTCAGTGCAAAATGCGCCGTTGGTGGTCTTCTTGGCTCAACTGTACCGAAAAAATAAAACTTACCTGCGACAAGGCCGTTAAATATGTCCTTGATATCATGCAACATGTCGAACGTCAGTATTCTGCGACATTCGCTATGTTTAAGAAGCATCTTGGTGTTGCTTCGTTTCATGACTTCGTTGGTAACTTGGTTGATATCGGTAAAGATAAAATGACAAAAAAGCATCAACTTATATTGTCTCAATCCTCATATTTTGGCGGTGAACTTCCATTTTGATCTACTTTATATATACTGATTTAATATAAAATATATATGTAGTTCATATTGAATATATAACTATATGTCGTGTTATTGTATCTCCATAAGATGTTAATTCATTCGGAGGTACATAAAATGCTTTTCCCCACTCCCGTAAAATTCATCAAGTCGGAAACGAAATCCGGCGTTTCCAAAAAGAACGACAGGCCTTACGAGATAGTCGAGGCAACAATTTTTGTTCCTGATCTCGGTCGCGTCAAAGTTCCTGTCGTCGGCTCTCCCAAGCTCCCCGACCCCGGTACAACAATCCAGCTTTCCCTTTCCGTCGAACAGGGTTCGTTCCAGTCGCTTCGCGTTGTGTGGGACTCTTCTTCTCAGTTCAAAGCTGCTTAACCGGTTCCCGCTCGGAGGTTGCCGAAATGCTTATGCTTGTCTCTCGATATGTCGCCTTTGCCCTTACCGGCTCTCGGTTCGTTCTTACATGGGTTTCGTTTGTGGTCGTTGGTTTGATCGCTCTTGGAAAATATGCGTTTGCGGATGTTGGTACCTGGACTCCGCTGGTCACGTCCACCATGTTTGACGGTATCCATGCGGACATGCTTACAACTTCCGGCGGGATTCTTTCCGTTCTTCTGATCATTCTCGGTATTGGTCTGATCGTTAAGGTTCTTGCCCGTTAGGGGCGTATTCTATGAAAGGAGGTAAGGTCCATGACACCTGTAACTATCGATGACATGTTCACGGCCGTCAACATTTCCGGTGTGTCGAGCAACGTGGGTACCCTGCTCATTAGTTTCATCGGCATTAATCTGTTGTTCCTTGGTGCCTACTACGTCAACAAGACTATGACCAAAGGCCGCGCATAACCTACATCCGGGCGGGGGTTGGGGTTGGGGGCTTCATGCCCCCTCCCCTTCCCCCGCCCCGGTGTCCTCTCTACTTCCCTCATTCGAGGTTTATATATGGACCCGATGAAAATTCTTTTTACCTCTGTTTCTAACCTTACGGGTGGTCTTATTAATGACATGACCACGCTGCTCGTTGCTTTCGTCTGCCTACAATTCGTTATTTTTGGTTCCCGTTGGGTTCTCGATGCTTTCGAATCTCATATGGATAAGAAGGCTTCTGAAAAAGCTCTTGATGATGCCAGATATTATCACTCACGTTTATCTGAAAGGACCGGTGACGTGTTTTCGAGGGACTTTTGTAGAGCCAAATATAGGGACGCCATAAGGAGGGCCGTTCGGTGAGTTTTGACGTTTCGTGGTTCGGTTATGGTGCTGGCCTTGTCATGGCTGGTTGGATGATCGGTCAGGTTGTCAGCTATGTCTTTTCCGCTATACGGAGTGTTCGATAATGTCCGCTTATTTAGTTGGCTATTGTGTCGGTCTTGCTCTTGGTTGCTGGTTCGCGGTTTGGGTCTTCGGCGGTATCTCTCGTATTCTTGATAAGGAAGGTGGGTTAATGCATCGAATTGTCTTTGTTTCTCTGTTCTTTGCTCTTTGTTCTGGCTGTGCTGGCCGTTCTCCTGCTCCGTATATACCAGACCCATGGAGCCATGAACAAATCATTCGTTGGCAGCAATCGAAATTTTACTTTTGAGGCAGACCGTGAAACGTCAGAACAGCATAAAACGTTACGTCATTACAGCATATGTCGCCTTCACGGTCTGTTTTTTTCTTTCTTCTGTATCTTCAGCAATGCCAGTTTTACCGTCAGGGAATAGTGTTTTGTATGATTGGCCCCTCTCTAATCCATATCAGATTTGGGCTCAGGATGGTGAATTTACCGAATGGCTGACGCCTACGTACTCTATTAATGTTGAATCATCTAATCCTTTACCTTGGCGGAATTCCAGTTTTTTGGGTGGAAATGGTCCTGATAGTTTTAGTAATTACCATATGTATGCTTCTAATAGGATTAGTTCTGCTTTTATTCTTCGGAATCAGGAAATTTTGCGAACTACTTACCTTGACCCCGCAAAATCTTCTTTTTCAAATATAAGTACGAAACTTTCAAAACTTGATCAAAAGGTAGATAATTTGCAACCTCAAGTGATTACGCAATCAATATCTTTTCTTCTTGGTGCTTTCGTTGCTATTGCATTTGTGGTGTCCGCATCAAGGCGTCTGTGAGGTTATTACAGTGATAACTCTTCCTCCGGGATTTAATATAAATCTTCTTTTCAGTGATTTTCTCAAGCTTTCTCTCCCATTCGTTGGCATTGCTTTGATGTTTGCCGCTGGTTATTACATTCGCCGTATTATGAGGTCTTTCAGGTGAACATTTCCTTTAACAAAATTCGTCTTTACGCTCTGGCCGCTGGCTTTCTCGTCCTGTTTTTTCTGATAGGACTTGTAAAACAGGTGCTTTTCCATGCGTAAATTCCTTGCTGCTATTGTTCTCGTTTTGTGCTGTTCTTCTGTTGCGCTTTCTTCTTTTTCGTATCTGAATATCCCCACTTGGTATCTCGTTGCTGCTGTTGCTTTTCCTCCTTTGTTTGTAAGTGCGCCGGGGCTTGCTCTTGCTATGAAACAGGGTGAGTCCGGTTCTGTTACTACTGTTGGCGATATTCTTCGTCCTTCTAAGGCTGCTTGGATCGACCTTACATTGCCAGTTCCTGCCGTAGTTGAAAAGAATGTAACAGCGAAAAAAAATCATGATCAGGTCAAGGGTACTGTTAATAAGAATCCTTCTCAGTATCCTAATTTAAAGTCAGCTTTACAAACTCAACAGGGTCTTGTTTCCAATGATACTGGCGGGGCTACTACTGCTTTGGTTGGAAAAATAGTCTGTTTTGGATCTACATATTATCAGCTTGATTCATACGTAGCTACTTATATTTCTTATGTAACTAATACTGCTACTCCTGATAAATTAACAACTCCTATTTTTATATCAGGTAGAATCGCGCTTCCTAAGATGTCAAGTTTAGTTCCTTATTATAGTCAATGGGTTGTTGATATGGCGCAATATACATATCATATCGTTATCGCTCCACCCTTTGTTGATACAACTCCTTCTCAATTTGCTGCAAATATTTCTCAAACTGGTTTTGGCGGTCTTGTTAAAAGCGTGTATCAGCCTGAACTTGATAAAATGATGCAAGACCCTGATTACGTTCCTACGTTTACCGATGATTCAACTGGTGGTGCTTTTTCCTCTCCCACAAATGTTGCTACTCCCGCTCAGGTTGCCGCTTACAATGCGAATGGTCAGGCTTTGAGTGATGCACAAAGGGCTGCCGATAATGCAAAGCAGGCTTATATGAATAGTGGCGGTGATCCTGCTACCGGTACGGGTGGTGATGCTTCTCTTTATCAAGCATATCTTGGTGCTCAGTCTCATGCCTCTGGTGTGCAGGCACAACAGGCTCAGGCTGCTGCCGATCAGGAAAAAGAAGAAGAGTCTGTTACAACTCCTTCCGGTCCTTCTAACCCATACGGCTCTGATTCTTCTTACGACTTTGGCGCTCGTCTGAACACTTTCATTACGTCTATGAAAGTATCCCCTCTGTTTTCCCTTCCCTCTCGGATGATCGGCACAATTCCCGGTGGCGGTACTTCGGTTATGGTCGTCAACTGTGGCCGGTTCGGTCAATTCAGTTACGACTTCTCTTCATCATTTGGAAGTGGCCTGAATGTGCTTAAATTTCTGGTCATGCTGGCGTTTACTGCCGCCGCTGTTCGAATCGTAACGCTTGGTAAGGGGTAATCATGCAATCCGTTGTTAACGCAATCTGTAGCTTCCTCATGATTGCTCTGAAATGGCTTCTTGACGGCGCTGTCGTCGTTATTAAGAGCGTTCTCTATTTCATCTTTGACGGACTTCTTACGGTCATTCTTGCGATATTTCAAGCGATTGATTTGTCCGCTTTGCTGACGACTTCGGCGCTGTCTTGGGCTGGTCTTCCCGATCAGCTTATATGGTTTCTCAATGCTGTAAATGTTCCTCAAGGTCTTACTATTCTGCTTAGTTCTATTGGTATCAGGATGGCGATAAACCTTATTCCTGCCGAGTTTACGAGGTTGTAGCTATGATAATTGCTTTTGTTGGTACTCCGGGAAGCGGAAAGACATATGAAGCTGTCAAAAAGATAGTAGACAACCTCAAACTAGGACGGAAGGTCTATACAAATATTGATGGATTGGAGCAGGATGCTTGCCGTGAAATGATTAAGAATCTTACCGGCATGGATGATTATACGCTCTCACATCATCTTCATCATTTAACCAAAGCTGAAACATTTGAATTTTGGAACGTTGCTCCAAATAAGTCACTAATCGTTCTTGATGAGGTTCATAAATGGTTTAGTAACCGTGAATGGGATAGCAAGAAGAATAAAGAAATGGCGGATTGGGCTTCAACACATCGTCATTATGGTTATGATGTCGTTCTGATAACTCAGGCTGTCAATAAGATTGATAGCCATGTAAGGAGCCTTATCGAATGGTCATATGTTTATAGAAAGGTTAACTTTCTCGGTGGTGCCGTCAGTCAAAAATATATTTGTTATTCATATTCAGGCGATGAGACTACGGGGCAGCCTCTCTCAAAGAATGTTCGTACCTATGATTCTTCTATTTTCCGCTGTTATAAGAGCTATGCCGCCGATGATGTGAAAGAGTTGAAAATCATGAAGGGTGTGAATATCCTCAGGCATCCTGTGTTCTTTGCAATCCCGCTGGTTCTAGCGTTCACCATATATATGATCTTTGGTAAGTCGTCCTTTGCTTCCGGTGATCTGTTCGGAGCCAATAAAACACTTCATCGAAACGATAAAAAGCCGGCTGCAGCATCAAAACCTTCTGCTTCCTTGCTTCCAGCTCCCCCTTCCCCTCCTGTTCAGCGTCCATTGTCGTCTTCGGTTCAGTCTGTCCATGCTGCATCACTTCCGGCTACTACTATGCCTGTGATACCTTTTCGTTCTATGTCGAGTAATTTGGTTAGGCAGGATCCGAAAGCAAAGTTTGCCTTCGGAAAAGGTGGGTATATGTGGACCGATAAGACGGGTATGGTACATCTCACGAATCAGCCGGATTTAATACCGCCTGGGACAAAGTTCCGAGAACTGTAAATAAATATCTGATAACGGAATGCTGCGGCTTCGGAACGTAACGAAGTGGAGTGGAGAAACGTAAAGCATGGAGTGTCGCTGCTGCGATCGATGAGTTCTGAATATTCACCTGAAATTTTTATGCCACTACTGTTTTAGAACCATGTCTGCTCTCTGTATGGTTCATAAGTTTTACAGTTTGGAAACATTGAGCACACCCAGAATCTTTTCCCTTTTTCGTCTCCTGATAGCTTTTCCTTGATTTTCATTTCATTCCCGCATGATGAGCAGGTTTTTATAAATTCATCTTCTCTTAACGCTTGTTTCCTTCTTTCTGTATAATTAATAGATTCGTTTCCGATGTATTGCTTTTTTTCTCCTGATATATAAGATATTACTTGGTATTGCCCTATTATTATATATAGCAGCGATCCTAATGGCGGTATTACGAGTAGAATAAGAATCCAAATTAATTTATTATTATTTTTGAAATCATTTTTAATAGCATGTGCTATGCTGTAAATCCACGCTGCTATAAACAAAATTCCTATTATTATTATTGTTATTCCGAATCCTGCAATAGTAGCCATTGCTTTTCCTGTTATTCGTTTTTATGCCGCTTTTCTTTTTATAAGTTCCTGCGCGAATTTCGTGTCTTGAACATTTCTGAATACTCGTTCCCTCGATTCTTTGTCCATATCTTCAAGCATTTCTTCAATAGCTGCTATTGTTTTGTCTTTGTGTTTCTCTCGTCTTTCTCCGAAAACCATTTCTGCAAGTATTGTTAGTGTTTTGCTTGGCTTGTTACTGCCTCTTAGTAGTCCGGATACATGGCTTTGGTCAATCCCCAATTTTTCTGCAATTTCGCGCTGTTTTATCGTTTTCTGTTTCACCATTTCTGCAAGTTTTTCGAAAATTAGACTCATTCATTATCTCCTTGCAAAATATGACTCATTCATATATATGTCTTATACATTAATTTTCTTTGTGAGGTTTTCCTGTGAAGCGAACTAATCAGCTTATTGTCCTGCTTTCCGATGATGAACTTGCACGTCTTGAGCGGTTGGTTGAGAGTCACCGATTGACCGGTGATAATGCCTCTAAGTCTTCTGTTGTTCGTCGTGCTCTCTTTACGCTTCCCGTCCAGTCGCCACTTCCTTTTTCTTCTCCTGGCATTGTTAATGGCCTCTAGCCTTTTTAAATATCAAATTACTTCGCATAGTGACGGTCTTGTCTCTATGTCGGTCAGCTTTCCGGAAGTGATGCTTACATCATTCCTGTCTTTCTTGGGAATCAAGGAGCGTCAATCCCCCTCCTTATCACGCGAGGAAATGGTCGCTCGTTCTAAGAAAATATTTCAACAAAACGTTGATCTCGTTTCGTCAGTTTATGACCGTCTTCTTCCTTCTTGTGATTCTCCTCGTGCCGCAATTTCTGCAACACTCTCTAGTTTGCGTAAAAACTACTCTTATTTTTCATATGAAAGTGTCAAGATTTCCCTTCGTTATGCTGGTCGTCTTAAAGGTACAGGTCTTTAGTCTTTTTAACATTGTATTGGTTTGTTGTCTACCTTCGTCTCATAGCTATATTATGTCAAGTCATCAGATACACCAGCGCCCTGCTGCTGCCAGCAGCAGAAAAAAACAGGGGCGCACCGCATCATCGGTACACCCCTCTTTTGAAACCGGAAGTAAAATCAGATTACCCCAGCCGCTTATCGATCACCCTGGCGGCTTTGCCCTCTTGGCGCGGAATACTGTTCGGCTCGACCAGCTTGACGGTGACGCCGACTCCCAGGACCGAGTCGATTTTCTTTTCGACCATCTCCAGAAACGCACGCTGGCGCTTCATCTCGTCGAAGAAGATGTTTTCGGTCACTTCGATGCAGACCTCAAGGACATCCATTGCCCCCTTGCGGTCCACCACCAGCTGATAATGCGGTTCGCATCCCTCTATGGCTATCAGTACCTCTTCAATCTGCGACGGGAAGACGTTGACACCTTTGATGATCAACATGTCATCGCTGCGCCCCATGGTCTTCTTCATCCTCACCATGGTGCGCCCACAGGCGCATGTGGCATAATCGAGACTGGTGATGTCCCGCGTGCGGTAACGGATCATCGGAAAGGCTTCCTTGCTGATGGTCGTCAGCACCAGCTCGCCTACACTACCCGGCGGAAGGACCTCGCAGGTATCCGGATCGATGATCTCGGCGATGAAGGCATCCTCGGAGATGTGCATGCCGCACTTGTGCTGGCATTCTCCCGCCACGCCCGGCCCGATGATTTCGGAAAGCCCGTAATTGTCCGTGGCGCTGATCAGCAGGCGCGCTTCGATTTCGCGGCGCATGGCCTCCGACCAGGGCTCGCCGCCGAACAGCCCCACCTTGAGCGAGAGCGTCTTGGGGTCGATCCCCTGCTTTTCGATCCTGTCGGCGATCGTGATGGCGTAGCTGGGGGTACAGACCAGAGCGCTGGTTTTGTAATCCTGCATGATCATGATCTGCTTGTCGGTATTGCCGCCGCTCATCGGTATGACCGCCGCTCCGATGGTCTCGGAACCGTAATGCAGGCCGAAAGCGCCGGTGAACATGCCGTAGCCGAAGGCGATTTGCACCACGTCGTCATGGGTGACGCCCGCTGCCGTCATGAAGCGCGCAACCAGATTAGACCACATTCTGAGGTCGTTTCTGGTGTATCCGACCACGGTCGGTTTGCCGGTGGTACCGGATGAGGAATGGATGCGGACCACTTCCCTGAGCGGCACGGCGAACATGCCGTAGGGATAGTTGAGGCGCAGGTCCTCCTTGTAGGTAAACGGCAATTTTGCAAGGTCTGCAAGCGAGGTGACATCCTCGGGAACAATCCCCAGCTCGTTGAACTTGCTCCGATAACAGGTCACGTTTTTATAGGCACGGTTCAGAGTGGCCTGAAGCCGCTCGAGTTGGAGCTGTTCCAGCTCCTCCCGGGGCATTGTCTCGTGCTGCGGATCCCAGATCGGTCTTTGCATACGCTGCTCAGTTCCCGCAACCCAGGGCATCCGCCACCAGTTGCCGTACCTGCTCGATGGCCGCCTCGATCGGCAGCTGCAATACTTCCCCGGTTTTCCGCACTTTAAGCTCGATCTTGCCTTCGGCCAGCCCCTTGCTGCCGACAACCAACCGCAACGGAATGCCGATCAGGTCATTATCCTTGAATTTTACTCCCGGGCGCTCGTCGCGATCGTCGAACAACACTTCGATGCCCAGTTTTTCGAGCTTGAAATAGATTTCTTCCGCGGCAGCCATGACCCCGGCGTCCTTGGCGTTGACCGCGACCACTGAACAGTGGAACGGTGCGATCGGCAGCGGAAAAATGATGCCGTTCTCATCGTGGTTCTGTTCGATTGCGGCAGCCACGGTGCGGCCGATGCCGATGCCGTAGCACCCCATGAAGATGGTCTGCTCCTTGCCGTCCGCATCTAGGTAGGTGGCATTCAGGGCCTGGGAGTATTTTGTCCCCAGTTTGAAGACATGCCCCACCTCGATGCCGCGCCACATTTCCAGCTTGCCGTTCTCGCAGCGGGGGCACGCGTCGCCGGATTGGACGTTGCGAAGGTCGATGTAGCGATCCGGAGCGAAATCGCGGCCGGGGTTGGCATTGATATAATGCATGTCCTTCTCGTTGGCGCCGATCACCGTATTGGCCAAAGACTGCACCGCCAGGTCGGCCAGTACCGGCACCGGCCGCTTCAGCCCCAGCGGCCCCAGGAATCCGATCGGCGAGCCGGTAATTTGGAGGATCTCTTCCTCGGTCGCCATGCGGATCTCATCCCACCCCATGCTGTTCTTCAGCTTGATCTCGTTGAGTTCGTGATCGCCACGCAGGATCGCCATGACGAATTCGCCGGCATCCGAGGCGTACACCAGTGTCTTGATGGTCTTATCGGTGCTCATACCGAGGAAGGCCGCTACATCGACAATGGTCTTCATCTCCGGAGTGGCCTTCTTTTCCAGCGACAGCAGTTCCACGCCGACGGTCGGCTGCAGCGGACGCGCTTCGGCCTTCTCCACATTGGCGGCATAGCGGCAGGCATCGCAGGAAACGATGGCATCTTCGCCCGAATCGGCCAGCACCATGAATTCATGGGAGGAAGAACCGCCAATGCTGCCGGTGTCGGCTTCAACTGCCCGGAAATTCAGGCCGCAGCGTTCGAAAATGCGGTGATAGGCGTTGAACATCTTGTTGTATGAACCGTCTGCCGCAGCGCTGTCCACATCAAAGGAATAGGCATCCTTCATGATGAATTCCCGGCCGCGCATCAGGCCGAAACGGGGACGGATCTCGTCGCGGAACTTGGTCTGGATCTGGTAGAAATTGATCGGCATCTGGCGGTAGCTCTTGATCTCGCGCCGCACCATATCGGTAATGACCTCTTCATGGGTGGGCCCCATGCAAAAGTCATTGTCCTTGCGATCCTTGAAACGGAGCAGCTCCTTGCCGTAGAACGTCCAGCGCCCGGACTCCTGCCACAGTTCGGCCGGCTGCACGCTCGGCATCAGCATTTCGATGGCATCGGCCCTGTTCATTTCCTCGCGCACGATTGCCTCGAATTTGCGGATCGAACGCAGCCCCAGCGGAAGATAATTGTAGATGCCGGCGGCCAGTTTGCGGATCATGCCGGCGCGCAGCATCAGTTGATGCGAAATGACTTCGGCGTCGGAAGGAGTTTCCTTGACGGTGGGGATAAAATAGCGGGAATAAAACATTGCTACCTCTTTCGTATGTAATGCTCCGGGGCTGCTAGAGCTTTTCTATCTCCTCCAGGAGTGCCTCAGCCAGCTTGTCTTCCGGCACCTTGCGGACGATCTCGCCGTTGCGGAACAGGAGCCCCTCCCCTTTTCCGCCGGCAATACCAACATCGGCCTCGCGGGCCTCGCCGGGACCATTGACCGCACAGCCCATGACTGCAACCGTGATCCGTTTGTCGACACCCTGCAGGCGGCGCTCCACATCTTCCGCCACCTTGATCAGGTTGATCTGGCACCTGCCGCAGGTGGGGCAGGAAACGAAATTGACGCCGCGCTGGCGCAGCCCCAGGCTTTTCAGGATTTCGTACCCTACCCTGACCTCGTCCAGCACCTCGCCGGTCAGGGAGACCCGCATGGTGTCGCCGATACCGTCGGCCAGCAGGATACCCAGGCCGACCGAGGACTTGATCGTGCCGGAAAAGATCGTGCCAGCCTCGGTAATGCCGATGTGCAGGGGATAGTCGACCCGTTCCGCCAGCAGCCGGTAGGCCGAAACGGTCTTGAGTACATCCGAGGCTTTGAGGGAGATCTTGATCTCCTGGTAGCCAAGGTCTTCCAGGATGCGGATATGTCCCATGGCCGATTCAACCATGGCTTCGGCCGTGGGATGGCCGTAACGCTGCAACAGCTCCTTTTCCAGTGAGCCGGCATTGACGCCGATCCGGATCGGTACCTGGCGTTCCGCAGCGGCCTTGACCACTTCGGCCACTTTCCAGTGTTCTCCGATATTGCCGGGATTCAGGCGCAGACCGTCAATGCCCCCCTCCAGCACTTTCAGGGCCAGCTTGTAGTCGAAATGGATGTCGGCGATGACCGGAATGGGGCTGCCCTGCTTGACCTGTGACAAGGCCAGCGCGGCATCCATGTCCGGAACGGCGCAGCGCACGATTTCACAGCCGGCGCCGGCCAGAGAGGTGATCTGGTTCAAGGTGGCGGACACGTCGCGCGTGTCGGTGGAACACATCGATTGCACCGAGCAGGGTGCTCCCCCGCCAACCAGGACATTGCCTACTTTTATCTGTCGTGTCGTTTTTCTCATAGAAGCGGCATAGTAGCCAAAGAGAGGCTGAAAAGTCAAGAAAGACAAGCCGTGACGGCCCCGAAACAGGTGCGGCGCTGCCGGTCAACAGCAGCGCCGCACGTAAGGCTGGCAGTTCGCTTTCGGTCTCAGGCGAGCCGGTGGGCGTAGAGCGGGAAGCGTTTCATCAACTCGTTCACTTTACCCTTGATCTCGACCAGTTTATCGTCATTACCGATATTGGCAACTGCATCGGCAATGAATCCAGCCACCAGATCCATCTCGGTTTCCTTGAGGCCGTGGGAGGTGGCAGCCGGGGTGCCGATGCGGATGCCGGAGGTCACGAACGGAGAACGGGTCTCGAAGGGCACGGTATTTTTGTTGACCGTGATGCCAGCCTTGTCCAGAGCCTCTTCGGCTGCCTTGCCGGTAATCTCCGTGCCGGAGAAGTCGATCAGCATCAGGTGATTGTCGGTGCCTCCGCTGGTGAGCTTGAAGCCACGCTGCATCAGAGCTTCGGAAAGGGCCTTGGCATTCTTGACGATCTGCTGCTGGTAGACCTTGAATTCGGGCTGCAGCGCCTCCTTGAAGGCAACCGCCTTGGCCGCGATGACATGCATCAGCGGTCCACCCTGAATACCGGGGAAGATCTGCGAATTGACGGCCTTGGCGAATTCTTCACGGCAGAGGATCATACCGCCGCGCGGGCCGCGCAGGGTTTTGTGGGTGGTGGTGGTAACGAATTCGGCGTACGGCACCGGGCTGGGGTGCAGGCCGGCTGCCACCAGTCCGGCGATATGGGCCATGTCGACCATAACCACGGCGCCTACCTTGTCGGCAATGGTACGGAAGGCGGCGAAGTCGATGATGCGCGGATAGGCGCTGGCGCCGACCACGATCATGCGAGGCTTGTGTTCCAGGGCAAGGCGCTCAACCTCGGCGTAGTCGATGGTCTGGGTTTCAGCGGAGACACCGTATGGCACGATGTTGAAGAAGCGGCCGGAGAAGTTGACCGGGCTGCCATGGGTGAGGTGCCCTCCATGGGAAAGATTCATTCCCAGGATCGTGTCACCCGGCTTGCAGGCGGCGAAATAGACCGCCATGTTGGCCTGGGAGCCGGAATGGGGCTGCACGTTGGCATGCTCGGCGCCGAAGAGCTGCTTGGCCCGCTCAATGGCAAGGGTTTCGACAACATCGACCTGATGGCAGCCGCCGTAATAGCGCTTGCCGGGATAGCCTTCGGCATACTTGTTGGTCAGCACCGACCCCTGGGCCTCGAGTACCACTTCCGACACGAAGTTCTCGGAGGCGATCAGTTCAAGATTGTATTCCTGGCGTTCGGTCTCCAGGCGTATGGAGGCGGCGACTTCCGGATCAAACTGTGAAAGAATCGACATGAAGGAGCTCCTTGAAAGATTTTTTGTTTCTGAAAGAGAAACGGGACTTTTTCAAGTCCCGCTCAATGAATCATAGTATAAACTTCTTATTTTGAATACTTTTTCTCGATATCCGAGATCAGGTCGAGACGTCCCTGATGGCGTCCCCCTTCAAAGGAGGCGTCCAGCCAGGCGCCGACCAGTTCACAGGCTTGCTGTTCGGTCAGTACACGGCCACCCAGCACCAGGATATTGGCGTTGTTATGCTCCTTTGCCATACGTGCCATGAAGGGATCGGTCACCAGTGCCGCCCTGATGCCGGGCACCTTGTTGGCGGCAATGGACATGCCGATTCCGGTTCCACAGACGAGAATGCCGCGCTCGGCAGAACCGCTGACCACCATCTCGGCCACCTTGAGGCCGAACTCGGGATAATCGACCGAGTCGTTAGTCTGGGTGCCCGCGTCAGCCACTTCAACTTTCCGTTGCGCGAGGTATTCTTTCAACGCTGCCTTGAGGTTCAGGCCGCCGTGATCGCTGCCGATGACAAGCATGTTCGGTCTCCGTCCTTTAAAAGATTGTTGAAAAACGGGCATCTCGCCGCCGTCCTCGTCAGTCACCTTGTGCGGTGTAGCGCTGCTACGCCTCCGCGGGACTTCCTGCGGGGATGCGACGATCTACCCATTTTTGAACAACCTGAAAATTTCAACAATCACTTAAATCTTCCTGAACAACAGGGTGGCGTTGGTACCGCCGAAGCCGAAGTTGTTGCTCATGGCATATTCGATCTTTGCTTCGCGGGCCGTATTGGGCACGTAATCGAGATCGCATTCGGGATCGGGTTCGCTGTAGTTGATGGTCGGCGGCACGATACCCTTATCCATGGCCATCAGGGTGAAGACCGCTTCCACACCACCGGCGGCACCCAGCAAATGGCCGGTCATGGACTTGGTCGATGAAACCAGCATGTTTTTGGCATGGTCGCCGAACACGGTCTTGATTGCCTGCGTTTCGTACATATCCCCCAGCGGAGTGGATGTGCCGTGGGCGTTGACGTAGGAGACCAGTTCAGGATTGACTCCGGCGTTCTTGAGGGCCATCTTCATGCAGCGGGCAGCCCCTTCGCCACCCGGGGCCGGAGCAGTCAGATGGTAGGCATCGCCGGTCAGGCCATATCCTACTATCTCGCCGTAGATCTTGGCACCGCGTGCCTTGGCAGCTTCGTATTCCTCAAGCACGAGGATACCGGCCCCCTCCCCCATGACAAAACCATCCCGATTTTTGTCGAACGGACGGGAAGCTGCTGCGGGATCGTCATTGCGGTCCGAGAGCGCCTTCATGACGGAAAATCCGCCGATGCCGAGCGGCGTCACGGTCGATTCGGTGCCGCCGGCGATCATGGCGTCGGCATCGCCCCGCTTGATGATGTGATAGGCGTCGCCGATGGAGTGAGTTGCTGTTGCACAGGCCGAAACCGATGAAACGTTGGGACCCTTGGCACCGTATTTGATGGAGATGTGCCCCGGCGCAAGGTTGATGATCAGCATCGGGATGAAGAACGGCGAGATCTTCTTGTAGCCACCCTCCTGCAGCGCCTGGTGATATTTCTCGATGGCCGGAAGACCGCCCAGACCGGCACCGACCAAAACGCCGACGCGTTCCGCGTTGTTCTCGTCAATGACGAGACCGGAATCGGCCATGGCAAAATGCGCGGCACCGAGAGCATATTGGATGAAGAGATCCATTTTCTTGATCTCTTTTTTGTCGATGAAGTCTTCGGGATTAAAGCCTTTGACTTCGCCGGCTATCCTGACCGGCATTTCGGTCGCGTCGAAACGGGTGATTGTGCCGATACCGGAGGTGCCGCTGATCAGTGCATCCCAGTTGGCAGCGTTTCCTGTTCCAAGCGGCGACACTGCGCCGACGCCAGTAACTACGACTCTTCTCATGATCTGTGACTCCCGGACTGATGTTTAAGGGTAGAAATGGAAAGAGGGGAGTAGCTCCCCCCTCCCATTCTGACTGGCACGCCGTTTTCTCAGCTGTGCTCGGTGATGTATTCGATGGCGTCGTTTACCGACTGGATCTTTTCGGCATCCTCATCCGGAATCTCAATGTCGAATTCTTCTTCAAGGGCCATTACCAGTTCGACGGTATCCAGAGAGTCGGCGCCCAGATCGTCCATAAAGGAGGCCTCGGGTACGACCAGAGATTCTTCCACACCCAGCTGCTCGGCTACAATTTCCTTAACGCGTTTTGCAATGTCAGACATCTTTCACCTCCGTGTGATGTAAACCCTGTTCAGGTTTCTCAGTCGATAGACGTTTAGCTAATTAAGTCATGAAACAATCAAAAGTCAATTGATATTTTCAGTGCCGCGGAGAGCCAAAGTCCGTACCAGAGCTGCAAAGGCAAAGCAGCGGTACGATCCGGACCCGCATTACATGTACATTCCACCGTTGACCGAAAGTATCTGTCCGGTCACATAGGAAGACAGCGGTGAAACCAGGTAGAACACCGCATTGGCGATGTCCTCGGTTGCGCCGAATCGCTCAAGCGGGATCTGCTGCAGAAGCGATTCGCGCACCTTTTCCGGCAGTTCCGCCGTCATGTCGGTTTCGATGAAGCCGGGGGCCACGGCATTGACCGTGACATTGCGCTTGGCCAGTTCACGTGCGGCGGACTTGGTCATGCCGAACATGCCGGCCTTGCTGGCGCAGTAGTTGACCTGGCCCGGATTGCCCATCTCTCCGACCACGGAGCTGATGTTGACGATCCGGCCGTAGCGGGCCTTGGTCATGACCTTGGATGCCTCACGGGTACAGAGAAAGGCACCCTTGAGATTCGTATCGAGTACGGCATCCCAGTCTTCTTCCTTCATGCGCATCAGCAGACCGTCCCTGGTGATCCCGGCATTGTTGACCAGGATGTCGATCCGGCCGAAATCAGTGACGATCTTCTTGAAAAGCGCTTCAACCTCCGCTGCGGAAGCCACATCGAGCTTTTCGGCCCTGCCTGCACCACCTTGGGCGATAATCGCCTCCACCGTGCCTGCTGCCCCGCTTTCCGAGGTGGCGGTGGCAATGACGAAGGCTCCCTCGGCAGCCAGTTTCAGCGCAACGGCTTGGCCGATGCCGCGTGAGGCGCCGGTAACGAGCGCAACTCTTTCCTTGAGCATCATGCCCTCCCCTCCGCTGCCTTGATGCCTGCGATATCTTCGATGTTGGAAATGGAAACGTCCTTGGTGATGCGTTTCACCAGGCCGCCCAATACCTTGCCCGGGCCGATCTCGACAAACGAGGTGATGCCTGCGGCAGCCATGGCAACGACCGACTGTTCCCAGCGCACCGGAGCGCAAACCTGGGTCACCAGCAGCGGCCGCACTTGCGTTGTGTCCGCATTGGCTGTTGCAGTGGCATTGGCGATTACCGGCAGTTTCATGTCGCTGACCGTAATGCTGTCGAGCACGCCGGCCAGGCGGTCGGCAGCAGGCTGCATCAGGGCGCAGTGGAAGGGGGCGCTGACCGGCAGCAGCATGGCCTTCCTGAAGCCGCGTGCCTTGGCGATTTCAATGGCCCGATTGACCGCACTGGTATGGCCGGCAATGACAATCTGTCCCGGAGAATTGAAGTTGGCGGGGGAGACGACCTCTCCCTGTGCCGCTTCCCGGCAGATATCTTCTAGCACATCCTGCTCGATGCTTAGCATGGCTGCCATGGTGCCGGTGCCGACCGGCACCGCTTCCTGCATAAAGGTGCCGCGCGCCCGAACCGTACGGACTGCATCGGCAAAGGCCAGTGCGCCGGAGCAGACCAGCGCGGAATATTCGCCCAGGGAATGCCCGGCAAGACAGGCAGCTTTCAGGCCGGTTTCCTGTTCCACAACCTTGAGGACGGCAATGCTGGTTGTCAGGATGGCGGGCTGGGTATTGGCGGTCAGCTTCAGCTCTTCCTCGCTGCCGCCAAAGCAGATGGCGGAAAGTTTCAGCCCGAGTGCGTCGTCGGCTTCCTCGAAGATCTGGCGGGCTGCCGGGAAGGCGTCGGCGAGTTCCTTGCCCATGCCGGGGTATTGGGACCCCTGCCCGGGGAAAATAAATGCTGTGCTCATTTCACGTTCCTTCCGTGCCGCTGAATAGTAATATTTACGTTCGCTGCCGCTTTTACCACCGCATCAGGGCCGAACCGTAGGTGAAGCCGCCGCCAAAGGCATCCAGCAGGACAAGGTCCCCCTTCTTGATGCGATTGGCGCGATTGGCTTCGTCCAGGGCGATCGGAATGGACGCGGCAGACGTATTGCCGTAGTTGTGCAGATTCACGAATACCTTGTCCTCGGACAATCCCAGGCGTTTGCTGGTGGCATCGATGATCCGGCGATTGGCTTGATGGGGAATGAACAGGGAAATATCGGCGGCAGACATGCCGTTCGCGGCCAGGGCGGCACTGGCCGCTTCGTCCATGCCGCGGACAGCGTGCTTGAACACGTCATTCCCGTCCATTTTGATGAAGAACAGACGATCCTCGATGGTACGGTCGTTGCCGGCCGGGTTCCTGCTCCCGCATCCCGGCTGATAGAGCGTGTTCCAGAACGAGCCGTTGCTGAAAATGTGGGTCGACAGGATGCCGTTGTCATCGTCCGTGTTGGCCGCGACAATCGCAGCGCCGGCCCCGTCTCCGAACAGAATGCAGGTATTGCGGTCGGTCCAGTCGACAACGCGGGACAGCACTTCGGCGCCGATCACCAGCGCTTTCCGGGCCATGCCCATGCGGATGTACTTGTCAGCAATGGAGAGGCCGTAGACAAAGCCGGAACAGGCTGCGGAAAGGTCAAAGGCAGCGGCCCTGACAGCGCCGATTTCGTGCTGAACAATGCAGGCAGTGGCTGGAAAGGGGAAATCGGGGGTAACGGTACCCAGTACGATCAGGTCGAGCTCTGCGGCATCGACACCTGCCATGGCTAGGGCACGCCGTGAGGCCTCAACGGCGAAGGTCGAGGTAAATTGCCCTTCGGCAGCAATGCGGCGCTGCTTTATGCCGGTCCGGGTAGTGATCCACTCGTCGTTGGTATCGAGCGTCCGTTCGAGATCGTGGTTGGTGAGGATCCGTTCGGGCAGTGCCGAACCGGTGCCGATGATCCGTGCACGTGGCATGGGTGTGTTCATGTTATACAGCCGCCTGCGAGTTGAGATGGTCGCGTTGCCCCGAAACAGCGATGTTTTCGGTGAGTTTTTCCGCAACATGCTCGGTCACGCCGCTCCGGGCATATTCATGCGCAAAACGGACGGCATTCTTGATGGCTTTCACATTGGAGCCGCCATGACAGATCATGCCGACACCGTTGATCCCCAGCAGCGGCGCTCCGCCATATTCGGCATAGTCGACGATCTTTTTGAAACGGTTGAAGGCACCGCGCACAAAAAGGTATCCCAGCTTGGAAACCCAGCTTTTGAGGATTTCCTGCTTCAGCATGTGGCCAGCGGCATCGGCCAGACCTTCCGAGGACTTGAGGACAACGTTCCCCACAAAGCCGTCGCAGACCACCACCTCCACCGAGCCCTTGAAGATGTCGCGCCCTTCCACATACCCGGCGTAATTCAGTGAGGTATTACGCAGAATGGCATTGGTTTCCCGGGTCAGTTCATTGCCCTTGGAATCCTCCTCGCCGTTGGAGAGCAGCCCCACCGAAGGATTGGCGATTCCCATGGCATACCGGGCATAGACCTCGCCCATGATGGCGAACTGGACCAGGTGCAGCGGCTTGCAATCGACATTGCCGCCGACATCGAGCACCAGTGTCTGTCCCTTGAGGGTGGGAAAAATCTGCGCGATGGCGGGCCGCTCGATGCCCTGGATGCGCTTGAGCACGAACATTCCTGCTGCCATGGTGGCGCCGGAGTTGCCGGCGCTGACAGCGGCGCAGGCCTTGCCCTCCTTGACCAGGTCAAAGGCCACACGCACGGAGGAGTTCTTTTTCTTGCGCACCGCGTCCGACGCCGAATCGTGCATGCCGATCACTTCGCTGGCATGAAAGATATCGATGTCGAGCTTGTCCGCAGCGTGCCGGGACAGCTCCTGCTCGAGCCGCGACCGGTCCCCCACCAGTGTTACGGGAATGCCGAATTCACGACAGGCCGCGACAGCGCCACCGACCTCTACGGCCGGGGCATTGTCGCCGCCCATAGCGTCGACAGCAACTCTCATCACCTCTCGTAAAGACACGGAGACGCTGATTTATTGAGCTTGGGAGAGATCGAGAACGGTTTTACCCTTATAGGTGCCACAGCTCGGGCAGACGCGGTGCGGCAGCTTGGGGGACTTGCACTGGGGGCAGACCGAAACTGACTGGGCTGTCAGGAAGTCGTGTGCTCTTCTCATGTTCTTGCGTGACTTGGAGGTCTTTTTCTTGGGTACCGCCATGGTATTTCTCCTTTTTCGGTGGATCGACGCAGGCCGCCACCCTGTTGTGTTATCTGGTTACCGGGATACTTTGAAATCTTTGAGCGCGCTGAATTTGAAATTTATCTGTTCGCGGGAGCAGGTGCAACTGCCGCGATTGAGATCGGTCCCGCAGGTTGAGCATAACCCTTTGCAATTCTCGCTGCACAACGGCTTGAGAGGAATCTCCATGGCGACCTGCTCCTCGATTTCATGGGTCAGGTCGATTTCATCGCCGCTGTAGGTTCCGGAGATCAGGTCCTGTTCGTTGAGCTCGACCTCATCCTCGACTGGAACTTCTTCGGGAGTTCCCTTGCGGAAGAAGATCGAGAAATTCGAGTCAACGGCAGAATCGTACGCTTCAAGACACCGCGAGCAGGTCAGTCTGATCGGGGCGGAAACCCGGCCCGCGATCCGGATATGGTCATATTCCCGGCTTACCGTGATATCGGAGCGCACCGGGCCGGTGAAGGTACAGTCACCATCAGACTGCAGCCTGTCAAGCACGGGAAATGCCTGGATATCATCCTCGTTTTTGAGGACAAGCGGTTTTTCCTTGATATGATCGACAACTATCTTCATCGCTGCGCATCCGTTTAAATAAAATACAAAGCACACAAGTATATTCAATGCATGTTATTTGTCAATAGTTTTGAATTCCTAGGATTTCAAGCGGCCGTACCGCTCCAGCATCTCGGCCAGAGAAGGTCCCAGATGGCGGGGAACGATGCCCCAGGAAAAGCGCCAGCCCCAGTTGCCGCTGGAGGTGCCGGGCAGGTTCATGCGGGCCTCCGAGGGGAGGCCGAGCAGGTCCTGGAACGGAAGGATGACGGTGTTCGCGACCGACATCAGCGCCAGGCGCAGGATGGCTCCCACGGCTTCGTGACCGGAGCTGCCGATATACTCGCACACGTCGTGGCGCTGCGTCGGGGAAAGGCTGTCGAACCATCCCAGGGTGGTGTCGTTGTCGTGGGTGCCGGTGTAGACGATACAGTTGCGGATATGGTTATGGGGCAGATAGTAATTGTCCGGTCCCGAATCAAAGGCGAACTGGAGGATCTTCATCCCCGGATAGTCGCATCTGTCACGCAATGCCTCCACCTCGGGAGTGATAACTCCCAGATCCTCGGCAATGATGCTGACGCGACCCAGGGCGGCGTGAACCGCTTCGAAAAAGGGATACCCCGGCCCTTTGACCCATGTCCCCTGCTCTGCGGTCTTGTGGTCCGCCGGAACATGCCAGGCTGCCTCGAAGCCGCGAAAATGATCCACCCGTACCCCATCGAACTGGGAGAACAGATGCCGGAAGCGGTCGATCCACCAATCATAACCCTGCTGCTCCAGCCGGTCCCAGTCATAGAGCGGATTGCCCCAGAGCTGGCCCGTTGTGCTGAAATAATCCGGCGGTACACCCGCCACGACCGTCGGCCGCCCCTTGGCGTCGAGCAGGAAGATGCTGCGGTTGCGCCACACATCGACTGAATCGTAGGCCACGAAGATGGGAATATCCCCGATGAAGGAGATGTGCCGGTCAGCGGCATAGTCCCGCAATGACTGCCATTGCCGGTAAAACTGCCACTGCATGTATTTCTGCACCCCGATCTCAGGGCCCAACTCCACTGAAGCGGCTTCGTATGCCCCCGGTTTGAGCAGGGCTACGTCGGAGGGCCACTTATGCCAGCTCACGCCGTGATGGTGGTGCTTCAGTGCCATGAAAAGGGCGTAGTCGTGCAGCCAGGGGGTGGTATCGCAAAAATGCCAGAACTCCTTCATCCTGACGGTTTCGCCTGCGGCAAAGAAGGCTGCGGCCGCTTGCCTGAGCGCGGCAAATTTGAACGAACATACCTTATCGAACTGCACGACATCGTCGGAGAAGGTCTTGTTGCGGAAGCCGCGCGGCAGATCCCCCTCGGCGACGAGTTGGCTCAGATCGATCAGCAGCGGGTTGCCCGCGAAGGCCGAAAATGCGGAGTACGGGGAATTGCCGCAGGCAGGGGGAGTCAGGGGAAGAAGTTGCCAGAACGACATGCCCATGGCGGACAGCAGATCCACAAACCGCCGCGCATCGGCACCCAGCGTGCCAATGCCGCCGGCTCCCGGAAGCGATGTGGGATGAAGCAGAACGCCGCAACTTCGTCGCTGTAACATCTGATGCCTCCCCGGACCAGTGTGAGTCTTCAGTCCGTTGTTTAAACATACCTCATAGCGGCATTGCAATCAAATTCATCGCCTCTTTTGACTGTGTGGGCGTCCTGCATCCGTGCTGCCTCCCTGCCGGGACGCCTGAAAGGCCTCTGCCTTTGCATTTCCCCGGCATGAAGCCTCTCAGCGGAGGGCCGGCGGATTAAGCAACCGCCGCAGCCCGGCGACGGTCGGGCCCCGGCTTCTTTCAGGCGTCCCTACAGTCCGGCAGCACAGATGCAGGACGTAGCGAACCTTGACTTTGCTTGGCGCGGTGCTTATCTAGAAAAATAAGGCACATTATTTAAAGCGGGGAAAACCATATGGACTTCAACAGACTGACGCAGAAATCCCAGGAAGCGTTTGCCGAGGCGCAAAACAAGGCGGTCACCTACGGACATGTGGAGGTGGACGGTGAACACCTGCTGTGGGCGTTGCTGGAGCAGGCCGAAGGGCTGGTGCCGCGCCTGCTGGCGCGCATGGACATACACCCCGAGGCGCTGAAAAACGAGGTCGAAAAGGAGCTGGAGCGCCTGCCCCGGGTTTCCGGCCCCGGCGCCGAGCCCGGCAAGATCTACGTTTCCCAGAGACTCTCGCGAATTCTCGTGGCTGCCGAAAATGAGGCTAAACGGCTCAAGGACGAATATGTCTCGGTCGAACATCTGTTGATTGCACTGCTGGCCCAGGGAGAGAAGACCCCTGTGGGCCGCATTCTGAAACAGGCCGGGGTCGACCGGGAGAAGCTGCTGGCCGCCCTGACCGACGTGCGCGGCAACCAGCGGGTCACTTCCGCCACTCCGGAGGCCAGTTACGAAGCCCTGGAAAAGTACGGCCGGGACCTGGTAAAGATGGCCCACAGCGGCAAGCTCGATCCGGTCATCGGCCGCGATGAGGACATCCGCCGGGTGATCCGCATCCTTTCCCGCAAAACAAAGAACAACCCGGTGCTGATCGGCGAGCCAGGCGTAGGCAAGACCGCCATCGTGGAGGGGCTGGCCCAGAGGATCGTACGCGGCGACGTGCCCGAGGGGCTGAAGGACAAGACCGTCTTTGCCCTTGATATGGGGGCCCTGGTTGCCGGCGCCAAGTACCGCGGAGAATTCGAGGAACGCCTCAAGGCGGTGCTGAACGAGGTCAAGCAGGGAGAAGGGCGCATCATCCTCTTTATCGACGAATTGCACACAATTGTAGGTGCCGGCAAGGCCGAGGGGGCCATGGATGCCGGCAACATGCTCAAACCGATGTTGGCCAGGGGGGAGCTGCACTGCATTGGCGCAACCACCCTGGACGAATACCGCAAGCACATCGAAAAAGATGCCGCCCTGGAGCGCCGTTTTCAGCCGGTGCTGGTGGAACAGCCCACCGTGGAGGATACCGTCTCGATCCTGCGGGGCCTGAGAGAACGCTTCGAGGTCCATCACGGCGTCAAGATCCAGGACAATGCACTGGTGGCGGCTGCCGGCCTTTCCAACCGCTACATAACCGACCGTTTCCTGCCTGACAAGGCCATCGACCTGGTGGACGAAGCCTGCGCCATGCTGCGCACCGACATCGATTCCCTACCGGCCGAGCTGGATGCCATCTCCCGCCGGGTGATGCAATTGGAGATCGAGGAGCAGGCCCTTAAAAAGGAAAAGGATCCGGCCAGTCAAGAGCGACTGGAGACCTTGCGCCGGGAGCTGGCAACCGACAAGGAAAAGGCTGCCGCCATGCGGGCCCAGTACGACACCGAAAAGGTAGCCATCCAGCGCGTCCAGGCCCTGAGAGAGCAGATCGAGAAGACCCGCCGCGATATCGAACAGGCCGAGCGCACCTATAATTTGGAGCAGGCCTCGAAATTGAAGTACTCCGAACTGCCCGGTCTGGAAACCGCCCTCAGGAACGAGGAGGAGGCCCTGGCAGCCAAACAGGGGGGGCATAAGCTGCTGCGCGAAGAGGTTACGGAGGAGGAAATCGCCGAGATCGTGTCCCGCTGGACCGGCATCCCGGTCACCAGGCTGGTGGAAGGCGAGCGCGAGAAGCTCCTGAGGCTGGAGGATATCCTGCATCAACGGGTGATCGGCCAGGACGAGGCGGTGCAATTGGTGGCCGATGCCGTCCTGAGGGCGCGCTCGGGCATCAAGGACCCCAACCGCCCCATCGGCTCGTTCATATTCCTCGGTCCCACCGGAGTCGGCAAGACCGAGTTGGCGCGCACCCTCTCCTCTTCCCTGTTCGACTCTGAGGAGAACATGGTACGCATCGACATGTCCGAATACATGGAGAAGTTCGCCGTTTCGCGGCTGATCGGCGCCCCTCCCGGTTATGTCGGCTACGAGGAGGGGGGGCAGCTGACCGAAGCGGTGCGCCGCAAACCTTACTGCGTCCTGCTGTTCGACGAGATTGAAAAGGCCCATCCCGACGTGTTCAACATCCTGCTGCAGATCCTGGATGACGGCCGGGTGACCGACAGCCAGGGGCGTACGGTCAACTTCAAGAATACGGTCGTCATCATGACCTCCAACATCGGCGCCCCGTATCTGATCGAAGGGATCACCCCTTCGGGCGAAATCCGCGAGGAGGCGCGCCACAACGTCATGCGAGAACTGCGGGGCGCTTTCCGTCCCGAGTTCCTCAACCGGGTGGACGATATCGTGCTGTTCAAGCCGCTGAACCTTGACCAGATCGTACGGATCGCGGAGCTGATGATCGGACAGCTCAGAAACCGGCTCATGGACCGGCGCATCAATCTGGAGATCAGTGAAGAGGCCCTGCGTTTCATCGCGGAGGCAGGGTACGACCCGGTCTACGGTGCCCGGCCGCTCAAGCGTTACCTGCAACGTGAGTTGGAAACCCGCGTGGCAAGGGCAATCATAGCGGGCAATGTTCCCGAGGGATCGACGCTGCAGGTCGAGTTGCAGAATGGAGGTCTCGTGATCCACGTCAACTGATGCCGTGGATCACCGCCTGTCCTTTCCTGGCATGTCCAATCCACTCCGGGCCACGCGGCCGTTGCATCCGCGCCCGCGGTCCGGAGCTTCACCCCTTTCCCCGAGTCGTTTCCGAATCAAGGAACTCTTCGACCATCACTCGCACACCTGTTCAGATCCAGCGTTCGAGGCATGAGAGACAGTGTGTCCGGCCTGATGTATGGAAACAGCCTGCAGCGACCGCACACTACCATGACACTCCCTGGCTGCCATGCTTACCTGATTCAGGCGAGAAACATCATAAATCCTGACGGGAAGCCTCTCTGCTTGACAATCAATCCGCCGGGGACAATAATCCACCAATTATACGCGACTCAGAAGGGACGTTCTCATGCGCATTGACAGCGATTTTCTGGTCATCGGCAGCGGTATCGCCGGACTTTCCTATGCCCTCCAGGCAGCCGACCATGGCAGCGTAGCCATTGTCACCAAACGTGAGATAACTGAATCTGCCACCAAGTATGCCCAGGGAGGCATTGCCTCGGTCTTTTCGGCCGAAGATTCCTTTGATGCCCACATGGAAGATACCATGGTGGCCGGTGCCGGCATCTGCCATGAGGACGTAGTGCGCATGGTGGTGGAGGAAGGCCCCCAGACCATCAAAAACCTGATCGAATGGGGGGTCAAATTCACCACCAGCGGCGAAAGCTACGATCTGACCCGCGAGGGGGGACACAGCGCCCGCCGCATCCTGCATGCCGAAGACATCACCGGCCGCGAAATAGAACGCGCCTTGGTGGAGGCGGTCCGCAACCACCGGAATATTCAGATCTATGAACATCATATTGCCATTGATCTGATCACCTCCGCCAAGGTCAGCAAGACAGCCGAAGACAATCGCTGCCTGGGAGCCTATGTCCTGGACATCAAGGACAGCGGCCGGGTAAAGACCTTTGCGGCCAAAGTGACCCTCCTGGCCAGCGGGGGCGCCGGCAAGGTCTACCTGTACACCTGCAATCCCGATGTCGCTTCAGGGGACGGCGTTGCCATGGCATACCGGGCCGGAGCGACCATTGCAAACATGGAATTCATGCAGTTTCACCCCACTACCCTGTTCCATCCCCTGGCCAGGTCGTTCCTGATCTCCGAGGCGGTGCGCGGTGAGGGTGCCATCCTGCGGCGCCGCGACGGCACGGCCTTCATGGAGAAGTATCACAAGCTGAAAGACCTGGCACCGCGCGACATCGTGGCGCGTGCCATCGACAACGAGATGAAGACCAGCGGCGACGACTGCGTCTTTCTGGACATCACCCATGAGCCGGCCGATTTCGTACGCAGCCGCTTTCCCAACATTTACCAGACTTGCATGGAATTCGGCCTGGATATGACCAAGGAATGGCTGCCGGTGGTACCGGCCGCCCATTACCTGTGCGGCGGCGTTGCGGTCAACATGGACGCCGAAACCGACATCCCCGGTCTGTATGCCATCGGGGAGACTGCCTTTACCGGGCTGCACGGCGCCAACCGGCTGGCCAGCAACTCGCTGCTTGAGGCCGCGGTCTATGCCGGCCGTGCCTACCGTCATTCGGTCCAGGCGCTCCAGTTGCTGAAGAACGAACGGCCGGCACTGCCGGAGTGGGATTCGGGCACTGCCACCAACAGCGACGAAATGGTCGTGGTTTCCCAGAACTGGGACGAAATCCGCAGAAGCATGTGGAATTATGTCGGCATCGTACGGTCCGATAAACGCCTGGCGCGCGCCATGCGCCGCATCAAGCTGATTCAGGACGAGATCGAGGAATATTACTGGAACTTCATCATCACCTCCGATCTGGTGGAGCTGCGTAACATTGCCACCGTTGCGGAACTGATCGTTACCTGCGCCCAGATGCGTAAGGAATCCCGGGGGCTGCACTACACCATCGATCACCCCGAGCGTGACGATGTTTCCGGCAAAAAAGACACCTTCATAAAGAAACGTTTTTGAAACCCATACCCGGGAGCCGACTGTGGATATCAACGAAACAAGAAAACGAATCGACCTGCTGGATGATGTGCTGCTGCGGATCTTCAACGAGCGGGCACGTCTGGCTTTGGAGATCGGCCATCTCAAGAAGGGACTCAATCTTCCGGTGTTCGATCCGGCGCGGGAGAAACGGATTTTTGCGCGTATGAAGGAAGAGAATCCCGGTCCGCTGGATGACGGCGCCATTGTCCGTCTGTTCGAGCGTGTGGTCGACGAATCGCGCCGGCTGGAGCGCATCATGTCTCATGCCGACGAGGAAGCCCAGTAAAGGCCGAGGCCCTGGTTCCTTTCAGGGGAAGGTTTGGTCGAAATTTTTTAAAAGTTATGGATCAGGGAGGGCTATACAAGATGTTGATCATAATGAAGAAACATGCTCCGGAAGAGGCGTTGGACCGGATCAAAGAATACCTGATTACCCGCGACTTTGACATCCATCAGTCTACGGGAGCCAACCGCACCATCATCGGGGTCATCGGCGATACTGAAACGCTGAACGACCAGGAAATCGAGGCAATGTCCGGGGTGAGCCAGGTGGTGAGAATCAAAAAGGATGATTGAGCCGTGGGGCATTTCCTCTTTTCAGAAAGCACCGATCTGGCGCTGCCGTCCGTACCGCTCCCCGATATGGAATCCCCCGGCAGCGCCCTCCCCTCCCTAACCCGCGGGCCGTGCGTCCGCTCCCACCAAGCATAAGTCACGTACCTCACCATACCCGAGGCTTTCCCCCTGTCAGCACACCTGCGGGTCAGGATGCTCGATCATCGGATTCATCCGCACCGCCAGGGAGAACAGATAGGGATAGTCCTGCTTGAGATGCTTCATATACAGGACCCAGGCGTGTGAAAGATAGCCGAAGGCGCGTTTGATGTCGCCGTTGATGTGTTCCACATCGGTGTGGGGCATGCCGTCGAAAGAACGTCTGGCCTCCAGTTCTTCCATCAGGTGGAAGACCGCCCACAGCAGTTCGGTGAACTGCTCGTGTTCCAGCAGATTCTGGTTCTCCAGCAGACCGACCATAAAGCTGCGTTTGGACATCAGGAACTCCTTGAGATCCCCAATGTCGCAGCACCTGCAGTCCATCTGCAGGTCGTGGGATGTGAGAAACGCCAGTGCCCGCCGGAAATCCGCCTCTCCCCACTGCCCGCTCACCAGCAGTTCCTGTCGCACCTGTCCGCTGATGCTGACGCAGGCCGACAGCTCTTTCAGCAGATGGTTGCCCGCTTCGCTGAAGAATACGCCGATCACCATGTTCAGCTTGCGCATGATGGTCTGACGTTCCCTTTCACGCATGATCCGCTCGACCATCATGGTCACCAGCATCACGTACAGCGGCAGGAAGGCCAGGTTTCCGATGAAACTGGCTGCCAGATCGCGGGCATTGCCAATGATGAAATAGTCGATCAGGTAGAGACCGGTCGACACGACCGCCAGAGAAAGCAGCAGAATGTTTCTTGTGCGAAAACCGTCCCGCATGGAACCCCCTTGGCATCAAAGTGCACGGATACAGTAGTTGGAACATTGCAGTTGACATAGATCATGCCGGGGCTCGATCCTCCGCTTCCTGCGGCCGGGCCGTGCCATCTGCGGCGCCATCCGGCATCAGGCGGGCAGCATGATCGTGAAGCGGCAGCCGCCGGCAAGGGGCGATTCGACCTTGATGCAACCGCCATGGCCTTCGATGATGCGATAGATAATGGCCAGGCCCAGGCCGGTGCCGGAGGGCTTTGTGGTCCAGAACGGTTCGAACAGGTGAAGCATCGCTTCATCGGACAACCCCGGACCGTTGTCGGTGACCGAGATCCGGGTGACCGGGGCCTCTGCGCCCAGGCCGCCGTTCTGCAGAGAAGCCTCTATTTCGACGCTGCCGTCATGCCGGCTCGCTTCAGCGGCATTGTGCAACAGGTTGATCAGCACCTGGCGCACCTGGTTTTCGTCGGCATGTACGGTTAGGGCGGCCGGGACCAGGTTGGCGATGGCAACACCGCCGAAGCGCCGGTCAGCAGCGAGCAGCAGCCTCAGATCCTCGATCAGTTCTCGCAGTTCGATCGGCTGCTTGTGCGGGGGGGCCGGGCGTGCGTAACTCAGAAATTCATCGATGAGCAGGTTTAACCGGTCCGCCTCCCTGAGAATGATCGCCAGGAGCCGCTGATCGCTTTCCACGATGGAACCGTGCTCGACCAGCAGTTGGACTGAACCGGTCATGGCTGCCAGCGGATTGCGGATTTCATGGGCCATTCTGGCGGAAAGCTCACCCAGGGTCGCTAATCTTTCCCTGCGCTTCAAGGCCTGTTCCATCTCCTTGATCGAGGTAAGATCCTTGAAATTCAGGATGGTTCCTGCCCTCTCCCCCAGCAGGCCATTGAAAGGGACGGCACTGTAGCCCAGGATCATGTTCCCACCCCGGGGGCCTTCGCAGGCGAACTCGCCATTGCTGACTCCGCTGGCGTCTTCGATGACGCTGGCCATGGCAGGCAGGACCTCCTGCAGGGGAAGGTCGTAGACATCTGCCTGGGATTTGCCGGTCAGTTCCTCTGCGTAACGGTTGAAGACCCGGATCCTGCCTTCCGGAGTAACCGTCAGGAGGCCGCTCTCAACATTGGAGACAATCGTGCTGCTCAACTGCTCCAGTTCGTCATAATTGATGCTTTTGGCACGAAAGGCCTCTTCGCTCTCTTCGGCAAGAACGGACAGGTATCCGGTGATGAAGGCTGCCAGATAGAATCCCATCAGATTCAGGAAGATGTTGTAAAAGAGGCGCATGGGGCCGAGCTGCAGGGCAGCGGCCTGGCTGAGCCCGATCGGAGCGAGCAGCCCGAAGTACTGGAAATCGACGATTGCGCCGTACAGAATGCCGCACAGAGAGGCGGTCTGAATGGCATCCTTGCGGCGCAGCATGACACCGGCGCTCATGATCGAGAGCAGGTAGAGAAAGGAGTAAGGGCTGGTGACACCGCCGGTAAACAGCAGCAGCACCGTCACGAACAGAAGATCCCAGATCGTCTGCAAATGGGTAATAAAAAGGCGGAACCGCTGGAACTTGAGGAAAAAGTAGGAGAGAGCCGAGAACAGAAAGGAAAAGCCCACCAGCCGTACCATCGCTACATAGGACGAATCGTCGACGGCCTTGGGCTCGTTCAGGTTGAGAAAGACGGTGGAAGCCAGGAACAGGAATGCCACCAGGATCCTGGCGTATATGAAGAGGCGGAGCCTCCGTTCAGGACCCATGCTTATCCGCCGACAGCCCCCGCCAGCTTGAATATCGGCAGGTACATGGCAATCACCAGCCCACCGACGGTAGTGCCGAGAAATACCATCAGCAGCGGCTCCATCATGGAGGTCATGGCAGAGACGGCATCATCCACCTCGTCATCGTAGAAATCGGCGATCTTGTTGAGCATGGCATCCATGGCACCGGTTGCCTCGCCGACGGAGATCATCTGCACCACCATCGGGGGAAACACGCCGCAGGCCGCCAGCGGTTCGGCCATGGTCTTACCCTCCGAGATGGCGCTGCGCACTCCGTAGATGGCCTCCTCGACGACCTTGTTGCCCGCAGTTTTGGCAACGATCTCCAGACCGTCCATGATCGGCACCCCGGAGCTGACCATGGTACCCAGCGTTCTGGTGAATTTCGCTACGGAAACCTTTCTGATCAACGGACCGGCAATGGGGGTCTTGAGGGCCAGCCGGTCGATGTTCTTGCGGCCGATGGCGGTGGAGTAGTACTTTTTGATCATAAAAGCCAGGCCGTAAAGAACGGCGACGATCACGATGATGTACTTGGACAGGAAGCTGCTGAGCCCGATGACGAACTTGGTGGGTGCCGGAAGTTCCCCTCCGAATTCGGCAAACATCTTGGCAAAGGTCGGAATGACGAAAACCAGGATGACACCGACGACAATCACGGCGATCGACATGATGGTGATGGGATACACCATGGCACCCTTGATCTGTTTTTTCAGTTTCTGGGCCTTTTCGATGTAGGCTGCCAGGCGCTGCAGGATCGTGTCGAGAATGCCGCCGATCTCGCCGGCGGCCACCAGATTGACGAATAGTTCGTCGAAGGCTTTGGGATGCTTGGCCAGGGCCTCGGCAAAGGTGGAGCCGCTTTCCACGCTCTCCTTCACCTTTACGAGGATATCCTTGAAGGTCTTGTTCTCCTGTTGGCTGGACAGGATTTCGAGACATTGCACGAGTGGAAGTCCGGAATCGATCATGGTCGCGAATTGCCGCGTAAACACGACCAGTTCCTTGGTTTCGACCTTTCCTCCCCTGCTGAAGGAGAGGCGCTTGAACTGCAGGCCTCGGGCCGTTTCAGTGACGGTGATGCTCGAAAATCCGAATCTCCTGAGCTGTGCCTCGACGATTTCGCCGCTGGCAGCTTCCATGACACCCTTCTGGGCCCCTCCTGTCCTGGTGCGGGCTTCCCAGTTGTACTTAGGCATTGCAGTTCTCCTTGATCACTTCATTTGGCAGGGGGGCGGCGCATGCCGGCTGCCGGATTGCTCAGCATCTGTTTCAGTTCCTCGGGGTCCTGGGACCGTCCGATGGCCTCTTCCAGAGAGATCATTCTCCGCTGGAACAGGTTGAAAAGCGACTGGTTCATGGTCTGCATGCCGAACTTTTCCTGGCCGACCTGCATCTGGGAATAGATCTGGTGGATCTTGTCCTCGCGGATCAGGTTGCGGATGGCCGGGTTCGGCACCATGATCTCCAGCGCCAGTACCCTGCCTTTGGTGTTGGACCGGGGAATCAGCATCTGGGACATCACCCCCTCCAGCACGAAGGAAAGCTGGGCCCTGATCTGGGTCTGCTGGTAGGGGGGGAAAACATCGACGATGCGGTTGATGGTCTGGACGCAGGAGTTGGTGTGCAGCGTTGCCAGACAGAGATGGCCGGTCTCGGCCAGGGTCAGGGCAGCCTCGATGGTCTCCAGGTCACGCAGTTCCCCCACCAGTATCACGTCCGGGTCCTGACGCAGAACGTACTTGAGCGCCTTTTTGAATCCCTGGGTATCGGCCCCCACCTCCCGCTGGTTCACCAGGCAGCCCTTGTGCGGATGCAGGTATTCGATCGGGTCCTCGATCGTCACGATGTGGTCGTGGCGATTGATGTTGATATAGTCGATCATCGAGGCCAGGGTGGTCGATTTGCCGCTGCCGGTGGGACCGGTGACCAGGATCAGTCCGCGGGCCTTGGAAGCCAGCTCCGGGACTATCGGCGGGAGTGCAAGTTCTTCGAAGGTAAGAATCCGGTAGGGAATGACGCGGAACACTCCGGCCACCGCTCCCCGCTGGATGAAGACATTGCCCCTGAAACGGGAGAGCCCTTTTACGCCGAAGGAGAGGTCCAGCTCGTTCTCTTCCTCGAATTTATGTTTCTGCGCATCGGTCAGGACGCTGTAGCACAGCTGTTTGGTTTCCACCTGGTTCATCGGCGGGAAATCCAGCGGCGTCAGCTTTCCGTCCACCCTGATCTGCGGCGGCGAATTGGTGGTTATATGCAGGTCCGAGCCATTGGATTCCACCAGAATTTTCAAAAGCTGATGAAGGTTCAGCATAAGCGCTCCTTTCCGGCTCTTTTCAAGAAGGTGCCCCCTTGAGGGTCACCCGGCGGTCAGTCGTCGGCAATGGACACACGCAGGACTTCCTCGAACGATGTAACGCCTTCCTTGAGTTTGGTGAGTCCCGACTGGCGGATCGTTTTAATGCCCAGGCGCATCGATTCGCGCTTGATTTCGGCAGTGTTGGCCCCGTTGAGGATCAATTCCCGGATCTCCTCCAGCATCGGCATAACCTGATAGAAACCCACCCTCCCCTTGTAGCCGGTATTGTTGCAGACGGAGCAGCCTTTTCCCCTCATGCAGACATACGATTCCGCCTCGTCAGCCGGAACCCCCGCATCGATCAGGGCCTGCACCGGAATATCCTCGGCCTCCCCGCATGCGGCGCAGACGCGGCGGGCCAGCCGCTGGGCCGTGATCAGGTTGACTGCAGAGGCGACCAGAAACGGTTCGATGCCCATGTTGAGCAGCCGGTTGATGGTGGACGGGGCATCGTTGGTATGCAGGGTCGACAGCACCAGGTGTCCGGTCAGTGCCGCCTTGACCGCGATCTCGGCCGTCTCGAAGTCGCGGATTTCACCGATCATGATGATATCCGGGTCCTGCCGCAAGAACGAACGCAGGGCAGCGGCGAAGTTGAGCCCGATATCCTCGTGCATCTGCACCTGGTTGATGCCGGCGAAGTTGAACTCAACCGGGTCCTCGGCAGTGGAGATGTTCTCCGAAACCTTGTTCAGCTCCGACAGGGCCGAGTAGAGGGAAACGGTCTTCCCGCTGCCGGTGGGGCCGGTTACCAGCACCATCCCGAAGGGCTTGTGGATCTCGCGCATGAAATTCGCCAGGGCTTCCGGCTCATAGCCCAGCTTGGTCAGGTCGGTCTGGAGGCTGGATTTGTCCAGCAGACGCAGGCAGATCTTTTCGCCGAACAGCGTCGGCAGGACCGAAACACGGAAATCCATGTCCTTCCCGCCCCCCAGCTTGATCTTTATACGGCCGTCCTGCGGCAGGCGCCGCTCGGCTATGTCCAGCTCGGCCATGATCTTTATACGCGAGGTGATGGCATTTTTCAGCTTGAGCGGGGGTTTCATCACCTCATAAAGTATGCCATCGATACGGAATCGTACACGAAATGTTTTTTCATAGGGTTCGATATGGATGTCGCTGGCCTTTTTCCTGATGGCATCCTGCAGGATCGCGTTGACCATCTTCACGACCGGAGCGTCCTCGGTAGCGCGCTCCAGGGTCCCCATGTCCACATCGTTTTCTTCGCCCACGATTTCGAGATCTTCGACATCGAGATCGCTCATGACATCGGCCAGGGAGGCGGACTGATCGTAATGCTTGTCGATGGCGGCCTTGATATCGCTTTCCGAAGCCACCACAGTTTCCACATTGTAGCCGGTCATGAACTTGATGTCTTCGATCGCGAAGAGATTGGAGGGATCGCTGACAGCCACGACCAGGGTGGAACCTGACCGGTTTAGCGGTACAAGCTGGTATTTCTGGGCCACATCGGCGTGAATGATTTTGGTGACAGTCGAATCGATGTCGTAATCGGCGAGATTTACGGTGGGAATGCCGTACTGCTTGGAGAGAAAAGAGGTCAGATCGAATTCGGTGATCAGGTTCTGCTTGATGAGTATCGTGCCGAGGCGCGGCTGGCCGCCGGATGTTCTCTGTTCTTCGAGCGCTTTGTCTAATTGTTCCTTGGTGATCAGATTGTGTTTAACCAGGATTTCTCCTAGCCTGCTTGGCTGCATAGAGGCCCCTGAAGAATGAGATCGAAAAGGATTCTATGCGGATTACCCGATGATGTCAAGGCGTTGTTGTGCCTGAAAACATTAGTAAAATCGCACATTATGGCTCCATTTCGTCTCTCTGTATTCTATCGGAAACGGGCCATGATCTGCTGCACTGCCGTTTTCATCTCAGGCGAGATCTGCTCCGCTTTTCCGAGCATCGCAGCCCCTTCGAGGGTCCTGCCGATACTCATCATGAACTCCCCTGCTTCGAGATAGCTGTTGGCGTAGATCTGGATCGCCTTGCCGGTATCGAGATCAAGGAAGCTGATTTTTTCCGCTATGCCGCGGTTATTGTAGTTTTCCCATACCGCGGGATCGATCAGCCCCCCCGGTTCGCTGGCGCGGCGCATGCGGTAGACGATCCCCTTCTGTACGGGGGCGAAGTCCTGGAAAGCAACGGAATAACGGGTGGAAAAGTCGATATAGGTCGGTCTGCGGCCGATCACTTCATTGATCGAGAACTGCAGGCACGCCTCTGCCCCGGAGGCGGAAACGCCGTACCGTTTCAGTTTGCTGTTCCCGAACAGCCGCGGCATGGAGTCCAGGTACCAGTCGAACACGAGATGGGGCGTATGGGGAAGATCGACATCCTCGCGCATCCGCTCGACCCCCTGGAGATACCACAGAGGAAATGCGCCGCTGTCGCCCCAGGTGTACATGACCGCGTTTTGCGGCAGTGACCTGAGGGAATTGGTGGCGTAATCGAAGGCGATGTAATTGTTATGCTGGTCGTTTTCGTAGTAATTGCCGGCACACAGGGCCAGCGACAGCGAGAAAAACATGACCGCAACCAGGCCGTACACCTGCGGAGTAAGGCGTTCGGCCACCTGTGATTTTCTCACAGCCAGCACCAGCAGGTGAAAAAGGCCGATGCCGATCAGCACGGCGGCAAACAGGTACAGCGGCGTAAAAAACTCTTCGGTGAGAAAGATCATATCCGGAAGGGTATTGAAATACCCGGCTATTACCAGCAGGAAGGTACCCACCCCTGCCAGCCAGGCAATTACCACGTCGCGCTGTTTCTTCCAGAGACAGACCAGGGCATAGACAACCAGGAGGGCACCCAGCCAGCCGAATTCGTGGGGGATATTGAAGGCCTTGACCTGGGCCCACAGCAGGGAGGCATCGCGAGGGTGCGGTTCGCTATAGTAGCCCTTGCGCAGAAAATGCCAGAGAAACTGCGGGTAGGTCTTCGGATCGCCCCAGTTGAGGAGCGGATTCTGAGTTGCGCGCAGGGGCAGGTAGAGGTTGACGGAAAAACCGAGCATGGCAAAGGCGGTCGCCAGGATAAGTTCCTTTATGCGGGTGACCATCCGCCAGTCCGCCAGAACGATCAGCAGCACCCAGGCCGGCAGCAGCAGCACGATGGTCTGATGTACGGCCATGGCCAAACCGGCCAGAAAGGTGCAGGCGTAGATGTAGCCGGGCGCTTCGTGTCCGTTTTTGTAGTGCTCGCGCCACTTCAGCAGGAGATAAAAGATCACGGCAGTGATGAATGACAGCAGGGGGTACGGCTTGTCGTGGTTGGACTGCAGCCAGAGGCGCGGCGTGAAGCTGAAGGCCAGGGCGGCAGCCAGCCCTGCGGTCTTGACGGCAAAGGAATCGAACCGCTGATTGCCGGTCGGCCGTTCGTAGCGCAGCAGATAAACTGTCAGCAGATAGACCGCCATGCAGGCCAGCGACGAGGAAAAGGCGGTTGCCATATTGATGCGGAAGGCGATATTTCCCAGCGGAATCCAGGTAAAGGGCTTGGCGTACATTAGAAACAGGGGATAACCGGGGGAATGGGCGGAACCGAGCGACGAAATGGCGGTAAGGAACTCTCCGCTGTCGAAAAAGGTCACCGAAGGGGCCAGGGTCAGCATGTAGATGAAGAACGGCACCGTACAGGAAAGGATCAGGTAAGGATCGATGCCCCTGGTTATGCTCGCTAAACGTTTCACGTCCTCTCCTTTTTCGATGCGGCGGCCTCTGGTGCCGAACACTGAAACCATTTCACGATCCCTTTCAATCCTTCAGCGCACCGCCGGCCGTCCACAGTCCGCCAAAGCTCAGCTTGCTCCTCCAGAGGTAGTAAAAACCGGCCAGGATGACCGGGAAGAAGGACATGCCGTGGATGATCAGGGCAATGCTGACTGAAACCGATTCTTCGATGCCGAAGGCCGAAAGTCCCTTGAAGCAGGCATAGTGGTAGGTGCCGATGAAACCGGGGGAAGCCGGCACCATCACGGCAAATACCAGCAGCACCATGATGAACATCGATGCGGTGATGGGGAGCTGGATGCCGAAGCCTTGCAGGATTGCATCGACCGAAAGCACGGCAAAGGTCCAGATCAAGATCGAGGAACCCAACAAGGCCGACACGTGTCCACCGCGGGCGGAAAGCCTGATGCCACCGATGAAGGAACCGAGCATGGGGATCAACCGCTCAGAGACGCGCGGGAACGGCTTCAGCAGACGCCCCATGAGCGACAGGGTCCTGACGGTCTGGCGTTTGAGCAGATACAAAAATGCGAGCACTCCGCAGTACAGCAGAAACGTCACCACGCCCCCGGCTTTGAGCGCTGTTTCCGCCTCCGACATTCCGGCCGGCAGATGCAGCGTAAAGAGGGTTACCAGGAGCATCACGATCACCGTGAATCCGTCAAAGAGACGGTCAATGACCAATGACGCGAAAACGGAGGCGGTTTGGAGTCCTTCGCGCTGAGCCAGCACATAAGCCCGGACGAATTCACCCAAACGGGCCGGCAGCAGGTTGTTGGCCATGTAGCCGATGATGGTGGCGGGATAGAGCGACGAAATCGGGATCCGTTTTTCGGAGATGAGCAGGTAATACCAGCGCACGGCGCGCAGGTAGTAGGATGCAAAGGTGTACACCAGCGCCAGGAAGATGAAGCGGTAGTCAACGGTGCGCAACGCTGCCAGCAATCGGTTGAAATCGATCTTCCTGAAGAGCAGGACCAGGAAAAACATGCTGATCCCGATGCCGAGCCAGAATTTGATATCCAGCCCTTTTTTCACGCCGCTCCCCTGTCTGAAAAGCCTGGAATGAGCGGAGCGATCAGATGGCCCTCCACCTCGGCCAGAATTGCCCGGGTGGCGCTCACATCGGCACCGATGGCACGGATCAATGCCTCCGCATCGGGGAACTTGATCATGTCCCGCAGGCGCTGGACAAAGCAGAGGGCTATTTCCGTGTCGTAGAGCTCTCCCGAGAAATCGAGCAGAAACACCTCGATGGAGCGCTCTTTGCCGTCAAAGGTCGGATTGGTGCCGATACTGCAGGCACCCTGATAGAGCCCGCCGTTGGCAGCCACCATCACGGCGTAGATCCCGTCCGGCGGAACCAGTTCGTTCGGGGTTGCGATATTGGCGGTAGGAAAGCCGAGCTTGTGACCCATTTCGCGGCCATGCACCACCCGACCCGAGATGACGTGATAGCGCCCCAGGATGGCCGAGGCTCCGGCCATGTCGCCTGCGGAGATCAAGCGCCGGGCCAGGCTGCTGCTGAAGACATCCTTACCCTGCCCCACCGGGTCGAGATCCTCCAGCAGGAAGCCGCATTCAGTTCTCAAGTGCGCCAGCGTTTCGAAATTGCCCTGACGATCGCGGCCAAAGGCATAATCGTGCCCGATGATGATGTGGCGCATGCCGAGGGACCGGCAGAGAATCTCCCGAACAAAGCTGTCGGCGGGCATGCGTGAGAATTCGGCGGTAAACGGAATCACCGCCAGACAATCGATACCGGCGGCGGCAATCAGGGCGGCTTTTTGATTGAACGTCGTAATGAGCTGCGGAGCGAGTTCCGGCGCCACCACCTTCAAGGGGTGAGGCTCGAAGGTTACCACCACCGATGATAGCCCCTGTCTGGCGCCCTCCGATGTGACGCGATTGAAGATCGCCGCATGCCCGCGATGAACACCGTCGAAGTTTCCGATGGTTATAATCGATTTATGTATGTTTTGATTGAATGTTCGGGGGTCTTTTAATATCTGCATACCGATACGCCATTATGATTTTGCCACTGCATTGGCACTCATCCTATCGAACCGAGTTCGAGCCGTTGGCCCCAACGGCTGACCAGTTCTTCACGCAGCCGCACATGATCGGAACCGGACAGTTCCGGATCGGCGGCCAGCAATTCAAAGGCGGCTTTACGGGCCGTTTCAAGTATCTGTCCATCCCGCAGGATGTTGGCAATTCTGAAGTCGGGCATGCCGGACTGACGCGTGCCGAGGAAATCGCCGGGCCCCCGTATCTCGAGATCCGCCTCGGCTATGCGAAAGCCGTCGTTGGTCTTTTCCATTTCGTGCAGCCGCTTTTCGCCATCCTCGGAGAGCTTGCCCGAGGTCAGAAGAATGCAGTACGACCGGGCCTGGCCCCGGCCGACCCTGCCCCTGAGCTGATGCAGCTGGGACAGGCCGAAACGCTCGGCATGTTCGATAACCATCACCGTGGCATTGGGGACATCGATGCCCACCTCGATCACCGTGGTGGCTACCAGTATATCCGTTTCCCGAGCCTTGAAGGAGCCCATCACCGCCTCCTTCTCCTCCGGGCTCATGCGGCCGTGGAGCAGCGCCACCCGCAGACCGGGAAAGATATCGGTCCGCAGATGCTCCGCCATTTGGGCGGCAGCGCGCAGATCGGATTTTTCGGTCTCTTCGACCAGCGGATAGATCAGGTATGCCTGACGCCCCTGCCCGATCTCCCGGCGGATCATGTCGTACACCTGCGCCCGCCGCGACTCGAAATAAACACGCGTCTCGACCGGCGTCCGCCCCGGCGGCAGCTCGTCGATCACCGAGAGTGACAGGTCGCCGAACAGCGTCATGGCCAGGGTGCGCGGTATCGGTGTGGCGGTCATCACCAGGATATCGGGATTGCTTCCCTTTTTCTTCAGAATGCCGCGCTGCAGCACCCCGAAACGATGCTGTTCGTCGATGATGCCCAGCCCGAGGCGTTTAAACTCGACTTTGTCCTGGATCACGGCATGGGTGCCGATCACGATGCGGGCACTGCCCTCGGTCACTCGCGCCATGGCGTCGCTTTTGGCCCTGCCTTTCATGCCAGCGGTCAGGAGGACCGTTTCGATGCCGAGTTCGGCACACCAGCGATGAATCGTCAGCCAGTGCTGTTCCGCCAGGATCTCGGTGGGGGCCATGATGGCCACCTGGTAATCGTTCTCGACCGCCACCAGGGCAGCCATCAGTGCCACCAGGGTCTTGCCGCACCCCACGTCCCCCTGCACCAGGCGGTGCATCGGATGAGGCGCCATCATGTCGGCCTTGATCTCGGACAACACCCGGCGCTGGGCCGCGGTCAGTTCAAAGGGCAGTAACCTGGCAAGCTGCTTAGTATAGCGGTGGGTAACCTGAAAGGCAATACCTTCCTCAAGCGTAATGCCGCGCCGTTTCAGGGCCAGCCCCAATTCCCAGAAGAAAAATTCCTCGAAGGCAAGCGAGCGGTGGGCCTGGGAACGCCCTTCGTTCAGCCCGGCGAGATCGGCGTCGGCCGGCGGCATATGCACCTGTCTGAGGGCTGCCGGCACCGGCATGAAATCATGCGGCGTCAAAAGGGAGGCGGGCAGATGGTTTTCCACATCATCGAGAAAGCGGGCAACGACCTCGCGCATCACCTTGCGCATCGGTTTCTGCTGCAGCCCCTCGGTCAGGGGATATACCGGCACGATGCGGCCGAAATTGGCCGGGTCGGCTGCCATGATCTCCCGCACGTCCGTCCCTTCCTCCAGCCATTCCACGTCCGGGTGGTGCACCTCGCGCTGATGTCCGAAAACACTCACTTCCCCGGTAAAAATACCCTCCCTGCCGACCTTCCAGGTGCGTTTCATCCAGACGGCATTGGCGTTGAACCACTTGAGGGCGATCTGGCCGCTGGCATCCCCGACCATCGCCTCAAAGACGCGCCGCCCTCCTCGGGTGGTCACGCTATCCGCCGCCAGTATCCTCCCTTGGAAAACCTGGGAGGTCCCGGGGCGTAACCGCGCGACCGGGATCAGCTCCCGGCGATCTTCGTAACGCAGGGGCAGCAAATAGAGTGCATCCCCGACCGTTTTGATGCCCCGTTTTTCAAGCAGTTCTGCCATTTTGGGGCCGATCCCCTTGATGAACTGCATCGGCGTCTGGAGATTCTTGCGTGCAATGGCATGCCTGACGGCAACGGGGGGATCACCCGGCTTCTCCGGGGCTGCAGGGGAGGCCTTCTGGCGTGCCGGGGAAGTCGGTTGGATAACCAGAGCCCCGTCGCGCAGTTCAAGGGCCAGGGAGTCCCCCGGTTTCAGGCCCAGCTTTGCAAGCATTTCGGTGGGGATGGTGATGCGGCCGGATTTGTCGAGGCTCAGAGCGGTCATAAAATGTTCTACAACCTGTCGGGTTATTTTGGCCCCATGATACCCGTATAAAGACGAGCGGAAAAGGATTTTGTCATTTCGGCGGCCGGTTATTCAAGCGGTGGGTCGAGCAGACCAAAACTTCTGATAGCCGTATGGATGGCACCGGATGATGTCAAGCGGCTTTCGAAGAGGGTAAATTCCCGTACCGGTACGGAGGATATAGCTACGGGGCCGTCCGGAAAGCCGGCAATGCTGGCGGGAGCCCTGAGGCGGGCCAGGGTGATATGGGGCGAAAAGGGGCGCTCCTCCTGAGGGATGCCGGAAGCCAGCACTGCCGCACGAACCAGGGCAGCCAATTTCTGCAGCAGCGGTTCGGGCTCGAATCCGATCCATACTACCCGCGGCCTGCGCTTGTCGGGAAAGCAACCGGTACTGCCGAAACGGAGATCGAACCCCCTGGCCTGGATATCTGCCAGCTTGGTTGTCAGGCTTTGGGCAGTCTCCTGGTCGGTTTCTCCAAGAAATGCAAGGGTCAGATGAAGCTGGTCCGGCACGACCCACCGAGCCCCCGGGATCTCCGTGCGCAACCGGCCGAGAGTCTGTTTGACCGCATCGGGAAGTTCGATGGCAATGAAAAGTCTCATGCTCTATACTCCTCCCGCAAGTATACCGCAGGCACACGATCGCCCAAAAAAACAGGCCCCGGACGGAAACCATCGGGGGCCTGAATGCTGTCTGCTATGCCGGGATTGTGCTACGCAACGGCGGCGTTGAGATCCTTGACAAGGGTCTCGGCATCGATGCCATGGGCATTGGCGCCCTGCTCAAGGCTTTCGTTCTGGGCGCCCATGCAGCCGATGCAGCCCAGGTTGTATTTCTGCAGTACCTTGACCGATTCGGGGTAGGTACGCATCACTTCGAAAAAGGTCATGTCCTTGGTGATTTTGTCGCTCATATCCATTCTCCTCTCGTTTCGCCGTGCTCAGCGATTACTCGTACTTGATGTCAATGATCTCGTATTCCTTTGTTCCGGAAGGCACGCTGACCCTGACCGAGTCATCCAGCTTGTGACCGATCAGCGCCTTGCCGACCGGTGAGGTACAGGAGATCTTGCCCTGCTTGATATCGGCCTCGTCCTCGCCGACGATGCGGTAGGTAACCTCTTCCTCCGAGGCGGTATCGTACAGCGTAACGGTTGCGCCGAACACGACTTTGTCCGGGGTAAGGCCCCGCAGGTCCACCACATGTGCACGCGCCAGCTTGCCGTTGATCTCCTGGATGCGCCCTTCGATGAATCCCTGGCGGTTTTTGGCTGCATCGTATTCCGCGTTTTCAGACAGATCCCCGTGGGAACGGGCTTCCGCTATGTCCTGAATCACCCTGGGGCGCTCTTCGCGGATCAGCCGCTTGAGCTCCTCCTGCAAGGCCTCATAGCTTTCTTTGGTCAATGGGATTGTATGAGACATCGAACTACGACTCCTTATGAGGAATTCTTGTTACTACCTGCCTGCTTTCGCCTTCAGGTGTTACCGGAGATAATCCTGCAGCGCCTTGACTCCCAACTCATGCTCCTTGAGGTCGATGATGCTGTCGACCGCCGCTTTGGCGCCGGCAACGGTCGTATAGTAGGCGACGTTGTGCATCAGTGCTTCACGCCGGATCGAGAACGAATCGGCAACCGCCTGGGCGCCGTGGGTGGTGTTGACGACCAGGCTTACCTCGCCGTTCTTGATGGCATCGACGATATGCGGCCTGCCTTCCAGCACCTTGTTGACTCGTTTGACCGGAATGCCCTTTTCCGCCAGGAAGGTGGCGGTGCCGCCGGTTGCCAGGATGCCGAATCCAGCTTTATACAGTTTTTCCGCCGCATTTACAACATGTTTCTTGTCGGCGTCCCGTACGCTGATGAAGACATTGCCGGTCAGGGGCAGCTTGACGTTGGCACCCATCTGCGCCTTGGCAAAGGCCTCGGCAAAGGTGTCGCCGATCCCCATCACCTCGCCGGTGGACTTCATTTCCGGTCCCAGCAGTGTGTCGACCCCCGGAAACTTCACAAAGGGGAAGACCGATTCCTTGACCGAAATATGCTGCGGCACGATATCGCCGGAAACGCCCAATTCCTTCAGGGACTTTCCGGCCATGATCCGGGCCGCGATCTTGGCCAGCGGCCGGCCGGTGGCCTTGGAAACGAACGGCGATGTGCGCGAGGCGCGCGGGTTGACCTCCAGGATGTAGATCACGCCATCCTTGACCGCGTACTGCACGTTCATCAGCCCCTTGACGTTCAGTTCCAGGGCCATCAGGGCGGTTTGCCGGCGGATTTCGGCCACGATATCGGCGGAGACCGAATACGGTGGCAGCGAACAGGCCGAATCGCCGGAGTGGATGCCAGCCTCTTCTATATGTTCCATGATGCCGCCGATCACCACCTCTGTACCGTCGCACAGGGCATCCACATCTATCTCGATGGCCTGGTCCAGGAACTTGTCGATCAGGATCGGATGCTCGGGCGAGGCCTGTACGGCGGTGGTCATGTAACGGCGCAGGTTTTCGTCGTCGTAGACGATCTCCATGGCCCGGCCCCCCAGTACGTAGGAGGGGCGCACCACCACCGGATAGCCGATGCGGTTGGCAACCTTTTCCGCCTCTTCGGCGGAACGGGCCGTGCCGTTTTCCGGCTGGCGCAGCTCCAGTTTGTGCAGCATCTCTTGGAAACGCTCGCGGTCTTCGGCCCGGTCGATGGCATCCGGCGAGGTGCCTATGATCGGTACGCCGGCTTTCTCCAGCGCCACAGCCAGCTTGAGCGGGGTCTGTCCGCCGAACTGCACGATCACGCCGGTGGGCTTCTCCTTGGCGACGATCTCCAGCACATCCTCCAGGGTCAGCGGCTCGAAATAGAGTCGGTCGGAGGTATCGTAATCAGTCGAGACGGTCTCGGGATTGCAGTTGACCATTATGGTTTCGTAGCCGTCCTCGGCCAGAGCAAAGACACCGTGCACGCAGCAGTAGTCGAACTCGATCCCCTGACCGATCCGGTTGGGTCCGCCACCCAGGATCATGATCTTCTTGCGGTCGCTCGGTTCAGCCTCGCACTCCTCCTCATAGGTGGAGTAGAGATACGGGGTGTAGGCCTCGAATTCGGCGGCGCAGGTATCGACCCGCTTGTAGACCGGGCGGACATTGAGCCTGTGGCGCAGGTCGCGGACCGCGTCTTCGGTGGTGCGCCAGAGCTTGGCCAGCATCTTGTCCGAGAAGCCCATCTGCTTGGCTTCGCGGATGATGCCCTTCAGGTTTTCCTCAGCCTCAACCTCTACCTTAACCTGCTTAAGGTTCTCCTCAAGCGCAATGATCTGGCGGATGTTGTGCAGGAACCAGGGATCGATGGCGGTGCACTGGAAGATCTCCTCCACCGTCATACCGCTGCGCAGCGCATCTCCCAGGTACCACAGCCGGTCGCAATTGGGAGTGCGCAGCTTCTCCGACAGGAGCTGCTGCTCCTTGGCGCTCAGGGCCCGGCGAGTTTCCTCCCCCAGATCGAAGAGCTTGGAGTCGAATCCGCACACGCCGATTTCCAGCGACCGCAGGGCCTTCTGGAACGACTCTTTGAAGGTGCGCCCGATGGACATCACCTCTCCCACCGATTTCATCTGGGTGGTCAGGGTGGCATCGGCAGCCGGGAACTTCTCGAAGGTGAAGCGCGGGATCTTGGTGACCACGTAGTCGATGGTCGGCTCAAAGCAGGCCGGGGTCTCGCGGGTAATATCGTTGGTGACCTCGTCCAGGGTGTAGCCCACGGCCAGCTTGGCCGCAATCTTGGCGATCGGGAAGCCGGTTGCCTTGGAAGCCAGGGCCGAAGAGCGCGACACGCGCGGATTCATCTCGATCACCACCAGCCGGCCGTTGCGGGGATTGATGCCGAACTGGATGTTGGAGCCGCCGGTATCGACCCCGATCTCGCGGATGATCTTGAGCGCAGCGTCCCGCAGGATCTGGTACTCCTTGTCGGTCAGGGTCTGGGCCGGTGCAACGGTGATGGAATCGCCGGTGTGAACTCCCATGGGGTCGAAGTTCTCGATCGAACAGATGATCACGACGTTGTCGGCCGTGTCGCGCATGACCTCCAGCTCGTACTCCTTCCAGCCGATGACCGACTCCTCCACCAGGATCTCATCGGTCGGCGAGGCGTCGATGCCGGCCATGGACATCCTTTCGTACTCTTCCATGTTGTAGGCGATGCCGCCGCCGGTGCCTCCCAGGGTGAAGGAGGGACGGATAATGGCCGGAAAGCCGACCTCCTTGATTACCTGCATGGCCTCGTTGTGATTGTGGGCCAGACCGGAGCGGGGAACCGACAGCCCGATCTTCTCCATGGCGGCCTTGAACAGGGTACGGTCCTCGGCCTTTTTGATGGCGGGCAGCTTGGCTCCGATCAGTTCCACGCCGAATTTGTCCAGCACCCCCATTTCCGCTACGGACACGGCCGTGTTGAGGGCCGTCTGCCCCCCCAGGGTCGGCAGGACCGCGTCGGGGCGCTCCTTTTCGATGATTTTGGCCAGGATATCGGGGGTGACCGGTTCGATGTAGGTGCGGTCGGCAAAATCGGGATCGGTCATGATGGTGGCGGGGTTGCTGTTCAGCAGCACCACCTCGTAGCCCTCTTCCTTGAGGGCCTTGCAGGCCTGGGTCCCGGAGTAGTCGAACTCGCAGGCCTGGCCGATGACGATCGGGCCGGCACCAATGATCAGGATCTTGTTGAGGTCTGTTCTTTTAGGCATGTGTTTGTTTTCCTGTTATCTTTTTGTGATATAACTTTAGCTTAGCAACTAACTCTTTAATTGTTTTATGATTTATTCCGATTAGAAACAAAAATATCAATAATGCATCAAGAATAGTAATCTTATTTAATGTACCGATCAATAATATTCTAAAGCTTATGATGGAAAAAGTTAGTGCTAATAACTCATGTAATTTTAAATACTCATCTCTATCAATATATAAGTTAATAACTATAAAAAGACAAAAAATAAATAATGTTACTGTTATAACCACAATAAAATAAGATCGTTTAATGTCAAAACTAATAAAGTTATTTTTCAATTTAATATTAGTTCTAAAGTTTTCAGTATCTTTAAAAATTAACGTTGAAGTATTATCAATATTCGCAAATTCGGTGGTATTTTCAGTTATATATTTAATTCTGTAGGATATTTCAGTTAGATATCTATCAAAAGGAAAGTTCTTAAGCTTACCCTTCATTTCTATGATAATTGGTTCCCGATTAACCCAAATAACTTCAGTTGGATTTCCAAACCTATTCTGTGGAACTAAAAAAATAATTTTTTCATTTGGTATTATAGAGTTATTCTCTTGTATTAAGAGTATTAAAGAGGTTTTAGCATCATTTTTATCTATTTTGAGCAGTCCATTAGGAATTAAAGCAACATCTAAATACAGGTTACTATTGTCTATTTTATTTACTTTTATATTAAAAGGATAAAGATGATTGCCTTCACAACTAAAGTGGCTTTCCTGTGTTTGCTGAAAAGAAAAAAATAAGCTAACAGCTAATATGATTGATATTATGAAAACTGTATATCTCATCCCTTACCTAAATATAAAAAAAACGGCTCCGGCCAGGCAGCACCCGGCCCAGAGATAATTCCATGTCAGGGAGGTTCCCATGTAGAAAACCGCAAACGGCACGAACACCGTCAGGGTGATGACCTCCTGGATGATCTTCAGTTGCGCCAGGCTGAAAGTCCCGTAGCCCATGCGGTTGGCCGGCACCTGCAGCAGATACTCGAAAAAGGCGATACTCCACGACACCAGGACCGCGATCAGCCAATGCCGGGAACTGAGATTCTTGAGATGGGCATACCAGGCAAAGGTCATGAACACGTTGGATAGGATCAGCAAGACTATCGTTCTCATACCGCTCCCCGCTCCTCGTCCAGTTCTTGCACCCAGCCGTTTTCAAGGGATGCCTCCTCCAGGGCCTCGACTGCGGCATCGTACTCGTCGCCGGTCAGGGTGCGGTCGATGCCAGGGGTGTCCATGGCCCGATGGGCGGGAAAATACTGGCTCATCAACGCCACGTGGGTCTCGGTGCCCAGGTTGCGGGCGATCCAGCTCAGCGTATCCCTGCTGCCCCCCTTGCCCTCCGGCAGTACCAGATGTCGGACGATCAGGCCGCTGAGGGCGATGTCCTCCTCATCGGTGCGCAAATGCCCTACCTGACGGAGCATCTCTGCCACAGCGTCGCGGTTGGTTTCCGAATAGCCGGGGGCACCGGATACGGCGACCGCCGATTCATTGGAGGCATACTTCATATCCGGCAGGTAAACGGCCACCACACCATCCAGGAGCCTCAGCGCATCAACCTTCTCATAGCCGCTGGAATTCCAGACGATCGGGAGACGGAAACCCTGCGGAATAGCAAGATACAGGGCTGCCAGAATCTGGGGCAGGTAGTGGGTCGGCGTAACGAAGTTGATGTTGTGCACCCGCTGCCGCTGCAGCTTGAGCATCCGCTGCGCCAGCCCGGCCGCCGTGGTGTCCTCGCCGTTGCCCAACTGGCTGATGGGGAAGTTCTGGCAAAAGCGGCATTTCAAGGAACAGCCGGACAGGAAGATCGTGCCGGAACCTCGCGTGCCGGAGATGGGGGGTTCCTCGCCGCGGTGCACATTGGCCGAGGCGATGCGCGGATGGGCGCCGGCACCGCAGAGGCCCGTTTCCCCGGCAATACGGTTCACGCCGCAATCGTGGGGACACAGGTCGCAGGCCGCCAGCCGTCGGTAGGCCTCCCGGACACGCTGCAGCAATTCGCCTGATTGATAAAGATCTAAGTAATGCATAGGGACCGGGGATTGGGGGCTGGGGACCGGGAAATCTTGTTTAACTGATCCCCGGCTCCTGATCCCTGATCACCGATTTTTCTCCATCAGTTCCACGAACCGTCCGAACAGATAATGCGAATCGTGCGGACCGGGCGAGGCCTCGGGATGATGCTGCACCGAGAAGATCGGCAGCGAACAGTGACTGATACCCTCCACGGTCTGGTCGTTCAGATTCTCGTGCCCCAGGCAGGCTGCATCGCCCAGTGAATCGAGATCAACGGCAAAGCCGTGATTCTGTGAGGTGATTTCGACCTTACGGGTGGCCATGTCCATGACCGGCAGGTTGGAGCCGTGGTTGCCGAAGGGGAGTTTCATGGTCTTGCCCCCCAGGGCCAACCCCAGCAACTGGTGCCCCAGGCAGATGCCGAACACCGGCTTTTTGCCGATGAATTTGCGGATCTCCGCCTGCACCTGTGCCAGCGGTTCGGGATCGCCGGGGCCGTTGCTGAGGAAAATGCCGTCCGGATTCATGGCCAGGGCCTCTTCGGCCGGGAAATTGGCCGGTACCACGGTCACGTCACAACCGGCATCCACCAGGCAGCGCAGGATGTTGTACTTGATGCCGAAATCGTAGGCCACCACCTTGTACTTCAGACCGGAGCGGTCCACCTCGGGATAGCCCCCTTCCAGGTCCCACAGCCCCTGGGTCCAGTGGTAGGGCTGATCGCAGGAGACACCGCTGGCCAGATCAAGGCCGGACATGCTGGGAATGGCGCGCGCTTTGGCGATCAGGCTTTCATGGTTGAAATCAATGGTGGAGATGATGCCGTTCTGGGCTCCCTTGTCGCGCAGATGGCGGGTCAGGGCACGGGTGTCCAGGCCATGGATGCCGACCACGCCGTTCTCCTTCAGGTAGGCGTCCAGGCTCATGGTGGCGCGCCAGTTGGAGTAACAGTCCTGGTATTCACGGACGATGAAGCCGGACAGGAACAGCCCGCGGCTCTCGATGTCCTCGGGGTTTATGCCGGTGTTGCCGATCTGGGTATAGGTCATGGTAACCATCTGGCCCTTGTAGGAGGGATCGGTCAACACTTCCTGGTACCCGGACATGGCGGTATTGAACACGACTTCGCCGGTGGCCTCGCCGCCGGCGCCAAATGATCTGCCTTCAAAGATGCGCCCGTCAGCGAGCGCCAGAACTGCTTTCATGCGGTTGACTCCTGTATAAGTAAAAAGCTTTTACCACGGAGGACATTTCTTCCACGTCCTCTATGGGAAATAAGGTTTCCTTGGTTTTATTGCCGTGAGAACGTGATCTTCCCACCGACAACGGTACAGGCGGCAGCCCCTTGAAGCTCCCAGCCCAGGAAGGGAGAGTTCTTGGACTTGCTGGCCAGTTTGTCCTTCTCCACGGTCCAGGCGGCTGCGGGATCGATGAGGGTGATATCGGCAATGCTGCCGCTCTTCAGGCTGCCGCGTTGAAGTCCCAGGATTTTCGAAGAGTTGACTGACATTTTCTCAACCAACTGATCAAGTGTCAACACCCCTTCTTCAACCAGCCTGAGCGACAACGGCAGCGATGTTTCCAGGCCGATAATGCCGTTCAGGGCCGCGTTGAACTCCACATCCTTCTCGTCCAGGTGATGGGGGGCATGGTCGGTGGCGATGCAGTCGATGGTACCGTCCCGGAGCCCTTCCTTGATGGCCGCCACATCACCGGCTTCGCGCAGCGGCGGATTCATCTTGGCATTGGTGTTATACCCGCGCACCGCATCATCAGTCAGGGTAAAGTAGTGCGGAGCGGTCTCGCAGGTCACTTGGACCCCGCGCGCCTTGGCCTCGCGGATGATGCGCACCGAACCGCTGGTGGAGACGTGGGCGATGTGGATCGGGGAATTGGTGTATTCGGCCAGCATCACGTCACGGGCCGTGGCGATGTCTTCGGCCACCCGGGGAATGCCCTTCAGACCGATCTCGGTGGAGGTGAAGCCTTCGTTCATGGTCCCCTCTCCCACCAGCGCCAGGTCTTCGGCATGGCTGATCACCAGGATGCCCATGCCCCGGGCATACTCCAGGGCCCGGCGCATCAGTTCGCTGTTGGTCACCGGCCGGCCATCGTCCGATACCGCCACACAGCCTGACTCTTTCAGTTCACCCATTTCGGAGAGCCGGTCGCCGTTCATGCCGCAGGTAATGGTGCCGACCGGGAACACGTTACAGAAGCCTTCGCTCTTGGCCTTGTTGATGATGTAGCTGGCAATGGCCTTGTTGTCGATGGCCGGCTTGGTGTTGGGCATGCAGACAACGGAGGTGAAGCCGCCGGCTGCGGCCGCACGCGTACCGCTGACGATGTCTTCCTTGTACTCCAGGCCGGGATCGCGCAGGTGCACGTGCATGTCAATCAGTCCCGGTACCACGTATTTACCGGTTGCATCAACGGTTTCGGTACCTGCCTGAGCAGCCAGACCTTTGCCGATCTCCTTGATCAGTCCGTTTTCAACCAGCACATCCAGCGTATCGTCCAGCCCCTGGGAGGGGTCGATCACCCTGCCCCCTTTGATCAGAAGATTCATATAATCACCTCGTCACTTGTAATTAGGAATTGCTGCATAACCGGCAATTTTTCGCCAGATCAAGGCTGTCGAGGGAGAGCGCGGAGGCGTAGCACCCAACAGGGCATAAACAGCGCTACGCCGCACAAGCGAACCCGAAAGCTGGCGGAAAAGCGGCCGGTTCACTCAAGTTCGCCGCCGCAGACGTGGTAGAGCATCGCCATCCTCACCGCCACACCGTTCTCTACCTGCTTGAGGATGTGCGACTGGGGACCGTCCACCACGTAGGAGGACATCTCAACCCCGCGGTTGATCGGGCCGGGGTGCATGACCATGGCATCCGGTCTGGCCAGCTTGAGGTTTTCGGGATTGAGCCCGAAGTAGCGCGAGTATTCCCGGGCATTGGGCATCAAGGTCTTGCCCTGGCGCTCCTGCTGGATGCGCAGCATCATGACCACATCCGCATCCTGAACTGCCTCCTTCATGGTGGCGCAGACCGTGACGTTGCCCAGCCGTTCAGCACCGGGGGGCACCATAGTCGGAGGGCCGGCCAGGAAGACCTGCGACCCCATCTTGGTCAGCCCCTGGATGTTGGAGCGGGCCACGCGGCTGTGGGTTATGTCGCCGATGATGGCCACCTTGAGCCCATCCAGCCGGCCGAAGCGGTCCTTCATGGTCAGCATGTCCAAAAGCCCCTGGGAAGGGTGTTCGTGGGTACCGTCTCCGGCATTGACGATCGAGCAGTTCGGCAGCTTGCCGGACAGAAAATAGTGCGAACCGGATACGGCGTGGCGCATGACGATGATGTCAGGTTTCATGGCCAGCAGGTTGAGGGCAGTATCCGCCAGGGTTTCGCCTTTGGTGGCGGAGCTGGAAGAAGGGGTGATGTTGACGGTATCTGCCGAAAGCCGCTTGCCGGCAATTTCGAAGGAGGTGCGCGTGCGGGTTGAAGACTCGTAGAACAGATTGATGATCGTTTTGCCCCGCAAGGTGGGCACTTTTTTGATGTCCCGGCTGTTGATCTCGCGCATGCTCTCGGCCGTGGACAGGAGCAGTTCTATCTCCTCCTTGGTAAGATCACGCAGCGCAATAATGTTCTTATGCTTGAATTCCGCCATGCCCCCCTCCTCTCCTATTTTTCCAGAACAACCCGGACAGGCTGATTCCTGTCGTCGAAGATGACTTGTACGTTTTCCTTCAGGCTGGTCGGCACGTTGCGGCCCACGAAATCGGCCCGGATCGGCAGCTCGCGATGGCCGCGGTCGATCAGCACGGCCAATTGGATGCACTGGGGCCGGCCGTGGTCCATCAGGGCATCCATGGCAGCACGGATGGTCCGTCCGGTGAACAGGACATCATCCACCAGCACCACCTTTTTCCCTTCCAGGGAGAAGGGAATCTCGGTCTTGCCGACCGGGTGATGGGGAAGCTGGTTGCTGACGTCATCGCGATACAGGGTAATGTCCACAGCGCCCACCGGGGCCTTGTCCCCTTCGATCACTTCCAGCGCGGCCCCGATCTGGGAAGCCAGGAAGTCTCCCCCCGAGCGGATGCCGACCAGCACCACATCGGTCAGCCCTTTGTTGCGTTCCAGAATCTCGTGCGAAATACGTGTCAACGCCCGCTTGATGCCGGGACCATCCAGAATCACCGTCATTTCGTCAGTCATGTCGTCACCTCGTTTCGGCATAAAAAAAGAGCCTCACCGTGCGCACGGCAAGACCCTTCTCGGTATGGATCGCTTGAAATCATGATTACCCTTGTCGGCCTCTCGGACCGGATTAAAAGGCAGTAAAATGTATTGGAGGCACCTTATCACTCTCCGGCGATCAGGTCAAGGGAGATTTGACCTCTAGGCAGGTTGTTCAACAGTCTGCTAGTCGTCATCCATCATGCGGTGTTTGGGCTTCTCCACATCGTCGAATTCTCCCTTTTTCACGGCCCACATGAAGCACAGCCAGCACCCTCCCCCCAGGCAGAGCGACAGAACCATCAGAGTGACAATGCTTTCATCCATCGATTCGGACCTTCATTAATCTCAGAGAATTGAGTGAAACGGTCAATGAGCTGACCGTCATGGCTGCGGCGGCGTACGCCGGAGTCAGCATACCACACATTGCCAGCGGTATGCCGATCAGGTTGTAGAGAAAGGCCCAGGCCAAGTTCTGCCGGATGACCCGCATGGCAGCCCTGGCCAGGGCATGCGCTGCGGTGAGCTGAGACAGATTAGTTCCGGTGATCACCATATCGGCGTTTTCCAGGGCGATGTCGCTGGATCCGGAGATCGAGCAGCCTACCTGTGCCGCAGCCAGGGCCGGTGCGTCGTTGATGCCATCCCCTGCCAGCAGCACCTGCCTCCCCGCAGCCTGCAGTTCGCGCACCAGATCAAGTTTGTTGTCCGGCGTCAGCTCCGATCTGGCGTGGCTCAGTTCCAGGGAGCGGGCCGTGCGGTCGACCACGGCCTCCGCATCGCCGCTGACCAGCCAGGTCTCGATCCTGCGCCGCCTGAACAGGAGACTGGCTTCCCGGGCACCGTGCCGGACCGAATCGGAGATCACGAAATATCCGGCAGCGCACCCGGCTACGGCCAGCACCACGACCGTTCCCGCCGCATTCTCCAGCTCAGACAGGGAGTCGAGCGCAACGCCATGTTCCCGCAAAAAGAGGGGACTTCCGCAGATGATCACGGTCCCATCGTCCAGGCTGGCCGAAACGCCTCGTCCCGGAATGGCGTCGAAGTCGCGGCATTCGCCCGCCAGGCAGCCTTGTTCCGCTGCAAAGCGTTCGATGGCCCTGGCCAGCGGATGCGTCGCGACCCGCTCCACGGTGGCTGCCAGGTACAGCAGGCGCTTCTCCTCGAAATCGCCCAAAACATCCCATCGGATTACCTCGGGCCTCCCCTGGGTCACGGTGCCGGTTTTGTCGAACAAGACGGTGTCGATCCGGGCCAGGCGTTCGATGACATCCCCTCCGCGCAAGATGATGCCGAGTTTCGCAAAACGGCTGCAGGCGCTCGTCACGGCAGTCGGTACTGCCAGCCCGAAGGCGCAGGGGCAGGCGATCAGCACTACGGTCAGTGCCGTCATGACGGACTGATCGAGTGCAACGCCCAAGAAGAGGTGAAGTAAAAGCAATGTCCCCCCTGCCAGGGCGAGAACGGCCGGTACGAAGCGGGAGGCAACACGATCCGCCAGGCGCTGGATATCCGGTTTTGCGGCCTGGGCCATACGTACCAGGGCTGCCACGCGCATCATGTAGCTCTGGCCCGCCGGCCTGAGAGCACGGGCCGTGACCGGTGCGGCAGCGTTCAGGCTGCCCCCCTTGACCTCGTCCCCCGGAAGTGCCATCACCGGCATGCTCTCCCCCGTGACCAGCGACTGGTCGACCTCGGTCTCCCCCCGCTCGATCCTGACGTCGACCGGAAAGCGTTCCCCCTGCCTGATCAGCAGCAGATCACCCGCCTGAACGTCGCCAGCGTCGATCTCGCGGGGATGCTCTGCATCGAAGATGGTGGCCCGTTGGGGAGCTCCTTCGTACAGCGCTTCCAGCCCGGAGGTTGCCTTCTGTCTCACGACCGACTCCAGCAGTCGCCCCACCAGAACGAAGGTGACGATCATGGCCGCGCTTTCGAAATAGGTCTCATGCCCCTGCAAGGCTGCCAGCGCACTGAAGGCCCAGGCAGAGCCGGCCCCTACGGCGATCAGCATGTCCATGCCGACCGCACGCGTCCTGATGCCCCGCCATGCCCCCCTGAAAACGGGCCAGCCGCAGTAGAAGACGACCGGTGTGGCCACTGCGAAGGAAAACATCTGGAGGATCTGTTTCATGAACGGCGACATGCCCTGGAAAAACCCGGCATACAGGGCAAAGGAATAGGCCATCAGCTGCATGCTCAGGAACAGGCTGGTACCGAAACGTATCAGCAGGTCGCGATACTCCTGTCTGGCGGTTCTGGCCGAGAGATCGGGGGAGTATGGGCGAGGTGAGTACCCCAGCGCCGCAATCGTCGCAAAGATGTCCTCGGGTGCGACCAGGCCCGGATCGAAGCGAACCGAAGCTGTTCCCTCGCAGTGGACCAGGCTGACCGTCAGCACTCCTTCCCGTTGGCCGATTACCCGTTCAAGCAGCCAGATGCACGATGAACAGCTGATCCCGGCAATGAGGATATCGATACGGCTTACCGGCCCGTCCTGCCGGACCGAAGCTGCCACGTCACGTGCGCTGTAATCGGGGGTATCCCTGCCCACCGTTGGGGTCGACCGGTCGCTGCGCAGGTAATATGCATCCAGCCCCGCCCCCCGGATCAGCAGATACGCACCGAGGCACCCCCGGCAGCAGAACCTGCGGGAGCCTTCCGCGTCTTCCAGAGGTTTCCAGCGGAAAACGATGCCGCAATGATGGCAGGTTTGCGTGTCGGTGCTAGTCATGGGGTATCCAGGCCCGTGCCACGCGTTCGCCTGCCCTGGTCAGGCGCAGCTCGAACCTGCCCGGCTGCCGTCCGCTTGCGGGGGGAATGCGCAGGGAAAAGGTGACTGTCATGCTTTCGTTGGGTTCCACACGAATGTCGCTGACCGGCCCGCCCAGAATCGCTCCCGACATCGGTGGGACCTGCAGGGAAAATGAGGTCGGCTCCTGCCGGCGATTACCGATGACCGCCTGCCAGACCTGAATCCGGGAGCCGTCCGGCAACTGGTCCGGTGCACCGCTCACCACCCGCCGGATAGCAAAGGTGGCATCGCTTCGGCTGCGGACATCCCAGACGAGAGTTGCAGCCAGAATCAGTACTGCCGCCGCCACAGTGACGGTTTTGTATCCAAGGCGTACTCCGCTGGCGCCGTCACCGCTGCGATAGCCGATCAATCCGCGCTCGGCCTGATGCAGGCGGTTGGCGCAGGCATCGATGCAGCGGCCGCAGTTGATGCATTCGATCTGAAAACCCTGCCGGATGTCAACGCCCATGGGGCAGGCCCTAACGCAGGCACCGCAATGCAGGCATTCCCTCCGTCTTTCTTCATCAAAGGAGAGCGTAAGGGTTCCCCGGTCCATGAGCACCGCCTGAAATCTGCCGTAGGGACAGAAGCTTCGGCAGAAGCTCCTTCTGACCAGCGTCAGGTCGATGAAGAGGAAAAGTGCGACTGCCGTGAAAGCGATTGACGCGGACAGGTTGTCGCCCGGATGTGACAGCGCCCATACGACATCCGAAGGGGGCATGAACAGCGTGAGCAGGAATCCCGGCAGCACGAGCGAGATGATCGCAGCGGCTGCCGGATAGGCGATCCTGCCGGCACGCTTCGTAGCGAAGGGGCGCTCCAGCAGAGAAGCCAGCAGCAGGGTCAGGTCGTTCAGTACGGTTTGGGGACAGCCCCACCCACACCATACCCGGCCCAGCACGATGGTCAGCAGCGAAAAGAGCGCCACAGCCAGTAGACCGAGCAGCAGAAGCAGGAATGATTCGTCGATTCTAAGTGCTGTTCCGGCCAGAAAGAGAGTACTGAGGCGCACATCCAGGCGCAGGAATGGCTGCTCACCCACCATGCAAAAGGGAATACCCAGGGCGACAGCGGCGAGGGTGATCTGGAGCAGAGTGCGACGAGCGGAGATGGAGGCAGGTTTCATCGAGAAAGAAACATTTCGGTTCTGGCAAAAGATTCTGACATTGACAGCTCTGCCGGCGGCGTTGTCACGGCATTGTTTTTACTTTTCAAGATGCTTCTCTCAGACCCCGCAGAAACATTGCTTGAAAAGCGAAGCCGGCGCTTATCCGGCCTTTCGCTTCTTAACCGGCTCATCCAGCACGACCAGATATCCGTCCGGATCAAAGCACCACATCTCTTTGATGCCGTATGGCTTGATCTCCAGAGGATAGAGGATTTCAAGATCCTCCTCCTGGATCGCGTCGCTGATCCCTTCGATGTCTTCGACCTCGAAATGCAGGGTGACGCCGGTGCCCCGTGGAAACAGGCCCAGACGATGTTCGAGCACCGGATGGGTTCTGACGACATCCCCCTCCTCGACAAACACGATGGCAACGCCCCCCAGATCCAGCACAAGATGATCGGGCGCCCCGGGTGAGGTGAATGGCCTCTGGACGGGCAGTTCAAGAATACCGGCGTAAAAGGCTTCGGTCACAACCAGGTCGGCGACAACCAATTGGATGGAGTGCCGTGCGCGATAGGCCTTCATTGGTTGAAGAGCATGTTCGAATAGGCGGAAAGACGCGACAGCCAGTTGAAGAAGAGCAGGATACCCACCCCCATCAGGAACAGACCGGTAATGATCTCGAACACGCGAATGAATTTTTTGAAGCGATTGAACACTACCAGAAACTGGTGCAGGGCCAGGGACGAGATCAGGAAGGGCAGACCGAGCCCGAGGGAGTAGAGCAGCAGCAGGGTTATGCCCTCGCGCATGTTGCCTTCGGTGGCGGCAACCATCAGAATGGATGCCAGGATCGGACCGATGCAGGGGGTCCAACCGGCCGCGAACACCAGACCAACCAGGAAACTGCCGGCATAACCGGCAGGCTTGTGCTTGATAGATACCCGTTTCTCGCCCAGCAGCGCTCCGATGGGGATCAGACCGGTCACGTGCAGGCCGAAGAAAAAGATCAGCAGGCCGCCAACCCTTCTGATCGCCACCACATGTTCCTGCAGAAAGGTCCCGATCAGTGTGGCCGAGGCTCCCAGGAACACGAACACCACCGTAAAACCGGCTATGAAGCAGAGGGAATGGAAGATCGTCTTGCGACGGACAAGGTTGGAGGGGTGTTCAGCCTGCAGATCGCTGAAGGAAAGACCGGTGATGTAGGTTATGAAGGAAGGGATCAACGGCAGCACGCAGGGCGACAGGAACGACAGCAGGCCAGCCAGGATGGCGCCCAGATATGTGACTTGTTGACTCGGCATGGATAGTATCCGCTGCTATTTTGTCAGTCCTTCCAGAAAGGCATGTGCCTCGGGACTGTCCCACGAAAGGGCCCCGATCACCTTCTTCACAAGTATACCACGCTTATCGATGATGAAGGTTTCCGGAACACCGGTGATGCCGTAGATCTTGCCGGCCTTGCCCTCCGGATCGGTATAGGCCGGAAGTTTGAAACCGCTGGTCTGAAAGAAGGATTCAACAGCCTGCTTACCCCCTTCGTCGATCGACACCGCTACCATCTGGAACGGTTTACCGGACATGGACTTTTCGAGAGCCATCATGGAGGGGATTTCTTCGCGGCAGGGGGGACACCAGGTGGCCCAGAAGTTGAGCAGCACCACCTTGCCCCGAAGATCGGAAAGCTTGAGCGTGCTTCCGTCAAGGGCCGTCACCTGCACATCGGGAGCAGGACTGTTTTCGGAGGGCGCCTGCTTCGCGGCCGTCTGCTCCTTGCGGGTACAGCCCGACAGCGAAACCGCAGCAGTCATGAGCAGCAGCATCACCAGACACAGAAGTCGTCTCATTTTTCCTCCAGGTGCTTGTTTTCAGCCGACAAGGGGGGAGCGAAGGGAAGCTATCTGCTACGGGTCACCACATAGCCGGCCAGATCGAGCAACGCCTCCCGTACGGGTCCGGCTTCGAACAGTTCGAGATGGGCGGAGCAGGCGTCGATGTAACGTCGTGCGGAGGCAATACTATACTCTATGCCGCCGTACCGCTTCACCAGGCCTGAAACCTCGCGGAACTCATCCAGCGACATTTCGTCCTTTTCAACGACAGCGGCAATCACATCCCGTTCTTTCTGATTGCACTGGCGCAGGGTGTGGATCAGGGGCAGGGTTATCTTACCCTCTTCCAGGTCGTGGCCGATGCTTTTGCCGAACTCTTCTTCCGACGCGATATAGTCCAGCGTGTCGTCCATCAATTGGAATGCGATGCCAAGGTCCATGCCGAAATTGGCCAGAGCCTGCTGTTTCTCAGGGCTGACAGCTCCGAGAATGGCTCCGGCCTCGCAGGCGGCCGACATCAGAATGGCGGTCTTCGAGCGGACCACGCCCACATACTGCTCCTCCGTCAGGTCAAGCTCGCCGGTACAGAGCAGTTGCAGAACTTCCCCTTCGGCAATGACGGTGGTGGCATTGGAAAGTACCCGCAGGACATCCATGCTGCCGACGGCAACCATCAGCGAGAAGGATTTGGAAAAGAGGAAGTCTCCGACAAGCACCGAGGCCTCGTTGCCCCACAGGGTATTGGCAGAGGCGATGCCGCGCCGCAGCGTTGCGCTGTCCACGACATCGTCGTGAAGCAGGGTGGCGGTATGGATGAATTCAATGACGCTTGCCAGGGGAACGGCCTGATTGCCCTGGTATCCGCAGAGGTGCGCGGCCAGCAACAGCAGTGCAGGACGGATGCGTTTACCGCCGCTGGAGAGCACATATTCGCCGACCTTGCGGATCAGGGGGACATCCGATTCGAGGTCTTTCACAAATTGCTGCTCGACGCTCTTCATTTCGGCGCCGATAATGTTCAAAGCAGCCTGCATCAAAGGTATCCTTGGGGTAAAGTTTCAACATACTAAAAGATTAAAATGTGATTTGTCAACCTTTCTGGCCGTACCACCAGCGGCAAAAAGCGGCTGCCGGAAGGTTTCCATTGCCAGATAAGTACCCTGCGGTATATGGTATACCCTGATGTCTTCAATACATACCGTTACGCACCTATTCGAGGAATAAATGAAATTTGATGCTCTTATGCTGCCCGAGTCGCTCCGGAGAGGAATCGCCGAAGCCGGGTTTATTGAATGTACACCGATTCAGCAGAGTACCCTGCCGATTTCGCTGACGGGCAAAGATGTGGCCGGCCAAGCCCAGACCGGCACCGGCAAGACAGCCGCCTTCCTGGTGACCCTGTTTTCCCGGTTGCTGTCCGGCACCGGCAACACCGGCGGCCATCCCCGTGCCCTGATCCTGGCCCCCACCCGCGAGCTGGTGGTGCAGATCGAGCAGGATGCCCAGCTCCTGGGCAAGTATTGCGGTCTCACCATCCAGGCCATCTACGGCGGCGTGGATTACATGAAGCAGCGCGACGCCCTTCGGGAGGGAGCCGACGTGGTGATCGGCACGCCGGGGCGATTGATCGACTATCTCAAGCAGAAAGTCTACAGTCTCAAGCAGATCGAAATGCTGGTGATCGACGAGGCCGATCGCATGTTCGATATGGGATTCATTGCGGATCTGCGCTTCATTCTGCGCCGCCTGCCCCCGTTCGACAAGCGCCAGAACCTGATGTTTTCGGCCACACTCAATCAGCGCGTCATGGAGTTGGCGTACGAATTCATGAACATGCCCGAAAAGGTGTCGGTGACCCCTGAAAAAATGACCGCCGAAAGAATCGAGCAGGTCATCTACCACGTCTCCCGCAAGGAGAAATTCCCGCTCCTGCTCGGACTGTTGCGGCGCGACGGCATGGCGCGCACCATGATATTCATCAATACCAAGCGCGAGGGGGAGTACCTGCACGATCGCCTGAACGCCAACGGCTTTCCCTGCCGCATTATTTCGGGCGATGTCGAACAGAAGAAACGCCTGCGTATCCTGGAGGATTTCAAAGAGGGCAAGCTGCCGATTCTGATCGCCACCGATGTCGCTTCACGCGGCCTGCACATCGACGGCGTTTCGCACGTCATCAATTACGATTTACCCCAGGATTGCGAGGACTACGTCCATCGGATCGGCCGGACCGCGCGAGCCGGAGCCGAAGGCAAGGCGATCTCCCTGGCGGACGAGGATGGCGCCTTTTACCTGGAAGCCATCGAAGGCTACATCCGGCACAAGATCCCGGCCGAATGGGCCGAGGACGACCTGTTTGTGCACGACTTCATCCGGGTGGCCAAGCCGGAACGCAAAAAGGAATTTCCCAGGGAACGCGCCGGCGAAAAACGCTCCGGCAGCAGGACCCGCAAAAAGCCCTCTGAAAAGAAAGCGGCCGCCGTACAACCTGCAACACCTGACCAGGCTGCTGCTCCCCCTGTAACGGGTGAGCCTGCCAAAAAGAAACGCAGGCGCAGAAGAAAACCTGCAGGCGCAGGTACTCCCCCTACGGAAAACTCGGCGGAATAATCTCAAATATCCAGAACGACCGTCGCCTTCCAGATGGTGCCGTCAAAAGCCACCCCGAACCGGTGAAGCGTAACCGCTTTTACGTCCACCAGCAGCGGATGCCGGTCATAGTCGATCTCTTCCCCCCGTGCAACCGCTTCGAGCTGAAAGCTGCCATCTCGTTCGGTTATCTGCAGCCTGTCCGCATGCAGCAGCAGTCTGCGGGCATCCTTGTAGAAGACCAGCTCCGCCAGAAATGCATACAGCAGCAGATCCAGCTCCTCGTGGGAAACTGCGATAGGCTGCTCCAGCAACGGTTTTACCAGCTGCGGATCATGGACCATGGTGGCCAGCAGCGCAGCCGCCGAAGAGATGAACATCTCCTCTTTTGTCCCGCCCCATGCCTCAAAGGCCACGTCGGCTGTCACCAAGTCTTCAAGAAATCGATACGGCATGCTGATTCCCTTCGGGAGCAGGCTGTTGTATCAGCCCTTGATATTTCCGATCGGCACCAGTTTGACCACCCGCCGGCTGAGTCCCGCCTCCTCGGTGGCCGCTGTGACCAGATCGATGTCCTTGTAGGCGAACCCCGCCTCCTCGGCCAGGCCGCCGTACGAATCGCTGCGAACGTAGATGCCGCGCTGCTCCATCTCTCCCAGAAGTTTCTGTCCCTTGACCATCTTCCTGGCCTGATGACGGCTCATGGTGCGGCCGCTGCCGTGGGCGGTGGTGCAGAACGTGGCCTCGGCACCTTTTTCCCCTGCCAGAAGGTAGGACCCCGTCTCCATACTGCCGCCGATGATCACCGGCTGGCCCGTCTCCTGATAACATTCGGGAATGCCGGCCATGCCGGGGCCGAAAGAACGGGTGGCTCCCTTGCGGTGCACCAGCACTTCCCGTCTTTGCCCTTCGATCTGATGGGTTTCCAGCTTGGCGGTGTTATGGGCCACGTCATAGACCATGCGCATGCCTAGATCTTCGGGCGATCTATGAAAGACCCGCGAGAAGACCTCCCGCAGGCGGTGCAGGATCACCTGGCGGTTGGCGAATCCCATATTCACGGCGCATTTCATCGCGGCGAAATAGGCCTGCCCTTCGGGGGAACGGAACGGGGCGCAGGAGAGCTCGCGGTCGTGGATCCTGATGCCGTACTTGGTGGTCATGACCCTGAGAAAGGTCTGCAGATAATCGGTAGCCACCTGATGCCCGAAGCCGCGGCTGCCGCAGTGGAACATGACCACCACCTGGTTCGGGATGGTAATGCCGAAAGCCTCGGCGGTTTTCCTGTCGTAGATGTTCTCTGGCCTGACCACCTGTATCTCGCAGTAATGGTTGCCCGACCCCAAGGTACCGATCTGGTCGTATCCCCGCTCGATAGCCTTCTCGCTCACCGCATCCGCATTGGCCCCGCCGAAACAGCCGTGTTCTTCGGTCATCTCCAGATCTTCAGGCCAGGCATATCCTTTGTCGAGACACCAGCGTGATCCCTGTTCGATGACCGTGCGGAATTCGGTGCGGGAACAGCGCACAAACCCGGTACAGCCAACTCCGGTGGGAATGCGGGTAAACATCAGGTCCACCAGCTGCCGGAGATGGGGGGTAACCTGTTCCTCGGTCAGATTTGTCAGCACCAGCCGCATGCCGCAATTGATGTCAAAACCGATCCCGCCGGGGGAGATTACCCCGGTGTTGGGATCCATGGCCGCCACGCCGCCGATGGGAAAGCCGTAGCCCCAGTGTCCATCCGGCATGCAGTAGGAATACCTGAGGATGCCGGGCAGACAGGCCACGTTGGCGGTCTGCTCGAACACCCCCGCTTCCATTGCCTCCAGAAGCGCTTCAGTGGCTATGATCCTGCCCGGAACCCGCATGCCCTCCTTGTAGGAAACGGGAAGTTCCCACACGGTGGGGGAGATCCGGCGAAGCTGGTGAGGAACCGGCATGCAACAATCCTCCGGAAGAAGTCGTTGTTTTCTTAGACTATAGCATACCGGCAATTCACTGCAGAGCACAACAGGCGTATGGGGCCGCCCATCAGTCGCTCGGATCCGAATGCTGTGTGCATTCACAAACACGCGCACTGTCGGCGTTTCTAAAAATTAAATGCTTGATCATTCACCTTTTTGTATGATTTTATCGGATAAAACCACGTGAGAGGCTGGTGTCCATGTCCTTTGCAGGCGACCTGGAACATTTTCCGATAATCGATATCATTCAACTGCTGCACTCCACCAGAAAGACCGGCACCCTTCGCCTGAACGGCCCCGGCGGAGAAAGCCAGCTGGCCTTCAGCGATGGGTACATCGTCAGCGCCAATCATGCAAATAACCACATTCGCATCGGCCAGATCCTGGTGGAAATGAACGCTGTCAGCCGTGAAGACCTGGACCGGGCCGTCGGGCTGCAACAGAGCGCCGGAAACCGGCGCAAACCGTTGATAGCCACCCTGATCGAAAGCGGTCTGCTCGGGAAGGAGGCTGCCTTTTCAGGCCTGGCAACACTGATCGAAATGACCATCGTCGATATCCTCACCTGGAGCGAAGGAAGTTTCGCCCTTGATGTCACCTCCACGGTCATCAGCGACGAATACCGCTATTTCCCCGAAACCCTCAGGCAGGAGATCCATCTCAATACGCAGAATGTACTGATGGATGCGCTCCGTATCTATGACGAGAAGATGCACGACGGCACCCTTGCCTCCGGTGCTTTCCCGTGCGAATCCGACGGAACTCCTTTTGATGAAACCCAGCCGTGGCAGATTACGGTGGACGATCTGGGACTTGAGGCGCTCGATTCTGTCGAGAAAAAGATACCGGATCATTTCGGCGGTCTGAAGGATCACGACGGTACCGAGAACCACCGCCGTAAGATAAAGGCCGTGCAGGGTCTGGCGGATGCGGAACAGGAAAAGCTGCTTTCCTTTCTGACGGAACTGTCTGCCGTGCCCGTTGCAGGCGGGGGGCGCCTGCCGAGTTCCGGAGGCGCTGCGCTGGCAGTGATCGTTTACAGCCGGGACGAGTTTCTCCGGCACATCGTGTTCACCGTTTGCAAGGCTGAAAATGTGCTGTTCGTTTCCGCCGAGGATGAAGAGAGCCTCGATCACCTCCTGGAACAGACACTTTCCCGGGAGCTGGTGCCGCTGCTGGTTTTCGATGCCCCGCAGCAATCCCCCTCCCCCTTTTCGGAAGATGCGCTTGCGCAGTTGATGCTCCGGGAAATGGAGAACCATCCTCAGGCCTCGATCGTCCAACTGGTAGCCCAGCGCGATTTCGATTTTTCGCTGCGTGCCTTGCAGGAAGGAGCACGGTACGTCCTTTCCCGTCCCGATCCCTTTGAACGCCGTGACTCCTTTGCCGATGACACCATCAAATTTCTGAAGGCCTTCCAGGCTTACATCGAAAGATCATTGAACGCATCCAATCACCTGATGCTGCGCCTTTTCAAGGAATCCATCCACAAACTCGGAGAAGCGCGTGAAATTCCCGAGGTTGCCTTCATTCCCCTGCAATTTGCATCTGCCATGTTCCGGCGCTGCATCACCTTTGTCGTCGGCACATCCGAACTGGTTGCGGAAAAGAGCTTCGGTATCGCACAGGATACAGGTTCCGGGGCAAGCGCCCCGCTCCTCTTCCGAATTCCGCTGACGCATCCTTCGGTTTTTCAGGACGTCATCCGCAGCGGCCGCTTGCATGCCGGTCCGGCCGACGATCCCTTTTTGCGCAACCATCTGTTCGACAAAATCGGCGAACCGGCCGATCCGGCAATACTGCTGATGCCGATAAAAACCTTCGGCAGGACAATAGCCGTGATTTACGCTGATTCCGGCATCAAGACCGGCTGGCCCGCACAGATCGACCTGCTCGATATTGTGGCGCGTCACGCCGGGCTGGTGCTGGACAACAACCTGTACCGAAAAAAGCACCCGGACACCTGACCTGTCATCTCTCCAACAAGAAGGACCGCTATGGACGCGAACATCCTCAATCAGATTCTCGAAATCGCCTTTCAGAAAAAGGTTTCGGATCTTCACTTCGAAGTCGACAACCCCCCTTTTTTTCGGGGACGGGGCCAGCTTATCCGTTCAAAGATGCCGAATCTTACCCCGAAGGATACGGAATTCATTGCGGCCACCATTCTCGCGTACAACAACCGCCAACTCAGTGACGACCTGAAAGAGCTGGACGCCTCCTACGCGCTGGCCAGCGGCGGACGGTTCCGGGTCAGCATCTTTCGCCAGCGCGGACACTTCGGCATCATCATGCGCGTCATCCCCCCCCATATCGGCACCTTCCAGGATCTGAACCTGCCCCCCGTGCTGGCCGAGATCGCCCAAGCCCCCAACGGGCTGATACTGGTGACCGGCCCCACCGGCAACGGCAAATCGACCACCCTGGCCTCCATGCTGAGATTCCTCAATGAAAACCAGAGTTACAACATCATCACGATTGAAGACCCGATCGAGTTTCTGTTCACGTCGCTGAAGAGCTGCATCATCCAGAGGGAAGTCGGCATCGACACCCACTGCTTCAATACCGCCCTGAAAGCGGCACTGCGGATGGACCCGGATGTCATCATGGTCGGCGAAATGCGTGACCGCGAAACGATCGACTCCTGCATCAAGGCAGCTGAAACCGGGCATCTGGTTCTGTCGACCCTGCACACCCAGGGTGCCGTTTCCACGATCAACCGCATCATCGGCAACTTCCCCCCGGAATCGCAGGAGATCGTCCGCCAGCGACTGGCCGACGTCCTGGTTGCAATCGTTTCGCTGCGACTGGTGAAGGATAAATCAGGTGAAGGTATCCTGCCGGTCGTGGAAATCATGCGCTCCACCACCACGATCATGTCCTGCATCCGCGAGGGGCGGCTCGATGAGATCGAAAAACATATCGAGAACGGCAGCTCCCAGTATCGCATGCAGAGCCTGGACCAGCATCTTCTGGCGCTCTACAGGCAGGGCAGGATATCGATCGAAGATGCGAAGCGGCTGACGCACTCCATGGACTTCGAGCGCAAACTGATGTTCGATTGACATGCGGCATCAGACGCAGCGAGAGCCCGCTTCACACCGGGCTCTCGTATCACGGCCGCTTGAAATTCTTTCCTGTGATTTGGATCGGGATGGCCTATGCGGCCAATGGCAGATGCTGCGTCTCGAAAATGGTATGAAGCCCCATGCGGACGAGCATTTCCCTCATCGCAGCGGAAATGTTGGTGAGTTTGGTACGGAAACCTTTGAGGTTCATGCACTGCAGCCACACGTACAGCAACTGCAGCCCGCTCACATCTATCTTTTCAATGCCGCTGCAGTCGATGTTAACCACAAGCCCCTGCAGGACAACCTCGGATTGCTGTGTCGAGAATTCCATCAGAGAGTTCGCCCGCTGGGTAATAGTCGAAATCGTCCAATCACCCTCAAGATGCGTTGAAATCTCTTCCTTCATCTTCATACGTTCTCCTTTGATTTTTTAAGATGTTTTTCGCTACTGGGCCTGCTGTTTTCTGCAGTCCTCCCGCCACAGGCAATCGGTTTGGCCGCAACCGCTGACGGCAGGTGTGCCGAAACACTCCTGATAACCTTCGCTGTGCTGGATCAGCCTTACCAGGTCTATCTTTTTCAAACTTCCGGGACTCAGCAGATGCGCCAGGGCCATCTTTTTGATTTCAACCATATTCATGAAAGCAACCTCCTGAAAATGCTCGATCACGGGGATCGGTATATTCTCAGCAGAAAATATGCCAGTCGTTCCGGCGGCCGTAATGCCGTGAAAAACCAAATGAACGGCCGATAGGGGATCAGTTGCCGCCCGGCATTTTTTTGCCGGGCGGACACCGGAATACGGCCCATCTGCTTACTTTGAAAGAGGGGTAATTTTTTTGGGAGGGGTAATTTTTTGAAGAACCACGAAAGAACAGCAGGATATGTACAGCACGTTTTTTTACAGCAGGGATACCTCGCTGACCCGGACAATCAGGACCTCCTGCCTGAACAGGCTGGCCAGTTTTTCACGGTATGCCCGCCACCAGTCGCGATCGAGCTGCCCGACCATGACTTCGTAAATCACGATGTCATCATGAATAGTCATGCTGCTGCTTTCCTTCCATAAGCCTTTGGCCGGCGAACGGACGTAGGTGGTGATACCGCCGTACAGTTCTGTCAGTTCGTCGCGCACCCGTTCGTATTCATGCGGCGGAAACGGTTTTCCATCATTATCCAGCAGCGGCAGCAGGATCTGGATGAGATACATCGGCGCTCCTTTTCGAAGGTGATTTACCGACCGTCAATGCCTGCAATTCCCTTTGTGATATACTTGAGAATGGCAGGGCAATCACTTTCGGTGTACCGGTTCGATGTTCGGTACGGGGGTATGTCATGACAGCAGCAAAGATCGATGAGGCTATCGAGTGTTACATGAAGGAGCGCAAAAAAAGTGAGCGCAAGGCCGCCGAGACGAGGTTTCTGAGCTATGCCTACCTTTGCGGTACGAGCGACACCGCTGCCTTCATGCAAAGAACACGCAGCCTGATCTGTTACTATATCGATTTCCTGTCCGTGCTGGAAAATCCGATGCGCGGACCGCAGGCAGCATGGCTGGCATTGATGATGCTGATCGGAGCCTTCGGGTGCTACCTGCTGGCTGACGGAAAAATGAGCATCGGGCTGTTTATCATCGCAGGGATGCTGGTCAACGGTATCTCCCTTGGCCGTGCAGTCATTGCAAAATGGATTCAGACCTCCATCACGATTGCTCTCTACCAGGAGATCATCGAACTGATCGACAGGACCCTGCCGGGCGAATGTTGAGCGCCTCTACAGGTGGAGCTCCGGCTTGATGTTGCCGGACATGAAACTGGTGGCGATGCGCCAGCCCCTGTTCCCGACCAGCACCGGCTGCAGCCGGTTGTCGATATAACCGATCAGACTGGCATGGACCGGCAGCTCCGTGGCGATCCTGACGATGCGGAAGCTCACCAGGTCGCCCACGTCCGGATGCGCCGGCGCATCGGCCAGGGTGCATCCCCAGATTTCGAGAGGTTCCTGTTGACTCGCCAGATGCAGCAGAAAACAGCGTTCACCCGCGCTGCCGCGGTGTCCCTCTTCCAGCACCAGCGCCGGGATTCTGGCATTGATGAGCAGAGGATATCCGCAGGTACAGGCATGGGCGAACGCGGAAGCATTGTCCGGAAATTCCAGCACCGCTGTATCTTTCCTGCGTAACCAGTTGAACATGCACGGCCACCGTTTCCAAAGCCTTACGTCAGTGAAGTATCCGTCAGGCGCAGCCGGGGAATCAATTCCGCAGGCAGCTCCGACATCCGTTCCCGCCCCAGTTGGCCCAAGGTTTCCCTGACCTTGTCGCTCTCCGCGATCAGGGCGGCTACATCGATCCTCTGGCAGACGCCGGAAACACGTCTCAAGTAACGGGCACCCCCTTCGAGAAGGCTGACCGCACCGCCAAAGTTCCCGTTGCGCCAATGATGGAGGGCCACCGCGATCTGTAAAATCCCCTGATAGAAATCACGCAACTCCCCCTGTTCACCCACCCACAGCTCCTCAAGGGTTTCGTGACACTCGAACCAGCAGCCGCGATTAAACTCACCGAGGGCCTGCAGCAACAGGCGTGACGGCGATGAACTGCACTCCGGCATGAGCGCTCTCACCTCTTCTCTTTCCCACAGATTATATCCCCCTTGCGCCAAATGAAAACAGGCCGGCGGTATGGGGATGAAGCGCCGGAGCTGCGTCTCCGAAAACGGATATGCCTCCCCTCTTACAACGCAAAATTTTCCGCAGCGTGATCGGCTATTGTCCGGCCGATGCTGATCGAGGCGGTCGCAGCCGGTGAAGGGGCATTCAGCACGTGAATCATGCCGGCGCCGGAGGCAATATGGAAATCGTCCAGCAGACGCCCGTCACGGTCGACCGCCTGGGCCCTGACCCCCGCCCCACCCCGCCTGATATCAGCCGGGCCCACTTCCGGAACCAGGCGCATCAGATCATTGACAAAGATACGCCTGCTAAAGGAACGGCGGTACTCCTGCACCCCCATCCGCCAGTAGCGGCGGACGAGTTTGCGGAATCCCGGAAAGCGCACCATATCCAGGGTGTCGCGCAGGGAAAAACTCAGGCGACTGTATCCCTCCCGCTTCAGGGCGAGAACCGCATTGGGACCGGCCTCCACCTCGCCGTTGATCATGCGCGTGAAGTGCACCCCCAAAAAAGGGAAGGCCGGGTCCGGTACCGGATAGATCAGGTTTCTGACCAGCATGCGGCGAGCCGCCTGGATCACGTAATATTCGCCCCGAAACGGTACGATGCGCACATCGGTCTCCACCCCGCACAGGCGCGCCAGGATATCGCTGTGCAACCCGGCGCAGTTGATCAGGTAGCGGCAGACAAGCTCGCCCCGGGACGTTCCGAGTACGAAGCCCTCCCCCTGCCGGTCGACCTGCGCCACGGCGCAGTGGGTATGCACCCGGCCTCCGCGGCTGCGGATGACGTCGGCATAGGCTTCCGTCACCAGGGGATAATCGACGATGCCGGTCTGCGGCACAAACAGGCCGGCAATCCCCGCCACATGCGGTTCGTAATGGCGCAGCCCCCGACTGTCGAGCCGCTCCAGCCCCTCCAATCCATTGTCCCTGCCCCGCTGCTCCAGCGCATCCAGCGCTGCCAGCTCGCTTTCGTCGGTAGCGACCACGACCTTGCCACAGCGTTCATGGGCAATGTTGTGCTCGGCGCAGAAGCTATACAGGGCATCCCGTCCGCTGATGCACGTGCGTGCCTTGAGCGATCCCGGCCGGTAGTAGAGGCCGGAATGGATCACACCGCTGTTGTGTCCGCTCTGATGAGAGGCGAGACATGCCTCTTTCTCGACTACAGCCACCTCCAGACCGGGGTGGCGCTCCAGCAGGGCCATGGCCGTAGCTGTTCCGACCACTCCTCCGCCGACCACGACTATATCTGTAGTACGCATATCACCTCCCCTGTCTGGAAAACCGGAGACTACAGTGGCTCCGCCATGAAACGGAGTGGGGGCTTAGAAGTCCGGTCTTAGGAGTTGTTTCAGCTGCCATTCTTTGATCAATGATAACACGAAGGGAGTATTTGGACCTGAGAGTTCCGAAGAACATATTCGGGAGCACGATCAGGAATTGGTAGGAGAAAAAGGTATTTCAGGCGCGGGAACTTCATCGGGATGTGCCGGCTTGGTGGCCGCTGAGCACACATGATCTACGGCACCTCGAACCGCTCCTTGATAAACACCACCATTTCCCGGTCGTAATTTTTAATGTGTCGGATCATCCACTGCAGGAGTTTTTTATAGACGACCAGCGAGAGCGTATGGGTTTCACCTTCCCGGTTGATTTTGGCTTCCAGATCTTTTATCTCGTTCAGGAAATCGACATGCAGATTCCTGTGTTCCTGAAGTTTGGGATAATTATGGCGTTCCATGATCTCTTCTTCAACGGGAAAATGATCTTTCAAATAGGTGTTGACGTAATCCAGCAGGTCTCTCAGGCCGTGGGTGCGGTCACCGTTAGCAAAGGACTGGGACAAGGCATTGAAGCGATCGAAAAGTTCCCTGTGCTGACTGTCGATTTCATCGATTCCAAGGGTCAGAGTGTCATCCCAGGCAAGCGACATCTTCAACTCTCCTTTTATTGCAGTAGACATGATTTGAGATTGTTTCGGTACAGCCCTCAGGCCAGCCCGGAACGGGCATATACTACGCCATCGCCATTCCCGCCTCAAGTATTTTTAGGTGTACACCTGCTTCCCCCTGCCCATTCCTCTCGATACGCTTGGCGGTTTTTCCCCGCTGCGTTCATCATTTCATCGCAATTACAACGAATTAATGTAGTTTCCCCCTCCGATGTTAGACTTTTAGGCATGGATCCCACCTGGGTGGGACAGCATCTGGTCGATTCTTACACACGTCACGGAGATACTAGGAACGGCTGCAATCGGAAGGAGGCACACCCAGGCTCGCAAAGGAGGTACCATGGACATAAAATCGAAGGTTTGTAGTGCGTTTGCTGTGGTCATGCTGTCGCTTACCGCCCTGATTGCGCTGCTTGCCGGCTGCAACGGCAGTGGCGGCGGCTCTCCGGCGTCGGCCGCTGAGAAGAAGGCCGACAGCCAGAATCAGATGGTTGTTGACGGGCAAAAGACATTCCGCTTCGACACATTCGGCGATGAGACATTCTGGGGCGACACGCTGAAACTGCACCAGGCGATCGCTGGAATTGGTCCGAAGACTGTACTTTCCCTGGGACTCAAGGTGGATGTGGAGGCACTCCCGGCTGACTTGACACAACAGATCAAGGAGGGGGACATAAATCTCGACGATCCGGCCAGTACGATTGCACTGCTCAAGCTCAATGCCGTTGTCGGTGTCACCGGTTTCTTCAATGAAGACGGCAGCCTCAGGTCAATTGGCATCCAGTGCGCCCTCTGCCACTCGACCGTTGACGATTCGTTCTCCGGCGGCATCGGCCACCGCCTGGATGGCTGGGCAAACAGGGACCTCGACATCGGGGCGATCGTGGCTCTTGCTCCGAATCTCAAACCGCTCGCAGACCTGCTGGGGAGCGATGTGCCGACAGTGAAAGCGGTCCTCAACGGGTGGGGTCCGGGAAAATTCGACGCTGAGCTGTTTCTGGACGGCAAGACTGCCAAACCGGGGGGCATGCCCGGATCATCCGCAGCGCTCATACCCCCCGCCTTCGGGTTGTCGGGAGTCAACCTTCATACCTGGACCGGATGGGGATCCGTGACCTACTGGAATGCCTTTGTGGCCAATATCGAGATGCACGGCAAAGGCACTTTCTACGATCCTCGCCTGAACGATGCGGTCAAGTTCCCGGTAGCAGCCAGGAACGGCTTCTTCAATGTGCGTCAGCCGACCCGGGAAGAGGATCTGATCACTCCGAAGCTGGCCTCCCTACACCTGTTCCAGTTGTCATTGCCGGCTCCAGCTCCGCCGGCAGGTTCTTTCGATGCAGCTGCCGCAGATCGCGGCAAGGCTCTTTTCTCGGACAAGGCCAAATGCGCCACCTGTCATGTTCCCCCGCTCTTCACCGAGCCGGGCTGGAATATGCATACCGCGGCCGAAGTGGGCATCGATGATTTCCAGGCCAAGCGCTCGCCTGACGAACGCTACCGCACTTCTCCGCTAAAGGGGCTCTGGACCCATACCAAGGGGGGATTTTATCACGACGGCAGGTTCGCCACCCTGTTGGACGTGATCAACCATTATGACAGTTTCCTGACCCTCAGGCTCTCCGATGGCGAAAAAAACGATCTTGTGGAATATCTGAAGTCGCTCTGAGCAGACTGAAACAGGCATGTAACAAAGGTCACCGATGGCGGGGTGGCCTTTGTTACATCTGCGAAAAAAAAGTAGGAGAGTAAAACAGGACTAGAACGATCTTAATTGTTGTCTACAGGGGGTGCATGCTGTATATTCCAACATCGTATTGATCCGAGCGCATGAGGAAGGATCGGCCGAAGGTTTTGACCATTTTCAAGGAGGCAATCCAATGAATGTATCCCTCTCCGGTATCAGCTTCAAGGCAAAGATCCTGCTGCTGGTGCTCACCAGCTGTTTCGTCCTCGGCGCTCCCACCGGCACCATTGCCCTGAAAGAGTTCCTCAACAGTCACCATACCTTCATGGATTCCTACCGGAAATCGCTGTTCCGCGATTTCGATACCCAGGCCAAGAGCCAGGTGGAGCTTGCCGTCAGCATCCTGCAGCGGATCAACGAGCGGCACCAGAAAGGCGAACTGTCCCTGGATGACGCCAAGACGATCGGGGCCGACGTGATCCGCAACCTGCATTTCGGGGACAACGGCTACATATGGGCGGACACCTCCGCGGGAGTCAATGTGGCGATGCTGGGCAAGGCAGAGGTGGAAGGCAAGAGCCGCATCGACATGAAGGACGTACGCGGAAAATACATGATGCAGGAAATCATCAAGAACGGCATGCAGCCCGGAGGGGGGTATACCGACTACTGGTTCCCAAAGCCGGGGAATGACCAGCCGCTGCCGAAACGGAGCTACTCCCTGTACTTCAAACCGTTCGACTGGGTCATCGGTACCGGCAACTATGTCGATGACCTGGAAGCACTGGTCAAGAAGGCTTCCGATGAAAATCGCGCTCGTATCAAGCAGGGAATTTACCTGATCCTGGGAGCCACGCTCCTCATTCTTATCATCGTCAGCCTCATGGCTGTTATGGTGACGAAACTGCTGCTCAGGAACATCGGTGCCGAACCAAAGGAGATGGAGGAGATTGCCGTCCGGGTCGCTGAAGGAGATCTGACCCTGCAGATGAAAGAAGACAGCAGCGGTATTTACGGCGCCATGCGCCGGATGGTGCACGGCCTGCGGCAGGTCATGGACAAGGTCAACCAGAGCTCCCGGGAGGTTTCCACCGCTGCGTCGCAGCTCAATTCACATGCCGAAAATACTGCCGACGGTTCGCACCGGGTGGTGGGCCAGGCGGCAGCCGTGGCCACAGCCAGCGAGGAGATGTCGGCCACCAGCTCGGATATTGCCAACAACTGCCATATGGCTGCCGAGAGTTCCAATCGGGCAAGCGTCACGGCACAGAACGGCGCGGTTATTGTCAGGGAGACCGTAGACGGCATGAACCGCATTGCCGACAAGGTGCGCAGTTCTGCCGGAGCGGTCGAACTGCTGGGCTCCCGTTCCGAACAGATCGGCAATATCGTCGGCACCATCGAGGACATTGCCGACCAGACCAACCTGCTGGCTCTCAATGCCGCCATAGAGGCTGCCCGCGCCGGAGAACAGGGGCGTGGATTCGCCGTTGTCGCCGATGAGGTCAGGGCGCTGGCCGAGCGCACCACCAAGGCTACCCGCGAGATCGGCGAGATGATCAAGAGCATCCAGAGCGATACCAGGCTGGCGGTCAAGGCAATGGAGGAAGGGGTTGTGGAGGTAGAGCGGGGAACGGTGGGGGCCGCCAAATCGGGTCAGGCGCTGGAGTCGATCCTGGAGCAGATCAACGACGTAACGCTCCAGATCAACCAGATCGCCACGGCGGCCGAGGAACAGACCGCCACCACCAGGGAGATCACCAACAACATCCACGCCATTTCCGAAACTGTCCAGATGAGCGCGGAAAGCTCCCGCGAGATCTCCGTTTCTTCCTCTCGGCTTTCCCAGCTCTCGGGCGAATTGCAGGATATGGTCCGGCGCTTCAGCCTGTAGGAGCATTTCTGGGCAAGCAGGATCAGCGGGAGCGGGAGACACCTTCCGTGTAAATGACTCCCTGAGTCACATCTCACTCCGATAAGATTTCAAAAACAAGAAGGCCCGCCGGTTAATTCCGGCGGGCCTTCTTGCATGGAAGCGGGTTTCGCTTACTTGTACTCGGGCATTTCGTCGAACTGGAGGTACTTGTAGATCTTCTCCTTGTTCGGCTCGACCTTCTCCTTGTACACCTTCAGATATTCGGCCGGGGTGGGCAGCTTGCCCAACAGCGCGGCAACCGCGCCGAGTTCTGCCGAACCGAGGAATACCTTGGCACCGTCGCCCATGCGGTCATCGAAGTTGCGGGTCGAAGTGGAGAAGACCGTGACGCCGTCGGGCACGCGGGCCTGGTTGCCCATGCAGAGCGAACAACCGGCGATCTCGATGCGGGCACCAAAGGCGCTGTAGACCGAGAAGTAGGCCTCGTCCTTGAGCTGGGTCTGGTCCATGCGGGTCGGCGGGCAGATCCAGGTGCGGACACCGGGGTTGAACTTGTTACCCCTCCAGATCTCGGCCGCGGCGCGGAAGTGGCCGATGTTGGTCATGCAGGAGCCGAGGAAGACATCCTGAATCGCGGTGCCCTTGACCTGGGACAACAGCTTGACATCGTCGGGATCGTTCGGGCAGGCCAGGATCGGCTCGGTGATCTCCTTCAGATCGATTTCTATCACGGCCGCATACTGGGCCCCTTTGTCGGCCTTCAGCAGGGTCGGCTTCTTCAGCCAGGCTTCGGCGTCCTTGATGCGCTTTTTCAGCGTATTGGGGTCGGAGTAGCCCTCGGCAATCATCTTCTTCATCAGCGCCACGTTGGATTTGAGGTAGGTGGCGACGCTCTGCTCGGAGAGCTGGATGCAGCCGGCAGCGGCAGAACGCTCGGCAGCGGCGTCGGTCAGCTCGAATGCCTGCTCTACGGTCAGGTCGGGCAGACCTTCCATCTCGAGGATGCGGCCGTTGAAGATGTTGACTTTGTTTTTCTTGGGCACGGTCAGGTGCCCCTGCTTGATAGCCCAGTAAGGGATGGCGTTGACGGCGTCACGCAGGGTGATGCCGGGGTTGAACTTGCCTTTGAAGCGTACCAGTACGCTCTCCGGCATGTCCAGCGGCATGAAGCCCATGGCGCCGGCAAAGGCCACCAGACCGGAACCGGCCGGGAAGCTGATGCCGATCGGGAAACGGGTATGGGAGTCGCCGCCGGTGCCGACCGTGTCGGGCAGGAGTAGGCGGTTCAGCCAGGAGTGGATCACGCCGTCGCCGGGACGCAGGGCAACACCGCCCCGCTCGGCAACGAAACCGGGCAGGTTCTTGTGCATCTTGACGTCGGCCGGTTTGGGATAGGCGGCAGTGTGACAGAAGGACTGCATGAACATCGGTGCCTGGAACTTGAGGCAGGCCAGTTCCTTGAGCTCGTCGGCGGTCATCGGGCCAGTGGTGTCCTGGGAACCGACCGTAGTCATCTTGGGTTCGCAGGCAGTGCCGGGCAGGATGCCGGCCACGCCGCAGGCGGCGCCCACCATCTTCTGGGCCAGGGAGTAGGCCTGCTTGGCCTTGGGCTTGGGGTTGACCGGCAGGGTGAACGCGGTGGAAGGCTTGAGACCCAGAGCCTTCCTGGCCTTGTCGGTCACGGCCCGACCGATGATCAGCGGAATGCGGCCGCCGGCGCGGAACTCGTCGGCAACGGTGTTGGGGGAGATGGTGAACTTGGAGAGCTCCTTCTTGCCTTTCTCGTCGGTAATGACCCCCTTCTTTGTGTCGATCACGATCACGTCGCCGGTCTTCATGCCGGTCACATCGGCCTTGATCGGCAGTGCGCCCGAATCCTGGGCGGTGTTGAAGAAGATCGGGGCAATGACGCCGCCGATGATCACTCCGGCAGTCTTCTTGTTGGGCACGCAGGGGATCTCTTCACCGATTGCCCACAATACGCTGTTGCAGGCCGACTTGCGGGAAGAACCGGTACCGACCACGTCGCCCACAAAGGCTACTTGGTACCCTTCCTGGCGGAACTTGGCAATGGTGGCCAGGCCGTCCTTGAAGCGGGTTTTACCCATGGCCAGTGCGTGCAGCGGAATGTCGGGACGGCTCCAGGCGTCGCCGGCCGGAGAGAAGTCGTCGGTGTTGATTTCGCCATCAACCTTGTAGACCTTGACCTTGATGGTTTCGGGCACGCCGGGACGATTGGTGAACCACTCGGCGTCAGCCCAGGATTTCAACACTTGGGCGGCAGCGGCGTTCTTGCCGCCTGCGGCCAGCTTGGCGACTTCGTCGAAAGCGTCGTACACCAGGGTAATGCCGGAAAGGGCTTTGGCGGCCTCGTCAGCCAGTTTCTTGTCTTTCAGTGCGGCAACCAGCGGTGTCACGTTATAGCCGCCGATCATGGTGCCGAGCATCTGGATGGCAGCCACCGGATCGATCAGCGGGGACTTTTTCTTGCCGGTCACGATCTCTGCCAGGAACTCGGCCTTGACCTTGGCAGCCGGATCGACACCTGGAGAAACGCGGTTCTTGATCAGGTCGAGCAGGAAGGCTTCTTTGCCTTTGGGCGGTTTTACCAGCAGCTTGCACAGGTCGGCGGTCTGCTCCGGAGTCAGGGGCAGCGCGGGAATGCCCTGCTTGGCGCGTTCGGCTTCATGTTGGAGATACGCTTCGATCATCTCAGTTCCTCCCTTGGTGTATGGTTATCCTGATTGGATTGTCCACCTTAAATGCATACTGTATACACTTTTGCGCACCACCTGTCAATTGCTTATAAGAGGTTAGAAACAGCGGATATTCGCGGGGATGAAGCTGCAGACGGCTTTCGGGTTCAGGAGACGGTCACGGCAGCGTAGCCCACCACCTGTCGGTCGTCGCCGGTAACGTCGCCGCTGGTGCCGTAGGCGATCACCTGGGCCCGGGTGGCTCCCAGCCGGGCTGCCGCTACCATCATGATCGCAGCCGGCACGACACCGCACATGGTGATGCGTTCCGTACGGCAGACGCGCAGCAGCCCTTCCGGATCGAAGGCCGTTATCCGTTCCAAAGCGAGACCGTCCTTGGCACGGGCGGAAGCCGCGGATTCGTAATGGCTCATATCGGAACTGGCAACGATCAGCACATCACCGCCAAAAGCGGTAATGGCCGAAGCCAGCCCCCTGCCGATCTCTTCGAGCACGGAAAAATCGCCATAGCCGAGGCACAGGGCAGCAATGGAGACATCAGGGCGCAGCATCTGCAAAAACGGCAGCTGCACTTCAAGCGAATGTTCCTGCCGGTGGGCCTGGGTATCGGTTTGCACCAAGGGGATGTGTTGCAGAATCAGGGCATTCAGGCGTGAGTCGAGCGGCACCGGCCCCAGGGGGGTCTGCCATTGGCCGTCGGGGAACAGGGCAGCCGGTTTTCCGGCGCCGTGATGATTGGGGCCGATGATCAGTACCGTGGCAGGAATTTCGATCCCGCCGTACACGGCGCCGGCGATGGCCCCGGAATACAGATAGCCGGCATGGGGGGCCATGATGCCCAGGACTTTGTCCGGCCGATCGGAGCGGACCAGCAGGTTTTCGAGATCGTTGCGCAGTTTTTCGGGTGTACCGGGATAGAACTGCCCGGCAACCGCCGGTGGTCGCAGCATGTCTTCCTCCGCTCGAGCTTTCGGTTCGTGTTCACGCTCAGGGACGAATTTCTACTCCCCCTCAACCACACCATCGGTCTTACCGAGCGGCAATTCCTCTTGCTGCTCGAAGTGCGGTTCCTCTCCCAGCGCCTGGATTTCCTTGAGAGTCGGCAGACTCTTCAGATCCTTGAGTCCGAATACTTCGAGGAATTCCCGGGAGGTACCGTAGATCAGTGGCCGTCCCGGTATATCCTTCTTCCCCAGGATTCTGACCAGTTTTTTTTCGAGCAGGGTCTTGAGTACACCGCCGCAGTCAACCCCGCGCAGATGTTCCACTTCGATGCGGGTTACCGGTTGGCGGTAGGCAATGATAGCCAGGGTTTCAAGTGCGGAGGGGGAGAATTTGACCGCTTTGGATCTGACCTGTCTGAGCACGTATTCCTGCAGCTCGGGCCTGGTCCTGAACTGCCAGCCGCCGCCCACCTCGACCAGATGGAAACCCCCTGCCCGGCCCTGATGCAGTTCCTCCAGTTCGGACAGCGCTGCCTTGATATCGACGCGTTGATACTCCTGTAGCAGGTCGGCCATCCGATCGATCGACAGAGGAGAATCTGCCGCAAAAATGATACTTTCGACTATGGCAGTTAATGTCATGATTCACCTGCGAAGCCGGGCTCGGCTTCAGGCTCCTGGGTCACGGCAGGCACAAACCAGATGCTGCCGTACGGTTCTGACTGGAAAATCCTGATCAGCTTGAGGCGGCATAATTCGAGCAAGGCCAGAAAGGTAACGATCAATCGTTCCCGGGTCGGTTCATCCCGCACCAGGTCTTCAAAGCGTACGGTCTCCGACTCCTGCAGCAGGGAAAGGATCTCGTTGATGCAATCGGCGATGCTGAGCGATTCCACCGGCGCCACATCGTGAAAGGTTTCCACCGGAAGACGGGCCAGCAAGGAGCGAAAGGCATCAACCAGGTCGAACAGCTCCAGTTCCAGCGGCCCATCGTCATACTGGACAGAGGCAAGGGCTTGGTCCGGGCAGGAACGGACAAAAACCTCGCGCCCCAACAGTGCCCTGGCACCGATCACTTCGCCCGCCTCCTTATACTGCTGGTACTCCAGCAGGCGGCGTACCAGCTCGGCCCGCGGATCGACCTCCTCGGCCTCCCCCTCCTCCGGCTCGAGCTGTGGCAGCAGCATGCGCGACTTGATGTGCAGCAGCGTGGAGGCCATCAGCAGAAAATCGCCGGCCACCTCCAGGTTCAACTCTTTCATCAGTTTGATGTAATCGAGATACTGGCGGGTGATGACTGCAATCGGAATATCGCAGATGTCGAGTTCGTTCTTCTTGATGAGGTGCAGCAGCAGGTCGAGCGGCCCGTCGAACGTGTCGAGATGGACGCTGTAGGCTTCCGGGAAGCTCCGCAGCAGGGAGAGATTCTCTTCCTGCTGGCCGGTGACGGTTTCCGGTGCCGTGGCGGACATCATGATCAGATCTTGAGGGCTTCGCGCGCCTCGGCCATGACGGCATCGGAAATCAGGGAGGCGCGGCGGCTGCCGTCCAGCAGCAGCTCATCCACCAGCGCCGGATCTGCAGCCAGTTCCTCCCGCTTGGCGCGGAAAGGCGCCAGGCGCTCGTTCATGCACTCGGCCAGGATGCGCTTGCACTCCACGCATCCGATTGTGGCGGTGCGGCAGGCGGGAATGATCTGATCCAGCTTTTCCTGCGGCACGTAGATGCGGTGCAGGTTGAAAGCCACGCAGACGTCCGGTTCCCCCGGATCGGAGCGCCGCACCCGGGCCGGGTCGGTCATCATGGACAGGACCTTTTTGGTGGTTTCTTCGGCTGTATCGGAAAGATAGATCGAGTTGCCGTAGGATTTGCTCATCTTGCGGCCGTCCAGGCCGAGCAGCTTGGGCGTTTCGGTCAGGAGCGCCTCAGGCTCGGGAAAGACATTGCCGTAGAAATTGTTGAAACGTCGGGTAATCTCCCGGGTGATCTCCAGGTGCGGCAGTTGGTCGTGGCCGACCGGCACACGGGTGCCCTTGTACAGGATGATATCGGCCGCCATCAGCACCGGATAGCCGAGGAAACCGAACGTAGAGAGATCGCGATGCTCGATGTTGTCCTGCATCTCCTTGTAGGTCGGATTGCGCTCCAGCCAGGAGACCGGGGTGATCATCGACAGGATCAGGTTCAGTTCCGCGTGGTGGGGCACCAGGCTCTGTCGGAAGATGACCGATTTTTGCGGATCAAGACCAAACGAGACCCAATCCAGCACCATCTCGCGGATGTTCTCCCTGATGGCAGAGGTGTCGGCATATTCGGTGGTCAGCGAATGCCAGTCGGCAACGAAGAAGAAACACTCGAACCGGTCCTGAATCTTGACCCAGTTTTCAAGAACGCCGTGGTAATGACCGATATGCAGCCGGCCGGTGGGCCTCATGCCGCTGACAACGCGCTGATTCATCGAAAGTACTCCCTTGATAGGTAAATGCAATGGAACACGGATGACGCGGATCGAGCGAATTTGAGCGGATTAGAGACTTTAAAAGGCCTATGATTCCATCCCGTGTAGATCCGCTTAAATCTAGATGTGATCCGCCGGTCTTTCTTGGTTACGACTTTGTGCCTACCTCATCATCAAGCGCGTGACACCAAGTACCAGGTTGCTCTGCGGCCCTGCCAGCAGATGGACTCCCACCTGGAGCAGCGGGGAGATGACGTACGAAAAAACATTGGTAAAGAACACCAGCAGGATGATGATTACCATGCCATAGGGCTCGATCCTGGACCAGGCGGCTGCCTGGCGGTACGGCAAAAGCCCCACCATTACCCTTCCACCATCCAGGGGGGGCACCGGTATCATGTTGAAAATCGCCAGCAGCAGGTTGATGTAGACCGAAAACGCCAGCATCATCACCACGGGTTCGGCGACCATGGCCAGCGGAGTTGCCGACGAGGCCAGGTTGCTCATGGCCAGCACCCCGCGCAGTACAAAGGCGGAAAGGGTGGCCAACAGAATGTTGGTAATCGGCCCGGCCGCCGCCACCCAGATCATGTCCCGCTTGGGATTGTGCAGGTTTTCGTACACGACCGGAACCGGTTTGGCCCAGCCGATGCCGATGATGAAAATCATCAGCGTACCGATGATGTCGATGTGCTTGATCGGATTGAGGGTCAGCCGTCCCATCATACGCGCGGTGGGGTCCCCGAACCGCCAGGCAATGAAACCGTGCGAAACCTCGTGGCAGACAACGGCCAGCATCCCCGGCACCAACATTACTGAAAGTTTGAAAAGCAAGTCTTCCATGCGGATCCTTTTTAGAGATGAAACAGGTCTCTAAAAGTAGCAGAGAGCAGTGTCAAAGTCAATTGCGGGGGGATGGTCTGAAAATGGCAAATCTGGAGTCCTCCCTGCATCAAATTGGGTTCTGGAGAGATGCGGGCCTGGTCCCATCTTTTCCTCTTATGTAAAGAGCACTTGTCAAATCGTCGGTGTCGCTTACAAGTTCTCTCGGTAAATAGGAAAACCGTCTCGGTTGTATTTGTTTTTCAACCGGTTATCCATATGGAATACCTCTTGCGTAATCCAGGTTACTACCTAAGAGGAGGTTCAACCATGAGAGCGTTTCCCAATGCCGTGCGTAATTCAGCATCATTGACAGTGATTCTGGCGATGGTTCTGAATATCATGCTGGTGAGCAGTGCCAGTGCACTTACCGTCATCAACGGCGATTTTTCGTCCGGCAACTCTAGTGGTTGGAATTCCTCGGGTAATTTCAGCATCGATACGGTAAGTAACCTGCCCACAATCTCGCAGGGCAAATGGGATCTTTCTTCCTGGAATAGCGTCATGGACGGGAATTTTGCCCTGATGCAGACCAGCCCGGAAGATCACATATCCAGATGGTTCTCTACCAGCGTGCAACTGCCTGTGGCTGCGGTTCCGCTCTCCCTTTCGTTCGATTATGCGGTGGCCTATGAACTGACCAACCGTAGTTCAAACCCCGCTGATGTGGGCTACTTTCGGGCCGAGGTATACGGCAAGAACGGTCAGTCGTATTACCCTGAGTTGACCGAGCGTGAAATAATGTGGTCATCAAGGGAACCGGAAAAGAATGTATTTACAGGGCACATCAGCCTGCCACCAGAATACTTCATACCACGCTCGCCGGATTACAACGATTTTTCCATTAATTTTATTTTTTTCACCAGTCTATTTGACACAATCATCGGAATCGACAATATCCAGCTTGAGGCTGCACCGGTGGAGCCAGGGCCAGCTCCCGTTCCCGAGCCGGCCACATGCCTGTTGCTTGCCAGCGGCTTGGCCGGGATAGGTGCGTATGCCAGGAAAAAACGTCTGGGAGATAAGCTTGCCTGAATAACTACAGCAATACCCTCGTAGTGCGAGTAACTTACGACAAATCACTGTAGTGCAGAAACGACGAAAGGCGGGATTGCTCCCGCCTTTCGCGTACTGAATATGCAGCTGCCGCAGACTAGATGTCGTAGTACAGTTCGAACTCCAGCGGTACCGGACGCATGCGGACCGGATTGACTTCCGCCTCGGTTTTGTACTCGATCCACTTCTCGATGACATCGGGGGTGAAAACGTCGCCCTTGAGCAGGAACTCGTGGTCGTCCTGGAGGCACTTGAGCGCTTCTTCCAGGCTGCCCGGAGCGGACGGGATGTCCTTGAGCTCTTCGGGGGTAAGCCCGTAAATGTCCTTGTCCAGCGGCTGACCCGGATCGATCTTGTTCTCGATGCCGTCCAGGCCGGCCATCAGCATGGCGGCGAAGGCGAGGTAGCCGTTGCAGGAAGGATCCGGCGTACGGTACTCGATGCGCTTGGCTTTGGGGTTGCTCGAGAACATCGGGATACGGATCGAAGCGGAGCGGTTGCGGGCCGAGTAGGCCATGTTGACCGGAGCTTCGAAGCCCGGCACCAAGCGCTTGTAAGAGTTGGTGGTCGGGTTGGTGAAGGCGCACAGGGCCTTGGCGTGCTTGATGATGCCGCCGATGTACCACAGGGCCTGCTGGGAGAGCCCGCCGTATTTGTCGCCGGCGAACAGGTTGACGCCACCTTTCCAGATCGACATATGGCAGTGCATGCCGGAACCGTTGTCGCCGTAGAGCGGCTTGGGCATGAAGGTGACGGTCTTGCCGTTGCGATTGGCAACGTTCTTGATCACGTATTTGAACCACTGGAGCTGGTCAGCCATGTCGACCAGCGAGGAGAAGCGCATATCGATCTCGGCCTGGCCGCCGGTGGCAACTTCGTGGTGCTGGCACTCAACGCGAATGCCGACTTTCTGGAGTTCCAGAACCATTTCGTTACGCAGGTCGTTCTGGGAGTCGGTCGGGGAGACCGGGAAGTAGCCTTCCTTGTGGCGCGGCTTGTAGCCCAGGTTGGGGAACTCTTCACGGCCGGTGTTCCAGGCGCCTTCGACGGAATCTACCGCATAAAAGGACTGGTTGGCGCTGGAATCGTAGCGCACGTCGTCAAAGATGAAGAATTCGGCTTCAGGACCGAAAAAGGCAGTGTCGCCGATACCGGTGGACTTGAGGTACGATTCGGCCTTCAGAGCGATGTTGCGCGGATCGCGGGTGTAGCCTTCCTTGGTGATCGGATCGAAGATGTTGCAGATCAGCGACAGGGTCGGCACGGCAACAAAGGGATCCATTTTTGCGGAAGCCGGATCGGGAACAATGATCATGTCGGAAGCGTGAATCGGCTGCCAGCCACGGATGGAGGAACCGTCGAAACCCTGGCCCTCTTCGAAGGTGTCTTCACCGAACTCACTGATTGGCACCGAAAAATGCTGCCAGATACCTACGAAGTCCATGAATTTGAAGTCAACCATCAGCGCGCCGTTTTCTTTGGCAAATTCTACTACCTGTTTCGGGGTCATGCATTTTCTCCTTTCGGGGGTATGTCAAACAGTGACATTACAGCGCGTCTTCGCCGGTTTCACCGGTCCTGATCCGGACAACGGCTTCGACGGGGGTGACAAAAATCTTGCCGTCACCGATTCGGCCGGTTTTGGCAGATTTCTCTATTGCTTCGACTACCTTGGGCAGTATGTCGTCTGCCACGATAATCTCGAGTTTGATTTTGGGGATGAAGTCGACCACGTATTCGGCACCGCGGTACAGTTCGGTATGCCCTTTCTGACGGCCGAAGCCTTTCACCTCACTGACGGTGATCCCCTGAATTCCGATTTCGTTCAGGGCTTCCTTGACCTCATCCAGCTTGAACGGCTTGATTATGGCATCTACTTTCTTCAAAGTGCTCCTCCCTTGTATTGATTTGAGCAGGGGCGATTATATAGGTTATAGGTCAAATTGCAAGCGACATTTCCCGATTATTCTGCAAGTAACTTGCCAAAGGAGGGTTATTTTTTTTGCTCGTGAATTCATATTGTTATGAATTTGACAGATGATTGGGTTGCAGGACATGCCAATTAATAAGGCACGCCACAAGGATAATTGCTGCTAATTTGTGCAACAAAGGAATTAACTGTTCAATTCCTTCAATTCCTTGATGATCTCAACCTGACGTTGGTTGATAAAATAGGCAATTTGCTGTTGGGAATGTTTTTCGGGCTGGAACTGCAGATAGCAGGTAAATGAGGGGGATTCTCCAAAGATCCTGACAACCGTGGCGGTCACCCCCACTTCGGTGATCCGTCCGCTGGAAATATCAGGCAGTTTGAGGATGATGTTCAACTCGTTGCCCCCATGCAGGAGATCGCAGGACGCCACCGTCATTGCCGCGCCTCCCAGGGAGAGGTCGCTTATATGACCGTTCAGAATATCGTCCTCGACGAACAGATCGACATCGAGCGGCTTGTCGAGGATGACCCGGACGAAACGACGCATGCCCGAGCATATTTTTGCATAGGCGAATTTGCAGAGTATGACGCGTTTTTTGGCAACATTGACGTAGAAGGCTTCCGCAAAGATGTCCTCGGTAAATGGGGCCTTTTCAGGAGCATGGATCAGGACCGTACGCTCGATGTTCACAACCTTCGCCTGGTATTCATGCACCTCGAACTCCGCCATTTCGTTTTCGACGCTCAACAGAGTGGCATCGTACGAAACCGGCAATTCCTTGTAATATCCGAGAAAGGAAAAGCGCTGGCCCACCTTGTCCTTGAAAAATTGGACAAGCATCAGCATGTCCTCGTGCTCCGTACCGCGTACCACCTTGTCGTAATAAGAAGACATTTGAAATTCCCGAAATATCATGAATTGCGCAAACTGTGCGCTTGTTGTATATAAATAGGACTCATTTTTCTATCAGAAATACTACAGTCATACAACAAGTATTAAGAGTTTCCCCTATGCACATTCCCCCCTGCGAGCCCCGCTTCCTTGTCCGATTAGCCGCCATGGTCGCGTCGATCTGCATCCCGCTTGTTTTCACCGTTGAAACCCGGGCTGACATTTACCGCTTCGTGACCGTCGACGGCGTTGAAACCTTCACGGATGCCCCGGTCAACAAACAGGCACGGGTTGTAATCAAGGACTCGGCAAAAAAAGGGGCATCGAAATACAAGAACAGAAAGGGCTCCCAAACGCACGACGTATCGCTGGACGAGATCGCCGAGAAAACGGTGCGGACCTCCCTGAATCCCCAGCAAACAACCGGCTCGATCATTCAGCGCCTGCCGTCGGTGGGGGGCAGCATCACATCCGGCGTCGGCATGCGCATCGATCCGATTGACGGGAAGTGGCGCCATCACAACGGCATCGACATCGCCATACCGGAAGGGACCCCGGTAACTCCGGCAGCTGCCGGGGTCGTGATCTACAGCGGACACAGATCCGGTTACGGCAACACCCTTGTGGTAGAACACGAAAACGGCATGATCACCCTTTACGGCCACAACAGCCGGCTGACCGCTTCGGCGGGTCAGGCGGTCGGCACCGACACGGTGATCGCCCTGTCGGGCAATACCGGTCGCTCCACCGGTCCCCATCTGCATTTCGAGGCCTGGCAGGCCGGGGTCAATGTTACGCCCGCCTTCATGCCGGGCAGCACCATGCCGCTTCCAACAGTGAAACTGGCCTCCAGCAAACAGAAATCCACCTTCCGCAAAGAGGTCATGTCGGACGGCACGATCCTGTTCACCAACCTTCCCCCTACGGCCCCCTGATGCTCGACCAGATTGCCAAATACACCGCCAAAATGGTTGCAGACCGCTCCGCTCTGGCCGGCTCGATCGCCTTTGCAGCGCAGGACGATACGCTGATAGCCGCCGGTGATGCCGCACTCTCGGACCTGGCCGGCGAAGTGCTGTCACGGCTCAATTGCCTGGCCCTGACCGTTGCCGGCCCTGCCCTCCCCTTTGCCGATTTCCTGATCCAACGGGCGGAGCGGACCGAGCACGAGATCCTGCCGCGCGATACCGAAACCCGCACCTTCCTGCACGATATCCCGTTCCTGCGGGCCGATGAACTGGGCAGCGACCCGGCCGCAGCCATAGCCGGACTGCTGGGCAACCGCAAGGGGATTGTGGTGGAGGGAATCGGCATCATTGCCAATGGCGCCCTGACGGTCGAGCAGGCCTACATCAACTGGTCGTCGGTCTTCCACTCCACCTTCATCAAATACCTGGAGGACCTGCTCGCCGACGGATTCAAACTAAAGGGCGAAGAGGAGGCTTTCAGACGTTTCCGCCATGAATGGCTGACGGAACTGACTCCCGCTGGTCTCGAATTCCGGCGGGGTTCTTTTGACGATAAATCGGCAATCCTGGTGGAAATGGCCCGGGTGGGGCGTTACACGGTCCAGCGCGGCCTGGTGGATTCCTTCTTCGGCAACATCTCCTACAGAAGCGGCGAGCTGCTGTACATCTCCCAGACCGCTTCCAGCCTTGATGAACTGGAGGGATGCATTGACCCGGTTCCCTTCGAGAACAGCTCCACCGTCGGCATCACCGCCTCCAGTGAATTGGTGGCACACCGGCGCATCTTCGAGGTGACTGGCTGCCGGGCTATCCTGCATGGGCATCCGCGTTTTGCCGTGGTGATGAGCATGGTGTGCGAGGAACAGGAAATGTGTTCGATAACGGATTGCTGGAAGGATTGCGGCAGAGTCCGTTTCCTTGGGGATACTCCGGTGGTGGCAGGCGAGATCGGCGCCGGGGGGATTGCCAAAAACGTCCCGCCGGTGATCGGGCAAACCGGACAGGCCATCGTGTACGGACATGGGATTTTCAGCATCGGCGCAGACGACTTCGACGAGGCTTTCAAGGGTATGGTGGCGGTGGAAAACCGGTGCCGGGAGGAGTATTTCAGAAGATTCGACGAAAAATGGCAAAACAGCCTGGCCACAGAGGACACAGAGAGCACAGAGAACGTCAAAAGCAGGTAACATGGATGAACAGGATAACCCAAAAATCAAACCCTCTCCTGTGTTTACATCCCGTTTATCCCCTTCATTCCTGTAAATAAGACTTTGTTTTTCCGCCTTTCTCCGTGTCCTCTGTGATCTCTGTGGCAAATGTTTTTTTACGGTTTTTCCCGCAGTCCCCGCGCCACCTCGAACAGCGCGATCCCTCCTGCCACCGAGGCATTCAGGGAGGCTACCCCGCCGAATTGCGGAATCGACATGATTACGTCGCACTGCTTGCGCACCAGCGGCCTGATCCCCTCTCCCTCGCTTCCGATCACCAGTGCCACTTTTCCGGAAAAGGTCAGATCATAGACCGATTGCCCCGCCTCCCCGGCCAAGCCGTAGACCCAGTAACCCGCTTTTTTCAGAGTCTCCAGCGTCTTGGCCACATTGGTAACCTGCGCCACGGGGATGGTTTCGACCGCCCCGGCCGAAGATTTTTCGGCAACCGGGGTAATGCCGCAGGCACGGTCTTTGGGAATGATTACGCCATGCGCGCCGGCGCAGGCGGCACTGCGGATCAGAGCACCCAGGTTGTGGGGGTCCTGGATGCCATCCAGTACCAGCAGTACGTCGGAGGCTTCCGATCCGGCAGCGGCAACCATGTCCTCCAGTTCCGCGTAGGGGAAAGAGGCCACCCGCAGGGCCATTCCCTGGTGGTGGGACGAACCGCACATGCGAGTCAGGTCCTCCCGCTCGCGTTTGCAGACCTTGACTCCCCGCTCCTTGGCCAAGGCCAGGATCTTTTCCATGCGGTGGTCGCTGGAGCTGGCCTGCACGAACAGCTCGTGCACCTCGCGCGTGCCGCGTAGGGCCTCTCTGACCGGATTGACGCCAAAAACCAGTTCGTCTTTCATTGCCCACCCGCCACGATTTCATCCACGATCAGATCGGCCGCTTTGGACGGATCGTCGGCCTTGGCGATGGGGCGCCCGATCACCAGATAATCGGCCCCGGCCGCTACGGCCTCGCCAGGTGTCATGATCCGCTTCTGGTCGTCCACGGAGGCAAAGGCAGGGCGCACCCCGGGGGTGACGATCAGAAAGTCGGGACCGCAGGCCTCGCGGATCAGGCCGATCTCCAGGGGAGAGGCCACCACACCGTCCATGCCGGAATCCTGGGCCAGCTTGGCCAGCCTGACCACCATCTGCTCCACCGGATGGTCGATGCCCACACCGCGCAGGGTCTCGGCCGTGGAGGAGGTCAGGATGGTCACGGCCAGAAGCCGGGGGCGCTGATCGCCGAACTCTTTACGCACCGCTGTTGCGGCGGTCTCCATCATCTCGGCGCCTCCTAGGGCATGCAGGTTGGCCAGTTGCACCCCCATGCGGGTCGCCTCGACCATGGCCTTGGCCACCGTGTTGGGGATGTCGTGGTACTTCAGATCCAGGAAGACCTCGCCCCCCCGGCGCTGCACGGTGGTCACCGCCTCGCGGCCGCAGGAGGTGAACAGCTCCTTGCCGACCTTGAACATCCCCACCTTGCCGGAAAGCAATTCGGCGTAGCGGTCGATCTCTGCCAACCCGTTTACATCCAGGGCGAATAGTATCTTCTTGCGTGCTTCGTCACGTGTCATTGAAATATCCTTTTGCCACAGAGGACACAGAGAACATAGAGGGTCGGGCAAAGAAGCAAAACTTCAGAAACAGGCATCTAACAGCTTGATTCTGATTTACTTTCTCTGTGACTTCTGTGACTTCTGTGACTTCTGTGGCGAACGTTTTTTTACCGCTCCCAAATTTCCTTCTTATCCTTGCCCAGATAGGCCCGCTTGACCTCGGCATTCTCCATCAGTTCGTCTGCCGGTCCCTCCAGGATCACCTTGCCAGTTTCGAGCACATAGCCCCGGTCGGCCAGCTTGAGGGCCGCCTTGGCGTTCTGCTCAACCAACAGGATGGTGGTGCCGTTTTCCTGCCGTAGTTGCTCCAGCACGCGGAAGATCTCCTGCACCACCAGCGGCGCCAGCCCCATGGAGGGCTCATCCAGCAGGAGCAGGCGCGGCTTGGCCATCAGGGCCCGGCCAATGGCCAGCATCTGCTGTTCGCCGCCGGACATGGTGCCGGACAACTGGCGCCGCCGCTCTTCCAGGCGCGGAAACAGAGCGTACACCTGCTCCATGTCGCGATGGATGGCCGTCTTTGGTTCTCGGCTGCGATAGCGCAGATAGGCTCCCATTTCCAGGTTGTCCTCCACCGAAAGCGGTTTGAACACCTGACGCCCTTCCGGCACCTGGGAGATGCCGGCCTTGACGATCCGGTCGGGGGAGAGCGTCTGGATCTGCTCCTTGCCGAGCAGGATTTCGCCGGCCGAAGCAGGGGTGATGCCCGAAATGGTGTTGAGGATAGTGGTCTTGCCGGCGCCGTTGGCACCGATCAGGGTCACGATCTCGCCCTCCTGCAGGTGCAGGGAGATGTTCTTCAGGGCATGGACCTTGCCGTAGTACGTATTGATATTCTTAAGCCTCAGCATCAGTCGTCGCCTCCCAGGTACGCGGCAACCACCTCGGGATTTTCCTGGATCGCGCGCGGCGTCCCTTCGGCTAGTTTCTTGCCCAGATTGAGCACTACGATCCGGTCGCAGATATCCATCACCAGCTCCATGTCGTGTTCCACCAGCACCACGGTGATGCCCAGATCGCGGATGCGCTCGATCAAGCGGGCCAGCGCCAGAGTCTCCTGGCTATTGAGACCGGCGGCTGGTTCGTCCATCAAGATCAGACACGGCTCCACCGCCAGTGCCCGGGCAATCTCCAGCAGGCGCCCCTTGCCGAACGGCAGATTGGCGGCAATAACATCGGCCAGGTCATTGATGCCGACGAAGTCGATCCACTTCATGGCCCCGGCCCGGATGCGGCGTTCCTCGGCCATCGCCCAGGGGGCCTTGAGCGAGCAGGCCAGCAGACCGCTTCTGCTTTTGGTGTGCAGCCCGACCATCACATTCTCAAGTACGCTCATCTGGCCGAACAGCTCGATATTCTGGAAGGTGCGCACCATGCCGTAGCGGGCCAGCTTTTCCGGCGGCAGGCCGGACACGTCCCGTCCCTCCAGCGTGACTGTGCCGCGGGTCTGGCGGTAGATGCCGGTAATGATGTTGAACAGGGTTGTCTTGCCGGCGCCGTTGGGGCCGATCACACCGGTGATGTCCCCCTGTCGGATGGCAAAGGAGACCTCTTCCAGGGCGGTTACGCCACCGAAGACCTGGGTGATGCCGTGTACCTCAAGCATGGCCGGCCCTCCCCCGTTTGGCGAATCTGCGCAGCAGATCGGGAATGCCCCGCACCAGACCGCCCGGCATGAACATGATCATCGCCATCAACAGCCCGCCGTAGATCACGATATCGTAGTCATGGGCGGCGCGCAGGAATTCCGGCAGCAGCGTCAGCAGGGCCGCCCCCAGAAACGAGCCGTAGATGCTGCCCAGGCCGCCGATCACCACCATGGTCAGGAGCTCGACCGAAAAATTGAACCCAAAGGAAGACGGTGCCAGAAAGGTCATGGTGTGGGCGTACAGACTGCCGGCCAGGGCAGAGATCACGGCCGAAAGTGCAAAGATCTGCACCTTGAGCAGGCGGGCATTGACCCCCATCACCCGCGCCGCCACCTCGGAATCGTGCACCGCCCTGAGGGCCCGCCCCACCCGGGAAGCGGCCAGATTGAGGGACAGCAGCACCGTGCCGAGCGTGAACGACCAGACCAGATAGTAGTTCCTGATGTCGGAGTCGAACTTAAAATCGCCCAGAGACAGGTTGGGAATGCCCGAAAGGCCGGAAGGGCCGCCGGTCAGTTCGATGGTCTCGTTGAAGACGATGAAAATGATGATGCCCAGGCCCAGGGTCGCCATGGCCAGATAATGCCCTTTGAGCTTGAGGATCGGGAAACCGATCAGGAAGGCTAGCAGACCGACCGTTACAGCGGCCAGAGGCATGGCGATCCAGGGGTTCCAGCCGTAGGTGGCGGTCAGGATGCCGGAGAGATAGGCCCCCAGGCCGAAGAAGCCGGCATGTCCCAGCGAGATTTGTCCGGCGTAGCCCAGGAGCAGGTTCAGGGCAATGGCCAGCATGGTGTTGATACCCACGAACACCAGCACGTTCATCAGGTAGCCCCCCTGAAAAAGCAGGGGAGCCAGCAGAACCAGCAGGCTGAAAACCAGGAATTTGAGCAGTTCTCGATTCACCCTCAGACCCTCTCGCTTTCGGCCTTGCCGAACAGTCCCTGCGGCCGGATGAACAGGATCAGCAGCAGGATGATGAAGGCAATGGCGTCCTTGTAGCCCGAGGAGATCAAGCCGGCCCCCAAGGATTCCAGTATCCCCAGGATCAGCCCCCCTACGACCGTGGCCAGACCGCTGGACATCCCGCCGATGATGGCGGCGCAGAAGCCTTTCAGCCCCAGCATGACTCCCACGTCATAGGCTGTCATGGTCAAGGGGGCCACGATGATGCCGGCAATCGCCCCCATGGCGGAACTGATCATAAAGGAGAACAACACCATCCGCTGCACATCGATGCCGACCAGGCCGGCTGCCGTGCGGTTGTAGGAACAGGCTCGCATGGCCTTGCCGCTGATGGTGTGGTAGAAATAAAACCGGTTGATGACCACGATCACCAGTGTAATCGCCAGTATCCAGAGATGCTGCGGCAGAATGGTTGCCCCGCCCACTGCAATCGGCTCGTCTCCACTGAATGGCGGGATGGAATGGGTATCCTTGCCCCACACCAGCATGGCAAGCCCCCGGATCAGGATGCTGCCGCCGATGGTGATGATGACGAGACTGATCGGCGTCGGCTTGCGCAACGGGCGAATGGCCAAACGCTCGAACAGCAGACCGATGACAGTGGCGGCAGCCACGGCGCAGGGCACCGCTGCCCATGGCGGCAATTGGAGCAGGTTCAGGCACGACAGGGTCAAGAGCCCCCCCAGCATGACGAATTCACCCTGGGCAAAGTTGATGATTCCGGTGGCATTGTAGATGATCGAAAAGCCGATGCCGATCAGGGCATAGATGGCACCGGTGGAAAGGCCGGAGAGGACGTATTGGAGTAGCTGATCGAGCTGCATTGTACCTCTGTCTACAAACCGAGAGACACGGCGAACCGTGTCTCTCCGGGAAATTGAATATGTCAGGTAATCAGGCGAATGTGAAAAAAGCACCAAATGCAAGGTATGCGATTTCCGAGGAATGAGGCGTAACGCGGCAGATGGACTTTTTTCGCATTCGCTTCTATTTCACGAGCACCCAGTCCCTGTTCCTGATTTCCACCAGCACAAAGGCATCCTTGCCGAGTCCGGCATGATCCTGGGCCGAATAGGTGAAGGTACCGCCGATGCCGTGGAACTGCCGGGTCTTTTCCAACTGTTCACGAATCGCATCGGGAGTAGCGGCACCATGCTCCAGGGAGCCCTTCAGCAGCATGACCGCATCCCAGGCATGGCCGCCGAAATGGTCCCCTTCAGCCTTGTAATGGTTCTGGTAGTCCTTGACAAATGCCAGGAGCGATTTCTTTTGCGAGTCCGAGGCAGGCAACACGTCGGCAACGATTACTTTTCCGGAAGGAAGCCTGATACCTTCGGCAGCGTCTCCGGCCAGCTCGATGAATTTTTTGGACGAAACGCCGTGGCTCATGTAGAGCGGCAGCTTGAGACCGAGCTGGCGGGCATTCTTGGCAATTACCGCCGGGCCGGGATTGGTGCCCCAGACGATCAGCGCCTGGGCCTGGGATCCGCGGATTTTGGTCAACTGGGCGGTCATGTCGGTGTCCTTGGGACCATAGGTATCGTCGGACGCGATGGTCATACCGTACTTCGCGGCCTGAGCTTTCAACTGCTCGCGCCCGGACGAGCCGAATCCGTCGGACACGCTCAGGATCGCCACTTTGGTCTGCTTCTGCTTTTGGAGGTATTCGAAGATCCTGCCGACTGCCAGGGCATCGTTCTGGGCGGTCTTGAAAACCCACTTCTTGACCGGATCGGTAATCTTACTGCCGGCTGACAACGAAATCAGGGGAATCTGCTCCCTCTCCACCACCGGGATGACCGCCATGGTTTCGCCGGTGGTGCTGGGACCAATAATGGCGGCCACCTTATCGTCCTTGATCAGCTTGGTGGCCAGTTGCACCGCCTTTGTGGCATCGCCGGCTGTGTCGTACACGACCAGTTCGAGCTTGCGCCCTTTGACTCCGCCCGCCTTGTTGATCTCATCGATCACCATCCTGGCAGTGTTGCGTTCCGGCTCCCCCAGGAAAGCGGCCGGGCCGGTGACTGCAAACAGGCCGCCGATCTTGAGCGGCGGAGCGGCGAAAACAGCCGTCGAAACCAGCAGCGTGAATGCCGCGACAAAAAGCGGAACTATCCGGATGCCCATGGATATCCTCCTGATATCGAAATTGAATGGAATTATTTCACCAGTTGCCAGTCGCCCTTAGTCACCCGCACAATCTCGAAGGCCGACAGGTCAAGGCCGTTATGATCCTTGGCAGACATGCTGAAGACGCCGGAAACGCTGACCAGTTTGCTGGCCTGTTCGATCCCGTCGCGGAGCTTCTCAGGCGCAGAGCTGCCGGTTTTCTTGACGGCATTGGCGATCAGCAGGAAGGCATCGTAGGCATATCCGCCGAAGGTGGAAGCTTCGGCGCCATAAGCCTTTCTGTAGGCGGCGTCATACTCCTTGAGCAGCTTGGCCTGGGCATCGGACTTGGGCAGGACATCGTACACGGCCAGTTTACCGGCCGGCAGGACCACCCCTTCGGCTGCGTCGGCTCCGGCCAGTTCGATGTATTTTTTGGAAGCAACGCCGTGGCTCATGTAGAGCGGGATCTTGAGTCCGAGCTGTTTGACGTTCTTGGTGATCACGGCCGGTCCGGGATTGGTGCCCCAGCAGATGACGGCATCCGGCTTGATGCCGCGGATCTTGGTCAACTGGGCGGTCATGTCGGTGTCCTTGGGACCGTAGACCTCGTCCGCCACGACCTTGAAGCCCTTCTGAGCGGCCAGGGCCTTGATCTGTTCGCGCCCGGAGGAGCCGAAACCGTCGGTTACCGTCAGCAGGGCGATGTTCTTCTGTTTATGTTTCGCCATGTAGTCGAGGATCTTCTCGGCTGCCACATGATCGTTGGCCGGTGTCTTGAAAACCCACTTCTTGACCGGTTCGGTGATCTTGATGCCTGCTGCACAGGAGATCAGCGGGATTTTCTCCCTTTCAGCCACCGGAATAACCGCCATGGACTCCCCGGTCGTACTGGGCCCCACGATCACCGACACTTTGTCGTCCTTGATCAGCTTGGTGGCCAGTTGAACCGCCTTGGTTGCGTCACCGGCAGTGTCATAGATGACCGCCTCCAGCTTCATGCCGGCGATACCCCCCTTTTCGTTGGCATCTTTGACCAGCATTTCCAGCGTTTTCTTTTCAGGCTCCCCGAGAAACGAGGCAGGACCGGTCACTGCGAACAGACCGCCGATCTTGAGCGTACCTGCGGCAAACGCCGCTGTCGACGAAAACACTGCCGTAACCGCAGCTGCCACGACCATCATCTTTTTCAGCATGATACCCTCCTTATATCCATCAATGCATTGAATGATCACTGCCGGGGGCCGGAAACCGGCTATATGCTGTAGAGGCGCTCCCCTTCCAGTACGACGAAATTGCTGTTTCTGAGCACGGTAATGGCCTTGTCGGTCTCATCGAAACGGAAAATGATGACTGCATTGCCACCGCAGCGCTCCACAAAAGCGTACATGTACTCCACGTTGATCTGCTCGGTATCCAGGGTTTGCAGGATGGTGGACAGCCCGCCGGGACGGTCCGGCACCTCCACCGCAACGACCTCAGTCTTGTTGACGGTGAAACCTCTCTCCTTGAGCACCCGTTTGGCGGTTTCCACGTCATTTACGATCAGGCGCAGAATGCCGAAATCGGAGGTATCGGCCAGAGACAGGGCCCGGATATTGATGCCGGCATCACCCAAGATGCGTGTGATCTCGGCCAACCGGCCCGACTTGTTTTCGATGAAGATGGATATCTGTTCGACTTTCATAGTGAACCTCCTGGGAGAAAACCTGGCTTCTGCCGCAGAGACGCAGAGGCACGGAGAACTTCAAACTCTTTTCAACGAGACAGCCCCTTTGGGTTAAACTTACGAGATTTTGCCCTTTTCCTGCTTTTCCTCTGTCAGTGTCTCCGTGGTAGATTGACGTGTAGAACTACAGCTTCCTGTTGTCGATCACCCGTTTGGCCTTGCCCTCGCTGCGCTGGATGGTTTTGGGTTCCACCAGTTTGGCGGTGCAGGTGATCCCCAGCATGTCCTTGATTTCCTTCTCGATCCGGCGGGAAAGTTTCTGCAGCACCTTGATCTCGTCCGAAAAGAGCCGTTCGTCCACCTCGACCTGCACTTCCAGCGTGTCGAGGTTGTCCCGACGATCCACGATCAGCAGATAATGGGGCTCGACCCCCTCGATGCCGACCAGGATCGATTCGATCTGGGAGGGGAAGACATTGACACCGCGGATAATGAGCATGTCGTCGGAACGGCCGCTCATGCGGGTGATGCGGGCATGGGTGCGGCCGCACACGCAGGGTTCGTAGGTAATGCTGGTGATGTCGCGGGTACGGTAACGGATCAGCGGTATGCCCTGCTTGGTGATGGTGGTGATGACCAGTTCGCCCCGCTCCCCTTCTCCCAGGCGCTGCCCGGTGTCGGGATCGATGATCTCGGGGATGAAGTGGTCCTCCCAGATGTGCAGTCCGTTTTTGGCCTGGATGCACTCGATCGCCACACCCGGCCCCATGATCTCGGACAGGCCGTAGATATCGATGGCCGCCAGGTTGAGCTTGTCCTCGATCTCGCCGCGCATGGATTCGGACCAGGGCTCGGCCCCGAAGATCCCCACCCGCAGTTTGAGATCGCGGAAGTCGACCCCTTCCTCGTGGGCCGCTTCGGCCATGAACAGGGAATAGGAGGGGGTACAGGTCAGGACTGTGGAACCGAAGTCCTGCATGATCATGATCTGCTTCTTGGTGTTGCCCCCGGACATCGGTATGACCGATGCGCCCAGGAGTTCGGCGCCGTAATGGGCACCCAGGCCGCCGGTGAACAAACCGTAACCGTAGGCGTTGTGGATGATGTCACCCTTGTGGGCGCCGGCCGAAACGAAGGAGCGCGCCATCAGTTCTGCCCAGGTCCGGATGTCCTTGGCTGTGTATCCCACCACGGTCGGCTTGCCGGTGGTGCCGCTGGAGGCGTGGATCCGGACGATCTCTTCCATGGGGGCGGCGAACAGGCCGTAGGGATAGGAATCGCGCATGTCCTGCTTGGTGGTGAATGGCAGCGCCTGCAGGTCTTCCAGGCTCTTGACGTCCCCCGGCTTGACGCCGGCCTTCTCGAAAGAGGCCTGATAAAACGGCACGTTGGCATGCACACGTTCCATCACCGACTGAAGGCGCTTGAGCTGCACCGCCTCCAGTGCCGACCGGGGAAGGGTTTCGTATTCCTCGTTGAAAAACATGCTAAGACCTCATGATACGATAGTAGCGCTGCTTGCCGCCGCCACAAGGGGGCAGCCCCGTGGAACGACAACCTGAACGTGTTCGTGGATGCTACAGAGAACGCCCCATCAAAAAGGCTTTCCTGTTTATTTCCAATGCCTTGGGTGGTACCATTTTCTGCAACGCTTCAAGCCAGAATTTCTCGTCGATATCCAGACGCTTGGACACCGCTCCCAAGAGGACCGTGTTGGCCGCCCGCGCATTGCCCGCCTCGCTGGCCAGCTTATGGCCGTCCACCAGCAGAAAATCGGGGAATTGCTCCCGGATGCCCTCGACCAGCCCCTCAGGATAGCTCTCCTTGCCCATTAGGATCGAAGGGGAGGCAATGCGCAGGTCGTTGGCCACCACCGTTCCCCCGGGTTTCAGCAGCGACAGGTAACGGCTGGTTTCCATCAGCTCGAAGCCGAACAGGATGTCCCCCTGCCCTTCCGGCACGATCGGAGAGAAGACCTCCTTGCCGTAGCGTACATGGGACACGACACTACCGCCGCGCTGGGACATGCCGTGAATCTCGCTCTTTTTGACGTCGAAGCCGGCCAGCATGAAGGTCTCGGACAGGATTTCCGACGCCAGCAGGATGCCCTGCCCCCCTACGCCTACCAGCAGGATATTGGTGATTCCCCCGCTCATTTGCTCCTCCCGATGGCGTTGAACTTGCACAACTGGCGGCAGACGTCGCAGCCGGTGCACAGCAGCGGCTCGATATAAGCCTTGCCCCTTTGCCCTTCACCCGGGCGCCATTCGATGGCAGGACAGCCGATCTTGAGGCAGGCCCGGCACCCAACACAGCCCTCCTCGTCGACCTCCAGGACGATGCCCTTTTCGAAGACCCCTTCGCGCTTGATCAGCACGCAGGGCTTGTCGGTGATGATCACCGAAGGCTCGGGACGGTTCATCTCCTCCTGTATCACTTTACGGGTCTGCTCCAGATCAAAGGGATCGATCAGGCGGATGTGCTGTACCCCCACCGCCTTGCAGAGCAGAGGTAGATCGACGCGGTGGGTCGGATCGTCCATCAGCGTGAAACCGGAGGCCGGATTGTCCTGGCGCCCGGTCATGGCGGTGATGCGGTTATCGAGGATGATCAGCGTGGCCGGGGACTGGTTGTAGACCATGTCCATCAGACCGTTGATGCCGGTATGCAGGAAGGTGGAATCACCGATCACTGCCACCACCTTTTTCTGCTCCTCGCTCGAGACCACCTTGGTGACTCCGGTGGCCATCCCGACCGACGCCCCCATGCAGACGCAGGTGTCCATGGCCGAGAGCGGCGGCATGAAACCGAGCGTGTAGCAGCCGATGTCGCCGGTCACGTAGGCCTTGAGCTGGTTAAGAGTATAGAACACGCCGCGGTGCGGGCAGCCCGGACACATATTGGGGGGGCGCGGCGGCAGTTTCGCGGGCTCCGCCGTTGAGGATGAAGCGACAATAGCCCCCTGGATGCCGGCTGCGGCAAAGGCCTTCTGAATCCTCTCGGGTGTCAGCTCGCCGCAGATCGGCAGGATCTCCTTGCCGGTTATGGCAAGGCCCATGGCCTTGACCTGGTCCTCGATGAACGGGTCCAGTTCCTCGACCACGAAGAGCCGTTCCACACGGGAGGCGAAATCCCGGATCAGGGTCTGCGGCAGCGGATGAACCATGCCCAGCTTGAGGGTCGAAGCCTCGGGAAAGACTTCGCGTACATACTGGTAGCAGGCGCCGGAGGTGATGATGCCGATGGAGGTATCACGCAGTTCCAGGCGATTGATGGCCATGCTTGCCCCTGCCTCGGCCAGTTTGGACATGCGCTCTTCGACCAGCGGGTGGCGGACCCGGGCATTGCCCGGCAGCATCACCAGCTTGGCGGCATTGCGCACCAGCTGCGGCTGCGGCAGACCGGTCACCGGCTCAGCCAGTTCCACCACCGACTTGCTGTGGGAGATACGGGTGGTGGTCCGCAGCATGACCGGCGTGTCGTACTGTTCGGACAGCTCGAAGGCCAGTCGCGTAAACTGCAGACACTCCTCGGAATCGGACGGCTCCAGCATCGGCACCTTGGCGAACTTGGCGTAATTGCGGTTGTCCTGTTCGTTCTGGGACGAATGCATTTCCGGGTCGTCGGCCGTCACCAGCACCAGGCCGCCATTGACGCCGGTATAGGACAGGGTGAACAGCGGATCGGCCGCCACGTTCACCCCGACATGCTTCATGGTGCACAAAGCGCGCCCGCCGCCAAAGGAGGCGCCGATGGCAACCTCCAGGGCAACCTTCTCATTGGGGGCCCAGGAGGAGTTGATCTCTTTGTAATTAATCGTATTTTCAAGAATTTCCGTGGATGGAGTACCCGGATAGGCACAGGCGACGCGGCAACCCGCCTCGTAAGCGCCACGGGCTATGGCCTCGTTGCCGGAGAGAATTTCTTTCATGACCGCTTTCCCACTGATTGAGGTTTTGTGCAAAGTTTTGGCACTATACTAAAAGGACATGGAGAATGCAATCGTTTGACATGCTTTCAACAGCATTCAGTTTAATGAAAAAAGCGTTCAACACTGCGGAAATACACAAATCGAAGAAACCGGGGACAGGGACTGACAGAGGAGAGCAACCAGGGCGAATGGAGGCATGGTGAGCCTGTGAGGCAGCGGGCTGTGCGACACCAGCGGGGATTGCGCAAGACTGCAGAGTCGGGGAAGGAGCACCGGCAACCCTTTCACGGAGAATAGGTTGCCGGTGCCATTTCAATCCACGGAGTTGACAGGGTCAGCGGGAAGCTCGTCAGTGACCACCAGCCCTTCCAAAAGGCCGTAGTCGCTGACCTTCATGCTCCCGATGCCGAACATCTCCATCGTGTGCAGGGTGATCAGACTGCCGGCGATGATCAGGTCTTCCCTGCCCCGCTCCAGGCCGGGTATCCCGAGCCGCTGGTCGGGTGCAAGAGGGAGCAGGCGCCGGTAGATCGCCTGTATCTCATCCTGTGCGATGATGTAGTTGTTGACCAGGCGGTAGTCGTACTGTTCCATCCTGAGGTTGATGGCTGCCAGCGTGGTGGCGGTACCTGCCGTGCCGATCAGCACGGTGTCGCGGTCGACAGAGCAGGAACTACCCTTCATCTCCTGCATTAACGCGCCAAGTTCCTTGCGGATTTTCCGTTCCATGGCCTCCGGTGTACCCTTGCCTTCTGTCAGACGCACCACCCCCAGCGGCAGGCTGCTGATGAAACACGCTTCGCCGTTTCTCACCAGGGTATATTCGGTGCTCCCGCCCCCCACGTCGAACAGCAGGATATGCTCGTGTCTGCGATCCAGACCGGCAAGAACGCCCGCCAGGGTCAGCCGTCCCTCCTGGATCCCGTCGATGACCCTGAGCGGTATGCCTGCACGGCGTTGTGCCGCCTGCAGGAAATCCCCCCCATTGACGGCATCCCGGACCGCACTCGTGGCCACGGCACGTATATGGCTGGCCTTGTGCCGCCGGATCAGATCAGAAAATCTTTCCAGACAGGAGAGCCCCCTCTGGATCGCCTCTTCCGAAAGGCCGCGCTCACGGCAAAAACCGCCCCCCATCCGCACGATCTCCCGCTCCAGGCAGACCGGGGCAAAATTGCCGCCGTTCCGGTCAGCGATCAGCAGGCGTGCGGTATTGGTTCCCAGATCAATAGCGGCGATTCTGTCGTTCATGCCGATTTCCTTCCGTATATTGCCATCAGGTTCCAGCAGAGCTCGGCAATCCGTTCCAGGTCGGCCATCAGCTCGTTGAACAGCATGGCTGCCCGCGGAGGGCAGACCCCCGAGCAGATCCTGTCGAAGTGCAGCTCCTTTATTTCGTCGTCGGCGGCCCGTGCAGCCTCCTTCAAGCGGCGGCGTGCATCGTTTTCCGGGGTCAGCCCTTCCTTGACCATCGTCTCCACAAAGGACATGTTTTCCGCAACAGCCGCGGCCATGCGCCTGAGATCGTCCATTGCCTCATCGGAAAAGAAAATGGACGCTTCCTTGCGGTCAATGATGCAGTCGAGAATATCCTCGCAGCGATCCCCGATATGTTCCAGATCGGTGACCGTCTGGAGCAGCCCTGGTATTTCGTAGCTGATGTCCGGATTGGTGCTGGAGCGGGCCAGAGACGCCAGGAACCCGGTAATCTCATGGTTGAGCGAATCGAGCACCTGTTCGTGCCGTCTGATAGTGTCGGCCCTGCGGGCATCGTAGTCGAACAGCATCTCCCGCACATCGGCAAACATGTACCCTGTCACCGACACCATCCTGACGATCTCCTTGCGGGCCTGCTCAATGGCCAGGGTGGGAGTGTTGATGATGCGCATGTCCAGGTAGCCGGCCCGGGGCTGGGGCATGGCGCCATTACCGCCATGATCGTCATAGGCCCCGATGATACGTGAAACGAGCCCGCTGGCGGCTGTTGCGATCAGGGCCGCCACGATGCCGGCAACGGTGTGCAGCCAGGCCAGGCGGCTGAAAAGCTCCCCCCGCTGCAGCGAACCGGAGGCCATGTCCGCCAGACTGCTGGAGGCGACTATGTCTGCCAGATACGGGGCGAACACCGCCAGGGGAAGTATCGCCACAACCGTGACCAGAAAAAACGAGATGGCTATCCGCCGCGACACGAACGTTCCGCCGATGGAGGCCAGCAGGCCGATGGCTGCCACCCCCGCCACACTCCCCAGCATCATGAGGTTGCCCATGGAAGCGGGCACCTGTTGACTCAGCACCAGGGAGGTGATCACCTGGGTCGCGGAGAGTGCCGACTGCACGAAGCAGGAGATAACCGCTCCGAAGACCATCGCCGGAACGGGATAGTTGAAAAAGGCCCCCCTGAAGGCCCCGTAGAAGGGATGACTTTCATAGGGCCGGAAACTTCCTTCCAGCAGGCTCAGACCCAGAAAGAGCAAGCCGGCCCCCAGCAGCAGGTCCCCGGCATTGGCGAGCCTCCGCCGGTGGGCGAAGAACTTGAGCAGCACTCCCGCAAATACCAGCGGAGCGGCAACCAGGCTATAGGGAATGCCCTGCAGGTGCAGGCTCAGCGAGGCGCCCACCAGCGCCCCGGCCAGCACGCTCATGGCCTGAAAGGCGGTCAATACCCCTCCGTTGGCCAGTCCGATCGTAAAAATGACCGCAGCCCCGGCGGAATTGAGCGAGAACGACAGGACCATGCCGAACAGCAGGGAGTACAGGCGGTTGGAGGTTATCGCAGCAAAAACGGCGCGAATGCGCGCATCAGCCACGGTGCGAATCCCGTTGGACATGATCCGCATGCCCAGCAGAAACAGGCCGATGCCGCCCAGGGCGCCCTCGAGCAGATTAAGAGACATCGAAAACTCCCGGAACTGTTTCAGAATTTCGAAAGGAAGGATTGTGGTTGACTGATTGAATGTGTAAGTGAGGTATGAATGCCATGTGATATGTCTGGATGCCTTGCCCGAGATGGTTGGAGCAGCGGGAATCGGGCGCCCATGCCGGCACGGACGCCCGATTTTCCTCTCAACTGCTGCATCGTTCGTTTCCGGCAGGCTCCAGCGGCGGCGAAGGAGAACACTCTTGTTTCCCCGTGCCGCATTGGTGCCGCTTACCCGATGACCATTTCCTTCAGTTCCTTGCCGACCTTGAAGAAAGGCAGCTTCTTGGGGCGCACCGTTATGGGCTCTCCGGTCTTCGGGTTTCTGCCGGTATAGGTATCGTATTCCTTGATTACGAAACTTCCCAGGCCGCGGATCTCGATACGCTCTCCCCCAACCATGGCATCCGCCATGGAGTTGAAAATGATGTTGACGATCTCTTCAGCGCGTTTGTTGGAGATATCTTTCTTAGCTGCCAGATGTTCGATGAGTTCCGACCTGTTCATTGCTTTCCCCCCACAGTATACCGATAGACTTGTTCTAATGCCACATTCAATGGCAACATCCGCCGAGATATTGCTTGAAAACCCGCGCCGCTTCCTGCTGCCGGCCGCACTGCATGAGTGCCGCATACAGCTTTTCGGCGGCAGGTTTGGCGACCGGTGTTGTCAGCAGTTTTGCGAACCGGTCAATGGCTCCCTGGGAATCGCCCGACAGGAGCGACACCTCGCCCCGCAGCATGAGCGCCTGTATCGGGAGGATGTCGTTGGCCGCCATATGGTCGAGATGACCGGCAGCTTCGTCCAGTCGGCCGGCATCGATCAGAAGCAGGGCCAGCCCCTGGTAGGGAAGCGGGTTGTCCCGGTTGTGCCCGATGGATTCCCTCAGGCAGGCTTCCGCGTCGTCCACCCGGCCGAGCCGGTACAGAATCATCCCCTTTTCATAGCTGTAAATGTCGCTATGGGAGCCCTGGTACCATTCTTCCAGCATCTTCAGGGCAGCGTGGTGCTCATCCTGGCTGACAGCCAGATACATGCAAGCAAATTTCTCTCCCAATGTTGCATAGCGCTCGTAATTTTCTTCAGGAAGCTGCCGAATGAGAAGATCGTAATAGTCTTCGGGAGACATGTCCGGGTGATCATGCGCTGAATCCGGCGCTGCATCGTGGCAGGAGGACGAACTGCAGGAGCTGCATCCCCCTCCGGCTTCCGGTTTGGGCGAAATGGCGGTCTCTTCCCGAATAAACGAGAGCAGATTTTCCGCCTTTTCCCGTAGGGCCGGGTCGTTGGTCAGCGTTTTTGCCAGTTCGAGATGTTCGGCTGCCTTGGCGCCGTTGCCGTGCTGGAGGGCAGCCTCCGCCTCCTCGATATTCAGGGCCGCCAGGGAGGTATTGGCAGCGGCTATCTTTGCAGCGAACTGCTCCACTGTTTCGCGATTGCCGGTCCCGCACGATTCCAACCCCTGCTCGTACACGCTGCGGGCATCGAAAAAACGTCCGGACTCGAAAAGACGGTCCCCTTTGGACAGGTAATCGTCGGTGCTTTTGGAAAACAGTCGCGAAAAAAGGCTCACGTGGTTACCTCCCGTTTATACCCGCTGCAGCAGGGTTACGCTTTCCAGATGATAGGTCTGCGGGAACATGTCGACCGGCACGCTTGCCAGAACCTGATACCCGCTGCCCGACAGATGGCCGCAGTCCCGCGCCAGCGTGCTGGGATCGCAGGAAACATAAATAATTTTCTCCGCCCCGCTCCGGACAAGTGCGCCAACCGCGTCGGCAGCTCCGCTGCGGGGGGGATCAAGGATAACCGTATCAAACACGCCGCGCCCCTCCCCGGCCAGCCGCGTGATGCCGGCAGTGGCGTCGGAGCAAAGGAATTCCGCATTCTGTATCCCATTGCGGCGGGCATTGTCAACAGCAGCGGCAATGGAATCGGGATACTCTTCGATGCCGGTCAGGTGGGCTACCTCACCCGCCAAGGGCAGGGAAAAATTGCCGTTGCCGCAGTAGAGATCCAGAATGCGCTCGTGCCCGCCGAATGCCGCGAATTGTCTGATCAAAGCCAGGATGGCGCGGTTCTGCAAGCCGTTGACCTGGGAAAAACCGCCGGGCCTGAATCCGAGAGAACACTCACCACCATGACCGTCCGGCAGACCGTAGACCAGCAGATCATCTCCGCAGACCCTGCACAGGGTGGCCTTGCGGCCGGTTTGCAGGTACAGGCCGGTCAGCGGGGACAGGCTGCTGAATTTTTTTTTGAAAAATGCGGCGGTACGATCGGCATCGCGGCCGATGTAATTGACGATAGCCACCGCCCCGTGGTCGCCGCAGTCGATATTGATCTGGGGAATCATGTCCGGTTCGGGAAACTCCGCCAGGACCTCCCGCAGGCGCTGCAAGGCCTGATTGATCACCGGCAGGGCGATCGGGCACCCCGCGGGCGCATCTTCGACGAAATGGGACCCCTGCCGAAAAAACCCGATCTGCAGACGCTGCGACCGTCCGTGCAGCTTGAACTGGACCCGGCTGCGATAGCCGTACCGGAGCGGAGAGGCTATCGTCTCGCGCACCAGTTCGACCGGCACCCTGGCTCCCCGCCAGAGTGCATCGGCCAGGATGCTGCGCTTTGCTTCGAGTTGGCAGTCATAGTCCACATGCTGCCAGTCGCAACCGCCGCACCTGCCGAACAGGGGGCAGGAAGGGGTGACGCGCCGGCTGGAGGGGATGATGATATCGATGATGGAGGCGTTCAGATAGGAGCGTTTTTCGGCGGTGATGCGCACCAGAAGTTCATCGCCGGGGCAGCTGTAGGGAACAAAGCAGACCTTGCCGTCAATACGGCCGACACCGCTGCCTCCGAAAGCCAGTTTCTCGATGCTGACACGGGCCTCAGACATGGACGCCATTCCGGAAAAAGGCTGTGGGCCGGGATTTTCCCGCCTTGGCATGTTCGCTCAGCACGAAGCGGCGGGCAAAATCGGGGCGTGAGAGATAGGGCTGAACATTGACCTCAAAGCTCTGCAGCAGCGCCTGGCGCACATCCTCGATCTCGTTCTCCGGCACTGCCATCTTTTCAAGGCTCCTCTCGAAACGCACCGACGCCCCCAGGCGCTCCAGCGCATCCCGGTAATCGGAGGTACTGTCGAACCAGCTCGCCGAGAGCGGCACCTCCGCCTCGACACGCAGCCTGACATGATAATACCCGCCGAAATAGTGGCAGGTGGCATCAAGGATCGCGGCGGTCACGCCGTCGGACAATTTCATCGTCCGGATCACGGTTTCAGGTGTCATGGCCACACCTTTCCAGGGCACGTACCAGCTCGATTAATTTTTGGACCACCAGTTCCTCCAGCTTGGCACCCTTTTCAGCCGAAGCCTTGCCGGGATCGCCCCAGACTCCGCCCGGCCAGTAACGCCGCTTGTCGCGTACCAGAATGCCGCCTGGAAAGGCGGGAAACTCGCGTGGAGCGCTCCCCTTCACCAGATGGGGATGGCTGTGCATGATCCGTGAGGTTTCGATCTCGCCGGCATGGGCATCACCCGCGGTTTCGATCAGCCCTTTCCCCTCGTTCCGGGCCAGGTCGTACTCGCTCACCACCGCGATTTCGATATCATCGAATTCGGCGATCAACTCTTCCCCGGCATCCTGAAGCGCCATGCAATGGGCGCTGCCGGCATGTCCCGAAAGTGCGACGAAACAGCGCAGCCCCTGGCTACGCAGCGAACGGACGATATCCTTGAAGAGCAGCCTGAGCGTAGTGGTGGTGATCGACACAGTGCCGGGATGGCGCGCCGTGGAACGGCAGTTGCCGTAATGGACCGGCGGAGCGACGAAGAGAGGGATCCGCTCGGCAGCGCGCCGGCCTACGGCATAGGCCTCCAGCGTGTCGGTGGAAAGCGGCAGGTGCGGCCCGTGCTCCTCCACCGAACCGAAGGGGATCAGGACGGTGCGGGTCCGCTCAAGTCCCGCTTCGAATTCAGTCATCGTCATTTCTTCGATGATCACATGACCCCCAGCAGTTTATGCATCTGCGGAATCACCCTCACATCGGGCAGACGGGAGGCGGCTGTTTCCTGCAGGTGCAACAGATGTACGGCAGTGATGCCGACTTCGCCGCCGGCCAGCGTCAGCGGCTGGAGAAACAGCGGCACCGCCGGGTCAAGGGAGGTGATGATGCCGCACACCCGTTCGATCTCTTCCACGGAAGAGCGTTCAGATACCACCACTTTGACCGTCACCGTCTTGCCCAGCGAGACCTGAAGAAAACGGCGGTGCAGATCCCACAGCCCCTCACATCCCGAGGTGGAGGGGAGCTTGATGTCCATGCTGACATAGTCGATATGCCGGATCACCTGTTCCAGTGCGGCCGGCAGGGTGCCGTTGGTTTCCAGGTGCAGCGGAAGAACATCGTGCAGCGCAGCCAGCCAGTCCGACAGAACGGCCGCAGCGAGCAGCGGTTCCCCCCCGGTGATGCTCACCGAATGATGCGCACCGGGCAGTTTGGCGGTCCAGGCGGTCAGGATTTCCCGGCAGGTCTCCAGCGCCAGCGGCTGGGGCAGCTGCCGGAAGGTATTGGAGCCCGGCTCGGTTTCGACGTGACAGACGGCACCCTTGTCGTAGCTGGTGTCGCAGTAGCTGCAGTTCAGATTGCAGTCCGTCAGGCGGACGAAAATCTGCCGTCTGCCGGCCAGCAGCCCCTCCCCCTGAATGGAAGAGAAGATTTCGCCGATGTGCAGCGGCTCACTCATAATAGCTGGCCGAGGCGTTGTCCGACTCCCATACGGTGACCGAATCCACGGTGATGTTGCCGTCGTTGAGACGTTCCGAGAGGCGCTGGTAGAGATAGCGGGAAATATGCTCGGAGGAGGGAGAGACCTCCTTGAAGACGGGGTTCTCGTTGAGATACTTGTGGTCGAGTTCGTTGATGATGGCACCGGCCTCGCGCTTGAGCACCTTGAAGTCGATCCCCAGACCGGCCTTGTCCAGCTCTCGGGCAGTCACGGCCACATCCACCTTCCAGTTGTGGCCGTGCAGGTTCTCGCAGTCCCCCTGATAGTTGATCAGGTTGTGGGCTGCGGCAAAGGCGGTGCGAATGGTCAGTTTATACATTGAAGACTCCTGGCGGAAGATAACGTTTTTGCAAAGACTGATTTTACACAGAAAGAAGGGCAACCACAAGAGTTGCCCTTCTTCGGGACGAAAAGCTGCTCTGACGGGATGGCTACTTCTGTGACGCCTCCAGCGCCTGATTGATGTCAGCGATGATGTCGTCCACATTCTCGAGCCCGATGGAGAGGCGGATAAAATCGGGCGACACGCCGCTGGCGAGCTGTTCCTCCTCGCTCAACTGCTGGTGCGTGGTGGAGGCGGGATGGATCACCAGCGACTTGGCATCGCCGATGTTGGCCAGGTGCGACAGGAGCTTGACGTTGTCGATGAACTTCTTGCCCGCTTCGATGCCCCCCTTGATGCCGAAGCCGATGATGGCCCCCTCCCCTTTGGGGAGGTACTTGCGCGCCTTGGCATTGTCCTTGTGGCTGGACAGTCCCGGGTAGTTGACCCAGGAGACCAGGGGATGCTTTTCGAGCGTTTCTGCCACCCGGCGGGCGTTCTCTACGTGGCGCGGCATGCGCACGTGCAGCGTTTCCAGTCCCTGCAGGAACTGGAAGGCATTGAAGGGGGAAAGGCAGGCCCCCATGTCGCGCAGGAGCGTTACCCGCATCTTGATGATGTAGGAAAGTCCCCCCAGGGCCTCATAGTAACGCAGACCGTGATAGGAGGGATCCGGCTCGGTCAGCTCCGGGAATTTGCCGCTGTTCCAGGGGAAGCGGCCGCTGTCCACCACGGCCCCGCCGATGCTGGTGCCGTGGCCGCCGATGAACTTGGTCAGGGAGTAGACCACGATGTCGGCTCCATGGTCCAGGGGACGGAACAGGACCGGCGTGGTCACGGTATTGTCGACCACAAAGGGGATGCCGGCGTCGTGGGCGATTTTTGCGATGGCTTCGAAATCGTCCACGTTGTTCTTGGGATTGCCGACCGATTCGGTGTAGACCAGCCGCGTGTTCTCGTCGATGGCGGCGCGAACGTTGTCGGGATTGGAGGTGTCCACGAACTTGACCGTGATGCCCAGCTTGGGCAGGGTGTAGTGGAACAGGTTATAGGTACCGCCGTACAGGTAGTTGGTGGAAACGATATTCTGGCCGGCCTGGGCGATATTGAGCACCGCGTTGGTGATGGCGGCCTGGCCCGAGGCGAGACACAGGGCGCCGATGCCGCCGTCCAGGGCTGCCAGACGCTGCTCGAGCACGTCCGTGGTCGGGTTCATCAGGCGGGTGTAGATATTGCCGAACTCCTTGAGCCCGAACAGGTTGGCGGCATGCTCGGAACTCTTGAACACATAGGAACTGGTCTGGTAGATCGGAACCGCACGGGAAAGGGTGGCGGAATCGGGAGATTGTCCGGCGTGCAGCAGAAGCGTCTCGATCGAAGGCTGTTTGGGTTCCATGATGTCTCCTTAAAAAGGGATAAATGAGAAAGGAAAGTACCGTGTAGCACAGGTCAAGTCAAGCATTCCTTACCAAATCGATTGGCAATATCCATTAGCCAGTAAAATGTGAAAAAACACGGTGACACCGGCGGGTTACGGCTCAAATGGTGATCGTCGATCCCGGCTGCATACGCTCTTCCGGCGGCGAGGTTATCGACGAGACCAGCAGGTAGAAAAAGAGCGCCACCACGCATACGATCACCAGCAGAAGCGGTGTTATGCGTACGCCGGCATCGCGGTGACCCGGGGAGAGCACCAGCCCGAAGGCGGCCAGCACCACACCGTAGCCCCCCACGGCAGCGGCCCAGAAGATGCCCAGGCTGTAGAAGCGCTGCTCCGCCCCCCAGGAGAGCGACAGCAGCTCGGCCAGGCCGGCGTGGTAAAAACTGGCCAGCATGATCATCAGCAACGCCGCCAGCAGGAGACGCAGGCCGTTGCGGACCGTACGCTTACGCATGAGCATTTCCTTTCGCGCAAGCCGTCAGGAGCACCATGACACGTCTCCCAAGCCCGCCCTAAGGACCTCGGGCGTATCCCGGACCAGGCTGACCACCGAACTGACATCCGTGGAGAGCAGGCCGCCGTCGACGATGATATCGAGCTGGTGCCCGAACACATCTTCGATGGACCGGGGATCGCCGCACGGTTCCTCGCCCGACAGGTTGGCGCTGGTGGTCACGATCGGATTGCCCAGCAACTGGACGATTTCGATGCAGATGCGGTTGTCGGGAATGCGGATACCGACCGTTTTCTGGCGGGTCACCAGCAGGTCCGGCACATCCCGCGTGGCATCGAGCACAAAGGTATATGGCCCGGGAAGGTAGCGCTTCAGGATCTTGTAGGCCATGTTGCTGACCCTGCAATAACGGGCTATTTCCGAGATATTGGGGCAGATGAAGGAAAAGGGCTTTTTGTGCTCGCGCCGCTTCATCTGGTATATCCGCTCAATGCCTTTCTTGTTGAAAATCGAGCACCCGATGCCGTAGGTGGTGTCGGTGGGATAGGCGATGATGCCCCCCTGCCGCAGGCATTCGACGACGCGGGCGATGTAGCGGGGCTGAGGATGTTCGGGATGAATCTCTAACAGCATCTGAAATTAACTTTCCCTGGCGGCTTTTCCATGGTGAGCATACTCATATACCTGTGTTGTTCCTTATTTTCAAACACAATTCGCATGTTTCCCTCCCCTGCGGGCGGCTTTACAAATCAGTGCCGGGGGGTATACTGGGATTGGCATGGATCGGCGCCGGCATTTTCGCGGGATTTCCCGCCCCATCCGTCTGGCCGCCAGCACTTCCGCATCTCTTTCACCAGTTCGTATGCACGCGCTGTCTCCGTTCGTGACGGTTTTCCGCCTTCACGTGCACAACTCTTATTATATACGACTGTTTCCACACTGCACCATACGCCGCGCCATACCGCACCATGGCACACGTCTCAGACAAGCGGGGGAACCGATATGCACATGCCATCGCGGCCAAGCAGGAGAGTTGCCTGCCAGACACGCTGCATCCTGGACCACGAGGGAGTCGTATATTCCGGAGTGATCGAAAACGTCTCCCTGAGCGGCACCCTGGTCAAGCTGCAGGATCTGCCCCCCGGCATCAGGCCGGGTGACACCTGCGGATTACTGGTGTGCGATAACCCGGATGTTCCGCATCTCATGCACAGTTGCCGGGTAATCAGGCTCGACCTCCCCCACATCGGCCTGGAGCTGCTGGAACTGGGCTGCTGATTTCGTCGCCGGCCGTTGCCGGCTCACTCCCTGCCGATCTCCGCGCAATCGCGCCCGTTCCTGCACGCCTGCCCCAATTCTCCCCGATGTAATCCGCATCACATCAGAATCGCTCCGACCGGTGCATACTACCAGCAACGACACCCGCTCCATCGCAATCAACGACTGCACGAGGTATCAATGAAAAAATCAAGACCAGTCCGTCCGCTCAAAGCATGGGCCATTATCGTTTCCGTCATACTGCTGCTGTGCGGTGCATACGCCTGGCGCCAACACCAGGCCGATCAGCGCAGCCGTATCAGTTACACGGCCTTTATCGACCGGGTCAATGCCGGTGAAATCAAATCTGTCAGGACCGAAGGGGACGAAATCATCGCCCTGGCTGCATCAGGGGTGAAATACAAGCTGTATCGCCCTGCCGATGCCGAACTCTCCCAACTGTTACTGGCAAAACACATAGAATTTTCGGCCAATGCCCCGGCCGCACGTTCCTTGTGGATCGAGCTCTGTTTTCTGCTGGTGCTGCTGGTTCCGCTTTTCTTCGTCTTCAAGCGCCTGGCGGTATTCGGCCGCAGCTCGGCCCGGCTCACCGACGGGTCGCGTTCCACCACGCTTTTCACCGATGTGGCCGGCGCCGACGAAGCCAAGATCGACCTGCAGGAAACGGTCGAATTCCTGAAGGACCCGCAGAAGTTCGCCAAACTGGGGGGCAAGATGCCGACCGGGGTGCTGCTGGTCGGTCCCCCGGGAACCGGCAAGACCCTGCTGGCGCGCGCCGTTGCCGGAGAGGCCGGTGTGCCGTTCTATGCCATGTCCGGCTCCGAATTCGTCGAGATGTACGTGGGGGTGGGCGCGTCCCGCGTCAGGGACCTGTTTGCCCGTGCAAAAAAAGTGGCCCCCTGCATCATCTTCATCGATGAGCTGGATGCTGTGGGACGGCGGCGCGATGCCGGCGGCAACGGAGCCAGCGACGAGCGGGACCAGACCCTGAACCAGCTGCTGGTGGAGATGGACGGCTTTACCGTCAATTCCGGAATCGTCATCATCGCCGCCACCAACCGTCCCGAGGTCCTGGACCCGGCCCTGCTCCGCCCGGGACGCTTCGACCGTCAGGTCATGGTGGGCAATCCGGACATCCGCGGGCGGGAGGAAATCCTCAAGGTACACACCCGTTCCATCCCCCTGGCAGCGGAGGTGGATCTGCTGGTGATCGCCCGGGGAACGCCCGGCTTTTCCGGGGCGGATCTGGCCAATGTCGTCAATGAAGCCGCCATTCTGGCAGCCAGGCAGGACAAGTCCGTTCTGGAGATGGTCGACTTCGACATGGCGCGTGACAAGATATTGATGGGAGCCGAAAAGAAATCAATGGTGCTGTCCGAGAAGTCTAAGCTGAGCACCGCCTATCACGAGGCGGGGCATGTGATGGTGGCCAAGCTGGTTCCTGGATGCGACCCGGTCCACAAGGTCTCGATCATTCCACGGGGACGCGCCCTGGGGGTCACGGTGCAGATCCCGGAAGAAGACATCCATTGCTATACCAGAGACATGCTGATCGGTCACATCAAGATGCTGATGGGGGGACGTGCGGCAGAAGAACTGGTTTTCAGCACAACCACCACCGGGGCGGGCAACGACCTGGCCCGGGCCACCGACATGGCCCGCAGGATGGTCTGCGAGTGGGGCATGTCGGAAGCCTTTGGCCCGGTCGCTTTCGGGCACCGGGAATCCACGCCCCAGAGCGACGGTAGCACCCCGGGGAACACGTTCAGCGACACAACCGCCCTGGAAATCGACTCCCAGATCCGGTCGATCGTAACCACGGCCTACAACGAGGTCCGGGACCTCTTGCAGACCAACCGTACGGCGCTCGACCTGCTCTCTACAGAACTGGTGGCCCATGAAACCCTGGGCAGCCGCGAAATAGACGCCATCCTGACAACGGTGTCGGCACAGGACCGCTCTGCGGAGGGATACGCGGCCGCGGCCTGACATCGCCCGTCACGAAGCCGGGATATCAGTGGGATTGCAGCATGGCCACGCCCAATTTCGGCATCAACTGCATCAGGGAGGTGGGCGTCGGGGTCGGTAGCGGGGTGAAGGTCGGCACCGGCGAAGAAATCGAGATCGGTGTCGGCGTCGGAAATGGCGTGAAAGTCGCAATCGGCGTTGCCAACGGGGTAAAGGTCGGCACCGGAGAAGAAATCGTGAGCGGGGTCGGCAGCGGCGTAAAGGTCGGTCCCGGTGAAGAAACCGTAAAGGGGGTCGGCGTCGGGAAGGGGGTGAAGGTCGGCACCGGAGTGACTGCCGAGGTCGGGAACGGCGTCACCAGCGGTGTCGGCGTCGGGGTAGCTGACGCAAGCGGCGTCAAGGTGGGCAGCGGCGTTGAAACGATCGGCCCGGTACCGCCACCCTCGTTTTGACTGGAGCCACACCCGCTGATCAGGACCAGCAGGACCAGGAGGAACCTTTTCACCATACTGCACCCCCTGCAACCATGATCGGGCAGTACCTGAACGGCCATACTCCCATTTCTCCCTCCCCGCTGTGCGGGCGGATCGGACTACTAAAAGCGTACAACGGATCGGGTTGCAGTCAACCGGACACGGGAAAGCCCGGGCACAGGCGGCCTCTCCCTTCCAGCGGACCGGCAGGCGTTGATTCTCCACGATTGGAGGCTATACTGTAAAGGTAGCCGAGAGCTCATTTCGACCGACGAAAGGAGAAGGATCAATGAAGCCGAGATATGCCATGGCTGCCATCATGGCAGCCTCCGCACTGCTGATGTCCGGTCTGCCAGTCCACGCTGCCGATTCGGATGCCAAGAAGGATCAGACAATGGGACAGGAGTTCGATGACGCCACCATCACGACCAAAGTGAAAATGGAGCTGATGGGCAACCGCTCGACCAGTGCCATGCACACCGATGTAACCACCAACGGCGGCGTGGTGACTCTGACCGGCAAGGCCCGCAGCCAGGCGGAAAAGGATCTGGCTACCGCTGTTGCCAAAAACGTGAAAGGGGTCGCCAGCGTCAACAACCAGATGATCATCGACACGACAAAATAGGGCACAACAGGATAAGGGACAAGGGGCTGCGGGCTATCGGACGCAGCCTTTTTCTTTGGGGCGGGAAGCCGGTTGCAGCGTGGATGGTCTCGCCCCCCGGCTTGACAGCACCTGCTTATGGTTCAGAATTTAAGCAGGCGGTGCGCAAGCACCGGCATAGTCAGGAGAGCAGGGCTCGGGAAGGAGATTCCGATGACGGAAAAAGGACTGCTGGTCACAATACAGGCACAGTCGGGAAAGGACGACCAGGTCGAGCAGTTTCTCCATACCGCCGGAGGGATGGTGCGCCAGGAACCTGCCACAACCGCCTGGTTTGCAATCCGCTTCGGCCATTCAGAATACGGCATTTTCGATGCCTTCGAGGATGAAGCGGGCCGCGAGGCCCATCTGACGGGAATCGTGGCCAAGGCCCTCCGGGAGATGACTCCTGCGCTGTTTACCAGGGCGCCGGAAATCAGAAAGCTGGAGGTGCTGGCGGACAAGCTTCCGCTCATGCCGACGATCGAACCGGTGACCAAGGGACTGCTGCTGACCTTCCGGGCCAAAGCCGGCCACGAAACCGATGTGCAGCAATTTTTGCGCGAAGCCAAGCCGTATGTCCTGGACGAACCAAAGACCACCGCCTGGTTCGCGCTGCACTTCGACGATGGCACGTACGGTATTTTCGACGTGTTTCCCGACGCAGCGGGGCGTTTTTCGCACCTGACCGGCCACGTGCCGAGAGAACTGGCCAAGCATGCCCTGACACTCATGGGGAGCGTGCCGGACCTGGACATGCTGAACGTCGTGGCGGAAAACCTCTTCCGCTGAACATCCGGGCGCAGGTCCATCCCGTATCGTCGCCGGTTTCATCAGGTGAAAAGGTATAGGCCATGTCATACGACCGTCCCTCAGACGCCGTCGTGGTAGGCTCGGGACCCAACGGGCTGGCTGCCGCCATAGCGCTGGCCCGCGCCGGCATGACGGTCACCGTTTTCGAAAAGGCAGATACCATCGGCGGCGGAACCCGTACCGAACCCCTGACCCTGCCCGGTTTTCTCCACGATGTCTGTTCGGCCGTCCATCCTCTGGGAGCGGCCTCTCCTTTCCTGCAAACGCTCCCCCTTCAGGCATATGGCCTCGAATGGATCCACCCCGAGGTCCAGCTCGCCCATCCCCTGCCCGACGGCACTGCCGTTCTGCTGCATCGGAACCTCCTGGAAACGGCGGCCGGTCTGGGCCAGGATGCCGCCAATTACCGGTGCCTGATGGAACCGCTGGTCAGGAACTGGCCGGCCCTGGCGCGCGACCTGCTGGCACCACTGCATGTTCCCCGCCATCCACTGCTGGTGGCCGGTTTCGGGCTAAGGGGCGTACTCTCGGCCGATTTTCTGGGACGGCAGGCCTTTGGCACCCCTTCGGCCCGGGCCCTCTTTGCCGGTATGGCGGCCCACTCCTTCCTGCCGCTCGATACTCCTCTCTCCGCCGCTTTCGGGCTGATCCTGGCCACGCTCGGCCATGTTGCCGGATGGCCTTTAGCCAAAGGGGGGTCCGCCTCCATCACTACGGCCATGGCCTCCTATTTCGGTTCCCTGGGGGGAAAGATCGTGCTGTCGCGGGAAATCACCTCTCTGGGAGAGCTTCCGCCGGCACCGATCGCGATCCTGGACATCACCCCCCGTCAGTTGCTGCGCATGGGGGGGCACAGCTTCAAGGCGTCGTACCGCCGCAGCCTGGAACGCTACCGCTATGGCCCCGGCGTCTTCAAAGTCGATTGGGCTCTGGATGGCCCGATTCCCTGGAGGGCGGCCGGGTGCAGACGGGCTGCAACGGTCCACGTGGGGGGTACGGCGGTCCAGATCGCCGCGGGTGAGCGGGAGGTATGGCAACGGATCCATCCGGAGCTCCCCTTTGTCCTGGTGGTGCAGCCGAGCCTGTTCGACCCTTCACGGGCGCCGGCCGGCAAGGAGACCGCCTGGGCCTACTGCCACGTACCCAACGGATCGACCGCGGACATGACCGAACGGATCGAAACGCAGGTGGAGCGTTTTGCCCCCGGGTTCCGCGACCTGATCCTGGCCCGGCACACGCGCACCTGCGAGGAATACGAACAGTACAATCCGAACTTCATCGGCGGGGACATCAACGGCGGAGTTCAGGACCTGCGCCAGTTTCTGGCCCGTCCGACCCTCTTTTCCCCTTACCGTACTCCGCTCAGGGGGGTCTATCTCTGCTCGTCCGGGACCCCGCCCGGCGGCGGGGTTCACGGCATGTGCGGCTTCCATGCCGCCATGCAGGCCCTGAGCGACATCGGCCTCGGAAGGAACGGGCATGGACGCTGACGGCTACTGGGTCATCCGGCTGTTGCTCCAGCGGGGCCTGGGGCTGATCTACCTGATGGCCTTCCTGGTGGCCCTGAACCAGTTTCGGGCGCTGTGCGGAGACCGGGGACTGCTGTCGGCCCGGAACTTCATGCGCGATGTCCCCTTCCGTTCCGCCCCCAGCCTGTTCTACCTGTGGGGAGGCGATGCCGTCTATCGGGCCTGCGCCCTGGCGGGCATCCTTCTGGCACTCCTGGCGCTGAGCGGGCTGTCGGAGGCTTACGGCACCCTTTTCTCGATGCTGGTCTGGTTTCTGCTCTGGGTGCTGTACCTCTCCTTCGTCAATATCGGCCAGACCTTTTATGCCTTCGGGTGGGAATCGCTGCTGCTGGAGAGCGGTTTTCTGGCGATCTTCCTGGGTCCCACCGACATGGCGCCGCACTGGGTCGTGATCTGGCTTTTCCGCTGGCTGGCGTTCCGGGTGATGTTCGGCGCAGGGCTGATCAAGTGGCGCGGCGATCCCTGCTGGCACGACCTGACCTGCCTGGACTACCACTTCGAATCACAGCCGATGCCGAACCCGCTCAGCGCCTTTTTCCACCGGCTCCCCCCCAGGGTGCACAAAGCAGGGGTACTCTTCAATCATGCTGCCGAGTTGGGCGCTCCGGTGCTGTTCTTTGCGCCGCAGCCGCTGGCCGGGATTGGCGGTGCCTTCAGTCTGCTGTTCCTGCTGTCGATCATTGTCAGCGGCAATTTCGCCTGGCTGAACTGGCTCACCGCGATCCTCTGCCTCAGTACGCTGGATGGAGCGCTGATCGCCAAGATGGCATCGCTGCAGCCGCCGCCGCTTCATGCAGCGCCGCCGCTGTTCACGGCTCTGATCTGGGGGCTGGCGCTGGTGGTGGCGCTGAAGAGCGTGCAGCCGGTCCGAAACCTGTTCTCCAAACGGCAGATCATGAACACCTCCTTTGATCCGTTCCACCTGGTCAACACCTACGGAGCCTTTGGCAGCATCACGCGCCTGCGCTACGAAATCGTGCTCGAAGGGACCGATGAAGAACGGGTAACGGAGCGGACGCACTGGAAGGAGTATGAGTTCCGCGGCAAGCCGGGAAATCCGCTGCGCATGCCCCCGCTGATCGCCCCCTATCACCTGCGCCTGGACTGGCTGATGTGGTTCGAGGCCATGCCGTCGCGGGGGGTGTCGTCCTGGTTCATCCATCTGGTGATCAAACTGCTGGAAGGGGACCGCCAGACACTGGCGCTGCTGGCGGGCAACCCGTTCCCCGACCACCCGCCCCGCTTTGTCCGGGCGCTCTACTACCGTTATACCTTCGCTAAAAAGGGGTGGTGGCAACGAAGACTGGTCGGGATCTACCTGGAGCCGCATGCCGCCGGCGACAAGGAGCTCAGACGGATCATGGAAGCCTACGAGTGGTAAGGGAATACATTCCTACAGCCCCAGCACATCAAGGGTTTTGCGTACCACCAGTGCACTTTCGCGCAGCGCCTGCTGTTCCACCTGGTCAAGGGCCGGAGGGAAGCTTTCCAGCACCCCTTGACGTCCCAGCAGGTGCGGCAGCGAGATGGTGACCCGCCCGATCTCGTCGAAGGATTTGAGGGGAGTACAGACGGTCTGGATCGAACGGCGGTCGTTGACGATGATATCGACGATCTTGGCCAGGGCGCTGCCGATCCCGTAATAGCTGGCCTGCTTGCCGGCGATGATTTCGTAGGAGGCCCGCCGCACCTGCCGGTCGATCGAGGCGGTCAGTCCGCTGACCAGGGGGGTGCCGCGGCGCAGGGCGAACGTATCCAGCGGCATCCCACCCACCGTTACCAGGGACCAGCCCAGCACTTCGGAATCGCCGTGCTCGCCCAGCACATAGGCATGCACGTGCCGGGGATCGATGCCCAGGGCCGAACTGAGCAGACTGCGGAACAGGGCAGTGTCGAGGGTCGTGCCGGTGCCTATGATCCGCGACGGGGGAACGTCGAAGGGTTCCGCCAGGAAAGCCGCCAAGTGGGTCATGGCATCCACCGGATGGGTGGCCACCAGCAGGACCGCATCCCTGGCGCTGTGCAGTACGGCAGGGACCACATCCCGGAATACCCGCGCATTGCGTTCCAGCAGTTGCGGACGCGTCTCTCCCGGCTTCTGCCCCACTCCCGCCGCTATCACCACCACCGCAGCCCCTCTCAGATCGGGGTATTCACCGGCGGTCACTTCAACCCGGTGCGCAAATGGCACGGCATGGGCTATGTCGGCCGCCTCGGCCCGCGCGCGTCGCTCATCGGCATCCACCAGCACGATCGATTGCCCCACCCCCCGCATCACCATCGCATACGCTGCAGTGGACCCGACAAATCCGCACCCGACAATCCCGATTTTCATGGATGCCTCCGGACGAAAACGATTGAGTCTCCTGTTGAAGTATACCATCCCCGGCCTCTTTTCTCAGAAGCCCGAATCCGCGGGCACCGGCTGACAAGCGGGACGCTTCTGGTACAATTTGGTGGGAATGTTTCAATGAAACGAATGCCTGAGGCGTTCCAAAAGGAAAGCACCCCTGCCCGCGAGAGGTCGCCATGAAGTCAATAGTACCTGTCATGATTCTGGTCCTTGTGATCGTAGCCGCCATCCTGGGGTATGTCTGGGGCACGTCCGCCCCATCGATCGAACTGAAGCCGTCAGAAGGGGCGGTTTCCGTCACCACCCCCCTGACTCTGAGTTTCAAGGCGTCCCGGGGGAGCCTGAAACAGCTGGCCGTGACAGTTCTTCAGGGGGACAGGGCCGTGCCGGTGCTGCTGAAAAGCTATGCCACCGGGACCCGCGAGAGCAGGGAAAGCCTCAATCTGGCACGTGGCGGTCTCAACGAAGGCCCCTTTACCCTGAAAATCGCCATCGGCGGATCGTTGTCAGGTTTCAGCGGCAGGAGCACAACCCGCACCTACACCATGACCCTGGACAACACGCCCCCGTCGATCTCGGTCCTGACAACGGCACATAACATCATCCGCGGCGGCTCGGGCCTGGTGGTGTACACGGTGAACGAAGAAACCCAGCGAACCGGGGTGGTCATTGCCGACCGTTTTTTCCCCGGATACCGCCAGGGGGGGGAGATGTATGCCTGCCTGTTTCCCTTCCCCTACGACCTGGAGCCGGACCGCTATGTACCCCGCGTGATCGCGGTCGACAAGGCCGGCAACGAACGCACCGCCGGCATCAACTACCACCTGATCATGAAGTCGTTCTCCACTGACCGCCTCAACCTGAGCGACTCGTTCCTCGAAAAGATCGCGGCCGAGTTCAAGAACAAGTTCCCCCAGGCCCTGACTCCTCTGGAGATATTCCAGAAGGCCAATGGCGACCTGCGCCGGCAGAACGTGGCCTCGCTCTATGACTTTGGCCGGCGCACCTCCCCCACCCCCCTCTGGCAGGGAGTGTTCCTGCGCATGCCCAATGCCGCTCCGCTGGGGGGCTTTGCCCAGACACGCTTTTATCTCTACAAGGGACAGCAGGTGGATCGGCAGACCCATCTCGGGTTTGATCTGGCCTCGCTGGTGCATGCGCCGGTGCCGGCTGCCAACAGCGGCACGGTCGTGTTCGCCGGAGACCTGGGCATCTACGGCCAGTGCGTGATCATCGACCACGGTCTCGGCCTGCAGACCCTGTACGGCCACATGAGCCGCATGACGGTCAAGGCGGGGGACAAGGTGGAAAAAGGGGAGATCATCGGCAATACCGGGGCCACCGGCATGGCTGCCGGCGATCACCTGCATTTCGGCGTGACGGTTTCCGGACAGGAGGTCAATCCGGTCGAGTGGTGGGATGCTTCCTGGATCATGAACAACATTACCGGCAAGCTGGAGCAGACCAGGGGGCTTGAACCGAAGGCGAAATAACGCGCCACGTCTTACCCCCCAGCTAAAATTGCTACCTGGGCATTATCCGGCCCAACCGCACCAGGAAGCTGGCCTTTTACACCATTCAGCGGCTGGTAGCCCTGTTTGGACACCGGCTAGCTGACCGTGGCCGATGGGGAATATCGACGGAAGTGACGGCAGGCAGGCGGGGCGAGTCAGAATCTTCGAGATCCGCTGAGGAGGTGATCTATCAGAGGTTCAACTCTGAAAAAAAACAATGCGCACGCTCTCCCGAAAGTTGTGATCCTGATCACAGAATTGTGCCGCCCGGAACCCTATAGTAGCACTCACGACACGACTACAACATCCGCCAGGACCCCGCGGTCTTTGGAAGACAGCCGGGTCGCCACGTTATCATCGGCATCGATATCGAGCGACCCGGTTTTTTTGCGGGCACGGCAGAAGGAATCATCATGTGGGGAATGGGCATTGGCAGTATCCTGTTGTTGGCGGTTTCAGCGGCATTATCGTGCTGCGAGGTGGGCGCCTCCTCCGAGCGCAGCGCCGACCAGCCCGGCGCGAGCATTGCCACGGACGTCAGCAGCGGCAGCCGGCAGGGGAACGACGCTTTCGGCGTTTTACCGGCCAAACCCGCCACTGCCGGAATACGCTGAGCAACGGCTCACCGTGATAGCCGGCACCTCGCCGGGATATTGCCGCACTGCCGCTCGCCGGCATAAGAAACCATTTCGGGCCACCTCATGAAAATCACCTTCCCGTCACGTCCGTCTCAGGCACGCCGCTTCCTGCCGGCAGTCTTCCGCCGGAACATCGTCATTGCAGGCTCGCTTGCACTGTTTATCGGCAGCGCACTGGCCTGGGGACACATCCCCTCATCCACCCCGTCGCCCAATCATGCCGCGCCGCAGCCTGCATTCGACTATTCCGCTGCCACCGGTCTCGGTCTTTTCCGCCAGATCTGCACCACCACCGCCATACCCACCTCAAGCAGCAGCGCCTACCAGCTCAGCGACGGGAACCTGGCGCACCTTTCCCTGGACCGGAGCCTGCAAACCGGCGTGCGGGCCTTTCTGGAACGGAAGAAAGTTCCCTATGCGGTCTTTGTTGCCATAGAACCGAAGACCGGCCGCGTGCTGGCCAATGTCTCCTATTCGGCACAGGATCATGGCTGGGAACCGCGCGCCGCCTTCACTGCCTATCCCATGGCGTCGCTCTTCAAACTGATCACGGCTGCGGCAGCCTTCGAATCCGGTGCGGCAACGGCGCAGACATCACTGCATTTCCGCGGCGCCCCCTGTTCGGAAAGTCCCGGGCTCTGGGGCAAGCCGGGCAGGTCGCGGGATGCCAGCATGCCGCTCTCCAATGCCATGGCCCACTCCGTCAATCCCGCTTTCGGCCGGCTGGCCGGGGACAAGCTCGGCAAGCCGCTGTTAGTAAACACAGCCCAGCGCTTCGGCCTGGGGTGCGATATCTACGGCAGCCGGGAGATCGCCAGCGGCACGCTCACCTCTCCCGATACCATTGGTGAGCTGATGAGAATGGCTGCCGGCCTGGACCATGGCGTCAGGACCTCCCCCTTTCACGCCGCCATGCTGCTGGCCGCCATTGCAAACGGCGGCGTCATGCCGGTGCCCTCGTTCGTCGATGCCGTCGCCGATCCGGCCGGCACGCATCTGTACAGTTTCCGGGCCGCGCCGCTCGCCACCGTCACATCCCCTGCCGCAGCCGGTGAGCTGATCCGCTCCATGTCCGAAACCGTCATCACCGGCACGGCCCGCCGGGCCTTCAATGACCGGTCGGGGCACCGCTTCGGCAGCGAACTGAAGGTGGCCGGGAAAACCGGCTCCATCTGCGGAACCGCCCCGAAAGGCTATTATAACTGGTTTGCCGGACTCGCTCCGGCCGACAACCCGAAAATTGCCTTTGCGGCGCTGGTGATCAACAACGGCCGCATCCGGCTGCGCGCTCCCGCCCTCGGGCGTGCCGCACTGGATATATTTTTCTCCGAAAATCTGCTACAGTTGGCCGGCACGCAGCAAAAATAACCTCACGCAAAGAAGCATGCGGGTTCCCCAGGGGGCAATCATGTCGATCTGCAACAAAACACAGGAAAGGATTCATCCGAATGTCCGTACGTCTGCTGTTGGTTCTCCTCTCTCTCCTCGTCTGCACTGTTTCCGTCCAGGCCGCACCTCCCCAGTCTAAAAACAATCCCCCAGCCGCCGCCAGTACGGGTGTGGACGTGCCGATCCTGCTGTACCATCGCATTGGTCCCACCGTGGCCGACGGCATGACCATCAAGACCAGCCTGTTCGAAGAACACCTGAAGTATCTCAGGGACAACGGCTATACCGTGATCCCCCTGCGGCACCTGATCGACTACTACCAGAAAAAAGGACCTGCGCCGGCCCCGAAATCGGTTGTAATCGTCGAGGACGATGCTCACAAGTCGGTCTACAGCGACATGTTTCCGCTGGTCAAAAAATACAAGGTGCCGGTCACGGTATTCGTCTATCCTTCTGCCGTCTCCAATGCCAAGTACGCCCTGACCTGGGATCAGATCAGGGAACTGAAGAAAAGCGGGCTGTTCGACTTCCAGTCGCACACCTACTGGCATCCCAACTTCAAGAAGGACCGCAGAAAGATGAGCCCGGCGGAATTCGAGAAATCGGTCACCATGCAGCTTGCCAAATCAAAGGCCAGGATCGAGAAGGAGGTCGGCGGCACGGTGGACATGCTGGCTTGGCCGTTCGGCATCTACGACGATTACCTGCTGAAAAAGGCTGCCGAGGCCGGTTACGTCACCACCTTCACGATCGAGGCCCGCAATGCCACTGCTTCGGAAAAGCTCAACAAGCTGCCGCGCTACCTGCTGATCAACTCCGATCAGGGCAAGGCCTTTACCCAGATCCTGAGCGGTTCGGCCGGCAAGCGCAACATCGTCTTCTGACGCACCGGACTTCAACGACCCTGTCGTAAAAAAGACCGGCTCCCCGAATAGGGAGCCGGTCTTTTTGCATCTGTCGGACCCGGTCGTCTAGCTGCCGCGGATGGACAACCTTCTGCCGCAAAAGATGTCGAGGGCGGTCACCCCCGCCACGGCAGCCGCCGCCAGGGCGGCATTCCTGCGTTTTTTCCTCGTGGCCGTGCCTGCAATGCCGATGGTCGCCAGATCAACCACATCTCCTGCCACCCGCGCCCAGAGCCAGGGGGATTTCTTCCTGAGCGTCAGGATGCCGGCCCCGGTCGCCATTTCCCTGATGCCGAAGATCCGGAAGATCCCGCACTGTTTTCTTTTCATGCCCAATGTCTTCGCGATCCGGTGAGGGGCCAGCAGTTCCGCCATGCCCAGGCCTATGCTGAAAAGTCCCAGGCCGAGTGCCAGTTTCCGCTCCTTCATGGTGTCCTCCTCCGGTAGATTATGGTGCTTATGAAAGTATACCCCGGATCCCCTGATGGAACAGCAGCGGTATTTTTTTACTCCCGGTCGCGCGGATGGATGACCAGGCAGCGGTTCGGCTCGCGCCCCGTGCTCTGGGCCAGCAGCCCGCGACCGGAGATGATGCGGTGCTGCATCTTGCGCAGAAGCGGCGGACGCGGCGCCAGCGCAACGTCCACATGCTCGTTCTCCACCCGCCGGATGGCATCTTCGATCTCCTCCACCAGTTCCAGCGCCTCGTTTTCCGCCGCCCCCTCCAACACGTTGAAGAACCGCTCGACGAAACGGCGCATCTCGTTGGCAGTATTGCGCTTGATGAAGTGCACCGGAACGCCGCTGCCGGCAGTCATCCGTTTCAGACGCAGGTCATCGCTGCGGGAACGCAGCGCCAGCATCACGTCCGCCTGATCCGGGTCCCCCACGCTCCTGGCGTCCAGATGCAGACTCCTGATCACCCGCTCCAGCAGGTCCCGTGATAATGCATAGGGAAATATCCGCATTGGACCGTTGCGCTCCCGCGTTTCCGGCCGCACCGGCGGCGCAAAGGGGGCCCGCTCCGGTTCCGGTGCCGGTTCGCGCACATGGATATGACCGTTGGCGGATTGTTCGCGGTGCTCGCCCGGCAGGGCAAAGCCGCGCAGGATCGCATCCACTGCTGCGGCGGTGTCGCGATGCACGATCAGTTCGTTGCGGTCGACCATCTCCACCAGAATTTCGAAGGTCGGCGGGGCGCGACGCTCGCTGACGGTCTTGGTAGTGCGCCGGCGGCGGGCCTCCTCATCGGACAGGGTCACCACCTGTACCCCGCCCACCAGGTCGGACAGGGTCGGATTCTTGATCAGGTTCTCCAGGGCGCTGCCGTGGGCGGTGCCGATCAACTGGACACCCCGCTCGGCGATGGTCCTGGCTGCCGCCGCCTCCGCCTCGGTGCCGATCTCGTCGATCACGATCGCCTCCGGCATGTGGTTCTCCACCGCCTCGATCATCACCGCATGCTGGCGCTCGGGGCGCGGCACCTGCATGCGCCTGGCAGCGCCGATGCCGGGATGCGGGATATCGCCGTCTCCGGCGATCTCGTTGGAGGTGTCGATCACGATCACCCGCTTGTTGAAGTCGTCCGCCAGCACGCGGGCCATCTCGCGCAGCTTGGTGGTCTTGCCCACTCCGGGGCGCCCCAGGATCAGGATACTCTGGCCGGTCTCGATCAGGTCGCGCAGCAGCTCGATGCCGCCGTAGATGGCCCTGCCGACCCGCAGGGTCAATCCGACGATCTGCCCCTTGCGGTTGCGGATGGCCGAGATGCGGTGCAGGGTACGCTCGATCCCGGCCCGGTTGTCGCCGCCGAATTCCCCCACATGGGCCGTGACATGGGCCAGGTCCTCCTGGCTGACCGTGCGTTCCGAAAGCCGTGAAACCTCGTCCGGGAAACGTGCCTCCGGCAGGCGCCCCAGGTCCATCACCACTTCGACCAGATGTTCCAGCGGTAGCCGGTGCAGGGCAGCCTGCAACTCCGCCGGCAGGGTTGCCACCAGCAGCAGGGTATCGTCATGCTCGACACCTGCGTGTCTGCGCCCGTTTTTCATGGTCATACCTCTGATGCAAAAGGGGTGGGTTCAATCAGCTCCCCCTTTTCACCGCTTAAGAAAATCATGCTCCGCTTCTGCCCCAAAAGATGTATCACCTCACATCCATATGTCTCGTTTTGTATCAATATGTATCTAAAACATCTTCTGCACGGCTTCCGAATGCTGGTCAAAGTATAACATCATTCATCCTGAAACCCCACCCGGCGCACCCAGCAGGGTGGGTCGTTGCGGTACGCCGTGAACGTCCCCATTTTCAAGTCACTTCCTCTTGCTTCAGACAGGCTCGGATGGCGCATTCGAAGCATCATTTGAGGCGTTTTGACACTGTTTCAAACTATTCTATACTTTTAAAAACGCCCGCGGAGCCCGCTTTGGCGGCTGCGACCGACCGTGACGGCGACCGGATGGCGGGGCCCCGGCTCTTTCACCCCGGCGTCATGGATCCCCGGAAAGAAGCAAAGGAGGAGTGCACAGTATGGCCGGAAAAATGAAAACCATGGACGGCAACACGGCCACGGCCCATGTGGCATATGCCATGAGCGAGACTGCCGCGATCTATCCCATCACCCCCTCCTCCACCATGGGAGAGGTTGCCGACGAGTGGGCGGCACAGGGGCGCAGGAACATCTTCGGCCAGGTCCTGCATATCAAGGAGCTGCAGTCCGAGGCCGGCGCGGCCGGTTCGGTGCACGGCTCGCTGGTGGCCGGCGCCCTGACCACCACCTTTACCGCCTCCCAGGGGCTTTTGCTGATGATCCCGAACATGTACAAGATCTCCGGCGAGCTGCTACCGGGGGTCTTCCACGTCTCGGCCCGGGCCGTGGCGGCTCACGCCCTGTCGATCTTCGGCGACCATCAGGATGTCATGGCAGCCCGTCAGACCGGCTTTGCCCTGCTCTGCTCCTCCTCGGTGCAGGAGTGCATGGACCTGGCCCTGGTGGCGCATCTGGCGGCCATCGAGTCCAGTGTGCCGTTCCTGCATTTCTTCGATGGTTTCCGCACCTCCCACGAGGTCCAGAAGATCGAGACCATCGACTACGAGGATATGGCCAAGCTGGTCAACCGCGAGAAGCTGGCCGAGTTCCGCAGAAAGGCCATGAACCCGGAACACCCGGAGCTGCGCGGCACGGCCCAGAACCCCGATATCTACTTCCAGGGACGGGAGCGGGCCAACCCTTGGTATCTGGCTGTTCCGGAAACGGTCACTGCCTGCATGGACAGGGTGGGAGAACTGACCGGCCGGCGCTACAAACTGTTCGACTATGTGGGCGACCCGCAGGCCGAACAGGTGATCATTGCCATGGGATCGGCCTGCGAAACCATCGAAGAGGTGATCCGCTCCCAAAACGGCGCCGGTGAAAAGCTGGGTCTGGTAAAGGTGCGCCTCTACCGCCCATTTGACGCCCAGGCGCTGCTGGAGGCTATTCCAGCCACTGCCGTCAAAGTCACGGTGCTCGACCGCACCAAGGAACCGGGGGCGCTGGGGGAACCGCTCTACACCGACGTCTGCGCAGCCTATGTCGAACGGGGGGGCACCATTCCCGAGCTGTATGCCGGACGCTATGGCCTGGGTTCCAAGGAATTCCGGCCCGTACACGTCAAGAGCGTGTTCGACAATATGAACGGTGAGCCGGGCCGGCGCCACTTCACCGTGGGCATCGAGGACGACGTGACCGGCCTGTCGCTGCCGGTGGGGGGGACACTCGACACCACCCCGGAAGGAACGATCCAGTGCCGCTTCTGGGGCATGGGGGCCGACGGCACCGTGGGGGCCAACAAGGCAGCCATCAAGATCATCGGCGACAACACCGACCTGTATGTGCAGGCCTACTTCGCCTACGATTCCAAGAAGTCCGGCGGCATCACGGTCTCGCACCTGCGCTTCGGCAAGCACCCCATCCGATCCACCTACCTGGTGGATGCGGCCGATTACGTCGCCTGCCACACCGCCCCCTATGTCCAGGTCTATGACGTGCTGGAGGGGATCAAAGATGGAGGCATCTTTGTCCTGAACTCGGCCTGGAACAGCGTGGAGGAGATGGAGGCCAACCTGCCGGCTGCCATGCGCCGCACCATTGCAGCCAAGAAGATCAAATTCTACAACGTGGATGCGGTCAAAATTGCGACCGAGGCCGGGCTGGGTGGGCGCATCAACATGATCATGCAGACCGCCTTCTTCAAGCTTTCCGGCGTGCTCCCCTTCGAGCAGGCCGTCAGCCTGCTCAAGGATTCGATCCGCCAGGAGTACGGCCGCAAGGGGGAGAAAATCGTCGAGATGAACACCCGGGCCGTGGACATGGCCATGGAAAGTCTGGTGGAGATCCCCTCCCCCCCCGAGTGGGCACAGGCCTCCGACTCCCGCGTGATCGACTTCCGTCTGGAGCAGGAGATGCCGGACTACATGCGCGAGGTGATCTTCCCGATCCTGCGGCAAAAGGGGGATACCCTGCCGGTCTCGGCCTTTGCGCCGGACGGCGCCTTCCCCTTCGGCACCTCGCGCTACGAGAAACGCGGCGTGGCAATCAACGTGCCGGAATGGATCAAGGAGAACTGCATCCAGTGCAACCAGTGCGCCTATATCTGCCCGCACGCCACCATCCGGCCGTTCCTGATGACCGAGGAGGAAATGGCCAATGCACCGGCATCCTTCGGCACCCTGCCCGCCATGGGCAAGGAGCTGCAGGGGCACGCCTTCCGCATCCAGGTCTTTCCGCTGGACTGCATGGGCTGTGGCAACTGCGCCGACATCTGCCCGGCCAAGGTCTCGGCCCTGGTGATGAAACCGATCGAGACTCAGGCCGAGGTGCAGGAGATCAACCGTACCTTTGCAGAATCGCTTCCCATCAAGGACTCGCTCATGAAACGCGAGACCCTGAAGGGGAGCCAGTTCCAGCAGCCGCTGCTGGAGTTCCACGGCGCCTGCTCCGGCTGCGGCGAGAGCCCCTACGTGCGGCTGGTGACGCAGCTTTTCGGCGAGCGCATGATGATCGCCAATGCCACCGGCTGCACCTCGATCTGGGGCGCCTCGGCCCCCACCAGTCCCTACCGGGAAAACAGCGAAGGCTTCGGCCCGGTCTGGAACAACTCGCTGTTCGAGGATGCCGCGGAATTCGGCTTCGGCTACTGGATGGCGGTCTCCCAGCGCCGTGCCTGGCTGGCGGACCAGGTCAGCCGGGTGCTCCCCTCCGCTCAGGGGGAGCTGAAGGAGGCACTGGCCGGCTGGCTGGAGAACATGAGCGATCCCCGGCTGTCGCGCGAGCATGGCGACCGGCTGAAACGCCTGCTGCCGCAGGGCAACGGCCAGTTTGCCGATATCGCCGCCTCGGCCGACCTGTTCACCAAGAAGTCGATCTGGATCATGGGCGGCGACGGCTGGGCCTACGACATCGGTTTCGGCGGTCTGGACCATGTCATCTCCACCGGTGAGGATGTCAACATCCTGGTGCTGGACACGGAGGTCTACTCCAATACCGGTGGCCAGTGCTCCAAGGCCACGCCGCTCGGCTCCATCGCCAAGTTTGCCGCAGCCGGCAAGCGCAGCGCCAAGAAGGACCTGGGCAGGATGGCCATGACCTACAACAACGTCTACGTCGCCTCCATCGCCATGGGGGCCGACAAGAACCAGACCATGAAGGCGCTGGTGGAGGCCGAAGCCTATCCCGGTCCGTCGCTGGTCATTGCCTACGCCACCTGCATCAACCAGGGGCTGCGGCGGGGTATGGGCAAATCGATCGAGGAGCAGCAGCTGGCGGTACGCTCCGGCTACTGGCCGCTCTACCGCTACAATCCCCTGCTGAAGCGGGATGGCAAAAATCCCTTCATCTACGAATCCAAAGATCCGGATGGCTCGCTGCAGGCCTTTCTTTCGGGAGAGGTGCGCTATTCCGCCCTGGAGCGGACCCATCCCGATGTGTCGGCCGAGCTTCGCGCGCAACTGGAGCGGGAGATTGCCGAGCGGCATTCGATCTACCGCAACATGGCCGACTGGCAGCCCACCAGCGGCGATGTGCCGCCCGAGGGGGGGCGCGACCATACCCGCATCCCTGCTGCTGACGGAGCCCGGGAAGAGCAGGCACCGGTCTGCGTCACCGCCACCAGCGACGCCCGTTACAGCCGCCCCGGCGAGCCGGAGGATGTCTGCGACGACGGCCGGGCCGGGATCGACAAGAAGATTGATGGCGACCAGGACCATATCGGACCGGATGTGAAGGGATCGTGACGGGGTGCTCGGCGCGGTTTTTACTGGCAGGAATCTTCATTGAGCAGGTATAATCCGCACTAAAAGGATGCGGATGCTCCCCTATTCCTGCATCTGCGCTGAGCAATGATCCTGCACTGTCAAGGAGGCCGTCACCATGAGCACACTCTTCACCCCGTTCGAGCTGAGGTCCGTCACCTTCCGCAACCGGATTTTTGTTTCCCCCATGTGTCAATACTCCAGCCGCGACGGTTTCCCGACCGACTGGCATCTTGTCCATCTCGGCAGCCGCGCGGTCGGCGGCGCCGGGCTGGTCATGGTCGAGGCGACCGCCGTAAGCCCTGAAGGGCGCATCAGTCCGGACGACAGCGGCATCTGGAGCAACTCCCACGCCGACGCCTTCGTGCCCATCACCCGCTTCATACAAGAGCATGGCGCCGTACCCGGCATCCAGCTCGCCCATGCCGGCCGCAAGGGTTCATGCTCGCTGCCCTGGCTCGGCGGCGGTCCACTGGGGCCGGAAGCATGCGGCTGGCAGCCGCTGGGACCGAGTGCCGAACCGTTCGACGAAGGGCATCCGGTGCCGCGCGCCCTGACGCTGGAGGAGATGGACGAGGTGGAAGCCCAGTTCCGCGCCGCCACCAGCCGGGCCCATGCCGCCGGATTCCAGGTGGTTGAAGTCCATATGGCGCATGGCTACCTGTTACATGAATTTCTGTCGCCGCTGGCGAACCAGCGGGAGGACGAATACGGCGGCAGCCTGGAAAACCGGCTCCGCTTCCCTTTACGGGTGGCACAAGCGGTGCGTGAGGAATGGCCGGCTAATCTGCCGCTGTTTGTCCGCATCTCGGCCACTGATTGGGTAGAGGGGGGCTGGGACATCGACCAGTCGGTGGAATTGTCCCGCAGGCTGAAAGAGATCGGCGTGGATCTGATCGACTGTTCTTCCGGATTCGTGGTGCCGAACGAGCCGGTGCCCTTTGGGCCAGGCTTCCAGGTACCCTTTGCCGCCCGGATCAGGACAGAAACCGGGCTTGCCAGCGGCGCGGTCGGCTGCATCACGGAACCGGCCCAGGCGGAGCAGATCATTGCCACCGGCCAGGCCGACGTGGTGCTACTGGCGCGCCAGATGCTGAACGATCCCTACTGGCCGCTCCACGCGGCCAGGACTCTCCGTGCGGATGTCGCCTGGCCGAACCAGTATTTGCGGGCCGGATAGACGGCATTCGTCATGGCATCGTTGTTCGGCGTTCACACAGAGAACGCTGCCAGACCGGATTAAGACCATATTTTTTCAGTACCTCCGGCACGGCAGGCGTTCGGAAAGGAGGACACCATGAAAAAGGTCAAAATAAAAATTCCCCAACTGGCAATGATTGCAGGTACCCGCGTCTTGCTCGGCAGTGGTCTGGGATTGCTGCTGGCCGACAGGCTGGAGAAAAAACAGCGCACATGCACCGGGTGGACGCTGTTGGGGGTCGGCATCGCGAGCACCATTCCGCTGGGAATGATGGTCCTTTGCAAAAAATCCCGCTTCAGCCGGTTTTTGCAGTACCGTCCCAAGTTTGATTTTCTGAAAGTTGCAGGATTATAAGGCGGCTCCGAAGCACGCAAGAGTCCTGCATATGCCGTGCAGCAGCATGTATATGAGCGGCAGCTCGCCTTTCCAGTTGACAAACCGCTCATCTCTTGGCATATATACAGGCTCATTGCGGGAATAACTCAGTGGTAGAGTGTCAGCTTCCCAAGCTGAAGGTCGCGGGTTCGAATCCCGTTTCCCGCTCCAAAGAAATCACGGGGTTAGGTCAAAAGGCCTAACCCCTTTTTCTTTTTGAGTACCGATTTGAGTACCGGAATTTTGAGTACCGTTTTCGTTGTCATAGTGCAGTTTTTGGGGAATTGAAGAAAAATGGGGAGCAAGGCGCTCCACATTTAGAAAAGGTGGGGTAATTTATGCGAAAGGAGATCGTTCTCCTTGGATCTGGTAACGTGTCCGGCTATGCTTTCGTGGTGGAATCTTTCCACGAGGTAGATCAATCCGTTGCTTGATGCACCTACGTATGGATTGCCGATCTGTAGGGCCCATCAGTGAATACCAGCTTCCCCTTCGCTTGCGCGGGTGACGATAATTTTGACTTTGTGAGGCGTCGGGTTCTGTGTCTCGTCCACGCCCGGGTACTGATTGGGTATCAACCTACCGCAGATACACTGAAGAGGTTCAACATCCATGATCTCGGCGTTCACCAATTCAAGGTGTCCCTAGCTCATGCCTCCCTGCTCTTTTTCTTGCTGAGCCAGGAAAGCCCCCCCCTCTCTGCCTTGGATAGCCCTTTAGGCGTATTATCTTGGGTGTGACATAACCTGCCATCAGGTACTCTCGATGTTGTCGTAGATAGGCTGCATGTACGGGGCCAGCTTTTCGTCTATGTCGCCTCGATGTCCTTACTCCATCGCACAACGCTGTTCATCGTTCCTCGGAGATAGCTATCAGAACTCTAAATTTGCCCTCAGAACCACGAAGCCACCCACGCCCTTGATAACTCCAGAAAGGTCACCATTAGAGGAACAATAGACCGTCATAAACTCGTGGGCGGACATGTCGTTCTGTGTGGGATGTACCTATCAGCAGGTGCTGCAGATTCCGGGGTACAGATCCTCTAATTCGATCCTGACATTTTCGTAAGTTCGGCGTCCAGAGCGAGTATGTTCGCTTGATACGCACACTGGTATCCTGGGATACCAGGACGTTTTTTGCGCCGATACTCTTCTTGCAGTAGAGAGCGGTGGCAATATTCTATTGTCGTCTACTTCCGGTTGCAGGAGTTTTATTACCTTATATGAGCAAGAGGCTATCAACAGCATTGTTTACCACTTAATAGAGCCTTGCTTTCTTAAATCATCTACAATATGAGATAAGTATCTCACACAACACTTAACTATATATGAATAGTTGATATTATCAGTTGACTCATCACAATCTTTATGTGCTATGTAAACTTTACAAATAGATAATTGACAAATACTAGTTTTATGATAATATACTATTTTTAATTATTGTTTTATGCGAGGCTAGCTAATGCAACAGATAACACCTGAAAAAGTAAAGCGTGATAATTCCAATATTCGTAAATACTCGGATACTTTTTGGCGTGAACTGAGAAAGCTTAACAAGCTTAATCGCAAAACGATCAATCCTGATCCTTACACTAACGAGATGATGTCAGAGATCATGCGCTTATCCATGAACCCCAATTCTGACTTCAATATTGACGTAGGCAACTTCGTAGAGAAAAAGCTGTCTGAGCGGGAAGCGTTCATCTTCAAGATGTTTCTGTACGGTGGCAACATTAAGCAGCAGGACATTGCCAATAGCTGGATAGGCACGCAGAAGGACTGCGATGGAAATCTGAAGAGCGTCAGCCAATCTCTAGTCAACATAGAGCTAAAACGAATCTTGAAGATGTTCAAAGAATATTACTATGACGGGGAAAAAAGATGTGCTGGAAACTGTAACGGGAACAGATGAACTTGCTCCCTTCGAGACGGAATATGTAGCTGTGCTGCGATTCCTGTCAGATGGTCGATAGAGAAGTACAAAGCGGCACAGGTGCTCACTTTGAAAGAAGGCAGTGGCGAAGGAGCTGGGCCTTTAGCTTGGATACAAGTGGATGGAGAATGCAGAGTTCCTTGCTACAGCTGTCCAAACAGCATGTCAGGCATATGGGGAGAAGTACCCTGCCCCGCAATACAGGATGTGAGAACAAGAGTTTGCAGCCCCCCCCTTTTACCAAGGAAAGGACCGACAAACAAGCTGACAGTTTAGCTGCGACCAAACTATTTATATGCAAATACCTGTCAAGTAGAGTTCAAGAGTATTTATCAATTCAAAGAATAAATCACAGCCCCAGGCTTCATTAACCTGCTGAATAGTAGTCCGAACAAGAAGATCCATTGGCATCCGTACGATGGCCAGAGGAAGATCATCGAGGCATATGAGGAACGGATAGCAGCAAGTGAGGAGTCTCAGCAGAGGGGGCCTTAAATTCGATTACAGGTACAACTGCCTGGTTGCGGCCTGCGGTTGTTATTTTGGAAAGTTCCTATTATTGGTATCCAGGAGCTGCTGGTGCTTCATGCAAAGGTTCTTATCTGTTCCTATCGCCTGGACAACTGTAAGGTTATCTGCAACAACATCGGCGCTACATTACAGGCCTGGGGATTGAGCTTACTATGGACCGTCAGCAGGACTTGGAGATGACGCTTATCAACAGCAGTTGCCTCGAACGATGAACATAGAGGCACGCCCGGGCACCAGCATCATGCTATTGGCACTAGATGAAGCAAAGCTGTTCGCTCGACCGTCTCAATCCCAAGAATAAGATTAAAGAGTACCACTACTACATCGACGGCCAGTTCGTTGTTTATAAGCCCATCAAGTGTTCCGCTGCGACGATCATACTTCAGTACTCCCTCCTTTGACGGCTGCGTCGGATATTCTGACGTTCGAAAATTACAAACCCAGTTTGCCAACAACTTCTTTAAGAACGGGGCCATCCCAGTTGGTATCCTGGAAACAGAGCAGGCTCTTGGCGACAGCCTGCTGCGGAAACTTCGTGGAGAGCGGACTAATATTCATGGTGATATCGTCAACGTTCATGAGGTGGCCGTGCCACAGGGCGGTTTGTCATACAAGCCAGTGGCTTCTCAGCTCAAAGAACTGGATCTGAGCGGTCTGAAGCAAGGAGACATCCAGATCCTCTTTAAGGTACCTGATCCGATCCTCGGTTCTCTTGAGGGTACAGAAGGGAAAGAGGATAAAGATGCACTGACCGCCTTCTGGCCCACCGCCTGATTCCTCACGTTCGTAGGATTGAAAGTGGCCTAAATCGTGGCCTGAAGATGGGCATGTTCAAGGGTGGTAAGCTGGTTCTCAGGTTAACTTAAAGGCTGTGGTCGTTAAATCGATATAATCCCGTCAACAGATCCGAATGCTGACAAACTGTACATATACAACTCGCAGTTCGGCAACCGGCTTATTGCTCGGGAGTAGCCGGTCCTGGAGCAGAGAAGCCTACGCTTAAGCCCGTGAAAGTAATGACTCCAGCACAAAAGCCCACACAATAACTATTTATTTACAAATAATCTGTAATAATTTTTCAGATTTTTACGTATAGAATAATACTAGATAAAACTGAAATGACCAAAACAATATAAAAGAGACAATTTATAATTTGTCACCAAATACTTTAAAATATACTTTCCCTTTGTAAATAAGGCAGTATGTTGTCTAACATGTGGCAATGATCATTGTACTTGTGACAGTGAATAAGGCAAAGTCAAGGTTATTAAAATAGCAAAATGCCTAAAACGAGGAAGAAATAATGTCATTCACCACAATAGCCAGTGCCTGTGCTTCACTGAATAAAGATCCTGCCGATCTGTCTCCCCTGGAGACTACGCAGGTGTCCATGCTCATCACGCAGATCGATGGTGTCATTATTAACTACTGTGGCTGGCACCTACTTGCGAGAGACTATACGGACAAAAGATACGATGGGGACGGGACGGCGCTGCTTGATCTTCGCGTCTATCCTGTCAACTCTGTCACTGGTCTGCGTATGCGGGACTCAGGCGGCACGTTTACCGACTACGATCCGTCAACTCTTGAAATTCTCGATGGAGGGCTGCTCCAGTTCGATCCTGCGACTGCTTCAGGCTCAACGTTTACTACTGGCAAAAACAACATCTTTATATCCTTTAACGCTGGGTTCACCACTGCTCCCAGCGACCTGGAATATGCAGCAAACTACCTGATCGCTCTACACTTCAATCGCATAGTAAATGATGCAATGGGCGTGCAGTCTCTCAAAAATATGGGAGCAGAAGTTGTTTTCTCAGATTTGGAATTGCCCATAATGGTTAAACGGGTGCTTGATCGTTACCAAATACCATCTATTTCCTGAATATTGCCATGAGATTAGACAAGATAATCCATAATTTTGAAAAAAATACCGTTGGAATGCTCCAAGGTAAGCCACGAATGCTGAATCTGGACAAAACAGATGCAGATCATCCAGACGGCTTACACATAGTAGGGCACGTAAAGGCAAACACCATGGCTACTGCACCATGGTCACGAGTAAAAGTACATAAGGGTTACTTTTACGGGGTAACTGATTCGGCTATTTCAAATGGTGACCTAGTACTGGACCGCTCTGATAATTACTACTATTTGGTGATGTCAGTAAAAGCAGAGCGCCTTGGGGGGTATGTTACGTACCTGGATGGCACCTTGTTTCTATGCGACAGCCAGATCGAAATTTCCCGCTTCGAGGAAGGAGAGAGGGACAATTTTGGGCGAGTCCTGACGCCTGGTTTGACAGTGAAAGTGCCATTCGCATACGCGACCACTAATTTAAAAAACTTCGACGTGCTTGAGCAGAAAGACCGTTTGGTGCCGCAGGAAAAATTAATCATCTACGTACAGCCTAAGACCGGGGTACAGGTAGCTGACAGAATTATTATGCTGGACACTATGGATAGATATCGAGTTGTCAGTATAGACAAAAAATCGATTATTGGCCTGTGGTCTTGCCAGGTAGACGTGGATGACAGGTAAACTGTTATGAATATCAACTCAATAGAATCAAGCCTTTATAAGCTGCTGTACGACACATTTGAAGCTACGGACGGTATCAGAATCTTTGAAAACGTCTATTACGTGGATTTCAAAAATCACGATCAGTGGATCGTGATCGACAGTCAGACGAACACTGCCGGCGCGATTCCAAAAGCTACTTTCAACCTTCACATCTCGATAAAGAATGGCCTTATGAATGAGAAGGTTGTGCTGAACAAGCTGCTTGACAAAGTACTGAAGGTAATGACCCCTGGCTACAGATTTGACGTTTTGGATGGAGATACCGCGGATCTCATTGGTGAAGCGGAAATAACTGAAACTTCCTTATTGCCGGTCATGCAGCATCAAGGCGGTGGAAGTTTCAGGAGCCTAACGATTGGGGTTGTTTACGCAGGAGAGATTCCAGCGTAGGGATGCGCTGGATAATGAAGATAAATTTGAACAGGAGAAATAAAAATGGCATTGGATAGAAGTACACAACCTATTGTTAAAGATGCTTCCGGCGTTCTCGTTGGCGTTGCCCAGATTCGCGTTGGTAAGCCGTCTATTCGTGAAGCGGGGACTGCTGTGGTTGCCCCTAAAATTGTTGCTGTTGGGAAGAGTCAGAAGGCTATGGCCGTCTCCAACAACAGCGTGTGTCTGGTAAAGCCGAACGTCGTGTGGTCTGCTAATGGCCTTGCTGCCGCTCCGAACGCTACCATTGATGGAGAATACACTGGCAAGATCGATGGCTGCATCATCCTGAGGGCCGCTGCCGTAACCGGTAACGTGGCGGAGACCTCCAGCTCCAGCACAGCTTCCGCTATCGAGTGTTTCGATACCTATGGTCGCAGAACCATTGCTACAGGCAGCTACCCTGCCGGCGTTACTGCTACTATCCAGGGTGTGACCATCACTGCTGATTTTACTGGTGCAAATGTCGGTGATACGTGGGTTCTCCCCGTCTGGACCGGGGCTGCCATCAGCATCCAGCAGACAGGTATCGTGTCCCCGTTCTCTATGTTTTACGACGCAACAGACTCCATTGGTGGCCTGAAATCTGCTTCCTTTCAGCCTAAGATTGACTCGGTCAAGAAGCTTCAGTCTGGTTTTCCCAGTTACGTGGCTGACCAGATTGTTGACTCCGTCTCGGTAGAAGTGCAATGGAACGGGTACGAATACACCAACAGCAAACTGGCTCTTCTGAAGCAGATGATCGCTCGTGTCATCAACACTGGCGAACTGTCCGCTATTTCAGTTGAGATGGTCATGCGTACTCGTGGCGGCTCGCTTGTTCGAATGTGGCTTCCGACCTGTACTTTTATGGCTCTGCCTACGTATGCGCCGACCAACGACTACTCGGACGTTCAGTTCCATATGTCTGCTCTGAAACAGACTGAGTTCTCCACGATCACTACTGCCATGGGTCTTGACTCTCTTGTCACTACGGGTGCCCCGTCTGAGCTGCAGATTTATAACGCATGGCTCAGCGATGCCCCGATCTACCAAGAGCTGGCGTATTAAGACCGAGTCAATGCACTACCAAAACACCCGCCTCTGGCGGGTGTTTTGGTTTGAGTAATAAAAATGATTCGCTACGCGTATATAAGTAGTCAGGTATTTTTCAATCTAGGAGGCTAGAGAATGGCAGAAGTACAAGAAAAACCTTTCAGACAGGTTAGTCCTACTGAGTACGAGATCAAGATCGGTGACCAGACTCGTATCATCAAAGCACCTTTCGCCGTAACTGAGGCGGTATTCAAAGAATTCATCACTTCTGGCGGCGTTATAGATCCAGAAACCGGACTAGTACAGCAGAACATTGTTCAGTTGATCACCTCATTCCGCAATGTAGGGGATCTTCTTCTTAGCGAGTACGACGATGAGGGCCACGAAACTAAAAGAGGTAATTGTGCAGCCCTGAGTGCTTCTGACGTAGTAGTGCTGTTTCAGCTTGCCACCCATCTTGTAGAGTCTTTTATTCAGATACTGGCCCAACTGAAGGAACCTCAGGGTCAGCCGAAAACAGAGGACACAAGGGAAAAAACGAATGCCTAACAATACATCAGCTTATTCATAGCCTGGCCGACTTCGATCCTTACCGTGTCCGATTCTACCGGTGGAACTACTCCTGGATTCAGATCAAGGAACTGTACATTCAGAAGAACCAGGAGACAGCCGAGCGGACGAATGCCTTCTGCAGCTTTCTGGTGGAGCTGACTTCCGCTGTTCTCGGTGGCAAGAAGGGTGACGACGGAATAGGCTTAGACAATGGGGAAGGCATGGACGAGCTGACTGACGAGCAGATAACCACCATGAAGGCAGTCCTCGGCGAGGCTGACTTCTCAAAGATGTATCCAGACTATCTATGAATGAATAAACGGCCAGCCCTACCCCGGCTGGCCGTTTTGGTAAGCAGATGATCTCACTGAAACTCAATCAAGGTGACCTAAACCGAATACGTGGCAAGCTGCAGGCCATAGAGCAGGCTGTACCTACCTATCAATGGGGCTTTCGCGTCGATCTGTTCAGCAGCTATGCCACGACCGTCGCCACTGCAATAGGCACCGTAAACGGTCGTGGTGGGTATCCGGTGCTTAATTTTGAAGGAATCCCCGGTAGTGTTCACTGGAGTCCCCTCAGCCCATGGGCTGTCGCATTGCAAAGTGGTGCCAAGACTAAAGCGGAGCTGGAGAGTGTGGGCCACGACGAGGCAGCAAGCTTGTACGAGAAGTACGCCGACACTGTATCTGTCTGGTTGTACCCCGGCGCCACGGTGCAGGATGTGCTGAGTCAACTAATCGAAGTTGGAGTGTCTTCAAATTTTGTCGGAATTACCGGGAGCGCCTATGCAAGCACCCTTGAGAACGGCGGGGAAATCGACGGGCACCCTATACCCAAACGCCCTCTTTTTGCAGTCGTCAACTCTCTTGTGGAGCAGTACCTGAAACGCGAGTTGGCCAACCCGGAAAGCACATTGGCACAGCGCATAAAAGCCGATTTTTATCAGCTGGCAGCCTCAGCCGGTTGGGGCAGCAATTATAGATAGGAGAATGAAATGTCAGAAGCAGGTTCTTACGAACAACTAGGGATTCAAATCAACGTTGAAATGGGAGCTAATGAAGCTACCAGCTTTCTGAACAAGCTGGAAAATTCCCTATCGGAGTTGAGCAAGATTCTGCAGAATATCGACCTGTCCAAGCTGGAGGCGGGCGCGAATAACTCTGCAGCAGGGTTTGAGAGGGCGGCGCAGGCGGCGGAAAAACTGGCTGGTCAGCAAAAGGCTACGAAAGGTGCAGTGGATACCCAGAGTAAATCTGCAGACTCCAAGGGTACTACGCAAGAACCGGAGGATGACTCCTTTTGGGGTAATTTTACTAAAGGTATAGCGGATGCTTTGAAAAAGACTGGAGACTTCAAGAGTGATACGAAGGCTATGGGAACTTCGATATTCAACACCCTCTCCACTGGCCTTCCCAAAGCGTTGAACACGTTCATGCATCCGGATACTCAGAAGATAGATGCTCTCAAACTTGAAATGGCCACAACGCAGCAAAAAAAGACGCAATTGCAGCAAGAGATCAGTAATCTTTCTTCATTTACAAACAAGACTCCGCAAGAAATCGCAGCCTTAAATCAAAAACAGGCTGCCCTAGCCAAGATTAACAGCACTCTTAAGCAGCAGCAGGATCAGATGGGTCAAATGACCAATGCCTGGGCTAGATTCGCCGCATCCTTGAAGCCTATCATGCAAAGCATTTTGCAGGAGCTGCAAAAGTATATTACTAAGCTGATTGCAACTTGGTTGATCCAGCAAGCAGTGGGTATAGTGAAAAGCTTCATAGCGCCAACCACCACTAGTCCTGACAGCCTCGGCAGTTCGGGGACGCCGGGACAGTTGGCTGGGGGCGAGTATTCTGCTGCCACCGGAGGACTGGTGAGTAAATCAGGGGTCCGAAGATATGCAGATGGGGGCGTGGTAGACGGTACAGGTGGAGGGGGCGTTCCTCTCAGTATGGGTAAGGCGGGTGTGGACTCTGTGCATACCCTCCTCATGCCTGGAGAGGTGGTTATCCGTAAGTCTGCGGTTGATTATTATGGCGCAGATCGATTGTTGGCTCTCAATGATCAGAAGATCCAGAAGTTCGCTAATGGGGGCTTAGTAGGAGGTGTCGACCCTATGGGCAAAACAACGAAGCGAGGGGATCAAATACTGCAGATCGTCAACGTAGCCGACCCCTCGCAAATTCCACAGCAGCCGGTCGATGCCCAGCAGGTAATCAACGTCATTACCTTAGATGCGGCAAAGCGCGGTCCGGTCTATAAGACCATCAGGGCAGTTTCCGGCTCTTAAGTAATAAATAAACTTGAAACTCTGTATATAATAAGGGTGAGTAAATCTCACCCTTTATTTATACGGAGTGCAAATGCTTTATTTTGATTCCTACCCAACAATGACCCCTTCCGGCAAACCAATGACGTTGCCTACCCGCCCGATAACTTACGGGGTGAAGTCCAATACCATTTCATTTACTTCAGACTCAGGACATGAACAACGTAGAGTTCGCGGTCAAGCCAAAATGACTTTTGATCTCAACTACCCTATCCTTTCCTTGGAAGAATACAAAGTTCTGCGAGATTTCTACCTCAAGATGCTGAATGTTACTGCTTTCTACTGGACGGACCCTATAGAGAAAATCAAGTATCTGGTGCGGTTTGACATGGATACCTTCTCAGGTCAGCAAAAATACCACGGCCCCGCAGGCCCTCACTACGAACTGCAGGTAAAACTGATACAGACTTGGAACTGAGAATGCTTTCAGAAGATGTACTCAACCAACTTAAACGAATCGCCCAACAGAGTCCGAAATTCGAGGCCTGCGGGCTTGTAGATGATCAAAACAGGGTTCACCCTGTAAAAAACGCTTCTAGCACTCCTGCACAGAATTTTGTTTTCGATAAGCGGGAGTATTTTACTTTTCTGCGCCGGCTTCATGAAGAGGGCGCGAAGATCGTCTGCGTCTACCATACACACCCTAGCGGAAGTACCCTGCCGTCCAAAGCCGATAAAGAGTTTGCTTCCAGGTTCCCGCATCCGTCACTGATAGTGACCAAAGATTCTCATAGGTGGGTTAAATAATGCCGAGACTTTCCCCATATACTGATGACGCTAAGCTGGCCCCACTGTTCGCAGAGGAAACAGCGCAGGCCAGCCAATCCCGACTGTTCCAGCTGATTACCTTGTACATCACAACTGCGGATGGGGATATAGAGGAATTCAATATAGCAGATAGCAACTTCCCGATAGCATACACCCACAAAACAGCATCGGGAGAGTATACCGTTACCTATGCAGCTTTCCCGGTCAAGTTTGCCGGTGCGACCATCAGTTCGGACGGGACTATTGACAAAGCTACTATAAGCGTAGCCAACGTGTCGCGGGAAATAATGTCCTACATTGAAGATTCCAAGGGGTTACAAGGCAGCAAGGTAGCCGTTAAAACCGTCTACGAAAAGTTCTTGGACTTTATCTATACTGTCAATCCTGATGGGACTGTAGACGAAGTGGAAAACTCCGAAGCCAATAGCAGCGCCTACCTGGAGGAAGAATATCAGATTGATACCTATCAGGCGACCGAGCAGTTAGTCAACTTCACTTTGGACCCTATTATCGACCTGGAAATCAAGGTTCCTCGCCGCAGGTTCATGGTGGATACCTGCTATTGGACGTACATGGACCCGCATACCTGCAAATATGAAGGGCAAACCGTCTTAGGCAATGTAACCGTATATGGCGGATCGTCCTTCAGTGTCAACGCAGTAAACGGGGTCAAGTGGCAACCTGTGATCGGTACAAAGTTCAGTTTCGAGGACGATCCTTCTGCCGTGTTTACAGTGTCGTCAGTAACATACAAGGGCGGCACACGCTCTGCAACCGTCACAACAGGAGGCAAGACCGTTTATAAGCCTGTTGTATCAGCAGACGGGTTACTGACAGGGCCTAATGTCACGAGAAGCGGAGACGTTATCCTGCATACCAGTTCCGAAAAAGTCTGCGAGAAGACTTTGGCTGCGTGCCAACTCCGAAAAAATGAAGCAAACTTTGGAGGCTTCCCTGGTATTTCAGGCTCACGGAGGATCTTTCTGTGACCATCATAGACTATTTACAGATTCCTTACCGGCACCAGGGCCGCGACACCAAGGGGGCGGATTGTTTCGGCCTCATTCGGATCTTCTACGAACAAGAGTTGGGGTTGTTACTACCGGACTTCACGGAAGACTACACGCAGGAGTGGTGGAAGGAAAAAAACTACTTTATCGACCTGTACCGGCAATGGAATTTCGCGCAGACATCAGAGAGGAAAAGAGGCAACGTAATCCTTTTCAAGAACACAAACAGCACTCCAGGGCATGTTGGAGTGATCCTCAATGATGAAAGTTTCCTGCACATGTCGCGGGAAGGCTGCGAGACACACTCTTACACTTACGGGGTGTGGGCACGACAGATACACAGCGTTTATAGGCATGTAGGTGAGTAATGAAGTTCATCTTTGATCCGTCCTTTCATAGATTTGTTGACAACCATACAGAGTGCGAGATCGATGAGCCCACGCTCGGCAAAGCATTGGCGCGATTGTTCGATAAGTTCCCGCAATTGTACGTACATCTGCTGATCGATGAAGGGAAGGTCGCCAAGGAAACTTACTTTATACTGAATGGCGATGAGATTCTCTACGAATTGGAGAGTGTGGACAGAGAGCTGTCTTCGAGTGACGTAATTCATTTCAGTTCGGAGATACCTCAAGGGGCTGGCGCTGTAGGGAAGATAATCGCTGGTGTCCTCCTTATCATTGTCGGTGTCGTAGTGTGCATTGTTGCCGAATGGACGGGTATAGGTGCTTATGTAGGCGGAATGCTTATATCTATGGGAATAGGTCAGTTAGTCGGCGGCGTGCTTGAAATGATACTTACCCCCGATTTACCCCTGATGGGTGGCGGATCATTATCCAATTCTGCCACCTACACCTTTGACGGCATTCACAACACCACCGCCACAGGTACCCCCATTTCAATTGTGTATGGGGAGCATAGAGTAGGAGGTCACGTTCTAAACATCTACTCCAAACCGGATGAAACCGTGCCTCCTGCTGATAGCGGCGTTATAGCCGACCAAACGTACCTTTATGCTCAGATTGGCTTGTGTGAGGGGCCGATAGATTCCATAACAGAAATGCGAGTCAACGGATTCCCTTTGTATTTTTACAATGCCGTGACCACCTACCCCGATCCTGACTACTTCCGTTTGGGGGAGGAGACTCAGGAGATCATGCCTGATTTTTCTCAGGCTGAGAATACTACAACGATCAATAAAAAAGTTACCGAGGCGACTCCCAAGATTGTCGTAGGCCATCAGACATACAATGAATACACCCCTGTTTACGGGGTAGTGAAAGGTCCTTGGGGAGACGGCCTGGCCCTGGGACCTTACACCGTAGAATGGATTGATGATCCAGTGGATAGCGGCGGTGGAGATGGCGGTGGAGATGGCGGTGGAGATGGCGGTGGAGACGGCGGTGGAGACGGCGGTGGAGACGGCGGTGGAGAATAGCAAATGCGAGTGATCTTTGATACTCCCTATCAAAAATATACTGAAGCAGAAGAGGTTGATGTCGCAGGTACCAGCATAAGATCCGTCTTAGGGGCCCTGTTCAACAGATTTCCGCAGCTTTATGTCGCGGTGGCTGAAGGGGAGCTATCTAAACGTACTGCAGTCATCATCGACGATGAAGAATTCCTTTCCATCGAAACAGTGGGAGGAGAAGCAGCAACCTTACATTTCCTCGCCATAATACCAGCAGGAGCAGATCCCGTATCTATCGGGACGTTCATTGGGGAGACAATAGCTTATTACGCGGCAGCAGGCAGTGCGCTGGAAACCATAGGCGTAGCTATAGCTAATTCGGCTATCCTTGCCGGTGTGGTGGGTTCCATTGCAGTAACAGGCTTGATGGTAGCTTTGCAATTCGCAATGGGTGCCCTTTCCGGCAATCTGTCTATACCAGATGCTGGAGGAGGTTTGGATAACTCTACAGTCTATACCTTCGAAGGTATCCGAAATACCACCGCTTCCGGTACAGCTATCCCGATAATCTACGGTACCCACCGCACAGGTGGAATGATACTGAACATTTTCACTAAAAGCATCGACACCGATACTGAGAAGAGTATTGACGCCACCGAAATTGTCAGTGCCACCGAACTTTACTACCATCTAGGGCTTTGTGAGGGGGAAGTGGAAGCAATAACCGATGTAGAAATAGATAAAATGCCATACACCTTCTATAATGCCGTACAATTTGAGGGACGGTACGGTGAGGAGACACAGGGAATAATCCAGGATTTCAATGAAATAACTGATACTATTACCGTCAACAGAAAAGTAATTGAAACGGCAGAGCCAATTAAATATGAGGAGTTGGCAAGTACTTTTGGAGATTACTTGACAATTCCAGGATACGTAGATGATGCATACCACTATGCTAATCGGCTTGTTTTAGGACCCTACACAGTGGAGTGGGTTGATGATCCAGTGAGTAGCAGCGGTGGTGACGGTGGTGGCGACGGAGGTGGGCTATGATTTCGGAGGCTGAATACCAGGACTTGTGGCACTCCACAAAGGCATATATCAATCAGCACTGTATTGAACGACGTGATCGTTCGAATCCGTTGCCTGGCAAGCTGCCGGGAAGCACGTATACGTGGATGTTTTATCTTCGGAGATGTCTGTATAACCCGGAAATCGCAATGAATATATCAAAAATGTTTCTGTATCTCACGGCCCGCTCCTGTCCAGATCACAATTACCAGTTGGCGGGTTTGGAAAGTGGAGCGGTACCGCTTTTAACGGGAATAAGTCAGGCAGCGAAGATTCTGGGGCAACGGGACTTGAACGTTTTTTCGGTGAGAAAGGAGAGAAAAGCCTATGGGTTGCGAAATGTCACAGAGGGACTGCCCAATGGAGCACCAGTTATGATTGTCGATGACTTGTGCAATTCAAGCGCGAGCATGAAGCGATGCCATGACATGTGTATTTCAGAAGGAATGTCGATATATCCGTATGCCTTTTGTGTGGTAAACAAGGTTAATAAGGCAGTGCATGCTCCACGCAGGCGTGTCACTGACATGTATCTACCTGACAATATAAAGATAATTTACCTGTATGATCTGGATGATTTTGGATTGAGTAATCCATCTCATTGAGAGGTTTATGATGACAAATGTCACAATATCAGAAGAACTGTTTCACCTAACTGTTGCGTAATCAACATAGATACTTTCTGCGATTAGCACTTGGAGAAATAAATGGGAATCGTTTTTGTACAAACTACGCCAGACAAGGCGCTTCCGCTGTTATGGGACGGAAATAGAAATGCGCTTAAAGCAGATCCTGCTTGGGCTCCGTTCGCAGACTACTGGTATTACCAGAATCTAGGCCTTAGCGCCCTTTATTCCAGTATCGAGCAGTTCACGAAAATACCGGATTGCATCATTCAGAACAATCGTGTACTGCAGCCAAATCTGTCAACCAATAACACGACTTTAACCATATCGTCGCTGGGAGGTACACGTCTACTCACCACTAAAGAAGTAGAAGCATTTAGACTTACACTGTCACTTCCTGGACTTTATGCCATTAATGATAAAACTGGTTATTTATCAACGACAGTATCTGTTGGGATATATTGTAGAGTATACAATCCAGCAGATCCAAATAACACAACAAATCCTTGGCATGTAGTTAATGCAAACTACGCTATTTCTGGGAAACAAAGGGCAGAAATTCTCAAGACCATCGATAGCGGAGATTTGAGAAACGTCGGGTTACTCAGCAAGCCTGAATATCTGGATATTCTCATCGTAAGGAATACTCCCTCGCACACAGGGAACATGAAGATCATTGATGAGGTGTATGTCAAGGAGCTGACCGAGATAAACTACGCACAGATAGCCTACAACAATACCGCGCTTCTTGGAGTAAAGATCAGGGCTACCGATCAGCTATCAGGACAGCCGCCTACCATAACCACCCTGGTCAAAGGCACCAAGATTGCTATCCCTAGTAACATGGAGGGTGTGGAGCGTTATAACGCAGACGGCTCGTACAACGCTGCCGGTATACAGGCAGCGTATGCAGCAGGATGGACAGACGGCAAGCTGACCTGGGATGAGGTGTCGCATACCGGGACGAAATATTGGTCCGACAATCCCGTGTGGTGCCTCTACGACCTTTTGACCAATCGGCGCTATGGATTAGGCCAATATTATCCTATCAACCCCGATAAGCTTGGGCTGATGCAGGCACAGTTTTATCTGATGGCTAAGTACTGCGACGAACCGGTCGAATACATCGATTCTACCGGAGCAACTGATGTGGTGAAGTATCGCCCACGGTTTGCGCTGAACATCGTCCTCGACCAGACCAAATCCGCTGCAGAGTGGGTTTCGCAGATCTGCACTTGTATGCGGGCGGTGCCGTTCTATTCGGAGGGCATCTTCTGGATAGACATTGATCGCCCCAAATTACCGACACAGATTTTCAATATGTCGAACATCAAGGACTACTCCCAGGCAGGAACCTCTTACCGACAGATCCCGAACTGCATGGAGGTACAGTACATAAACCCTCTTCAGAACTACGAGATCGATTCCTTCAGACTGGAGTCCAAGGAACTGCAGAACAACCCCCAGCTTGAGGAACGGACCAAGGCTCTGATGCTTGTGGGGGTGACCAACTTCGATCAGGCCAAAGCATTGACGAAGTTCACCCTTCTTGCTGCACAAAACAGGGCGAAAATGGTAACCTTTAAGGCCGGCTCGGATGTAATACGCAGTATGGTTACTGACGTTATAGGTATTCAGCATGATGTGCCCCAAAACGGCTATGGAGGTAAGGTTGTCGCGGTGGAGGAAGATGGCACTGTCACGCTGAGTGAGCCTGTCACGTTTGACTCACTGATGTCGTACTATATCACGCTCAGTGATGCTGCGGCCGTCTCCGAAACCGTTCAGATTTATCCGACCGAATACGGAGTGCCATGCTCAACTATTTCTCCTATTTCGGTAACGTCCAATACTGGGGAACCCTACGTAGCCAATCCTGGCAATAACTACATCATAGGTATCGCCTCCAACAGTGTGGCTTTGTATAGGATAGCGTCCCTGAAACGGGATCAGGATGCTATGTGTGAGGTAACAGCCGTAGATTACTATGAGGATCTCTACACGGCTGCTGATTCCACTAAGGATATGGGTATATTGGTTATCCCCAACTACTCACTTCTCCAGAACCCTCTCCGTAGCTCAGTTACCGGAGTTACGGCATCTCCGAAGATTTACCAGGATTCGACCGGAAGTTGGAAGGTAGGGGTTGACGTGTTTTACGACCCGCCGAAGAACAACAGTTTCTGGAAAGGGGCGATGCTGTACTATGCAAAGTCTGGCACTACGAACTACCAAGTTCTGCCCGAGAATTCCAAAGGTAGTTTTCTCATTCCTGATATAACAGACCCAGGACAATACACCTTTATTGTTACGTCTACGTACACATCCGGCAAACAGACTGTAGACGATGCTTTGAACGATATGCAGCGCCATCCTTGGACTACTGAGTATATAAACATATACCTGCCGAATGATGCCTTCCTGGAGGGTGTCATAGCCCTCGGTATTGAGAACCAAGCAAACGATGGGACATTCTTAGGAAAAGATTGCATTGTTACCTGGAAACGCCCCGCTGCAATCGACGCCATTCTATCGACTTCCGCTGGAGACGAAACTTTGGGAGCGGGAGTAGACTCGGCAGGAGAGTGGTTCAAAGAGTACCAAATTGAAGTGAGGGGCCTCGATGGGACCACGCGAAGAACTTTGCGCCAATTATCGGAACGCTTTGTTTATACCCATGAGATGAACTACGAGGACGGAATCACCCGTAGTTTCACGGTCACGGTCATAGCATATGACCGTCTAGGGAGGTCGTCTGCTCCCAAGACCATCACCTGTAGTAACCCTGCACCTCCCGCAATTTCCTAAAGGAGAAGTAATGATCACCCTGACGCCGTACATAAAGTCCTTTATGGTTGATTTTGCTCCTGCCCAGGATTTGGACTTGGCGGGGTATCGAACCCACGTAGCCCACGAATCGGAACTGGTAAACGGGGATTTCACCCCCACAGCCAACAATTTGGTCAATCACGGTCCAGACACGAACTTCGTAGTCAAAGTTGACCGGGGAGGTGCCTGGTTTGTCAAGATCGGCGCATACGATACATTTGGGGAAGAGGTGTTGAATTATTCAGCTCTTCATTCAGTAGTCGTAGCAACCACAGACCCTTTGGACGTAGTTCCGCCTGAGACTCCGGTACTTGATACGTCTAAGACGGTATCCGACTTAGAAGGTACTGGTGTCTTCCAAACAGCTTATATTCTCTTAGCCTGGACATTAATCCCGGTACCTAACGACTTTTCCAATTACCTCATAAGGCAGAAGAAACATACGGAATCCTCTTGGACGGAGATTCAGCTTGACCAATCCCCCACGTACAAGGCGTCCAATCTCATTCCCGGCGTCAGCTACGATTTTCAAATCTGCGCTGTAGACCAGTGGATTAACGCTTCCTCTTGGAGTGATACATACACGGTGACTGCTCACGCGGATACCGTAGCACCTGTCGTACCTACGAGCCCATCCGTTGTCACTGCTATGCGAACCGTTTTCATCAAATGGGATGCGAATGTAGAAGCAGATCTGGACGAGTATGTGGTGGAGGTAGCAGAAAATCCTACCTTTACGCTCAATAAGCAAACCTTCCATACCGCAAACAACAGCCTGACTTTTAATGGTTCTCAAGGTGTAACCTACTACATCCGGGTGTCAGCTGTGGACTACTCAGGTAACAATTCAGGGCCGAGCGCTACAGTATCTGCGATGCCTGGATTAGTGGTATCTGCAGATATTGATACTAATGCTTTGGAAGCATCCAACCGTTTCACCAATGTTCCGGTAATCAAGGAAGCCTCTTATTCGGTTTGGAGGGCGAACACACCTGCTGGCGGGATCTCTTGGAATTCGCACCATGCCTACTACCAAGGCAAGCAGTTTACCGTGAATGCCGGTAGTACCACCCAACCTTATGTCCAGGGTACGTTCGCTGGTGCGGATGGTAGTACGATCAGCTACACTGGAGTTCCCGATCAAACCGCCAAAAATGACACTACTGCTACGTTTATAATGGCGAAGAACACCAATGGCAACCTGGAGGTCATTTGGAACTCCGAGGCCAACATGGTGATCGGCTCAGCCTATATCATGGACGGGGCGATCACCAATGCAAAGATAACATCTTTGACCGCTGATAAGATAAAGGCCGGCACCTTGGACTGTGGACTTCTGACGATAGAGAACTTGAATTTCTCTGATATCGGAGGCAGTATTTCGTGGGGCGACGGCACAATTACGAATAAGCCCTCTAAGCTTTCGGACCTGGACTCAGCAGCAAGCACTAAGCTTTCCGGCATAGCAGACGGGGCAACTAAAGGGGCGGATTGGGCTACAAACGTAAGTGGTAAACCTATGTCGCTGTCCGAACTTAACTCGACAGACGGCACTACCCTTTCTAATGCGTCTTCCAACGCCAGCAGCGCTGTAAATCAACTGAACACTCTTACTACCAACGGCGGCAAGCTAACCTATATTGACAGCCAGGGGGCCTATCTCGGTACCTTGAACGCCAGCAAAATCACTGCCGGAACTTTTGCAGGAGGTGGTATCGGGTTTAGCACAGGGGCCACCGTAAATTTAGACGGTAACGCTGCGAGGATTACGGTTAATGATGGTACTCGTGACAGGATTTACATTGGTAAGCTAGGCACTGGAGACTATGGGATCGACATTAAAGACGCTTTGGGTTCGTCGGTTGTCAAGGTATCCAATGGTAGTGGGGCCATCCTCCAGAACGCTACGGTCGGCAATCTGGTGGTCAGTGGTCAGGGCATCCTGTGTGGTTCGGGCAACAGCGCCTTCAAGGTGTGGGATGCCGGTTCTGGCAGTGTGAACATGTACCTGGGCGATTACTTGGGGAGCAAAACCAACTACCTGTACTGGAACGGTAGCAAATTGGAAATCGCCGCCAAAGTCGTCATGTCCTCGGACTCGTTGATCCAATGGAGTAATCTTTCTCCTGAGACTCAAACAAATCTTCGAGGCCCTCAAGGAATCCAAGGTCTTCCTGGTGCTACGGGTGCAACTGGCGCTACCGGACCTAAAGGTGACCCGGGAGTTACCCCCGATATGTCCGCCTACATGGATAAAGGTTCATTCATGACCACCATAGGGGCTGACTATGTTTTCACTCAGAAAATAGCCTGCGATAAACTGGTAGGTAATGTCATTACCGGGAAGACATTTCAAACCGCAGACTCAGGGCAGCGATTCGTGGTTGACTATACCACCAACGATGCAAAGTTTTACGATTCATCCGGTACCAAGCGGGTAAAGATAGGGGTCACGACAGGCACAGGTGAGCACGGCTCTAGCTCCGCATATCTGGACATGTACATGCCCACCGACGCAACAGGCATCAGCTGCGTCGGTATGACCTATTCGGACACCGCTATGGCGTACTTCCAGAACGGCGGTTTCAGTATTGGTGGATGGATCTGCTACGGGCCGGGAATTTCTGCGCTCGGTACTTATGGCGTGTATGGGTACGGTGTCTCAGCGGGTATTTACGGCACCGGGTATTATGGTGTGCTTGGTACGAACAAAGGACGCGGCGAGTCACCCAAAAGTACTGCCGCAGGGCAGATAGGAGTTCGGTCGGAGGTTTCCGGTACCGGGGCGGTAGCTTACAAAGCAGTAGCTTCCAACGGAGCCTCTGCCGTTTACTCCACTTTTACCGGCGCTCACGAGATGCTCATTCCGAATACGGAAACTGCAATTATCGGTGATATAGTGTCTGATACGGCGATTTTATTCAAGGAATCCGTCTCAGATGCCTTCGGAACTGTTGAGGTGACTTCGCGCAGCAAAGATAAGACGGTTTTGGGGGTGTTAGCCTGTGAACCTTTCGATCTTGATAAAGTGCCTGAAGACTGGAAGGCGTGGGAAGGTATTGAAGAGCTGCTAAAAGCGCACAAAGTAATATTCGTGAACGCAGTGGGTGAAGGCCAAATCAACGTCTGCAAGGATGGCGGCAACATCTATGCGGGGGATTTGATCTGCTCCTCTACGCGCCCAGGTAAGGGAATGCGCCAAGAGGATGATCTCTTGTTTAGTTACACTGTAGCCAAGGCAAGGGAAGACTGTATCTGGGAAGAAGGAGAAGATGATATCAGGATGATTGCCTGTATTTATCATTGTGGATCACTACTGTCCGGTTAATAATTGAATAAGTTCAACTGGTTATAGTCGAGAGTGCCAGCTTTCTGCTTGAGACCCTCTGTAACCAGTGATGAAATGGGCTTTTTCTCGAATAAGTTGACCTCAAGAATCTGTAGAAAAGTGTATAGCGAGCACGGAATACCGAGTCGTTTTTTGGCGATAGCCACGAGCAGGTACATGCAGAGCCCGACCCATATCTGGCTTTTAACAGCATTTTCGGATGTTCCGTAAAACTTCTTGAATCGCAGGTGCTGCTTGATCCACTTGAAGAACAGCTCCACCTGCCACCTCTGCTTGTAGACGTCAGCAACTGTCTTTGCCGGGATGTCAAAGTTGTTGGTTAGAAATACCAGACGTTTGTTTCGCTCTTTGTCAACATAGCTGACCCGGCGTAGCCGTTCTGGATATCCCTTCTTCGATTTTATCGTTACCAAGGTGATAACCTGGTCGGCCCGTATACCTGTTTCCTTATCTTTTGGTGCAGAGTAGAGGCGCTTGAATTTCAGGTTGTCTTTGGCCCTTATGACGAAGAATGCGCCCTGCTTATGAATTGCGAACAAGCGTGCATAATCAACATAGCCGCGATCCATGGTATAGATGGCATCTTCTTGAACCGGCATTCTGTCCAGCAACTTTACATCATTCACTTTGCCGGTGGTAATTGCTACGAATGTCGGGATTATTCCACGCAGGTCAATCAGCGTGTGCATCTTGACCGCTGCCTTGGTTTTCCGGAATTCGGCCCACGGAAACAACGTCAGGCAGAGATCAATAGTCGTAGAGTCAAAAGCAAATAGTGGTTGCTTCAATTCGATGGCAAGCGGATCACCCTTGTAAAGCTCTTGGGCAAGACCGATCAGGATCTGGCCAAAATCCTGAAAGATCCGCCAATCCCTGCGCTCGTTCGCATCGGCAAGCGTCGTGCGGGAGACATCACCACGAAATCCAATGTGGTAGAGTTTCTCCTGATGAGAGTTCAGACAGGTTTCAATGTCCCGCAAACTCTCACGCCCGGTCATCTGGGCATACGCCAGACAAAGAAACTGGTCGAATGTGGAAAAACTCTTGGCCCAGTACTCACCGCGATATCGGTGAACGCAGACATTGAACTCATGTCGTGGAAGATACTGAAGCAGTTGCCGAAAGACGGTATGGCCAGAGTTCATTGGTACCCTCCTGAGCTGTCAGGAAGGTACCACCCCGGAGCCCCGGGATGAATTCAAATCGAAAAAAGAACAATCGTGTCAAAGAACATTAATAATCAGGTGGTTAAGCCAGTACATTCGAAATTAACCGGACAGTAGTGATTGTGGATAAACAATATCCAGATAGCACTTCAAGTATTATCATCATAATAATGACTTTTATATTAATAATTTAAGTAGTAATTAACCATCAAAGGAACAACTAATGCAGTATCCTATTGGAGCCACAAACTTAGTAAGAACTAATATTTCAAAAGCGTCCGATTTTAAAGTTCAGGACAATCCACCTCCTATCAATAGATCTAGACATCTTTGCAGGCCAATTCAAAGTTACTGTTCACAATGAATCTTCGCTCACTTGCAGTTTTACGGTCACTGTCATCGCATATGACCGTCTAGGTTGCCTGCTCCCAAGACCATCACCTGTAGTAACCCTGCACATCCAGTAGTTTCCTAAAGGAGAAGTAATGATCACCCTAACGCCATACATAAAGTCTTTTATGGTTGATTTTACCCCTGCCCAGGATTTGGATCTGTCGGGGTATCGAACCCATGTAGTTCACGAATCAGACCTTACTGACGGAGATTTTACCCCTTCAGATAGCAACTTGGTCAACCACGGCCCTGACACAAATTTTGTAGTCAAAGTTAACCGAGGAGGTGCCTGGTTTGTCAAGATCGGCGCATACGATACTTTTGGGGAAGAGGTACTGAATTATTCTGATCTTCATTCAGTAGTCGTAGCCTCCACAGACCCTTTGGACGTAGTGCCGCCTGAGACTCCGGTATTTGATACGTCTAAGACGGTATCCGACTTAGAAGGCACAGGTGTCTTCCAAACAGCTTATATCCTCTTAGCCTGGGCATTAACCCCGGTACCCAGCGACTTCTCCAATTACCTCATAAGGCAGAAGAAGCGTACGGAATCCTCTTGGACAGAGATTCAGCTCGACCAATCCCCCACATACAAGGCGTCAAACCTCGTCCCCGGCGTCAGCTATGATTTCCAGATCTGCGCGGTGGATATGTGGGTCAACGCCAGTGCTTGGAGCGCCACATACACGGTGGCCGCAGCGATCGATACTGCTGCGCCTGCAACTGTAGGTAGCATAAGCGCCTCCGCAGCATTCAAGACGGTCTTCATCAAGTGGGCTGCGGTGGCCGATCTTGATCTGGACTATTACGAATTACAGATTTCCCAAGCGAGCAACTTCACTGCCGCCGAGACATATGAGTGTGGTACCAACAGCTTCAACTATACAGCAGAGCCAGATAAAACCTACTATTGCCGTGTTCGCGCCGTGGACTACTCGGGTAACATAGCCGCTTGGAGTGCAACCGCCTCTGCGACCACCTCCTTGGTAACCACCGTTGACATTGCCGCTTTAACCATTGATGCAACCAAGATAAAGGATGGCAGCATCGACTTAGGAGGAGCCAAGATTACGGGCCTGTTGGCAAATACCAACATGGAACAGATCACCGACCCCACCAAGATAGCAGACAGCTTAATCAAGAATGAGAAGCTGGCGGATTTGGCGGTTGATGCCAAAAAACTAGCCAATAGCAGCGTCACCTCTGACAAGATTGCCAACGCAGCAGTTGGAACGGCTGCTATCCAAGATGCAGCGATTACTAATGCCTTGATTGCAAATCTAGCTGTGGGCTCGGCTCAAATAAAAGACGCAGCTATTACAAATGCAAAGATTGGGCTCTTAGCGGTAAATTCTGCCCAAATAGCGGACGCAGCTATTACAAATGCAAAGATTGGTGACGCTCAGATCAACACGGCTAAAATAGCCGATGCTGCCATAACCGATGCCAAGATCAACGACTTAAAGGCTGACAAAATTACGGCAGGTATCTTGGACTGCGACTTGCTCACGGTGAAAAATCTAAAGTTTTCAGACGTAGGCGGAAGCATATCCTGGACCGACGCGAAGATCACCAATAAACCTGCGTCGCTGGCAGATCTTAACTCCACAGACAACACTAAGCTCTCCAACGCAGACTCTAATGCGACCAGTGCTATAAGCCAGTTGACCACGCTTACTACCAACGGCGGCAAGCTGACCTACATCGACGGCACTGGTGCATATCTTGGCACTCTGAACGCCAGCAAAATCACTGCCGGTACTTTCGTAGGAGGTGGGATCGGAATTAACGCAACAAATACTCCCACGGTAAATCTGGACGGCGGTGCTGCTCGGATTACAGTCAATGATGGTACTCGTGACCGGATTTACATGGGTAAGTTGGCTACCGGAGACTACGGCATCGATATCAAAGACGCTTCCGGTGCTTCGGTAGTCAAAGTTTCCAACAGTAACGGTGCGGTTATTCAAAATGCAACGGTGGGTAATTTGACGGTCAGTGGTCAAGGGATCCTCTGCGGTACCGGCAACAGCGCCTTTAAGGTGTGGGATGCCGGTTCGGGCAACATGAACATGTACCTGGGCGACTACCTGGGCACTAAGGCCAACTACCTGTACTGGAACGGGTCTTCTCTCGAAATCAAAGCCAAGGTATTGATGGCCCCGGGATCTTCTATCGCATGGTCTGACGTGAATAAGACCGGCGCATCCTTGTCTTCGATAGACAGTACCGCAAGTGACAAGCTGGCCGGTATAACGGCAGGAGCCACTGTAGGGGCGGATTGGACTACTAACATAGGTAATAAACCTACCACCTTATCAGGGATCAACTCCTCCGAAGGTACCAAGCTGGCCGGTATTGCAGCAGGAGCAACTGTAGGAGCGGACGCCAGCAACCTTAGTGTCGGAGTGTCCTCAAATATCCTCCGAAATGCCGGATTTAGTAACGGTAGTCTCGACGGTTGGACAACTGCTACCAACGGCACCACCAACACCGTTGTAGGTGCAAACCTCAGTGGTTGGTACCCTACTGGCGGTAATGCTGGCTACATCCACCAAACTGATGCGAACAGCGGCGGTACGTACTATGATCTCGCTTCCAGCCCGTTCTTGGTTATCCCAGGCGAACGGTACGAGTTTTATGTCTATTCTGGGGCGCATCGAGCAAATGCAATGGCGTTCATCTATTGGTATGACTCCAATGGCGGTTACGTAGGTGCCGGTGTAGGCAGTTGGAACTCTCAAGAAGCGTCGGGCGGGGTCGCTTTATCCGGTTACAAGCAGATTGGAGGTTTCACCACTGTCCCTGCTGGGGCTGCGTATGGCCAGTTCATGCTGAGAAAGTACCCCACTCAATCGGGCGGAGACTCCTGGTTTTTCTTCACTCAAGCTTTTGTTGGGAAGGCCAACGCAGGCCAGACTACGTTCAGCCCGTGGGTACCCGGTACAGAGTCTGCGGGTAGTGCAGGGGCTATCAGTAGCACTTACATAGACGGCTCGAACGTGTTCACCTGTAATGTCTACGCCAACAAGATTGTAGGTGACACCATCACAGGCAAGACAATCCAAACGTCTTCGGTCAGTACCGCGCCTCGGGTCATGATGAATACTACGACCAACGCATTTGAGATTTATGCAGATGCTGGGTCGGGGTCGGTTGGGGCCACTCCGGTTGCCAAATTCGGATTGGATACGTCTAACGACCTCACGCTGCTACAATTCAGCCGCAAGAACACTACTAGTTCTAACCTAGTCGACGGCAAATCCTATGCGGTCACGAACATCCGCTCGAACATCAAGCGGGGCTTTTCGATTGCCGGTAAGTGCCAGGACACCCTAGAAGCCATGATTACCTACTCGATCAATGACTTGATGCGTATCGGTGGGTTCTTCTCAGTGACTGATGAGGACGCCACCAGCACCGGGATCGGGGTTGTTGGCATAGGTCAGACTAACAATATCAGCCTGGTCGGTTATCGGGGGATTGGTGTTGCTGGGGCCGGTAAGAACTTCGGTGTTGTCGGTATAACCAACACTCTGACAACAGGTGCAGACTTCTTAGCTTTAGGTAACGGCATATGGCTGAGCAACGTGAACGTAGCGTACCCCGCCAAGCTACCAGATCCGGCTACGATCTGCATGGGTACGCCGAACATGTGCGCAATGGGTTGGTACAAACATTCTAACGGGAATTATTACCCGGTCTACGCATCTAACTGTGGTGGGGCTTGGCACTGGAGATGGATGCACGACAATAGCATTGGACATGCCGAAGGCTGTCCGACACCATAAGAGGAGAAAAAATGGCTCAATTGAACCAAGTACATCCGGATGATCCAAGGGATGACGTTTATACCGGGGCCGTTGGCTATCTTGAACTAGATAGTCAAGGGATTCCTACAGGGATCTGGACTGATAAATGGCACGGGGTTAAAGGTACTCCTGGGAGCCTTGTGCCTGCTGACACTGTTGAGGTGGATGAGGAGGATCTCCGGGCCTTTGCTACTGAGCACGGCAGGTGGAAGTGGGATGGTTCGGCTAGAGTAGCTTATGAGACTTCTGCGGAATACAGCCTGCAGAAAGCCAAGAGTGCCAGACGCAGTGAGATCACCGACGCGAGAAACGAAGAGGAAGTAGCCCCCGTTATGTACCTGGGCAAGACTTTCGATGCTGACACAACCTCGATCATGCGGATGATGGTCGTTGTGCAAGCCGCGCAGATGTCTCTCGCAGCAGGCCAACCGTTTGAGGTCACCTGGACCTGCGCCGATAACACCACAACCGATCTGGATGCGGCTCAGATGATAGGACTCATGAATGTGATAATGTTAAGGGGCGAAACCCTGCATAATAAGGCGCGAGATCTCAAGTCACGTATTGACGAAGCCTCTACTCTGGAGGATGTGAAGTCAATTGGTTGGTAATAAAGAACTACAAAACCTTCCGATCAAATCCCGGTGGCCTTTAAAGGCCATCGGGATTTGATTTTCGTATTCACTAATAAAACCTGGCATTTTTACGTATATACAGTAGTGATAACTATTCAAAGGAGCTACTAATGCAGTACTCACAATACACAGTTTCTGTGACAAAAGGATCAGCTACTGTCATCGGACAGCCAGGATGTAAATTTTTAGCAAACGTGGCTCCTGGTAATGCCTTTAAGGTGAAAGGTTCACCTGTCGTTTACACTGTGTCAGAAGTAACAGATGATACTACATTTATTCTTAGCGTGCCTTTTGCTGAGGCTTCTACATCCTCTATCCAGTACCAGGTCACAAGAGATTATACTCCGAATTTTGGTCTTGCCGAGATAAACGTAGGCGATCAGGATTGGCCTACCCATCTGACTCAGCAGACCATTCGTAAGATCGATGCTGCTCTCGGCGCGATCTTCATCGGAGCTGGTAGCGGTAACGTAGTGACTAATGGTTCCAGTACTACTGTAACGGCTACCGTGGCGGGAGACTTCAGGGAGATAAAGGTAGGCTCATATCTTACTGCCAACGGCGTTTCTCGCACTGTTGTAGACAAAGATTTTGAAACCAATAGTACGATTACCGTCAACGCCCCTGTGGATTGGTCGAACAACGGTAACGGGTATTCCTGGACCTATAGCCTGGGCAATGCGTTTCGTGATGCCGAAATCAATGTAGGGTTGGCCAAGACGAGCGCTGAGACTGCCGTCGTTGCGGCAGAAACGGCCACTGATGCTGCGGGTACTGCAACTACCAAGGCCGATATTGCTACGGACAAGGCTGGGGAAGCCTCGGATGCGGCTGTTGCTGCTGCCGATTCCGCTCATGATGCCGAAATCAGCGAACAGGCTGCAAGCGCAAGCAAGACTAATGCTGCCGCTTCCGCTCATGATGCCGGTGTATCGGCTGCTACTGCCGTAGACCGCGCCGAGGCTGCGAAAAACAGCGAAGATACGGCTAAATGCAGTGAGGATAGTGCTGCAGCCAGTGCCCAGGCTGCAAAGGATAGCAAGGACGCTGCTCATTTATCGGAAGTGGCTGCTGCTGGCAGCTCTCAAGCTGCGAAGGATAGCAAGGACGCTGCTCATTTGTCGGAAGTGGCTGCCGCTGGCAGCGCTCAAGACGCGGACGAATCTGCTACTGACGCAGCTTCGAGTGCACGGGATGCCGCGTCGTCCGCTTTGTCTCTGTCATCTGCCTTGTACTCATTCCGGGAAACTTTTCTCGGTGAACTTGCAACCGACCCATTTGTCGATGGGAATGGTAACCCTATCAAGGACGGGGCCACCTACAGCAACACTGTCTCAGGCAAAATCCGGGTATACATCGCTGAAACCATGACCTGGGATGACTATGATAAAGCTGCCCAGGCTGCTTCCAGTAATGCAAACCTGAGTGCGCTGTCTGCGGCCGGCTCTGCCGGTGACGCTTTAAACAGTAAGAGGGATGCAGAAGCTGCTGCTGCGACCGCAACTTCTAAGGCTGGAGATGCCGCAGGGTCTGCCCTGGCAGCTGCGGGATCTGCTGTAGCCGCTGATGGTGCCGCTGCTACCGCAACTTCTAAGGCTGGAGATGCCGTGGGGTCTGCCCAGGCTGCTGCTGGGTCGGCTGTGGCCGCTGGTCAGTCTGCCCAGGCTGCTGCTCAGAGTGCAGTTGAGGCCGCTACCGTGGTCGCGGCCGGTATCCCTGTAGCTTCGCAGACTGTACGTGGTGGTGTGAAGGTTGACGGTATTACGATCACCATCACCAATGAGACGATCAGTGCGGCCGTGCCTGCAGTATCGAGCCTTGTTCAGGATACTACTCACAGGTTTGTGACGGATACTGAAAAAACCACATGGAATGCCAAACAGAATAGCTTGACTGCTGGAGTTGACTACCTAACGCCTTCCGGCCAAGTGCAGCCGGACTGGAATGCGTCAACCGGCAAGGGGGCGATCCTCAACAAGCCCTCCTTTGCGATTGTAGCTACCAGCGGTTCATATACCGATCTGTCGAACAAGCCGACGATCCCTGCAGCACAGGTGCAGTCTGATTGGAATGCTGTAGCGGGTATGGGGACTATTCTCAATAAACCGACTCTGGCCACCGTAGCGACGAGTGGATCTTACAACGACTTGGTGAACAGGCCTTCCCTGGCGACCGTCGCTACCACTGGTTCCTATACCGACCTGTCGAACAAGCCGGTAATACCGGCAGCACAGGTGCAGTCTGACTGGAATGCTGTAGCGGGTATGGGGACGATTCTAAACAAACCGACTCTGGCCACCGTAGCGACGAGTGGATCTTACAGCGACTTGGCTAATAGGCCCTCCTTGGCGGCCGTCGCTACCACTGGTTCCTATACCGACCTGTCGAACAAGCCGGTAATACCGGCAGCACAGGTGCAGTCTGACTGGAATGCTGTAGCTGGTATGGGGCAAATTCTGAACAAACCCACACTTGGCACGGCTGCGGCTAAAGACGTGGCTCCATCGGGGAATGCTTCGGTATCTCAGGTCGTTTTGGGCAATGACACGAGGCTTTCGGATTCCCGTCCCGCTTCGGATGTGCAGGCTTGGGCCAAGACGGCATCAAAGCCGACTTATACTTACTCTGAGGTCGGTGCCGCTGCCTCCTCCCACAGCCACGATTATGCTACACATCGAGGTGAAGGCAGCAACTTCATCGACAATGCCTACGCAGTCTATGACGCCTATCGTGGAGGGTGGAGGGCATCCAACGACCTGTACGTGGCCTACGCTTATAGTTCTGGAGCAGTTCCCGCGTCGGGGATCAGCGGCCAAAACGGTATGTGGACCTCAGGTGCCCGTCCCGGCGCTTACAAGTTGTACCGCAATGACAATGACTCTGCCTACAACGTGCAGACTACGTGGGAAGCCAATAAAGGCGGGTACTGGTCTTTGAGGGGGTATAACGGAGACTCTTTTCACGCCGATTGTTATGTTGCCTACGCTGGGCAGGCTGACTACGCCGGCCAGGGGCGCACCGTGTACGACAATGGCGCTTATTCTGGCGCGGCTGCGTGGCGCGAACCTTCTGGAATGTACGTATATTACTCCGCTAGATCGTCTAGGGCAAACGGCAACTTTTACATAGATGACAACTACGGATGCAGCGTCGTAGGAGTATATAACGCTTCCAAATTCCAAGGCGTGTTTGCTATGGGTGATGCCTACAAACTCCCGGCAGACGGCTCCTCTCCTGGAGGCATGTACGGTATAGCGTGGTCACACCCCAATGCCGGTGGAATCGCTGGGTACCTGTCATCCCACGGTGCCTTGTACTGTCAAGGCGGCAACTTCATGGCCGCGATATCCACCAATATTGTCTGCGCTGGCGTATTTAATAACTTGTCCGACGAACGTCTCAAGACAAACTGGAGAAGCCTGCCGGATAATTTCGTAGAGCGACTTGCCAAGGTTAAATACGGCGTATATGACCGCACAGACATTGGCGTTACCCAAGTAGGTGCTTCAGCTCAATCTCTCCAGATCCTGCTGCCGGAAGCAGTTGAAACTGCCTCTAACGAGGACCAGACACTTTCCATCTCTTACGGTAATGCCGCACTGGTATCAGCCATCAAGCTGGCTGAAGAGGTAGTCGAATTAAAAGATCGAGTGACACAGCTTGAGCGAATAATTGCAGGAAAGCTAGGGGGAATATAATGGCAAGGAAAAAAACAACTTCCAAAGATCGCTTGATTGCAGCGGCAGACCCTATGAAGGTGCCGGATAATCTGCTTGAAATCCATTTCCCCAACAGACCTTCCGCTGATACACCAGTGATCCTCGATTGCCCTGTTCCCTGGTCGGACGTTGAAGATGAAGAGATCGGAAAGCCGAGGTAATTAGATGGGATCTGGGTTTTTAAAAAACAGTGTGGACCTCGACTCGGTCTTTGAGCAGAGGTCCACTGCAGCAATAGCCAATGTCGGACATCAGGTAGCTGGAACTGACCTCGCTCAGAGATATGAGAAATTAGCATCCGGGACTGCTGCCGCTGCCACCGGGTTCAAATCGAACAATAATGATTTAAACACACTTTTTGCTGCTAAAGGAACAGTAGGTAGTGGAGGGGGGTATCAGTACGGGTTTGAGGATGGTCTTACTACTGGTCTATGTGGGGCGGATGGTGCTGCAAATTATGGTGGGGGTGGACACGCTGGCTCACGCTACGGAAGTACCGCAACAACGGCTAGTGCTGGACCTTATTACCAACTATATAGTTGGACTGGGACTACTGGTGCTGGTGCTGGAAGCTTTTGGGCAGCTAATGATAATGGCCCCAGTAACAGATTTTGGAACAACGAGGTAATTGTCAGACAAGATGGAGTTCAAATAGGGTATGCCACGTGGGCATCCGATTGGCTCAACAGGTCAGGATGGGTGAAAGTCAATTTTAATACATCAGCAAAAAGTAGCTCGACCATAACCTTCTGGGTGCGGTCTATTTATGATGCTAATGCTAAGTGTGATCGAGCTGCCCTCGACATTGACGACATCTATATCCCAGGTTCGAATAGTATCTATTCTTACGGTAGGACGTCCAATTTTACCTCAAATGCTGACGGCTGGTATGCGTATGATGATGGTGGAATGGTATCCGGAGGCTGGTCTTCGTCGGGAGGTCACAATGACCCCGGCTGTATTGCGACTCAAATACAATCATTTGAGTATTTTGACAACTCCTTAAAGAATTGGTATCGGTCGGGAGGTCAGGCGGGACCTAGACGTAACTTTACTACATATAAGCCATTAGTATTTGGAGATAAGTTTTCTTTCTGGCTCAGATGTAATGTAATTGGCGGGACTTACTCTGGAATGAGCGCCGAGTTTTGGGATGGTACTAAGCGCCTTACAACCGATAGCGGTGGCGGTCTTGCAGTTTCTACTACTTTTATACCCAATAATACATGGCAAAACATCGAGCTTACTGTAAATGGGACTGGTTCGCCCAACGGTGGCAATTCTGGATTATTACTCGTAAGGTGCGCCTGTAGTTGGGAAGATGGAAATAATATACAGTTATGGTGGGATGAAATAAAGACTCCAGCAGGATGGACTGCATAAAGGAAGAATTATGACACAAAAATTTGCAATACTAAAGGATGGTCAAGTCTGGTACATAGCTCAAGATCGTCCCCCTGAGATAGATACACCTGATGGAATTGTAATCATTCCTCCCGAGATGTCCCACGAGGGTATGCAGGAGTATGGCATTTACCAGTACGAGGAGGTCGGCATTCCTTCCTTTGATCTTTATCATACGAACAATATCTCTTATGAAATATTATCAGATAAGGTAGTAGGTACCTGGACTTCGACATGGACTACTGTTGAGCAGATGAAGATAGCTAAAAGAGAAGAGATTGATAATGCCTGGAAACAGAGCATACAGGCCGGATCTTTTATGTCTGAGGTAGCTGGCATTCGAGTAGATGCCAGGCGTAATGATATAGACAATGACAAAGATAACCTAGAAGAGATTATCAATCTTGGTGAAGCAGGGTTAATTGCTTTCCCGTTTCAGTGGAAAGGTGTATCGGATACCGTCTCTCTTACTCTCGATGATTTAAAGATACTTCGACTGGAGATAGGGGCATACGGACTCCAGATGTATCAACAGAAGTTCGAGGCGTTTGGTTTGCTTGAGGCTGCTACTACGCCTGAAGAAGTTATGGAGGTGTCATTTTGAAACGAGTAATACTCAATAGTGGCGGGATCGATTCACTGGCACTTGCGATAAAATGCAAGGATGATGAACTACACAGTCTTCATGTGCATATAGGTGTTCCTTCGTCTGATGCACAAGCAGAAGCAGCAGAGAAAATTGCCAATGAGTTCTGCGCGTCACATAAAGTAATTGAAGTTCACGGACTCCTTACGCCGCCGCCTGAAGGCGGCCCCCTGAAGCCGCTGTCGTACAATACCCCTACATTAGCAATGCTTGGAAGTTCCTACGCTATGATTATGGGGATTGTGTCTGTTATCTCTGGGAATCGCAATGAGCGTGTGAACAAAGATTTCGAGAAGTATTTCACCAGGATGCTGCAAACACATGTACGAGATGAGCGGGTGTATTCGCGGCCTTTAGGCTCACTCAAACTCGAAGATGTCTACCAGATAGTCAAAGAACATCCTCTGTTTCCACAAACTGTTTCATGTTTGTCCTATCCGCCTTGCGGAACATGTCCAAAGTGTCAAATACGGAAAAATTATGGAATTGATGTTTAAACACTACTACTAATCCGACAACAGAAGAAAATCTAAAGGAAGATTACAAAATGAAAAAGCTGTTAGTTGCTGTACTGTTGGTTATGTCTGTAGTTTGCTCCTCTGCATTTGCACTGGAGACTGGCGACTTCAAAAGCAGAACCGCAGTGAACCTTATCCGTTCTAACGAGGATAACTACGAGAACCGGATCAACATCATCTCGGATGCCGAGTACAAGCGCCTGATCTACAAGGGAGACTACAACCTGGACTTCAACGACGATCGGGAGATGGCACGCACACAGCAGAAGACCCTCGTAGGAGTAAAACTAGTAGACGAGCTTTCGTTTCGTTACCAGTATGAGAACTACGACGCCTTCAAGTACACGAACGTTCCTGCTTCGCTCAAGAATGGCAAACTGATCCCTGCCTCCGTGAAGATCAAGGAGACGCAGTGGAAAGACAACCGCTACGGCTTGGGCTACAAGTATTCCTTTGGCCTGTTCGACAACACTGCATACAAGACCAAGGTGATTCTCGATGCGATGGTTCTCAAAGAAGAGCGCAACGACTTCCGCACAGAGTATAGCGTTACATTTGATAACAAATACTTCAGGATTCGCAACCAGACCTACTTCGACTACAACAGTCTGAACATGCAGAAATATTACAACAGAGTGATTGTCAATTACAAGATCACTCAGAACTTCAGCCTCAATGCTCAGACTATCTGGCAGACTGACAAGACTGTGGCTCACAGACTTGGCATCTCGGTAAGCTTCTAAGGAGTCTAAAGTGGAAACTGCAATTACTTCAACAAGAATATCTACAGTAGCCATGAAGGCGCTAGCGGTTACCATAATTGTAGCCGCTGTCTACTGGGCTATCTGCATGGTCAGCCCGGAGCTGGCCAAATCGTCAGTAGCGGGTCTTTATTTCGGTAAAACGCTGAAATTCGCCAACATGCTGAGAGCTGCAATCCTCGTTTCCCCCTACGCTGTGATCGGCACAGGTGTCGGGGCCTGGATGTTCAACTTGACCACGGGCACTGCCGGAATGAGCGCCTATCCGATATTGCCCTTTGTGATTACGTTGATCGGTCTAGGATTCCACAGGCTGTCCATGAAGATTGGCCGCAACACGGTGAAAGACTTGGCACTGCTTACAGTATTCGGAGTCATAACCGGGGCGATCATAGCCCTGAATCTGACTTCATTCGCGGTCTTGGCTGGAGGTCTATCCCTGGCGGCACTCAAAGGCCCGATCATCTTCAAGATCGTCGGCAATACGCTCACGGTTCTGGCCGGGTATCCTCTGGTAAAAGTGTTTGATCGCTACTTCACGAAGAGGGAATAGTCACAATGTTCAAAAGCTTTATGACACAGCTCAGTAGAATAACCCACGAGCTGACAATTTCGGCGGCTCTCTTGGTTTTCTTGCTGTCAGGAACGTATGCTCACTTCCCCAACAACATTCAGACCATCGCACTCAAGGCTACCCTGGCCAGCCTGGGGTTTCTCCATGCCCATGCAACCACCAAGCTGACGTTCCCTGCCATCGATTGGGCAAACGATAACACGGACAAAATGGAGAAGATCCTGCGTATCGTTCTCTACGCCAGCTTCATGTACGCCTATTCGCACGGCGGCTAAGAATGCGCTTCCTCATTATCCTCCTGATCCTCGTGCTACCCCTCTCCTGTTTCGCCTCTGAACGGTGCAAGAATTTGGCGCAGGAGGTCCGGACGGCACACTACCAATACTTTGGTATAGACTACCCCTATTGGTATTCTGTAGGGCAGCTAGAGCAGGAGTCTAGCTGTAGAAATGTAATCTCGCGTGATGGGGTCGGATCGGAAGGTCCGGCCCAGGTCACGTACAGAGTCTGGGCACCTGCCCTGCAGAAGCAGGGAATCACTGAGGTCAAGACCACCAAGAACAATCTTCGCGCCCAGGCGTACATCAACAAGGTGGCACACAACGAGAACCCGCACAAGAAACTGTGGATTACCTATCAGATATACAACGGCGGCGGGCTGGTGCTGAAGGAGATCAACAAGGCCGGTGAGGTGGATTGGGCGGCGGCGTATGCCAAGTGTTCACGGAAGGTAGTCCATTTCAAAGACGGATCTACTGAGAAGGCGTGCGACATCAACTACTACTATAGCAAGCATGTTTTCAAATTTGGGGAGACGTATAGGACAGGATCCGACAGTGCGACCTACTCCTTCTGGTAGCTCGAATACTCAACGGAAATGAAATGCGTTTGTTATGGGTATAGCTACTGTGACAATTTAAGCAATTTGTTTGTATACAGGTAGTGAAAATTACGTGGCGGTTTGGAGTACCCCCATGCAAGCAGTAGACGAATTTAAGCAACTACCGGCAAGAACTAAAGCACTGCTTCTCTTTTTGGTACTGGCTATCATATCGATGCTTTTCACATGGTACTCTCCGGAAGTACCGGCCTCGCGCACGTACGCACAAGCCCCCGCCATAAAAGGTACTGCAAACCTGCCCAAAACTGCTGTTCCGGTGGTTGGTGGAACAGTTAAGGTCCTGCCTAAAAAACTGGTCAACAAAGTCACTCCGCTTCCTGACGAGGTTATCAATGACGATGAAAAAGAGGTAACCGCTACAGGAGAAATTCCGCCTTCAGAGAACGGATCGAAGGTCGTCTCAGTTATAGACACCAAGACGGGAGATACCGTCCTTATTACCAAGGTAAATCCCCCTCCCCTATTCGCCTTTGAGAACAAGCGCAGGATCGGCGTTGGTTACGGTATCGGTACGGCAGGCCCGACTGCGAAGTTGTTTGGAGAATACACGTTCCTTCGGGTAGGTAACTTCCACCTCAGTGCAGAAGCAGAGATCAACGCTACGGCCACCCGTCAGACAGAAGCTAAGGCAATGGCGCAGATAGACTACAGATGGTAAGTCATGAGGATTGCGGCCTTAGACTGTGAGTCTCAATTAGCATTTACAGGGCAATGCTGAAAAGGCACGAAGTCATCACCTTCAATGGTCCCGATACTCTTAGACTCTGACTATTGGCTAACCCTGTCCAAAAAGGATGCCTGTATTTGTCCGTATGTGGGATCTGTGAACGCCCAATTTCTGCTGATGACCCCGTTGTTCCAATTTGACGAAATAACATTGGCATCATCAGTGGTGACGTTTGCAATAGCACCAGGTATCAATATCCACAAGTTGGAACAGCAGATGCCTGATAACCCCACCCCTTTTATAAGCTTAGTAATATTTTAATCGAATAACACGTATATAACTTTACAGCTACATTAACCAAGGAGAACCTGAATGCAGTATTCACAATACACTGTTTCTGTGACAAAAGGATCAGCCACTGTCATCGGACAGCCAGGATGTAAGTTTTTAGCAAACGTAGCTCCTGGTAATGCCTTTAAGGTGAAAGGTTCACCTGTCGTTTACACTGTGTCCGAAGTAACAGATGATACTACATTTATTCTCAGCGTACCTTTTACTGAGGCTTCTACATCCTCTATCCAGTACCAGGTCACAAGAGACTATACTCCGAATTTTGGTCTTGCCGAGATAAACGTAGGCGATCAGGATTGGCCTACCCATCTGACTCAGCAGACTATTCGAAAGATCGATGCTGCTCTCGGTGCGATCTTTATCGGAGCTGGTGGCGGCAACGTAGTGACCAATGGTTCCAGTACTACTGTAACGGCTACCGTGACGGGAGACTTCTGGGAGATAAAGGTAGGCTCCTACGTCACTGCCAACGGCGTTTCTCGCACTGTCGTAGACAAAGACTTTGAAACCAATAGCACCATTACCGTCAACGCCCCTGTGGATTGGTCGAACAACGGTAATGGATATTCCTGGACCTATAGCCTGGGCAATGCGTTCCGTGATGCCGAAATAAATGTAGGGTTGGCCAAGACGAGCGCTGAGACTGCCGTCGTTGCGGCAGCCGGGGCTACTGATGCTGCGGATACTGCAACTACTAAGGCCGATATTGCTACGGATAAGGCAACGGAAGCTTCCGATTCCGCAAGCTCCGCTGCTGTAAGCGCTGTGGATGCGGCAGCTAGTGAGCAGGCCGCAAAGGCCAGCGAGACTAATGCTGCTGCTTCTGCTCATGATGCGGATGAATCGGCTGTTGCTGCCGCAGTCAGCGAACAGGTCGCAAAAGAGAGCAAGGACGCGGCAAAATACAGCGAGGATAATGCCGCAGCCAGTGCTAGAGCCGCAGAAGAGGGCAAGGACGCTGCACATCTGTCAGAATTGGCAGCTGCAGCCAGCGCCGGGGCTGCAGAAGAGAGCAAGGACGCTGCACATCTGTCGGAGTTGGCAGCAGCATCCAGCGCCCAAGCCGCTGACAGTTCGGCCTCTGATGCCGCTTCAAGTGCGCACGATGCAGCATCGTCCGCTTTGTCTCTGGCATCTGCCCTGTACTCATTCAGGGAGACGTTCTTGGGTGAGCTTGCCGAAGACCCGGCCGTTGATGGTAACGGTCACCCGATCAAGGACGGGGCGACCTATAGCAATACCACCACAGGTAAAATTCGCGTATACAGCATTGAAACCGGCATTTGGAGGAACTACGACGAGGATGCCCAGGCTGCAACTACTAGCGCGAACCTGAGCGCGCTCTCTGCGGCCGGGTCTGCTGGTGAAGCTTTAAATAGCAAGGAGGACGCAGAAGCAGCAGCCGCTGTAGCATCTCAGAAAGCGCAGGCTGCGGATGCGTCTGCCCAGGCTGCTGCAGGTTCTGCTGTCAGCGCAAATGACGCTGCCACTGAAGCATCTCAAAAAGCGCAAGCTGCGAATACGTCTGCCCAATCCGCCTCGGAGTCGGCCAACGCTGCCGACCTATCCGCACAGGCTGCTGCTCAGAGTGCAGTCGAAGCTACTAATGTAGTTGCTGCAGGTACTCCAGTAGCCTCTCAAACTGTACGCGGTGGTGTGAAGGTTGACGGCAGTACAATTACCATCACCAATGAGATAATCAGTGCGTCTGTTCCCACAGTAACTAGCCTAGTTCAGGACTCCAATCATCGGTTCGTGACCGATGCTGAAAAAACAATCTGGAACGGTAAGCAGAATGCGTTGACTGCCGGAGTAGATTACTTGACCCCGGCGGGGCAGGTGCAGCCGGACTGGAATGCGTCAACAGGCAAGGGTACTATCCTTAACAAGCCCTCCTTTGCAGTTGTTGCTACAAGTGGTTCATATACCGACCTGTCGAATAAGCCTTCATTCGCTGCACCTAATCAAACTATGTATATCGGTACCACCGCGGTAGCTATCAATCGTAGTTCAGGTGCCTTAAACCTTACAGGTGTAAATATCGATGGAAGTGCAGGAAGTGTAGCCGCCGGAAGCATAACCCAACAGGTAGGTATGTGGACTTCTGGCACTCGCCCCGGCCCGTATAGGTTGTATAGAAGGGATGTTGATAGCAACTATTCTGTTCAAACCTATTGGGACGCATCGCGGTCTTATTGGATACTGGGTGGGTATAATTCAGATGATTCCTTTCATGCCGGATGTAGCGTGACCCATGCCGATAATGCAGATGTAACAAAAGTTATTAGTCAATCTTCGGACAGTTCCATTTATAACAATCAATTAAATCAATTGTTTTCAGATACCACTCCAGGCGTTACTACAAATGTCGAGTTAAATCAAGGTGGGCCTACTTCTGGTTGGCATTTTATTGAAACCATGCGCCACACAAATGCAGCTAATCTGTGGGGCAAGCAGTATGCTCATGGATGGGAACAAAATGCTGATAGAATGTGGTCACGTAACTGTAGTTCTGGAACTTGGGGTAATTGGGTAGAATTCATTACCTCTGCAAATATAGGAAACCAATCAGTCGCTTATGCTGCACTTGCCAACAGAGTAACCTATTCACCCAGTCGGAATGACAGCTCTTTATACCCTGTATTGTGGGGTGCCGATGAAGGCGGCAAGACTATAGCTTATTCCTGTGATGCTGTTAGAATTCAATCATCAACCGGTTTATTAAGTGCCAATGGATTCCTTGCTTATACTGATTTCGGAGTAATGAATGCACAAACTGGATCAGGAACGCAGTGGGTTGGCAGGGTAGGCTCTAAAAATACTACAACTGATATCGCAGTATTTATGGGAAACTACAATGGACTATCGGTACTAGCCTCGCACAATAGTGCACTTAGTGCTTGGAAGGATTTGTATATAAATTCTGTTGATGGTCTTAGTGGAGGCAATGTCAGATTACCATCAGGGACTTACATCAATGGACAAGCAGCTCTCCACATGGGGAACTTCACCTCTCAGATAGGATTTAATCTTCCATCAACATCTACTGTTGGTGGATCTGTATGGCCTGCATTGGTAGCAACCAAAGCTGACGGCGTTACTGAACTGGGACATTACATTGATCTTCATCTAACATCTGGAGAAAGTGCTGATTCCACAGTAAGACTTGAAGCAATAAATTCCTCAACGATAACTCTCGCAGGGAATTCTTTACTACATGCTAGTAACTTTACTACTGTTACAGGCATTGCTCATCAAGAACGCTCTGGCGGAGATGTTAATACATGGATTACTCCAGGGTTTTATGGTCTTGGCAATACTGAAACAAATCGACCTAGCTCTTGGGGTGCTGGTTTTGTGTCGAGAAGTGCTGATTGCGTGCTCCAATTATTTCACGATTGGGAATATGGAAATGGACTCATATACAGAACTGGAAATCCGCCTGTATCTGGAGGGGTTGGCTCGTGGGGGTCTTGGAAACAAATATTTGACACTACCAACCTCACCAACCTCAATCAGCTCACAAACGGTCCTGGATACATAACATCCAGCGGATCATGTGCCGCCGCTGCAAAATTAACTGGCCCTGCTGCTACCAACGGCAATGATGGTTGGTTTCGTTCAACAGGGTCTTGTGGGTGGTACAACTCAGATTACGCTACTGGCATATGGAGTCAGGGGGCTGGGCTCGTAGAGACATATAACAATTCGTCCTTCAAAGTGAACGGCACTCTCTATGCCACTGGTAACGTAGTCGCCTACTACTCCGATGAACGCCTCAAGGAGCGCATTGGCAGTATAGAGAACGCATTGGATAAGGTTTGTTCTCTCGACGGATTTTATTATCGCAACAACGCACTTGCAAGAGAATTGGGGTATTCCAGTGATGAGCTTCAGGTAGGTTTATCCGCTCAAAGCACCGAAAAAGTTCTTCCCGAGATCGTGCATCCTGCTCCGTTTGACATGGCCGGGGAAATAACCAATCCCGTCTCCAAGTCTGGTAAAGATTTCAAGACCGTGGATTATGCACGCATGGCACCGTTGTTTGTCGAAGCATTCAAAGAACAGCGCAATGAAGTTGACAGTCTGCGAGCAGAAGTTGCGAGCCTTCGTAGTCAAATCCAAGAACTCACCTCAGCTTTATATAAGTAAGGGACAACATGGCTCTGAACTCTTCAGGACAAATAAGCTTAGGCGGCTCGACTGTCGGACAGTCCGTTAATCTTGAGCTAGGTCTAAGCTCTACAGCACAGATCTCGTTAAATGATACGACTGTCCGCACTCTTGCTGGTATTTCAGGTGGGCAAATAGGTTTATCAAACCTATTGGGCAAATCTAAAGGAACTGGCGGCGGGTTTTACACAGCAAGCCCTGGTTGGGTAGGTGGCATTACTAGACCTTTTTACCAGACAGTTTATAGTATTACCTATAATGGAAATTATTATGGGTCTGGATCTGTAGTTGCAAAATCAATAATAGATACTCAATATTTATATGTCATTGAAGCAGGTATGTGGATAGGTAGTTTTACGTTTACTAACGCATCCCCTCAAACTAAAAACATGACATTCATATATACTGGGCAAAATCCTACTCAATTGGATGTACTTGTGACAGGAAACATGTATAACAATGTTACAATCGACAACAGAATCAATATTAGCAGCATAACTATCCCAGGAGTCGGTACTGTTTATCCTGGCACACTAGGAACTACTTACACAACACATTATAATTTGATATGGAGCTATACAGCCAATTTCGCTACGGGTCCTGGTTACATTGATGTTTATGTAGGTGACGAAGACGGAGCAAATTATTCAGCATTTAATCGCTGTCTCAACGCAGGCGATCTCGATGTTATCGTTTATCAAGATGGCATAAATATAGGAAGCATCGTTGGTAACGGAAGAATAAATTTCACTATGATGCAAGCCAATAATTCTACATTTTCAGTATATACAAGAGACACAATAACAATTGCTAATACTTGTGGAGACCTTGGTGGTGAATTTTCATCTAGTACAAATATAAGTTTTGTTTATCTACCAATACAATAATAATGCAAGGAACTACTATGAGATATGCAGTCGTATGTAATGGTAACATTCAAAACATATTACCAGATAAGCCGGTAGTATGGCATACATCCGATGGACCTATTAACTTCACAGACCAAACTACAGATGAAGAATTACTGCCATATGGTATTTATCCATACGAAGAAAACTATGTAGAGTTTGTACAAGATAAATACCACTTAAATGTATTCAACTACGATATTCAAGACGCCAAGGTTGTAGGAACACGAACGGTAGAACAAGTACCGCTGGACTTGGCGAAGCACACTAAGAAGACTGATATCACCCAGGAGTGGACCCGGAGGATTAAATCAGGATCTTTCATGTCGAGTGCTTTAAACACAAGAGTAGACGCCAGGCGTAATGACATTGACAACGATGCTCAGAATCTGGCCGAGATCATAAATGCTGGAGAAGCTAATCCTGGGATGTTCCCTATACTGTGGAAATGCACCGACACTACCAAGGAAGTAACTCTCGATGATCTAAAGGCCTTAAGGTTAGAAATGGCCCAGTATGCAATGAATCTTTATAGCGACAAATTTACTACCTACGCTGCAATCGATGCAGCAACGACTTTAGAAGAAGTAATGGGGATCGAACTGGAATGAAAAGGGTATTTTTGAATAGCGGGGGAATGGATAGCTTGGCCGTGGCCGTCAAGCTAAAGGATGATGAACTGCACAGCCTATATGTGCATACCGGCGTCCCTGCGGCAGACGCCCAAGCCGAAGCGGCACGTAAGATAGCAGATAAGTATTGTGCCAGTCATAAGATGATTGTTCTGCATGACATTCTGGTGCCTCCGACCGAGACAGGCAGAATCCGTCCGATGTATTACAACACCCCGATACTGGCAATACTAGGGGCAGCTCATGCTGCATCCCTGGATATAGTATCGGTCGTATCTGGTAATAAAATTGAAGTATTTGATTCCAATTTCGAAAAGTACATGGCGAAACTCTTGTCTACCACAAAACTACGCGGAGAAAGAATGTATTCAAGGCCGCTGGGGAAGGCATCATTCGATGATATCTATCAGATTGTTAAGGACGATGAGCTACTCGATCAGACAGTCTCGTGCCTATCCGTTCCTCCTTGCGGGATCTGCGCTAAATGCAAAAACAGACAAAAATATAATATAGGAGTCACAGCGCAATGAGAGCACTGGCTGCGGAAGTTAAACCTTCAACTATCACTATGGGCATTACAACGGCAATTAGCATTGCCGTTTTATACTGCTTAATTTGTCTGGCTACTCCAAGTTTGTCTTGCACAGTACTTGGAATAACTCCAAGTTTCAGAATTGCAAACGCACTAAAGTCTTTGTTGTTTATATCTCCATATGCTGCGGCTGGCTCTGCGCTGGGGGCCTGGATGTATAACATTATCACAGGCAAGGTGGCAATAGGGGCCTATTCGGTTATCGGGCTTATTCACGTAGGCTTGGGAGTGTTGTTTTACAATATCACCGAAAAAGTTGGTCGCTCTACTATGAAAGATATTGTGGTACTTTTAGTATTTGCTATCCTTTCCAGTCTGATAACAATATCAAACATATCATTGTTGGCCGCATTAACAGGAAACGTCATGGCTTTAAAATTGGTAGTCGGCAAGTTACTTTCTGACGTAGCAATAATATTGAGTGGATATGTGTTATTTAGCTCTATCGGTATAATTAAAATATCTGAAAAATAGAAGTAATTTTAAAGTTGTATTTGGTTGGCCAGAATTTCAAAAGTAGGACTGTAAATTTTCCGTTCAAATGAAGTGGCTTATGAAAGCAGTACGAAAGCTCCAACCGCAAAAGATATTCGGAGAGTACACGCTCCTGCGGATAGGTAGTTTCCATTTGAGCGCTGAAGCGCAGAGCAATGAGCAAAGGCAATGGCTCAAATTGACTACAGGTGGTAAGTCATGCGAATTGCGGCTTTAGATGACTGTAAGTCCCAATTGGCCTTCTATAGCATGATGCTAAAGGGGCATGAGGTTATCGCTTTCAGCGATCCTGACGCGTTTCTAGAGAGAGTAGAAGAGCTACATCCTGATTTTGTAGTCTTGGATCTCGTCATGCCATACATGACCGGTATCGAAGTAGTCGAAAAGTTAAAGCAGCAGGAAGGCACGAAGGACATCCCTGTGGTTCTCTGTAGCGGAATGCAAGGAGAAGAGTACAGCATCCTGGCCAAGAAGTGCAAAGCTGCTGAGTTTGTCTGTAAAGAGCACATCGACAGATTAAAGGAGATTGCGGACCAATGGTCCTTGAAGAGCTAGTCTCAAAAGCAATATCAGATTATGCCGGAACTGCAGTGAGAGTAGCAGGCCTGGAGGAATCGGTTAAGGATTTACGCAAGCAGATTGCAAAGGCATTGGACAGCATTCAGGACACCCTGCGGCAGCAGGCTACCATCCTGGAGAGGCTGAGCGCCAACGTAGAAGATCATAAGAACCTTCACCGCAGGCTTGACGAAGTGGAAGAGGATCACAGTGAGCTGGCTAAGCAGGTTGAAGGTATGGATCGGAACTGCGTCAGAGACGATTACGACGCATTGGCGAAAAGGGTTCAGGTTGCGGAGGGTCAGGCTACACTAGTATTTAAGAGGTTGGATCGCCTCAAGGACCTGCCGAGCGCACCTGAGATGCAGGCCCTTATCGATCTAAAGGTCAAAGAGGCGGTGGACAAGCACGCAGAGACACTCGATGAGCGCTTTGGGCGGTTAATGGCCATTTACAAAATCGCTTCCAGTAAACCGGGCATCTGGTCGATAGGCATTTTCTCGGTCCTATCCGTATTTGGTATTTATTCCGACCTATATGACCACTGGGGGTGGATCAAGGCATTGTTCAAGGTGTGGAACGGGAACTGATATGCAGATCGCGTTTTATAAAGGAAAAGGCAATCTGTGGGATTGGGTGGTTCGGAAATGGACCGGTTCTCCCTACTCCCACTGCGAGCTGGTATTCAGCGACGGCCCGTTCTTCAGTGCCGATCCTCGATCAAATGGGGTCCGCTACCTGACTATCGAACCTGATCCTGCCAAGTGGGACTTCATTGATATCGAGATTTCTTTGGGAGAAGAAAAATGGCTTCGCAGGTGGAGTGATGTAAAAGTAGGCTGTGGGTATGATTGGGTGGGGCTGTTTTTCGGAACGGTGCTCCATCTTGGTCTTGAGGATATTGAACGGTACTTCTGCTCGGAGATCTGCAGTGCAGCTCTCCAGGCCCTTGGCAGAATACCTGAGGCACTGCCTAGCAAAACCAACCCCGGCGAGCTGTACGAACTGTTACGCAGCTAGTTTCCCTCCTTTTCTAGCTGCACGCCCCACCGGGTTACCTCCGCTCGGTGGGGCTTTTTTGCGTAGTATCTCAGTTTGAAATTTAGATCCCGTTGCAATCCCTGAGCGGTTATGTTCGCCTTTAAGGCAAACGACCACTCGACATAACCCAGCATGCCAAATTCAGGCTACCAACGAAGATAAGGCCCAGGCTCAGCGGTGGTTGCTATCATGTGTGGACGTTGGCGGAAATAACAGAATTAATCTAATGGTTATCTACTGGACATATTTTATGATTGCGCTCGTACCAAATCATAAAAAAATGGTGCTGCAGCCGTATCCCCCAAATTCTTTTTTTGTCTCCCAACCGCAATCTGAATAAGGTTTCAAATTCGGCTAAACCTTCTAATTCGCCCCATCTTGTTTGCGCTTCGCCGCACAATGAATCTAAAGGTTGATATTTATTAAGCAATTTTCGGTACTTAAATCTACCACTATACGTTTTTGTTTCTACCTCATTCCATGAATCATTACGATGTGCATCCATATGGGGTTTGATAGTTTCACTATACTCTTGATCGGTCCATAGGCGCGATTCATTCCAGCCCCAATCGCCAGCAGTGTCTGAACGTGTGTGGCACCAGGAAAAATAACATGTTTTGTAATTGTCTGGATTAGTTGAACGGGGATTCTTTTCTAGCGAAGGCGCTTCGGACACTCTGATATACTTATCTTCAATCCTGATATTTTCGGAGAGCCTAACATTTTTATCCCTGGTTTTTGCTAGTTTCTCAATATTTCTTTGAATACGGGCTTCAGCCTTACTAAGCTTCTTCACTATTCCAAATCCCTGAATAATATTCAGCAATAGAGGCTGTAGTAATCACTTCATTAGAACGCGCTGTAGGTGGCAAGCCATTCCTAGCATCTATCCAAGGGGATTCTTGGTGGTTGATATCGCTTAATTGTTGGGCAGTATATTTCCCATAAAATTCTAAAACATGGTCAACAGTTTCTTTCTGTGGCCCCGTTAAATTGCGAGAATCCCCATAGGGAAAAGTAGAAGTCATTACTTTAAACATGCCCCTATGTCTATCATATAATGCAGGCGATACAGCCCCTCCAGCCCAAGCCTCAAAATGCTCAGGAAACATTTCTTCCTCATCCCACACCAAACCCCAAGCTTTAGAATAGAAACAAAGCTTTTGCAGTTTCATTACGGTGATTTCACCGGTCTTTTCAAGGATGTATTTAGCCACATCAAAGACGGTTGCCATAACATCCTCCCTTCTGTATTCCGTATACAATTCTCGCGCTGTATATCACGATTTGCCGTTAAAGTATATTTATTTTATATCATATCATACAGCAGACATGCGACAGGATATTTCACGGCGTAAGCGAAAACCGCCTATTTTGTTTGGCCCTGGATCATTACATTTCAAGCCGAGACACTACCGAACTGTTACGCAGCTAGTTTCCCTCCTTTTCTAGCTGCACGCCCCACCGAGTTACCTCCGCTCGGCGGGGATTTTTTGTCACACATTGAAACAAATTGATACAGATCAATACAATTTTAAATTGCTTGCTACGGCCTAAAATCGCGGCTGTCGCTTGACAGGAATCTTAGCCCTGAAAAATAGAGCCAGCAATAACCTGTGATTCACATAATCAACGGCAATCCCGATATCTCCAGGGCCTCCAGAAGTTTTGTCGAGCGACAGAACCACACCGGCCATGGAAGCGGGTGTATCAAGCCATGCTTGATCGCTCGAAATGATTGCTAGACTTTCCAATTAAATCTAATTTATGCTACCAAAAGTATTTAATCCTAATGTAATAATGCTGGAGGAAACATGTCAAAGCCTGCTTTTAGTCCCACCTTAAAAACTAACAATAACAGCATATTACAGGGAAAATCAGGTCAATTGGTCCCACCCCAAATTCATATACAGGGCGACCTATTCCACGTTGAAAAACAGGTTGAGTTCGATGGGATTGAAATGGGTGTGCTAGAAAATGGTGTGCCATATCTTTCAGAGAGCGGACTTGCCAGAATTTGTGGGGTCGATCGTAAGGTACTTAATCGATTAGCTATTAACTGGAAAGACGAAAAAGATAAAGACCGTGGTATGGCAATAAATGAGATGTTAGAAAAATCTGGATACTTTGAAGATGAATTGTTTCTTAAGTCAGAACTCAACGGCACAATTATTAATGCGTATACAGAACCAGTCTGCTTGGCAATACTTGAATATTATGCTTTCGTTGCTAGGGAAAAAAGAGACGAAGCAATAAATGCTTTCAGAACTTTAGCAAGAACTACATTTAGGCTGTTTATTTATGAAGCGACCGGATACTCCCCAAGTCAAAAAATATTAGATAGCTGGAAACACTTCCATGACCGTGTTGATATGATTTTGGACTCTGTGCCGCTGGGCTATTTCAGTGTGTTTCGTGAAATAGCTTCTATGATAGTTCCGATGATTCGTTCTGGAATCATGATAAGTGATAAAGTGGTACCCGATATTTCAGTAGGCAAAGCATGGAGTTCTTATTGGAAAGATAATAATTTAGCTAATGTTCACGGCGACAGAACAAAATACGACCACGAATATCCGCTATATTACCCCCAATCAAAAAGCAACCCGCAGCCTGCGTATGCATATCCTGATTCAGCATTAGGTCTGTTTAGGTCATGGCTTCGTCAAAATTACATAACGAACAAATTTCCTGATTACATAATTCGTCAGGCAAAACAAGGCAATATCACTGCGCCAGTAGCCAATAAGGCCATTGAAACATTCATTAACAAACAACTTCCGTCTGAATCCAAGTAAATATGCTTAAATAGTTTGAGCAAGAAAAAGGGCCTCAAAAAATTTTGAGGCCCTTTGACGTACCTCTTAACAAGGTGTTAGCCCTGTGCCCAGCGTCGTGACCGTCAGCTTCTGGAGTTCCGGGATATCGAGTCGCTTCAGTTCTAGATCTGAGTTACCGCATTACGGCCTTGGTCGTGCAGGAAGCCGTGGGTAAAGGTTGCTTGATGGTTTTGTCTTCATACTGCACCCCCTGCACCCCCTGCACCCCCTGCACCGACAACCAAGCTATCCGGCATATTCAAAAGGTTGAATATGCCGAGGATAGCCATGATGTTGATGCCGAGGTAGATAAAGAGAGTCCATGTAGCCCTCATTTTCTCTCCCCTTATAATTCACAGTTCCCACCGCTACAGGCCAATTCAGTCCGCCCCGTGGTGTTGTCATCCTGCTCGAATTGATTCAGCTCACAGTCGAAGTCAATCTCGATCCCTTGGTACAGTTTACAGAGTTCCTGGTACTCCGTCCGCGTGATCTCCTCGTAGGGGGCCAGGGGATAGTTTCCTCCGTCATAGGGAAGGAAACTCAGGCCGCAGACCGAATCCCAATTCTTGTAGACCCAGGCGCTAACTTCGATCCACTCGTCCTCTTTCACGTAGATCGTGACCGAAGGGTTGCCGTCGCACCAGTTATCGTTGAACATCTTCCAGTACTCCAACTGCTCGATTGCAGAGAAATCGGACCTATTCAGCGAACCTCTCGGAGACTTCATCGGAAACTCGAAGACCAACGTAGAGTGCTCTTCCCAGGATTGCCCGACTTCGGGATTGCAGGGCACGCCTTTGCTGAGAAGCAGATAGGCGATAGGATCTTTGGCATTAACCCTGACCCTGCGAATGTAGTAGTCAGAGTACCGAGGATGCAGACCGCTGGCGCTGTTGCAGAGCTGCGACACCGTACCGGACGGCTTGGTGAGCGTAATTTGCTTGGGAGTGGCGATGCCCAACTCCTTCGCAAATTCAGCGGCGCAGTCATGCGCATACTTACGCAGTTCCCGCAGGAGTTTGCCGGTCTTGTCGTTCACCTTCTTAAACAGAGGAGAATCACATACGCCGGTCAACGAGACTCCGATCAGACGCTCGGCTTCGGCATTCTTCTTCCAATCAGGGTGGACGTTATGGAAGTTGACTTCCAGAGACTGCACACACCCAAGAAGGACGGCTGCGCGGATCTTGGCCTCAAGAACTTCCCTGATGTCGTCGGGCCGCACAACAACTTCGGACAGATTGCAAAGCTGGCGATCCATCAGGAGAGCTTCGCAGCACGGATTCGACCGCACATTGCCAGGCATGCGCCCGAATTTATCCGCCTTGTCCCTGGCGGTCTGCACGTTGAAGATGCCGCGTTCACCGGAACCGGAGCGAGTAAGGTTCAACCACTCTTCCATGAAGTGTGCCACAACAGGCTTCTCCGTATAGGCGATGCTGTTGTTAGCCAAGGCCCGGTGCGGATTCTCAAGCCAGAACTGCCCATCTTTGGCGTGCTTCAGGCGCTGATCCGAGAGATTGCTGAAAGAGATTCCTGCGCTCCTACGCACACCACCGACCACCACGCAATCGCACGTCTTGGTTACAACGTCGTGAACTTCCAGGGAGTTGAGTTTTCTGCCCTTGGCCCCTTGAAAAACGCCGATAGTGAACTGGAGCAATTGGCGCAGCGGCTCAGGGCCGGAAGCCCGTCCTCCGAATGTGTTGAGGCGTGCCCCTTTGGGCCTTACGGCGGAGTAGTCGAACACAGGGATCACACCAGCATACAGGCAGGAGATGCAATGCCCGAAGGCATTCTTCCATCCCAGTTTGGAGTCCTCCACGACGTGGGCCTCTTCAGCCTTGGCAAACTCTCCCGGCACTTCAGGCAATCTGCCGGTGAACTGCCGCTCGACCGAAAAACCCATACCTGTTCCGTGCATCAGTATGTAAAGGATCTCGCTGAATTTATCGGGCGAATCCAGAGCGACAAAGGCACAGTTAAACGCGGCGAAACTGTTCTCCTCCAGGGCGGGTCCGGCAGACCACAAGGCCCTCATGGAACCTACGGTTTCCTTGAGGATCATAAAGGCGATTGCCTTGTCGAAATCATCCCGTAAAGACTCAGGCACGTAGCGCAGGAAGTAGTCCTCGTACCGCAGACAGGCTTCCTTCCAAGACTCCCTGCGCTGCAAGCCGACCAACCAGCGGGTGTAGGTGCGCTTGGCGATAAATGTAGAATACAGCTCTTCTATTTTTGCTTGCAGCATGTATCAATCTCCAGATTCAGCCAGCTATTCGTAAAGTACAAAGCGCCGGATGGTTGGCCGGTGCTTTGTACTGTTTATTATTCCTCTTCAATCGCTTCACCGTCTTCGGACGGCACTTCAGCGGAATTGAGGTCAAGCGGCCACAGGCCGTCGATAACCTCCAACTCCATCGCCTCCACGACATTCATGTACCAGTCGGACTTGCGCTGGTGACAATCCTCCAGGGCCTCCTCGGTGATGAGGGAATTGGTAGTGACAAAATCGGTAATCATCTTTTGCAGTTCGTCCAGATGTTCGCTGTATTCCCGAACGTCTGCGGCCTTGCCGATACTTCCACTGCCTAACTCGTGATACATGAGCCATGCAAACGGCATCGCATACCGCTCATGACCCGCCAGCAGGATCAGAAAACCGCCCGACATGGCCTCACCGAGCGCCACGGTACGCACAGGGGTCTTGCTCGTTTTGATGGCCGAAACCACCGCAAAGCTCTCAAATACCCTTCCGCCTGGGGAGTTGATGTAGACCGTGATCGGCTCCCGCCCGTAGTTCAGCACCTGGGTCTCCAGCATGTCATCGCGCCGGTTTATATTCTGAATCTGAGCAACCACCTTCTCGATCACGTTGTTGTTGATCTCGCCGTTGAGGTAAATCTCCCTGAAATTTTCGAGCTGAGCCTTCCAGATCTGCTCTTGCAGCGTCAAAGGGCCAACGGACTCTTCACCTTTTTCGCAGTCCTCGCATGCCTTGACGAACATTTTGTATTTCATGTACTGGTGACTCCTTGAGTTTTAAGTTTCCATCCTACTGATTTGTCGAGCCAAAACCGCCCGTTCCACGTTCTGATTCCGATAGGTCGAAGACCTCCTCCAAGGTGGCCTTCGGGTAGGGAAGGATTATCAATTGGCCGCAGGCATCCCCCACGGCATAGAGGTGTGGGATAAGCTTCCTGATGCCGTGATGGGTAACGATCTTGAAGCGCAGGGCGATCTCCCCGCGATACCCGCTGTCGATGACGCCGACCGCATTGCACAGCAGCAAGTCCTTTTTGCTGTTGCCCGAACGAGCAAACAGCAAACCGACATATCCTTCAGGGATTTCCACAGCGATTCCAGTGCGGTACTCGATATAGTCCCGGTCTGAAACTATGGCGGTACAGAACACGTCCACACCGGCATCCCCAGGCTTTGCGCAGCGGGGAGCCTTCGCGTCTTCGTGAAGCTTCTTGAACTTAACCTTGAGCGACTGCTGCGGCATCCGCATCCTCCGAATAGACCGGAATGACTGTGTCCAGGAGCAAATCCGTCTCGGAGTCAACAAGGACGAATTCGTTGTCCTTTTGGAACTCTTTGTAGAGTTTGTAGACGCGCCGGACACTCTTCTTGATCAGCTCGTTGTTGTAAGCAAAGGTTGCAAACGCCTCTTTGATCTCGACTACAATCTCTTTTTTGTCTGCTTCACATTTCTGCTGCTCTTCAAAGAAGGCAAGCAGGAGCGCTTTATCGATACTCATTTCACCTCCTTTTCTTTGGCCAGCTCAAGCATGATCTCAAGCTTTGTGATAGTAGTAATCAGCTGAGCACGTGCATTCCCCACCTTGGCGAGCTGCTTTTGGAGAGAGTGGATCGTGTAGCGTAATTCGTCCTGCGTCAGTGAGTAGTCTTGCTCTGGCATTACCGTGTCAAACCTTTCTGCGTAAATGAAATCTCCACAAAAGGAGCAATGGTATGCGGCCCCGTCCGCACGCTCGTAACAGGTGAGCGGTGCGAGTTTGCGGAGGCGTAGCCAGCATTTTCTGCAATACGTGTCTTTATTCATGAGTCATCCGATCAACGATGTTTCAAGGAAGTTAAACCTGACCTCAGGGCGGCTTGCCACCATATCGGCTATATGGACGAGTTGCCCGATTTTGCCGAAGTCGTCCGGAAAGATCTTGGACGGATCACAAACGGCCCATCTACCCTGGTGGAACGCTATAGCGGTGTAGATTTGCTCGTTCAGCGCATTCGGGTAGTTCAACCTGTCTGCTACACGCTTAAAGAAAATGGCTCCTTCGGACTCGTGCGTTTTGGAGGTGTGAGGACCGCATCCGAAGCCGTATTTGACTGCGTCGTGGAACAGCGCAGCAATCAACGCTGCATCATGTTCCCGGTCGTCCAGCATATAGGCGTCGGACAAACTGTGCGTCATATACGCCACTGCGAGTGTATGCGCCCTCAGACCGCCCTTCATATTGGACCACGTGGCGTGGTACTTTCCGGTACTGGAAGCAGGCTTCTCAGCGAAGTATGGCGGAAACATGTCCACTGCTTTCCGCACAAAGTCTGCGTTGACTTGAAATTTGAACCACGCGTAACTTGGCTCGAAGTATTCGCTATTCGTCTGCATCACGTGCCTCTCTAACTGCCTCGATCCGCTGGAGCGACCACCAACAGGTCGCACCGGCGTTCTCCAACAATGCAAACCCCAGCGGATCTAAAGCCCGTAGCGTAAACTCACCGTTTAGCTCTGCCTCGTAACGATCCCTCAGTTTCACCTTCTTGCCGATAAGGGAGCTGAGTGAAAGACCCTTTGATTTTCTGTTTGTTGCCATTACGCAATCACTTTCTCTACGCGGACTACGTTGCCGTTTTCAACGTGGATTTCAAGCCAGCCGATTTCGCTCGGCTCATAACCGGCCACCTCTCCGTAGCTGATGGCATAGCTCCCTGGTTCACTGTACAGCTTCAAGAAGCTACCGGAGCATCCGTACCATCTGCTGTCGGCAGGGATGAACGGCATGTTCTGCTCTGCCAGTACATGGTAATGCTGCTTGATGCCGTGGCCGTCATCGGTCAGATACAGCTTGTTTTCGATGGTCGGCTCAACCACCAGGAGCTGGTGAGTGTGCCCACAGCTCATGTAGATGCAGTCGGAGAAGCCCGATTTGCAGAGTTTGTGCTTCAGCGAAGCCTTGCGGTTCGCCATCTTCTGGATATCGTCCTTCGCGTTACTGTTGATGCTGCCGTAGCCGTGCGTGAAGAACATCTTGTGCATGGGCCGTTTATTACGGTCAGTCGCCGTGAACTTGAAGGCGTAGGTCCCATACGGCACCTGGAGTTGGGCTGCGATGTACCGTCCAAAATCCATAGTGTTCATCAGTTTGTATTCGTGATTGCCGAAGCCCCAGGCAACGATCTTGTCGCGGATCGGCATGAAGTCTCTGACAACCGCGTCTGCCTGATCTGCAGGAGTCATGAGGCGCTCTTTCACGTCCAGACCGCAGCTTGCGTACCTCTTGTCGCTGGGCAGAATGGCCTCTATGGAATCCCCTTTATTGACCAGGAAGTAGTTCTTCTTGGTGGCAACCTTGTCGATCATGCTGCGGATCTTGTCTCTGGCGCAGTTCAGGCTACCGTAGTGATAGTCTGAGGAATCGATTAAAACGTAATCTCGCGGCATTCGCCTCTGAATCAGTTCCAAACCTCTCTCCTTTTACCATTTGAAAATAAATGTTTGTTCAGTGCAGTTCCGACAGCACTTTGCAGTTTCTTGCATCATGAGGGTATTGCCACATAAGAGACAGCGGCCTAAATCTACACGTTTTTGCTTTCTGCGTTTTTCGTTCACCGAACAAATACTGCAATAAGCCTTGGGGAGCCGGTCATTCACCCTTCCGCAATTAGGGCAACTGCCTTCTCTTACCCGTCTTTCCGTAAGTACCTTGCGAGGCAACGCAAACCTCCAACGTATTATGTATGGCTCCAAACCATCAGAAATCCTCAGTACCGCAGCATAGTTCCCGATTCATCCACCAGACACAGCCGGTCGAACGCTTTGACTGGTCGATCCCCAGGAAGCTCACCCTACCCTACCCTTCAGGATCATCTGAATCACTTCCTTCTCGACGGCAGGCAAGGTCGAGTCCTCCAAGACCATCAACAGCGTCTTGTTCGTGCAGTTGGCATATTTCGCATATGCCTCTTGTTTCGCCTGATCGCTCATTTATAGCTCCTCGTTTTTCTTGAAACGCAGCAAACCTTATCAGTTATCTTTGGGATCATGGAACAGGACCTTTTCAGCCCGACCGTAGTCACATGCGGGATAGTTGACGGTGCCTTCTGCGAAGCTGCACCATTTGTGTGTCCAGTCCGTCAGGAGCATGGCCTTGCATTGGGGACAGCGCTCGTCAATAAAATTGACACTTACCTCGTTGTGCATTGAAATACCCTTGTAGTTCCGTCATTCAGTTTCTCTGCCGCTATAACAGAGTCGTACACCAGATCCAGAGCCAACTCCGAATGGGCAATGGTGTACAGTGCCTTATTCTTTCCTTTAAGGTACTCAAGAACGTTGAACAGTCCGGCCTTGCCGTCCTGATCCAGCGCATCGAAAATCTCATCCAGACAAAGTACGTTGAAGCTGGTAGCCCCCGTAACCTCAAGCAGCTCCAGCACTGCAAACAGGCAGACGATCTTGATCCTGGCCGTTTCGCCGCCAGACCACAGCACAATGTCCATAGCCTTTGCGTCGTCAGTGATGGAGAAGTCGATCTCTCCTGCCTCGTTGATGAAGAAGAGGCACTTGATGCGCCCGTCACACATCAGGCGGGCATACGTGCTCATGGTCTTGTTGAGGGATTGCAGGAAGCGGTTTACCATCACCGTCCTGTATCCCTTTGGGCCAAGGATGCCGACCCAGCTCTTGAGCAAATCCAACCTGCGCTCACTATCGGCCAACTGTTGCGCGTGCTGGTCGATTTGAATGTGCAGTTTGGCGTTGTTCTCCCGAATATTCGCATTCAGATCCTTGACGGCCGCTACTGTGGCGTTATGCTTTATCGCTTCGTCGTACTTCGCTTGGACTTCTTGCTGCTCTGCTTTCAGCCCGGAGATTTCATCCTGAACCTGCCGCAGCTCGTACTGCAGTCTCGACTCTTCTTGTTTCAGCGCCTCGGCATCGCACTCATACGGGACCGCATTGGTCAGTCGTGCTATCTCCTGCTCCAGCCTGTGTATCTCTTCCCAGGTGTTGATCCGGGAAGCGTATTTCACCCCTCCGCTCTTGCAACGCTCCAAAAACTCGTTGGCCTCTGCGATGTGAGTTTGAATCTGCGTAACCTGGACATCGAACTGCTTGGCCTCCACTTCATGACCGCAGGCGTGGCATTTACCGGTTGCTGCGGCCTTCTTCAACATCTCCAGTTCTTTATTCCATAGAGCTACCATTGTGGTGCGCTTTGATTCTGCCTGCTGGATCCTGGAGAGCTGATCCCGACACTCGGCCAGATCCTTGTCAGGGGCGGAAAGCAGGGCTAACTCATCCTGTTTTCCTTTCAGGTGCAGCATCTGCTGTGCGTAGTTGGCGGATCGGGACAGATCCGTCTGCAGCCGTCCCAGATCAGCCTCGATCCGCACTTTGCGGCCTTGCCAATCTTCAAGAAGTTCTGAAAACACCTTCATGCGGCCTTGCAACTCCGCCGTGGGCAGCGGTGCCATTTCACATGCCTCGCTGGACAGCGAGGCTTTCAAGGTTTCCAACGATTCGGACAGCAGGGCGATTGTGCCCCGCTTCCCTTCCAGCTCTTTCCGGTAAGCATCCATCCTGCCGAGTTGCTGATCCAGCTCCGCTAATTTCAGCGTTCTGTTGGCAAACTCGCTGCGCCCTTTGTTGGTGGAACTGTCAAGCAGGTTAAGGGTTGACTCTTTGGACTGGTACGTCAGATCGCAGAAAGTCTGGAAGTCGCACTCCAGAATCTCTTCGATCAGTTTCAGATTGTCAGGAATCCTTTTGAGGCTGATGTCCACGCCATTGTGGTAAATCTCGATGCAGCCCTTTTTCTTGCTGTTCACGATATGGTAGGCATTGGCACCTTTCGTGAAGGTTACTTCGATCTCGTAAGGCTTTCCTGTGATCTTGTTGTTGACATCCTCGATCTTGCAGCCCTTGGCGTTCTTGTTGTAAAGACACTGCTGCAGGACTAGAAAGATCGACGTTTTACTGCTGCCGTTCATTCCTGAGATGGAGTGAAGGCCGGTTTGAAAATTGAATTCCAGGTTGGTGTAGGAGAAACAGTCCTGGGCTTTCAACGTTTGGAAAACAATCATGCCGCTCCCTCTTATGAGGCCCTGCAGTTGAAGTAGTCAACCAGGTCCAACAGACTGCGGAACCATTCTTTACCGCGTTTCCACCGTTCCAAAGACCGGCTGGGGGCCAGGTTGTTTATCTGAAACAAGAGTTGCTGAAATAGCAGTCACCATTTCCGGTATCAATGAACGTCCAATACGTCTGCTTTTTGGGTTTCTTCGTAGATGCCATTCTGAAACCTCCCTACATTCACAACAATAGGCCCGACGTGGCATAAAATGCCGTAGTTGCACGGGATCTTCAGCTCAATCACGCTCCAGTCGTTCAACCAGCCGAACACCATGACCGCGAAATCAATGCCGAGGAAGCGGGTCATGAAGCCGAACGTACGTTCATCTTTGTCTACTATGCCTTTGAATCTGAACATTCTGCCTCCTCAGCTACGTCTACGTGTTTCAGGGCGGTGAGTACTTCCGCCTGCCGCCGAAGTGCCAGAATTCGTTTCTGGTGGCGGCGGAAAGGAGATTTGGCAAGCATTTCTGCATACGCCGCAGGGTCATGCTTCACCTGTCCCAGCTTAGCCTCGTAACGATCTCTGTTCAGAGACTTACGTGCCATGATAGACCTCCATCATCTGTTGAATTTTGCCTTGGTCGTAACCAAGTTCCTGCATGTAACCTATTAACGAATCTTCCAGGCTGGTTATGATGCCTACCGTGTCGTCTTTGACCTCGGTGTACGTTTCAACGACTTCCGGTACTTTGAGTAACGTGACGTGCGTATTGCTGGAGGAAATCTTCCTCAATTCCTCCGGCGTGCCGGTCACTTCCACGCGGTAGAAGTGATAGTCAGCCACGATCTCCTTGTAGTCTGCCGCGTCTACCGTGACCTGGACGAGGTTTGGAAGATCGAGCGGGATTCTGGTTGTCGATAAGGAACCGTTGGTGCACGTGACAAGCAGACAACCGCATGTGGGATCAGGCTCAAAATGGTTATTAAGAGGGCTATTGGTGAAAAAGATGCGCCCGCCAATAGTAAGATCAGTGTGAATGTCAGAAGCAAGGACGAGGTCGTAACCATCAGTAAACGCAGCAACGTCGATCTCCTCTTTGATGTACTCATTCACATCCGGCCGGAAGTGGCTGACCAGGACGGTGGTCCTGTCTTTTGAAGGGACAAGACTGCAGTCCCTGATGCGGGAATGCCCTACAAAGGCGAACTCGCAATCCCTAAATTGAACGGTAGTATGGTTTACATAGCGAACCGCCCCACAAGGCGTATTGAAGCTTTTGGAATTCAGGCTGTCGAAGAACGACCTGAAATGTTCCAACGTCGTGTTGTTGGGGTCAGAGTAGTCGTGATTGCCGTCGATTACCCATATGTCGATTCCGGCCCTGGAAACCAAGGTGCAGAGCTCCAGGAACAGTTGCATCTCTCTGGTGTTGATTTTGTGGTTATCGAAAATGTCGCCTGACAGGATCAGCATGGCGTCGTGTTCCAGGCAGAGGTTTATGTAGGTTTGCCAGAGCAGTCTGTAACGGTTTAGCTGCCACTCCAGGGGCAGGTCGGGTTTTATTCTCAGGTGGATGTCGCCGGAGACTATCCACGATTGTTTGGACATACGCTCCTCACATACAAAGAAAGGAGCCTGTCGATCAGGCTCCTTTCATTGTTTCACCATGTAACGTGCGGGATTACTGCGCGGCTTTGAAGCCCATCTTGGTGCTGGCCGGGATTTCAGTGGCAGCGCCGGTCTGCGGGTTGCGGCCTTTACACCTTGTCCTTGTGAGAGGGCGTGACATGTCACGCTTAGTTTTTGTAATGGCGGGCCGCCAGGGATTCGAACCCTAACCCCAACGCTTTGGAGGCGTGGATGCTACCGTTACACCAACGACCCGATGGTACCCCTGGAAGGATTCCAACCTTCACTGAGCGGGGCTTAAACCCGCTGCCTCTGGCAATTGGGCTACAAGGGTAAACTATGGTGCGAGGGGAGACTCGAACTCCTGATACCAAGTTCAAAGCCTGGTGTCACCTCTACACAACTTTCCTCCTTGCAGATGGTGACGTACTCTCACGGCTCTTCTCTACGCTGGCTCGCCCCCCTCTTCCTGCACAGAATGAGAAGCCTGGGCAGCGTCTACTTGCTGCTGTGCCTGATGACGGATATTACCGAGCAGATCAGCTACTTGCTCGTACGGCAGTTTGGCGAGTGCTCCAAGCACTGTGTTCACTTGATCAATTGTCAGTTTAATGCTTATTTCCATTTTCTCTCCTTAGTCGTCGAAGACGATATCATCATCTTCGCGGAATAGTACGTCCATACTGACCGGCTTTGCGCCAGATCCGGCAGATTTGTCTACGATCTGGGCTACTGCCGTCTTCTGCATCTGAGACTTTTTGAAGTCGTCCAAGGCCTTGACAGCGTCCTTGGCAGTCTTCATGTTTTCCCTCGCTTCAAGCTGCGGGAACGGCGACTCTTTCAAAAGTTCGAAGCTGGAAACGTAGTACGTCACGCTGCCCTGCTTCTCCATCTTGTTCGTCAGACGGGTCGGTGCGAAGAACAGCGGGAAGCTGCCGACACCCTTGAGGTAGTCTCCGAAAGAGATGAACGACTTGCCCTTCACGTACATCATGGCAGGCTTGATTTCATCACCGATACGGACCTGACACATCACGACATACTGACACGCGCACTTCTCTTTTTTGTCGATCCCTTCTGCACGGCGGGGGCACTTGCCGGAGCGGCACTCGTACTTCAGCGTGCTGCCGACCGGGATCTCGCCCTGGCCGAAGATCTGGCTGGAACAGCGCTGCTTCGGATCATCGCTGTAGTAGGCGTACTGCTGGCGGTACGCCAGCACAGTGATCTTAGGGGCCTTGCCCAGATCGATACCGATGTACTCGACCCTGATAGTGCCATCGCCTTCGGCGGAAACTTCCTTCGAGTTCTGGTTGTAAACGAAGTTGCCTTTTTTGATGCTGTTGCCGTCGCGGTCTTCCAGGTCGCAGTAGTTGACCTTGATGACCGGCACTTTCTCCCCCTTCAGGTTGGCATTCTGGCCGGTAAGAGCCAGAAGTTCTGCTTTCTCCTCGTCAGAAAACCCTGCAAAGAGGTCATCAGTGTTTACTGAGGTGGCTGTTGCGTTCTTTGCTGCGGATGTTGCTCGTGCCATTTTGAAATTTCCCTTCGTTTGAAATGTGTGTCTGAAACAAACATGAAATTGGAGGCGGGTTTGGGATGCAGCCTCAAGCACCGAGGAGACGTCTCCTCCTCATATCAATCATCTAAAATTATTTATAAGCAAATAGTTTTAACAAAATGCTCACATTTTGATCGCATGACTTTAGCGTGCGGAGCCAGTGACTGCCGTATTTTATCGAACTTTCCTTCGTTCGACTCTATAAAATATCCTACTCAATAATTATTTACCTGTCAATAATTATTTACCATAAAAAGCTAGCAGCCATTCTGGATTGTCTACGAAATCGATCCAGCCGTTATCATAGCACAGCTCCGTAAACGCGGTGGTGCGAACGGCATTCGGGGCCATCAGCCCACCATCTGCAAGCACGTCTACGGGGACGGTATTCAACCCGACTACCTGTTTCCACTGCTCTGGAGTCCACCGTAGGTTCATGAGCTGGTACCCCAGTTTCAGAACAGCCTCGCTGTCCGCCAATCCGGCCTTTGCCTTCGCGGAAAGACGGGGAACGTCGAGAGATTCCCTAGTGTCGAGGATCTCACGCAAAGAGCCGTATTTTCCCAGCAGCCTGGTAGCTCCCGTCTCCCCCAACCCATCGATGCCGGGGATATTGTCGGACGCATCGCCGGTCAGCATCTTTTTCTCGAACCACTGGTCCGGCGTCAAGCCTTTGGCCACGTAAAAGGAATTGTACGTGGACCACTGGCTTTTGGTCAGAAGCGGGATCGTCTTTGCCATCGTCTTGTAACTGCCCTGAACGGTATTTTTACGGGACAGCAGCTGGCTCCAGTCGCTGTCCTCCGACATCAGCAGGATCTGGTACTCCTGCGTGGGGAGAATGGCACACAGATACCCTGCAAGGTCGTCTGCTTCGGCCCCGAAAACCTGCAGTTTATGGACCCCCAGGACTTCCAGGCAGATCGCCAAGGTTTCGGTAGCATCCAGGAACTTCTGAAATGCGGCCCTGTCTGCATCCGACTGTTTCTCACGACGCTGCCTGCGCGCCAGCTTGTAGTCGGGAAGCAGATTTTTACGATACGCGGAGCCGCCTTCGAGCAAGATAACGGTTTTGTCTACCTTGTACGCTTGGAGAATGAGCTGCAGATTGCGTATAAAGTTCATCACCAGATTGCCGTCTTGCGCGTGGTGGTGGTAGAAGGCGCTCCCCATGAAGTCGATCAGCAGTACTCGTTTCATACGATCCCTTCCGTGTTGGTCGTGCACTTTCTCTTACCCATACCAACCGCCTCCTTTACGATACAACGTGTACTATCACTCCCCGACTTGCCCACTCAGAGAGTTTGACGCATCGTTCTTTTACGTATGAGTAGTAGTCGTTTCGCGGTTTTCCTCGCAACTCGTTTTCCAACGAATCCAAGTAGTATTGCAGTTCGTCCGCACTAAATATGTACGGAATGGGAAGGGCATAAAGGGTAGGAGAAATACCCAGTTTGTCCAGCGCTACGTAGAACTGGCTGGCGCCTACCCAGGCCCTTTCATTGTCGAGAAGGAACCTCATGCAGCTTCCTCCTCATCTTCGTTATCGTCGTAATTATCCGCGGATGTCGCAATTCCAAAGTCCTCACTAAAGGAACTCCAGTCGTACCCCCATTCAGCCGAGGCTTCCATCCTGATGTGGGGAATTACCTTTTTCCCGGAGAGCGGATCAATCAGATCAAGCGGCAGCGTAGTTAGATGCCGCAGGATGATGTCCTTGCCTTCTTGCAAGAACTCTTCTTTGATCAAGCAATAAATCGCGTCATGGATCACGTTGATGATCTTGATCGGATGATCGTACTCTTCGATTTCATCCTGCAGGTTGCAGGCGGCTATCAACAAGCCGTCAGAAGAAACGGACTGGATGGTGGCATTTTTAGCGACCCTTAACTCCTTCTCGTACACCATGCTTTCGTCTTGGGTCAGCTCTCCTACTGTTTCGCGGCGTTTGACCAGATACGGTACGTTAAGGTGTCGATTTCTGCGGCCAAGCAGCGATTGGGAATACCCATTGAGATCAACAAAAGCCTGGGTTTTATCGAGGAAGTCACGTACCCCCGCATACGTCTCAAAATACGTATCCAGAATTCCCTGTGCCATTTCGACTGATATACCTGCACCTGCGGACAAAGCGTCAGCCTGCCCGCCGTAGACGGAGAGGAACTGACACATTTTTGCGATCTGCCGTTCGTCAGGATGCTTGTCTTTGACGTCGTTCGGATGACAGTCCAGGCCGAAGATCTCCTTGGCAATGATGCCGTGGGAATCCAGGCCGGAATTGAACATCTCGATCAACTTGGGATCGCCGGAGGCGATGGTCACCCAGCGCATCTCGGCAGCACTAAGGTCGGAACCTACAAGAACCCACCCCTCCGGTGCCTTGGTGATCCGCTTGATCTTCTTGGACTCTTCGGAGTGGGCCGGTATATTCTGGTAGTTGGGATCTTTACAGCTCAGTCGTCCCGACCGAGCGCCGATGACGTTGAAGCTCGGATGAATCCATCCCTCTACCTGCTTGTCCAGGATAGAGAAGATGTACGTGTTGCGGATCTTGGACAGCTCGGAGAACCGCTTCAGCATCCCCATGAATTCAACGATTTGAGGATCTTTGGTGGTCGATTCCCATTCCTTGATGGCTCGTTTGTCTACTGCACCTTTGAGCCGCAGGTAATGCGCCTTTGTCTCCTCAGGGACAAATTCCCGTTTGCCGTTTTTAAACAACGGCCTGCCCAGGTTTTGGCCCTGCTCTTTGGCAATTTTTCGGATCAGGTTGTCCATCCGAAGAGCGGTCATGGTGGTAAGCTTGTTCTTCACGCCGGTAGCAAAGACAATCGGCATGCCGATTATGTCGAAGAACAGCACCCGCTTCTGATCGACGGAGTTGACGTTGAACTCGACCCACTTGTAGCTCTTGGTGGGTTTACCGGCAGCAAGCAGCTTTTGGATATTGCGGTCGTTGATGGCCTGCTCTGCCTGCTTCACGAAGCTGAAGCTGGACAGATCGACCCGCATCGTGGCCAACTGCTCGTCTACTTCCGCAAGGTACTTCTCGGTGTAGTCCGTATCCACCGGAGAGCCGGTGATCTCCATGCGGCTGAGAAGATACTGGAACCGCATGACCATTTTCATCGTCTCGGTCTGCTGTTCTTCGATCAGCTTCTGAGAGAAGATGTTGTAGAGGCGCATGGTGCAGTCGGCATCGGCCAAAGCATACTTGGCCAGGATGTCGAACGGGATCAAGGCATAGGAGAAGTCGCCTACCTTGAGCTTATTTTCTTTGCAATACTGCTTCTTGAACGCATCCAGGTCGGCTTCGTAATCACCCATGTCCGTGTACTGGCAGGCCAGCTCTTTCAGGCCACTGGGAGTCGTTTCGTCGCACAGGAACTTGGCGATCATCGTGTCGAAAACGTTGTGCTTGCGAACCGGGATATTCCAGTGATGCTCGATGAAGCGATTGTCGAACTTGATGTTGTGGCCGATCAGCGTTTTCGTATCGTCTGCAAACAGATCGTACAGGCCGCTCCGGATCTCGTTCCACTCCTGATCGGTCCATTTCCCGTAGAAGTCGGTCGGTATAAGGTAGCTGGAACGCGCCTTGTGGGAGAACTGAATCGTCAGAATCCGGTCTAGATTGAACCGCAAGCCTTCCGTCTCAAGGTCGTATGCAAATGCCATTACCTTCTCAGACTTAAAGTATTCGATGAACTTTCTGAACTTCTGAATGTTGTCGATGATGTTGTAGTTGACCTTGGCTTCTTCAACATGCAACTGCTTCGTGTGCATCTCGTATTTCAGAGTCGCCATGCTTTGCTGGAACGACTTTTCAACTAGCGGATCTCCGTACAACAGCTGCGCCGGATGGACGGTCGGTATGACCTTGCACTGCAAGATGTCCGACCAGAGCGCTTTGCCGTAAAACCTGGTGATGCCTTTGTAGCCCATCACCCGCTCGAATGCATCGGCTCCCATGACGATGACCGCATTGTAGCCTTTGGTTGCTACCCACTCTTTGGCCTGCTCCACGCCTGCTTTCAGATCCGCCGTTTTCGGCTTTGATTTGCTGCCCATGATATAGTCCTCAGCCGTCAGCGTGATCCGGTCAAAGTCCTGGTACTCATGCCCCCCCTTCTCGATATGCTGGTGAAGTATCGAAATCAGGCGCATATCGCTGTCTTTGATAACGCGATCCAGAATGATCGCGCATTTGGCCCCCTTTACTGCTGGAAAAAACTTCGCCACTGGTCTGCTCCTTTATATCTATTTACACATAAATAGTTTTAAATAAATAGAGGTTTACGCACCATTACCGCCGCATTAAATCTCCCCCCATCGAAGGTGCCCATGTCACCAGCACAGCACCGTGTCCTTGGTCCGGTTGTGGCGGCAGGTACTTGTCGAACAACCATGTAATTCCAGAACTCCACGTGGAAGTCAGAAACCAGTTTTGCTTTCATTTCCATCTCTTTTTCCGATTCAGAAAGCCTTCGATCTCGTCCTTGCTGAAGTCCGCCAGATCGGGGCCTTCAGGCAAGATTGCGGGAGGGATGAAATACACGTCCATCCACTGGCGCAAGGTCGGGCAGATCTCATCCATTGCCTTGATTCCCGCAGCGTCGTTATCCGGCCAGAAGACTACGTGATCGAGGCCCATTTCCAACAACAGCAAGGTCTTGTGTTCCGACCAGTTGTTGGAGCCGAAGTAGCACAAAGCTTCCGGTTCGCCCATTTTGTCCAGATAGTTGACCGCGTGAAAGATCCCCTCGCAGAGAATTGCCCTGCGTACTTTTCTGGCCTTTGCCAAATCAAACGGATAGAGCCACTCTTTGGCATTGCATTTCGAGGGGCGAAGGTACTTGGGTTTGTCATCCCCCAAGGCCCGACCGTCTACGCCGATGAATGCCCCATGCTGCGTGATCGAAAAGCAGATCCTGTTTTCGTACCTGCCGGCCGTGCATTTGATCGCCTCCAGCATCTTGAATGTAGCAGGGGAAATGCCTCGGTACTCTTCAGGGTAGATTTCCCCAGGCGGCATGACAAAACAGCCGACTCCATCTTTTGTGTAGATGGTGGCGTCCTGCTCTTTGATCCTCTTCAGGCGACTGCGGAGGGAGATGGACTGCATCTGCACGTCGTCTATCTTACCGCCCAGCAACCACGTCGTCATGCCTACCTGGGACAGAGAAAAACCGCAGGCAAAGCAATGCCCGACTTCTTTACTTAAGTTGATATTGAAGCTGGCGTTGGAATCCACACCGTCAGAATGGGTAGCCTGATTCGGACAGATGATTGCTATTTCATCACCGGTCTTTTGTACGTAACGTATGCCTTTTTCATCGAGCAGTGCCAGGATGTTCATGTTAGATACTCACTTTGTTTCTCGAGCTGAAGCGGTTTACCGAGCTTTGCAATCCCGCTGTGATAGCCGTACTGATTGACTGCATACACTATCCGGGGATTCATTTCACGTCCCTCTCAGGCTTTTGGCCAGATCTTTCAAGGTCACCGTGATCCTGTTGTCGGTAAAAGGAATGCTGATTCCTTCCGGCGCTCGACCGTACCGTTGTTCGTACTCTTGCGGGGTCAAGTGACTGACCACGATGGTCATTTTGCCATTCATGCGGCGATCATCGACCAGCCCTACGAGCTGATTGGCGGCATAGCCGTTTCCCACGAACTCGCTGCCTACCGCATACAGCATCAGGACTTCGGCATTGTGCAGCTGTTGCTCATAGGGATCGTCGACTCCGTCCCAGGAAGCCTTCTTCGCTTCCAGAACATTCGGGTACGCCGCGCAGAAGGTTCGGAGGTTTACTGCGATGGCCTCTTTGACGAGTTTGGTACCGGCGACCATGGCCCCATCGCTCTGTAGTGAGTACAGGTAAAGGGCAATCCCCTGTTCGCTCAGTTTTCGAATGTTGGGGCCCAGAATGTCGAAGTTGTCTTGGTCGGTTTTCCGTTCACAAACAGCTACTCTGTTATCGAAATACGTGACGGGTATATGAGCCGCGGCCCACCTGCGCTCAGTCATTGTCGGTTGTTGCTGACTCACCAGTCGCTCCCATAAATGCTTGTGGTACTTGGTTAAAAAGTTCGGCAATCTGAAAATTGCCTCCCGAATGTTCGGGTAGTTTTTCAAAAGCAGCCGCAGGTATGGAAACGGCAGCCGCAGATGGTCTTTGTAGTATCTGTAGTCCGTCAAGGTGTACTGACTGCCAAGCACGTTTAACGGGTTGTTTCTGTGGCGCACGGTTCGAATATCCTTTCAAAACGCTCCTTAGACATGATGTCCTCGGAACCGGAGACGCCTCTGAAGAAGTAGTCACCGATGTTCACGTCAGTAAACTTTCGTTCCCACTCCAATAAGCGCTTCCATTCTGCATCGATCTCTACGGCCTCGATGATGTTTTTCATCCGGTACGGCCCCATCTGTCTAGTCACTGATTGCTCTCCTTCTGCGGCGTTTTCTCAAGGCTACAGGAACCAAGATGTTAGGATCCCCGTAACGGTCGATATAGAACTGCTCTATCGGGTAATTGACAAGTTCAGGGTAGAGCAGCGTGTATTCCTTGCATTTGATAAGTCGTCCCTTCGGACACTTGTAAATGCAGTAGACAATATGCCTACTGCCACCCCCTTTAAGGAGAGGACAGTAGACTTTAAGGGAGGGCTTACCCTCTTCAGCACCATGAGCGGCCATAGCCAGCACATGCTCTTTGCTTTTTCGCATTAGAACTCCTGATATACGAAGCGCGACTTGTTCAGCTCCTTTATCAGCTTGAACGGCTCCGGGAATGACGGTGCGCCTTTGATTGTCAGAAAGTTTCGGATGGCTTTGAACGTGACCGTCACCGTGCCCAAGGTTTTGTCCTCTTCGGACTCCGTGAGGAAGAGGGCCAAGTCGCAATCATTGATTGCGTTGCTGACGAACCGCAGTCGCGGATCGTCGCCCTTCTTGCCCTGATCGAGCTGGGCAGGAGTAATGACGTTGGCCCCGTATTTGTGTGAGAATGTCTTCAGGTTCTTGGACTGCAGCAGGTTGTACTCCCACGAAGCAAGCTGTGCATCCGCTCTGCCGCGTGGGACCAGGAACGGGTAATCCACGATGAAGGTGGTAACGCCCTTGGTCGTTGCCAGCAAGTTCATTTTGATGAACAGGTCATCCCAATCCAGCCGCTCGTCGAAAATGTAGAACTTGTTCTGCCGCTGCGGGAAGGTCTGGAAAAGCTTCTCGAAGAAGAGTTCTTTCGGCAGCCCCTGATGCTCTTTACAGAACCGGATAACTGCTTTGCCCTCCCCTTCCCCGCAATAGAAGATCGCCTCGTAGGTACGCAGCTTCAAGGCTTCCAATGGACTCAGAGTATCGGACATGATCGCCCCCAAATCCACATCCGCGAAGTTACTCAGAATCCTGGCCCGAACCTCGGACATACCCATCTCATAACTGAAATAGGCTACAGAGCCGACTTCGTGGAGATAGTGGTGAACTCCGAACATACCGGCCAACGTACTCTTACCCATTTTGGCCGGTGCCGCGATGATCGTCAGACCACCGCGGATCAAGCCGCCCCGCATATCGATAGGCTTGACGCCGGTCGTGCGAAAATCGAATTTGACGGTCTTACCGGCTGACGCAGCCATATCAGCCTCTTCCAGCCGGTACTCTGCATTTACGAAGACCGAATCGTGCAGCTCCTTCAACCGGCCCAACGTGTTGTCTATATCTTTTGACTCGACCGCTTCGATCAGCTGCTCCGTCTTGGTCAATACGAGGCGGAACTTGTGATAGTTCCGAAGATCATTCAGTAACAACTCGCTGGTCAGCCCTTCGATATCCCGCTCCTGGATCTGGGCGAGAAGGGACAGTATGAACTTGGCCTTATCAGCGGAGGTACACTTGTCCGCTATAGCAGAGCGGAGTACGTCCCACCCCATGAACGTGCCGTTGTCCACGTAGAATTTCCTGATAATCAGGAACATCTTCCGCAGTTCGGCGTTGCCGAAGTATTCTGGACTAACAGCAACAAGAAGCTCAGGCCCTTTCTCCTCCATGAGCTTCTTGATTGCGTTGCACTCTACGTGATGGTTACCAGGCATGTGTTACCTCGGCTAGCAACGCCCGTACAATTTCGAGATAACTCACCAACGAACCGTTATTCTCGATCTGGTTAGTCCAGCCTTTGTAGGTGGCCAGGGCATTTTCGCTAGAATGCGAAGCATTGGTGATACCAGGGCAATTGGCCCTGGTTACCTTTATTCTCAGCCCTCCCAATGACTCGACACCTGCCGCTTCGTTCGGAAAGCGCATGTCAGACAGCAGGTAAAGCTTGTCTTCGCTACACTGACGGAGCGCCTTCTTGACCCAATAGTCGGGGTCCTGCGCACGACGATACTCTGTTCCCCAATACTGCATCAGCGTCCTGGGCTTGAAATACCAGTAGCCATTCGAATACCCGCCGTACTTGGCCAGGTAGTCCTTAAAAAACTGCGGCTTGCCGGGGTTGTGCCGGATACGCAGAATCGCTTCTTTGTCTTCATTGGTCCCCCACAGATTTCGGTGATGCCAGACTACATCGTTTGCATCGAGGAACCTGCCTACTTCATCTTTCAAAGGTGCTGCAAAGGAAAGTTGGATAACACCGAACTCCCGTACGGCTACCCCGGCAAACGTGTCCTTTCCTGACTGCGCTGCACCGTTAATCCCGATCACCTTCACCCAAATCCTCCTTGTGTTTAGCGCTGCCCTTGCGAGTGATTCCACACTTACGCTAACGGACGTGCCATCAATGGCTTTTGCCTCCCCAGATCAGAGGAATCGAACCTCTCTATGTCGTTCCAAACCTCGACAAACGAGCATGAGTCGAATCGGCATTGTCTTTCAATCTTATTTATATAAAAATAATTATCTATATATAAATAAAATTACATAAAAGAAAAAACGTCACTCGTTTTGAGCTGGTACCCCAGTTTCTGGTACCATCTCGTTCTGTTGGTAGCAAATCTTTTAGCAAGATCTCCTTTATCTACGAGGTCAACGATAAGTGGTGTAGGCTTCCCATCCAGCCTGCGAACTATTCTACCGGACAATTGCTCAACGAATGACTGGTTATTTGAAGGTCTTCCATTGACGAGGGCATCGAGGGCCGGAAGATCCAATCCTTTATCTGCTTTACGGACGGTCAGAATCGCGTCAATCATACCATGTGCCAGCTTGTCCCTAAGCGCCAGATCCTGGGCCAAGGTGGTGCTGCCGGTGTACAGGACGTGCTTTATGCCGCTCTTTTTCAGGTACATCGCTACCTGCTTCAAGGTGCCCACGGTAACGCCTACGGTCAAGACTTTGCGTCCCTGCTGCACCAACGAAATGGTGAGATCAGCCATGAGTTTATTTCTGGCCAAGTCTTTGCCTAAAGCACTTTGAATCTTGCCCCAATCGTCGGGGTTTTCACTGTAGAATTTGGTTTCGGTCGGTAGGAAAACAACGTCTGCTTTCAAGGCAGACTCGTCTATCATAACGATCCTCTGATCTGAAACCATATCGGTCAGCACGTCATTTGCATACCCCTTCTTCATTAGCGTAGCCGTGCAGCCAAGACGGTACTCATTATCCATCTTCATCAGGATCTCTCTGCGAGTATCAGATGCAGTGCTGTGAAACTCGTCCAGTAGCAGGCATCCATATTCCTTGCGGATTCTAAGGGTCAACTCGGGATTGGCATGGAGCAATTGAAAGGTCGCAACTGCTACGTCATCAAATAGTTTGGCGTTGCGCTCGACAATCTGCACCTGCCGTTTCCAAACTATGTCAAAGGCTGCTTGCCATTGTGTTTGCAGAGAACCCATGTCGACAAGAATCAGCACCTTGCTGCCGAGCTGCCCCGCTACCCAAGTCATCGTGACTGTCTTCCCGCACCCGCAGTCCGCTTCCAATACCCCGTATTTCTCACGAAGAGTAAACTCTAAAAGAGCGTGGGCCGGATCGACTTGATGAGGTCTAAACGTGAAGTCGGGATTCAACTCAAAAGGCTTGCTAAGAGGCAAGCCTTTCGACCTGCAGTCGATGATGTCAGTCCCTAGCAGGGTTGCTACCGCCTTCAACTTTGTTATGTTAGGGGGCAGGTAAGCAACGCCATCTTTATATCTGTAAGTTCTAATGCAGTCTGCGGCGCTGTTGTAGTGCACAAACATGCGGAGGACCTCACGTTTGAGGTCCTCCGGGAGTTGTACCTTCGCCATGTTACGAAGAACAATTGGCATTTGTTATTTTTTCAACTCGGCAACCACCGCTTTGCCGTGCTCACTTACAAACAGGCGCTGGCGGTGCCGGTAGTGCGGATCGGGGGCAGTGACGATGAGGTCCAGGCCGTCCGATTCCTTCTTGTGGTGGTTGTAAAACCTGGACAGTATCTTCACTATCCGGGAGGCGTTGCCCTGAGACATGCCCAGCTCCCCAATCAACTCTTGCGTGGTTACACCTGCCTCACCGTGTTGTACTACAGCAATAAAAAACTCAAGCCACACGGCGGGAATATCGTCCTTTCCGACAGCACGCCGCAGCGTACCAAGGGCCTTAGCAAAGGCGTACAATCTATCATCCATGTCGTTCCCCCCAAGGTATATACATGGGGATAGTTATACACCCTTAAATAGTTCTGTCAAGCTTTAGTTGACAAGCAAACTGACACACAACCTTGGCAATACTTCCCCAAGTATATGCTTTGTTCCAGGTCTGTCGGCGTTTCGAGAGTACCGGACTCAATAGCCTCTATCAACGCCACGTTGTTTACGTAGACTTCATGCTGATCGATAGAACTACCACAAATTTGGCACCTTTCCATTTAACGGCCCCCTCCCATTTGGGCCAAATCATCGAAGAATAAGGAATGGCTTTGGGGGATCAGTGCCAACACTTCGTTAGCCAGGGTTTTAATCTCCCAATAAGCACGTTTGTCTAACCCGGAGCATCAAGAAGTTCCTCACGCTTCTTGCATCAATTGCCCAAATTCAACTCGCCTCTGGTAAGCAGTGTTTGGATTAATCTTAGACACTTTCAACGTAGCAAGGGGCCTGCACGTCGGCCAGCGATCTGCAGGCGGTAAGTCCACCTGCATTTTACCGAAAGGTTTGCAATACGGTGACTTGCCAGCTCTTGCAGACACCCGCGGGAAATCCCGAATATCGAAGGTCAGCGAAATGTGTAGATTGTTGTACCATGACCGGCTGTCAAGATATGTCGCAACAGGGTCACAGTCCTTATCACCAAGCAAAAAGATTCCGTCTGCTGCCATGCTGCTGTCGCTGCGGCCCTCTTTTTCATAACTTTGCTCATTACCCTAATAGCGACACTCTGCGGGTTGTAGAGAATCAACTCTCCTCGCACGGCGCACCTCGCTGCCACTAGGAAACACCTTCGCAAACACGTAGTTTTTGAACAGCTTGCACAAGGACTCATCGCAGACATGACCGTAGTCGTTTGACAGCAACTTCTTGGCAATCATGTCGTTGCTTATACCGAACAACTTGCGCTTCTTGCTTTCCCCCAGGTCTGCAAGAAGATTTGGGTAGCCGTACATCTCTTTGATCTGAGTTCGATATTCGTCTACAAACTCACTGACGCTGACTTGCATTACAGGTTTCCCTCCCAGCGGCTGCGTATTCCATCCAGGCGGGGGCCGACCTTTACTGCTTGGCCGATCAAGATCGGCTGCAGCAGACTGACGGTGGAGGTAAAGCCTTTACGTTCCAGTCTTTCGGAGATCTGACGATAGCGATCGATGACGATGCTGTCTCCGACGTAACTCAAGTTGAACGTGTAGAAGTCGTTCTGTCGACCTGTTCTCGAATAAGACATGTAGAGAATGTGCAATTTGATACTGTTGAACGGGAATGTAGTGTCCAGATGCTGCTTGAGGATGAAGAGGTCACATAAGGCTTGGTCAGTCTTATACCGCAATGCTACGACTGAGGGAGAAGTAATGGTAAAGCTATTGACATCACTGTTGTTTTCTGCATTTGTGATTTTTCTGGATACTACCTTATTTCCGTCTTTATGTAGCACATGGCCTCCTAGAGTTTTGGTGTGATTGTATAGACTTTCTTGCCGTGAAGCATCGCACCAGTCTGAACTACTTCATCCATGCGGGTGTTGTAATACTTGTGACAAACGTAGATTCCTACACCGATACCGAGCAAAGTGAAGATCATGGCAATCAAAATACTGTTGTAACAGGAGCAAATAAAACCTTTCAATGCTGCCAGCTTATCTGACGTAGACTTCTCTTCTACAATGGGCTTGTATGTAGCCATGTCATGGACACTCATGCTGCCTCCTTTATCCTTGCGGAAACTTGTTTATATAAATCAAATACCTTATCCGCTTCTTTCTTGGCGGCAGGGTTACGGCCTCCCTTATAAAGCATCATCGCGTGTTGCATGTCCCCCTTAGCGAGAGTTCGTTTTTCGTCTAAAATACATGCAGCCACCATCAAGTCGGCGGTGTCGTAGCCGAAGCGCATTATCGCGTCCGGGGTCTGTCCCAGGCCCTTGTGGCCCTTTATGGACTTCGCAGTCCGCTTGAAACGGCTCTCGCAGTAGATGTTGCAGGCCCATAACACCGGATCAATGTTCTTGGCGGTCGCTGTGACGAACACGTCTTTGGCAAAACGTGGATCAACCTCCAACAACCATAGTGTTTTTCTTGTATCGGCCAGTCGCGGATCTTCGTGCATGATCTGTACTGGCTGCGGCAGGTTCGCCTGAAAATCATTGGCCACTGTCATGAGCCCCATTGTGCCTACTATCAGAAGAGTCAAAGTTGTTTTTATCATTCAGAATCCTTTCTCGCTCCCAGGGCGGTTTATTGGGTATTGTCCTCCCTTGGCACAAGCTGGTGTTTATATTCCTTCTCGATCAGATGTGAAACGATTGCTGACTTGTTCTTCGTGTGTAGAAAGTCCTTCAGTTTTTCCAGCTTTTCGATGACAGAGGGGGCCATCGAAAAGGTTACTATCGTAGCTGCCATTACTCCTCCCAAATCAATTTTACGCTACAGGTAGGGCAGTAGGTGAAACCGCCCAAATACTACAATCGCGGCAAGATGGTCATACATAGTGTTTCCGTTCAAGGTATCAATCTGGTGCGCTTTGTCCTTTGTTACTGTTCGATATCCCAAAACCGCTCCTTCATTTATTATCTATCATACCTTTTCACTTTTTTGCCTGTCAATAATTATTTATTTATTGATAACTATTGACAAACAAAAGCAGGGTTTCCCCTGCCCTACGGTTACTTCGGATCCCTCACGGGCTAACAAACAAGCCTCCAGTTGATCGGAGATCAACTGAAGGATGTCACATCGTGACGCCCAGAAAGCAACTGGTCGGTCCCCTTACTGAGTCGACTACTCCACTCTCAGAGTGTCCGTGCCCCCTTCTGACGGGAAGCATTTACCTCACTTTCTCAGCCTTGCTCTCATCATTCCGTACACCACACCTTTAAGATACTCAGGGGAAACCTGCGATTTCGGTCCAGCCAGGTCCATCAGTTCCCTGAGATCATCGTCCAGGTCGAGCTTCTCAACGCGAATCTTGAGCTTAGGCTCTTCGACCGGACTCGCTTGTGCTTCCTGAGCTGGCAGGAAAGGCGGCTGCGCCTCGACCGGAGCTGCGACCTCAGGGATTGGAACACTCTTCACAGAACAGGCTGGGCACAATTTCAGTTTAGACCCGGGTCGATACTGCGTAACGCCCGAATCCTCCGGTACGAACATCTGCGCCCTGGTTGGAACACCGTCTCTGTAACTGATCGGCCTACGCCCCTTCAGCTCCTTACCGCACCCGTAACATGTCACGCTCCAGTTAATGTAAGCGCCGGTCGCGTCTTTGATGATCGGCTTGCCTTCGTAGGTCGTGATTTCGGGGCGGTTGATACTCTGCTGTCGCGCACGCTCAAAAGCAACGTGTATAGCATCGGCAAAGTCTTTTGGATCGACTCCAGGAAATTCATCGTAGACGTGCAGCTTCTTATGAAAGGTAAGCGCCTTCCCGTCTGTCTCGGTATTGTCAGGCAAGCGAATAGTGCCTTCGGAGGCCAGCTTGTAGCCTTGCAGTCGAACGATATTCTGGTGCATACCCAGCATAACGTCTTCGAAGTTATCTACGTTGACATCACTTGGAATAGCTACATAATAGGAGTTTCCTTCTTTGTCCACCAGCCGCCTGAATAATTCACGAGCCACGACGCTGCCTCCTAAAAAGATTTTCTTAAAAGACTAGCACCGAGTCTACGAACAGACAAGTAGAAAATGTTTAATCGGCAGTCCCTTTGCAAGTTGGGCACATGGTAAAAAGTACGATATTCTTGCCTGTTGTGAACTTGTAGCTGAGATCTCCGGTGCGTTTACAGCTCTTCGAGATATCCTTTTTTACATAACAACATGATCAAAAAGTTTTATATACAAATTATTATTTACAAACAAATAAACAAATAAACAAAAGCTACCTTAGGACCATGTCGTGGGGAAAATCCAAACTTTTTTGTCTGCAGCACAGTTTGTGAGAGCAATTTTGAGAGAGAAGAAATACTGCATCAGCTCATGCCATCTCTCTTTCGAGTAGTCCTGTAGTAGCCTCTTTGCTTGCCAACCCTAATCTCTTTCAAGGCTAAGTCTACGAAAGATCCGCAACACTTAACTGATCGGGTGTTTACACTACCAAGCATTGCTGAAATTTTGCAGGATAGAGTCATGCTGGCCACGATAGGTCTTTGTCGTCTTCAATTTCCTGATACTAGTCGGCTACTCTTTCGCCTGTTTCCGGCAGATCGCAAAGCACATCTCCGCCATCGAACAAGAAAGTAAAGGTGTTCTCTCCATCCAGGTCTATAGCACCCATACCGAGTGAGTTGTATTCATCCAACAGGATACGGAAATCTTTTAGCTTGCTACAGCCACGGCTGCATTTTGTCTTGTCTACGTGCATATGCTCACACCCGAATCTTTCGTGGCATGGGGAAACAATAAGGTCGGCGTAAGCGCTGTAATTCATGGACATCTCAGCTAATCTCCTTTCTTCCTGTTTTGGTTATTTTCTACTGGAGTACTATAACTAGGTGCCTTGGACGTGGCATTTCACGCAGGCACCTTGCCCGGCGAACATCTACAAGAGAGATGAAAATACACCTTTGGGCCGCTGATCTCTTGCCGTGTCGCTTCGGCGTTGGAGGGAACGTCATTCAACGGCCCAAGCTAATGCCCTATAAGCTGCTGTCCTTGAGACCGGTCGAGTTTTTGCCGACTTCGGGAGCACCACGGGTAAACGGAAGAACCAACAGTAACGATCTGAGTCATTTCGAATCTCCTTTTTTAATTACGCCGCGGGACGGACAAGATTATTTCACTTGCAAATAAATATTTACATACAAATACATCTAGACACACAATGGCCTTCTTCATGCATTACAGGTGAGGCAAGTTTTTTTTGCATTTGCACCCTGACACGCACATAGTCATACCTCCTCCCATTACTGCTCTTGTGTAGGAGGACGCAGGCACCTCATCACGTACCTGATGACTTGTCAGTCATAACGTAGGGCTCTGGCCCCCTTAGTGTCATGCTTTTATTTTATACTTCTACCTAGTATCGATATTGTAGTTTTCCTTTCGAGTGGTGACATGTTACCGAGCAAACCGAGACACAGGCATATTCTGCATTCTTCCTAGCGGAGTCATAAAGGTGCCGATGTTGTTTTTAACAGCAGGCTTACTTAGACTTTCTCGCTTTGACGCACGAGCCATCAACAATCCGCACTCAACAGCTTCGTCCCATATCTGCTGGAGTTGTTCTACTACCGGCACAGGGAGTCTACTTCTTGCCACATCACATAGCCACAGCTTACAAAGCAGGGATTTTACGCGACAGCCAGTCTGATCGTTCAGATGTCGGCATCGGATGCAGCACCCTTTCTTGCTTGCTGCAAACAGGCCTGCATTCGGGTCCCAGCCGCAGGTATTATGCTGTTCCAGAAGGGACTTTGCCCGGTCATACATTTGATCGTACATTGCGCTGGTTGACATGATTTCTCCTAGTTTAGCTTGCATATCGGTGGCAGCAGTTCCTATGCTGCCATCCCTGCCCTTACTGTTCTCTACAAACCGAAGTGCATACTCACGAGGGACCTGGCGGGTACTTGAAACGACAATCGCACGTTCCACTCTCCCCCACCTATCCAACCTCCCGTAATGTCAACAAATCCCCGAATCTCTTCTACATGAACCAACAGCCTTCCATAGCAGTTTTATTTTACATAAAGATAGCTATATATATATAAATAATTTAAGTCAAGAAAAAACAAATTACCACGTCTACACAGACTGTAGTGTTGGTATCCTACGCCGCGATACGTTGGTTGACTCGGTCTTTCGCGGGTCAATTGCATAGCACAGTGTAGTAGTCGCGTTCGTCCTTCCGCGGCTACGGCGTGGAGATCCATTTTAAAAAATCAAAGGCTGCTGCATTGCTCTCAGTAAAGAAGATACCAATTCATTGCGCATTGGGGAGGGACGAAATGAAAGCACGTGTAATCATGGAAGACCGTTTTGTTATGACGGCATAAAACGAAACTGAAATTTTGGCCCTGCATAGCGGATGAGGCAGGCCGTGGCTTAAAGGGAGGACATCATGCGAAGAAAGAAATGCCACTACTGTGACAACCATATCGACGTGGAGAATTACTATGCTCCCCTTGCGGGTGTGGCAGGAAGAATACAGAAAAGACAATCAAGACGATGTAATCAGCCTGGATGATCTCGGAGCAGTGTTCAAGGCAGGCTACTTTCCTTGCAATGTTCGATCGCCTGAAAATAGAGCGAAGAGAAGCGTGCACTGGCGTATGCGGAATGGAGGCACTACTATGCGATTGTTGAAATCTGATGCGTAAGGACACTATAGATGATCTGGTAGCTCTGGCAGAAACGATTACCGACATAGGGTTGGAGTTTATTGCCGTACAGCAGACTACGTTGCCGCCTCAAAATCTATGGACAAAAAAAACCATGAGCCTTAGTACTCCGCAGGCTTGACTACATAATTCACGAGGTACCCAGCTAGAACAAGAACGTAGCAGTTCCATTAAAAGCGGCTGCTACGCTCTATTCTAGACGCAAGACGAATAGTTTTATGTCAAAGATAGCGCCTCCTTTTGATGTTTTATAGACTCCGAAATTCTGTCCAAGACTATATGTATCTGGTCTACTGTTGCCTGCTCCCAGTCCAAATACACGTCTCCCAGTAAAACATATGCACCTGCATACATCTCCATTGTTTCCCCTCTGCAGTTCATTGCGACGTACATTTTGCTTCTCCTTTTCACAGTTTTTGAGGATCGTTTACTAGAAGAATTGGTACGACCATAGTAGTCTCAATAAATCACACTGAATTTGACTTGTAAACATAATTTTCTATTTTTTTTTAAATAATGAATACCAACTTATGTGTAAAAAACCAATGAGGATTCTGGAGGCAATCCAGGTGAAATTTTACTCTTGACAACTCATTTACGAAGAAATACTATTTATATACAAATAATTATGGAGACACAAATATGTATTTATTGATCGAAGTTCCAGCCGCGGGTATGGATTGTCTGGACTGCTTGTTCGAATCGACTACGGTAGAGGAAGGTATCGCGATAGGCTGGTGTGAAGCATTTCAGCAGATGACTGAGCTTGGTAAACGGTGTGAGAGGTGCCTTGCTAGCGAGGTAGAGGAAGTATCAACTGAAGCCCTCTAAAAAATGACAAACGCGCCCCGCACTCTCGACAAAAACGGTTTAAATTTTCCAACGAACATGGTTCTAGGGTAGCATATTTTTAAGTACTTGCCAATAATTATTTATATGTAAATAAAAATAATTTCAAAGGAGCTGCACATGGCTGTAGAAGCAGAGTTTTTCACCGTTCAGGAAATCATTGTGAAGTACAAACTGTCGGAGAGTACCATCTACCGAAAAGAGAAGGCCGGTACATTTCCCAAGAAGGTGAAGCTGAGTGAGCGCCGGGTAGGTTTTCGAGCGCATGAGGTGCTTGCTTGGGCGGCGGCTTTGAATTGATTCGAAGGCCAAACGAGAAACGGCCAGGGAGAATTCCCCTGGCCCTCTTTTGGGTTATGGTCTATTCCTGCACCGTCAGTGGTCTGAGCTATCTTCACATTTGAGGACACACCTTATATCCTAACGGACCAGGAGGGTGTGTCATGAGAATGAACCGAAAATACGATGCCGAGTTTAAAGCTGAAGCGGTGAAGCTGGTTTTGGAAGACAACCGCACCATTCGCGAAGTTGAAAGCAGTCTCGGGATCACGCATGGAGTCTTAAAAGGATGGATCCGGAAACACCGTGACCAGCAGGATCCGGCTATAGCCAGTCAAATATCTGCCGAAGCAGAGCTTAAGCAACTCCGCAAAGAGAACGAGCAACTCCGTCGGGAGCGTGAAATCCTAAAAAAAGCTGTGGCCATCTTCTCAACGGATCCGCATCGTTATTCGGGTTCATAACCGAGCACCGCTCCGAATTCGGAGTGAAGGAGATGTGCCGAGTTCTGGGAGTGACTCGGAGTTGGTACTACGCCCATGCGGCCGGCCGAGTAACGAATCGGCAGCGCGAAGACCAGGCGTTGTTGCCAACGATCAAATCAGCCTTCGAAGAGAGCGACAAAACATATGGCGCGAAACGGATTACCCATAACCTACGGCAGTTAGGGCGGCGCGTCGGTAAAAACCGCATCTGGCGCCTGATGCGAGAAAACGGCCTTAAAGTCAAGACGACGCGGAAGTTCAAGGTTACAACGAATTCAGATCACAAGCGTCCTGTAGCGGACAATCTGGTGAAGCGTCAATTCTCCGCTGACGCTCCCAATCGGCTCTGGACCGGCGACATAACGTACATTGAAACGGTCCAGGGCTGGCTGTACTTGGCAGTGGTCCTCGATGTATTCTCCCGCCGGATCGTGGGCTGGAGCATGAACAAACGCATGACGGATGATCTTGTTATAGCTGCCCTTACCAATGCGATAGTCAGGCGTCGGCCGTCACCAGGATTCATCTTTCACACGGATCGTGGTTCGCAATATTGCAGCAAACGGTTTCGTGCCGTGGTCGGGAAAGCAGCTGGCATCCAAAGCATGAGCGGAACCGGATGCTGCTATGACAATGCAATTACGGAGACCTTTTTCTCCACATTGAAGAGAGAACTGATTTACCACTGCTCCTTCACGACCCGGCAAGAAGCACAGAGCCGGATATTTCGTTACATCGAAGGTTTCTACAACCGCAAGAGGATTCACTCTGCGATTGGCTATCTCACTCCTGAACAGTTTGAGCAGCAGGAGCTAAAGATGGCAGCATAGAATTTTGAGTGTGTCCTCTATTGCGAAGACAGGTCAGTCTGACCGGTAGATCCCCCAACAGCTCCTTCAGTTTTTCCTCCCATTTCAGCAGCGCCTGCTTCTTCTCCTCCGCATATCCATATAGGTTATATGTCCCTTCCACGACCGGCAGGGCGTGGTTTAGGACCATATCTACATGGCGCTCACTGATGCCGAGCGAGTTCATCATGGTGGAGGCGGTCCTGCGGAGATCGTGGGGTGTCCACCTGGGCATTCCGTAGTACTCCTCCTTTACAATCCCCTTATCTTTGTGTGCCACCTCTTTACGGACCAGTTTGTTCATGGCTGACTCCTTGATCGGAATCGCCTTCTTGATAGCCCCCTTCCGCACATTACCGGATCTGGCAGTCGGGAAGGCCACGCCGCTGAGCCAGGATTTCGGATCTCCCATGATCACCTTGGCCAGCGGCGTCAGGTAGACCAAATGAGGTCGTGGCTGGCGCTTCATCCCTTTCTTCTTCTCCGTCTTGATCTTTTCCGGTGGGATGATCCACCAATCCCCATCGATGTCTATCGCCTCGATGGTGGCAACCTCCCCAGGCCGCTGGGCGGTAACGAGGGTCAGGAGCAGGGCCTTCCTTACGGCATCACTCCCAGGACCATAACATATTCGTTTCCAGGCTGCCGGTATTTCGGTTTGAGAGAGGTATCTGTCCCTGGACACCTGGACCACTTCGGGAACGTAGCTGGCGAATCCGCCAAGAAAAGGGTTGAAATCTACCCATTCATGGATCAGGGCGTAGCCGAACATCCTTCTGGCGGCTTTGATAAGGTTTCTGGATGCGCCAGGGGACTCTTTCGCCACCGCAGCGATAAGCTTGTGGGCATGCCTCGGCTTGAAATCCTTAGGGTCCATGTGTCCGTGGGTGGGAACGAGGTGCTTGTTGAGAGCGCTCTTGTTAGTGCCGTACCATTCGGCAGAGTGGTACCGTTTGGACCACTTCTCCAGAAATGTATAGGCCAGCTCTGCTATGGTCGCAGGGACTCCATCCTCACTAATGACTGCCGTGGATTCTGGAGCTGCGACTGCAGGGAAGGTAGTAGGGACAGCCTTTGCTATCTCTGCCGGATCTTCTCCGGCTTGCACCCGCTTATATAGTTCCCCGTATTCAACCCTAGCCTGTGCCAGAGTAATTGTGCCATAAATACCAAGATTGATCCGACGCTCTCGTTTATTGATGGTATAACGATAGGTAAAGGATATGCTCCCTGTTGTATAGACGGTGACTATAAATCCGCCCCGCCCTTCGCTGACGATATATTTCTTGTTTCTGGGTTTAAGGCTCTTTAAAAATCTGTCTGTGAAATTTGGCATAGGCAACCTTCCTTTCTGAAACGCATTTACGTCTTCACACTATATCGTGGCACTCACCTCGCCCCCTTTGAGTACCGACTGAGTACCGAAAATTGTGCTGGCAATGTATGACGACTCGTGATTACTTATAGTGCCATACAATAGTTTAAATAATTGAATTTGTAAATATTTTTCTTCAAAAGGTGAAGGCTATTGGGTACCTATGACAACCTATAAAAAGACTGCAGTCTCATCTTCCCAAGCTGAAGGTCGCGGGTTCGAATCCCGTTTCAAAGAAATCAAGGGGCTAGCTCGAAAGACCTGGCCCCTTGATTTCTTTTTGTGGTTCCCGCCCCAAATAAACACTCGTGCCGTGACTCCTGCTACCGGTGAGATTTCAGAAAGGGGAAACGAGAGTAGAGCGCATCAAACCCGACTCTGCGCAGAGATCAATGCGGCTTGGTTTAGACACGCACAATCCGAAGTGGGCATGTCAAACTCAAGGAGTTCTAGCAGCCTGCCATCTCCTTCATGCCAGAGGGGCAGAGAAGTTTACTGGCATATGACATTGGGAGAAATGCCGGGCCTTGGAGATGGCAAGGCAAAGGTGATACCCAATAAATTGCAGATGGAAAACGACAGTTTGGCAGTTCGCCGTGGGGGAGATGCAAGAAGATACGGTCAATTGGCGGGCTTCTTATCTTGGGCAGTTTGTTTTAGTGTTAAGGTCTTGGCAGGTTTTTTTCCAATTATTGTCCCAATGAACAAAGAGTCCCAGATCGAGGGAGTCCAGACCGCAAAGAAAAAACTGGAAATGTTCAGCAGGTGGGTTTTGCGCATGGTGTGTCACAGGTGGCGCCATGCAGAAAGAGGGCTCCGCCACCCCGCTAGGGAGGCCCTCAATTGACAGAGGCTTCACCTTTAATGGCAGTACGAATATGTTGAATTCTGGCTTTATCGAGTTGGGTAATAGATCACTTTTAGAGATTATCAATCATAATTTTGACGAACATGTAGCAAACTTCTTCGTTAAGTGGAAAGATGAGTGACCGAGTCTTAATTGTCATTTTAGGGGTAATCTTAGTTAAAGGCAATGTCCAACTTACATTGGAAGGCGGACCTTGAAAGTAAAATGTGTTCCAGATAGCTCATATTTACTTTTGGGCATCCAACGCGCGACGGCACACAGTCTTCGCTTCGCTCAGCCGGTGCGCCTTGTGACGTTGTAATGAAGTTTGCTCTATCCAGCGCCTCGTTTTATCCGCATCGGGGAGCTAGTAATCACTCGAAAAGGCGTTCCTGTTTCTATGAAGCCTGAATTTATCATACCCGAAAAGATTGGTAATTGTTCTAAATTATTGTTGTGCTTGATTTTGTTATTGCAACACATGATTTTTATTGTTTTTTCAAATCAGTTTCCGTTCCAAAAAATCAAGCGTTTACAAGTGTTTTTTTGAGTGTGACGGATTCTATGCCTCACTTCGTTCCATATTTGTTCTTAAGTATAGGAGAGCACCAGCTATCTTCCGGGAATAATCGCTCCGATCAAATCCTCCACCAACCTCAGTCCTCCCCGATATCCGGTATAGCCGCGATCCAGAACGGCCCGGTTTGAAACCGGGAAGCTGACTGAGAGCTGCGGCGCACCCAATTCCGCTGCCAGCTCGCGTTCCAGTGAGGTTCCAACGACAAAAGCAGGAGCAAAGACGTTCCGATAGCTGCCAACAGGCCACTGTTCACGCAGATGGGAAATGACCCGGCTACCGTCGGTCTCGAAAACCAGCTGCACGGGATACTGCGATCGCAGCTGCGCTATCTGTGCATGCAGATGCTGTCCCTCTTCTTCAGTCCTGAAGGGGTCGGTGCACACCGTCAACTCCGGCAGCCAGCCAAGGTCGTCGGCCAGGAACCTGGTCAGGGAGCCGGCGTAGTTGGCATCTCCGACCACCACGGCATAGCGCTGCAGGTCCAGATCGTTGAAACAGTCGGTCAGCGGCTCCAGGTAGCGGTAGTAGCGCCGGTGCTCCGTGTCGATCACCGCAGAAACTCTCCTGGCACTGACCCTGGCTGCAGCGCCGACGGCACGCAGGAACGGTTCCGTGGCGCCGGCACCGACCGGCAGCGGTAGACTCAGATACGGCGTAGCGTGCAACTCCTCGAACAGCCGGGCAGCGCCGAGACCATAGGCCTGGGATATGACGATATTCAGCGAGGCGGACCCTGCCTGACGGATGGTATCGATCGAGTCTTCAGCCAGGAAAAACGAATTGACCTCCAGCCCGAGCGCTTCCAGCAGACGACGCACCTCCTCGAGGTTGCCGCGCCAGAACGGGTCATAGTACGGGACCACCCCCCAGAGATTGACCCGTTTTCTCCGCTTGGCTACCCCTCGCTCCAGAAAATCCCGAAACAGAGCCTGCAGCACCAGGTCATAGCCGTCATAGGAGGTTCCCCGGAATCCGCCGGTCTCTGCGCCGATGATCGGCACCCCCTGAGCGCGAAAATCCCCCACCACCGCCTGGATGTCGTCGCCGATTACCTCGGTTACGCAACTGGTCAACACAGCATAGATGCTCCCCTCGATGACCTTGAGCGTGTTCTCGATCTGCTCCCGGAGGCGGCTGTCGCCGCCAAAGACCACGTCGCGCTCACCGATACTCGAGCTCGGTATGGCCAGGGTCCCGCAGTAACCACCCACCTGCAGCGCCGAGCCACCGTTCTGGGTCCAGGCAAAGTTGCCGGCACAGCCCGACGGGGAATGCAGGATCGGGATGCCGCCCGGCAGGGCGGTAACGGTAGCGGCAGCCCCCCCCTGGGCACAGGTATAGCGGGGGCGTTCGATGAAATGCTCACTCATGCTTCGGTACCTCCGGAGGCGATGTAGGCAAAGGGATTGGCACCGTACCACTCGCTGCGATACGGGAGCCGGACGTTTTCAGCCAGGTTCCGGTTGTAGATCGGGTTCTTAAGCTGGCGATACAGCCGGCGAGCCAGCTCGTAGACGCCTTTGTAGCCGATATAGGCCAGACCGGTGTTGTAGATGACATGGGTGGGTATGCCGAGCTTGGCGGCAGTGCCGTTGCCGTTGGCATGCCCCAGGAACAGGTCCGGCTTGAGACGCCTGAGCAGGTTGGCCTCCTCGAAGGGCTGCACATTGGCGATATCGACCACGTAATCTTCTTCGGTCGATTGCGCCAACTTCCGATATTCCACATCGGCGAACTCGTCGTGGTGGAACGAACGGATGCCGACCACCCGGAAGCCGAGCTCCTCCAGCAGCCGGGCGGTCGCCAGTGCGCGGAACTCGCCGGCACTGATAAAGACCGTTTTTCCCTCAAACAGCGGCCTGAATTCCCTCAGGGCATCCCGAAGCTCCCGCTCTTCCCGGGCGATAATGCCATCCGCCGCCGTCTCGAAACCGAAGCGGGCCGCCACGTCCCTGAGCCACAGGCCGGTGTTTTCGATGCCGATAGGCATGTGCTGGATCAACGCCGGCACGCCGAAGCGCTCCTCCAGGTAGGACAGGAAATAGTCGTCGTGCGTCGGGCAGGTGCTGATCGAAAGCGCCGCCTGGGTGGCCTTGACCATGCTCTCGGGATGGCTGAAAACCGGAAAGACATTCACATCCAGACCCAGTTCCTTCAGGAGCCGCTCCAGTTCCAGTTCGTCGACCCTCCCCATGGAGGAAACATTCATCAGGTTGACGGTACGCGGCAGTCGTTCCAGCCCCTTGAAGGGGGCCAGACCGTTGTCGCCGGCCTCCTGCTCCCCGGGCCGCAGCAGGGTCCGACCGATGCCGTGATAAACGGCATCATAGGCAGTGGCCCAGATTTTGGTCTTGAAGCCCTCACAATGCACCGGCAGCAGCCGGGCATTGACTTCCGGCTGAAGCCGCTGGATCACCCCGTCGATGTCATCACCGATGATGCCCGGCACACAACCGGAGACCACGGTGATCGAATAGGGCTTGTAGCGCTGATCCGCTTCGATGATGGCCTGCTCCAGCTTTTCCTCACCCCCGGTAATGACATCGGTCTCGTTCATGGCGGTGCTCAGCCAGCGGGCATCGGTGGCCTTACCCTGCCGAACGGTGCTGCCGAAACGTACATTGGCATTCTGTGAGTGGCTGCAGCTCCCGCAGCCGACGGCGCTGTGCAGCAGCACCACGTTATCCGGCAGGGAGTTGAGCATGGCCAAAGCCGGCAGGAGCAGACAGATCGAACCCTGGGTAAAGCTGCGCTCGCCGTCGTTCTGCAGGCACGATTTCTTGCCGCTCCTGCCAGCCAGCTCGCAGATGCTTCCGCCGTGGGCGATGCAGGCCTTGAGCCGGTCCTCGCGCTTGGGGGGTGTCTTCAGATCGATGTGACTCATGGTTCTCCTTTCGACAGACATCGGAAACAAAAAGGTAACAATGGTTCAGAGCTTCCGATCTTCCGCCAGCCGCTTGTAGTAGGAATGGCTGGTGTAGAGCGCGCCCACGGGGTTGTGGGCCAGCACCCGGTCCTTGACCACCAGGTAGGTGACCGGTGCCGCGGAATACTTGATGAACATGGAGTCGTGGCCGACGCACAGGCCAATGATCACGTTCAGGTCGGTCTTTTCCCTGGCCAGGATGCGGGCCTGGAGCACCGGGTTGCAGGCCGACTCGTGCGTGCCCTTGTTGATCTTGTGTTCTTCGGGAATGCCCAGCTCGGTCTTGTCCACCGAGCCCACCTTGCAGGCCACGGTATAGCTCTTCACCCCCTGGGCGTCCAGGAACTTGATGAAGTTCCTGGTTTCGTTGATCAGGCCGACGCAGGTGGCGACCCCCACCTTCTTGGCCCCGATGCGGCGGGCAAAAGCTGCCACCTCCTCCACCCGGGTCAGCCGGCCGTAATAGGTCCCCTCGATCTCGGCGGCAGAGCAGGATATCTTCGACACCAGCGGGTCTTCGCGGTAGATGCGGTTGACCTCCTCGATCTCCCGCTGCTCCTCGGCCTCGGTCAGACAGAATGGGGGAAAGGTGGAGGTACGCGAGTTACAGTTGACCGTGGCGCAGTCGCCGCAGGTCAGGATTCTTTTTCTGGTTGTCATGTCCGGTCGTTCCTTTGTGCGATGGTATTCCGATCTCACGTCGAAGATGTGGTCAGTTTCTCCAGCGCAGCAGATGCCGCTCCAGGCGCTCCGTGCCCCACGTGATGGCCGTTACGACAATGCTGATGAAAATGATGCCGACGATCACCCGCTGATAGTCGGCGAAGTCCGCGAAGTTCTTGATGTACCAGCCCACCCCGGAATTGGCGCCGATCAGTTCGGCCGCAGCCAGCAGCACAAAGGCAAAGACCAGCGCCAGGGTCGCCCCGGTACAGATGGAGGGCATGGCCCCGGGCAGGATGATGCGCAGCAACAGGGTGCGTTCCTTCAGGTTGAGCACCCGGGCCGAGTCCAGCAGCCCCTTGGGGATGTTGAAGACGCCGTTGACGGTGTTGATGAAGATCGGCCAGAAGGCGCCTATGAAGATCACGAAGATCGAAGCCAGCCGGAAGGTGGGCAAAAGCGCGATTGCGTAGGGGATGTAGACGATGGGCGGAATCGGCCCCAACACCTTGGTCAGCGGGTTGACCGCATGGTACATGCGGGTGCGCCAGCCGACCAGCAGCCCCAGCGGCAGCGCCGTGCCCAGCGCCAGCAGGTACCCGCTGACCAGCAGGATCAGCGAATTGACCAGCCCCTTGAGCATGTCCGGCAGTTCGGCCACGAACAGCTTCAGCACCGCTTCCGGCTGCGGAAAGAGCATCTTGTCCAGCACCGGAAAACGGGTTGTGGACAGGTACCAGGCCAGCAGCAGCGCCAGGATGATGGCACTCACATCGGCGGCACCCCGGCGCGCATGTTCACAGGTGGCAGTAGCCTGCCGCAGTTGGGCAATCGCCATGATAACGATGGAAACGGTTAATAAATGTAAGGGCACTTGCCCTGTCGACGGCCACAGCAGGGCCGTCAGCAGAGCTATGAACAGCAGATTGGTAGCGGTGGCTACGCTTTTTATAGTCATTCCTGTAGCACTCCTGCTGCGGTGAGATTGCCGTCAGATCGGCACCGGCCCGCAGGAACCCGCGGAGGCGTAGTACCCAAAGGGTATAAACAGCGCTACGCCGCACAAGAGGTTCCGAGGACACGGTGTCGAGATGGCGTGCATATCGCCTCCGCCTTAGTTGTTCTTTTTGTAGAAGGTGAGCATCTCCTGATAAACCTTCTCCTTGGGATATCGCTTGACGACGGAATCCAGGGCCTGCTTGTAGATGTCGGTGTTGATATGCTTGTCAATCGCGTAATCCTGGGGGATATAACCGGCGTCCCGAATGTGCTGCCAGAAATCCAGGATCCCCTTGCGCAACGGATCGGGGTTGGATTCGGCCACCTTGTTGACGTAGGTCTCGTTACGCACGATCTCTTCGTCGATCTTCAGCGACTTGGTGTAAATCTGGACCGTTTCCTCCGGATTGGTCTTGTAGAACTTGTAGGCCCGGATCAGCGCCGCCAGGAAACGGCGATGGACATCCTTGTTTTCGTTCAGGCTCTTGGTCGGGGCCACGATGCGGCAGCAGGTGTACTTGGGATAGAATTCCTCGATATAATGGGCAACCTTGAGGCCGCTGTTCTTCTCGGCCAGGGAAAAATGGGGCGGCCACAGGAGCCCCGCATCCACGGCCCCCTTCTTGACCGCCTCCGCCACGGCCGCGGCCGAGCCGAACTCCACGAAGGTCACATCCTTCTTGTAGTCGATGCCGGCTTTCTTCAGGGCTCCCTTGAAGACCACATCGCCGGTGGAAAGCTTGACCAGGCCGATCTTTTTGCCCTTGAAGATCTTGAGATCATTGCCGGACAGCTCGGCCAGGCGCTCCGGACGGGCCACGATGGCCTGGCCGCCGATCATCATGCCGCCGAAGAAGGTGAAGTCGCTTCCCTTGCTGATGAACAGGAGCGGAGCCGTGGTGCCGAAGGTGCCTACATCCAGTTTCTCGGCCTTGAGAGCGGCCATTCCCTCGGCGGCGCTCCCGAACTGGAACAGTTCAACATCAACCCCTTCTTCCTTGAAATACCCCTTTTCCTTGGCTACGAAATACAGCCCGTGAGCCGGTTCCGGCACATAGCCGACCTTGAGTTTGGGCAGATCTGCGGCCATGGCTGTGCCAGCCAGAAGCATCAGTGAGACAAGCAGTGCGGACAATCGTTTCATGTTTGTGTTCCTCCTTTTGAGTGTGGATCGATTACTGTGCTGCCGCTGCCGGTGGCTGGGAAAACAGGGCTCCCGAGTTGGCGGGACAGCAGTTGGGGGTACAGACCGCCTTGCTGAAGAGGTTCTGCAGGGCGCTGTCGATCGGTCCCAGCAGCAGACGGTCAAGGGCATCGCAATAGATTTCCTCATACACATGACCGGCCAGAAAATCGCGTTTCATCTCCGGCTGCTGCAAGCCTGACAGTCGCCAGATCCGCTCCAGTTTCCAATAGTCCGGATTGGGGTCATACCACTGTGCCGGACGAATCCCGGCAATGACCTCGGGGTGGTTATGGACGGTGCGGTAGGCGCGTATCAGGGCCGCGGTCAACTGGATCAGCAGCCCCTTTTCCGATCCGGGCCATGACGGCGGAACAAGCACCACAACGCCACGGCCATCCTCTTCGGCGCGGATGCTTTCGTCGAGTTCGGCCAACGTGTTCGTGCTGATGGGGGTGCCCCCACCCGCGACGATCCTGAAGCCCTTGCCGGCTGCTATGGCGCGCAGGGTATCGGCCGTCGCGAAGGCCCCCACGTCGATGGTCCCGGCCTCGAGCGCGGCCAACCCGCCGGCGGAATCGGCGAATCTGACCAGGGTTACTGCCACCCCTTCCTTCGCAAAATGCCCCTTTGCCGCCGCAATCCGGCACAGGGCGCTCCCCGGATGGTCGAGATATCCCAGCCTGATGGTCCTGGCGGCACCGTCGCTCACCGTGGCAAGAACGATCCCGGCCATCAGCGCCAGCATGGCCGCCAGGTGGAGAAGCTCGGCGTTCATATGCTGTCTCCCTCCGAGCGCACGATCCTCCCCTCGTCCAGTTCCGAGAGGATGTTCTCGTGCAGCAGGGTGACCAGCCTGTCCCGCAGGCCGAGGAAGGAATCCCTGAGATACAGCTCCTGACGGATGCGGGGACGTGGCAGATCGACCTCGAAGACCCCCTTGATCGTGCCCGGGTTGAGTCCCAGCACAACGATCCGGTTGGCCAGCAGGATGGCCTCCTCGACATCATGGGTAACGAAGAAGACCGTCTTGCGTTCCCCCTCCTTCTGCTGCCAGAGCTGCAGCAGCAGGTCCTGGAGCTTGGCTCGGGTAATGGCGTCCAGGGCTCCGAAGGGTTCATCCATCAGCAGCACCGGAGAATTGATCGCAAAGGCACGGGCAATGGCGGCCCGCTGCCGCATGCCGCCGGACATCTGCCCCGGCAGCTTTTCGCTCGCTCCCCCCAGGCCGACCAGCTCCAGATAGCCGACGGCTGCCTCGCGGTACTCGCCCCTGCTCTTGCCGGGGAAGGCCTGCTCCAGGGCCAGGACGATGTTCTGGCCGGCGGTCATCCAGGGAAACAGGGAGTAGTCCTGAAACACGACGCCCCGGTCCAGACCCGGCCCGCTGATCGCGGCGCCATCCAGGGTGATGCTGCCCGAGGTCGGCAGTGACAGGCCGGCCAGCAGTCGCAACAAGGTACTCTTGCCGCAGCCCGAGGGCCCCAGCAGACAGATGAAATCCCCCGCCTCGGCGGTAAGCGTGATATCCCGCAGAACCTGATGGCTGCCGTAGGCATAACTGACATTGTCTATGGTTACCTCATGCATTGGTACTCCAGTGGGAAGTATTAGTCCTAAGGTTGCTCAAAAATAGTCAGATCGTCGCACCCGCAGGAAGCCCCGCGGAGGCGTAGCAGCGCTACGCCGCACAAGAGGGCTTTCGAGGACGGCGGCGAGATGGCTGTTTTTGAGCAACCTTCTCAGATGCTCTGGCCGGTGCTGCGGACCTCTCCCGTCTCCACCGCCACTATCTGATCGGACCATCCGGCGGCCCAGCGGCGCAGTTCGTGGACATCCAGCGGCTCGGGCACCTTGGACTCGGTGTGGGCTGCAATCCTGGCCGCCAGAGTTTTGTAGACAGCAGCCTGCTCGGAATCCGGGAAGGCCTCGATGGTGGTCTTGCCCTGCAGCTCGGCCTGGGTGACGGTGATCGAACGGGGCACGTATTCCACTACCTGCGTGTTGGTGCGGGCCACAAAGTCGTCGATGATGTGGCGCGCATAGGGGGCGTTGATCGAATTGGCGATCACCCCTCCCAGCAGGGCACCGCCGTTGTTGGAGTACTTCTTGATGCCGGTGAACAGGTTGTTGGCCGCGTAGATGGCCATGAAATCCGAAGAGGATACGGTGAAGACATGCTCGGCAATGCCCTCGCGCACCGGCACGGCAAACCCGCCGCAGACGACGTCGCCGAGCACGTCGTAGATGACGAAATCCAGGTCCAGCAGCTCGAAGATCCGCTGCTGCTTGAGCAGCTCCACGGCGGTGATGATGCCGCGTCCCGCGCAGCCGACCCCCGGGGCCGGCCCTCCGGCTTCGACGCAGTAGACGCCGTTGAAGCCCTGGAAGATCAGATCCTCCGCCTTGGCGTTCTTCTTCTCGCGCAGCGTGTCGAGGATGGTGGGGATATATTCGCCGCCGCGCAGCGTCACGGTCGAATCGCTCTTCGGGTCGCAGCCGATCTGCATCACCTTGTAGCCTGCCACCGACAGGGCAGCGCTGATATTGGACGTGGTGGTCGATTTGCCGATGCCACCCTTGCCATAGATGGCGATCTGTTTCGGTTTTTTTGCCATGTATTCCTCGTTTTATTTCAGATAGTTGAAGCGTTTCCCACGAATCAGGGTCTCGATCGCCTCTGAGATCGGCCCGGGCAGTGCAAAGGCCATGATGCGATGGTTGATCAGGGCGTCGATGGCCCCCGGTCCGATCTGGGCTGCGACGACTCCGCGGCAGTCCGCCAGTGCGGCCGCGGTCCTGGCAAGGGCATCCGCATCATGCTGGTGGCCGGAACAGGGCGGGCTGACCTGCCTCGTTTCGAGCAGTCGGCTTTCGCTGCCGCGCAGCTGGTAGATGTCGAACGAATCCGCCCGTCCGAAATGCGCATCCACCGTAACGCCATCATTGGTTGCCACCGCTATTTTGACGTCCATCGCCGTGCTCCGTCGGAAAATCCTGAGTCCGTGACGCCTCCCTGTCTGCACGCCTGAAAGGCCTCCGCCTTTGCAGTGCGGCGGCTTGGAGCGTTACGGCAGAGGACCGGCCCGCTCCAGCGACCGCAGCAGCCTGGCGAGGTTCGGGCCCCGGCTTCTTTCAAGCTCACAGACAGTCCGGGCCACGGATCCAGGAAAACGAAAAAAGGCCAAGGCCGGACGTGCTCAGTCCTGCCTTGACCTCCAGTTTGTCTGGTCGGTCCCGGTTGTTCCTCTCCGGCAAACTCCGGGGATCAAATGCTGTAGTCGAACTCCACGTACTGGTCCATGAGCTTGCTCGGCTGAGGTCCCCCCGGCTTGCCCACCACCCGGGCCGGAATGCCGGCCACGGTGCAATTCGGCGGCACCTCGTTCAGCACGACGCTGCCGGCGGCGATCTTGGAACCGGCGCCGATTTTGATGTTGCCGAGGATCTTGGCCCCGGCGCCGATCAGGACCCCCTTGCCGACCTTGGGATGGCGATCCCCCGCCTCTTTCCCGGTGCCGCCGAGCGTTACCTCATGCAGCATGGAGACGTCGTCCTCCACCACGGCGGTCTCGCCGATAACCACGCTGGTTCCGTGATCGATCAGGATACCCGTGCCGATCCGGGCCGCCGGATGGATATCCACGTCAAAGGCCTCGGAGATCCTGCTTTGCAGGTGGAGCGCCAGGGCATGACGCTCCTGCCGCCAGAGCCAGTGGGCCGCGCGATAGGACTGCAGCGCCTGGAATCCCTTGAAGTTGAGATACGGCAGGGCCAGGCTTTTTGCGGCCGGGTCCCGCTCCACGACCGCCGACAGATCGCGGCGCAGGGCCCTGCGGATCTCCTCGGAGGAGGTCATTGCTTCGTAGAGCACATCCCGCAGAGACGTGGTCGTCAGATAGGAAGAGGACAACTTGCCGGCCAGCAGATACGACAAGGATGCTTCAAGGGAGCCGTGCTTGAGAACGGAATCGTGCAGATATCCCGCCAGCATCGGTTCGGATTTGGCCGTTATGAAGACATCCTGGCGCAGCCGTGTCCAGATCTGATCGGACGTGTCCGGCTTTCCGTCGTGCCGATTCCGTTCCCGATTGATCCGGCTCAATGTCATAGTTTCGGAATAAGTCGGCATCATGGGCCTCCTCGTGTTACCGGATCTGCCTCAGGGCGTACACCAGGCGATCGATCTCTTCGAAGGTGTTGTAAAAGGAGTACGACGGCCGCACGGTCGCCTCCAGACCGAAGCGGCGTAGCGACGGCTGGGCGCAGTGGTGCCCGGCACGTACGGCAATGCCGTGCTGGTCGAGGTACCGGCCGACCTCCGGCACGGAGCGGTCCTTCAGGACAAAGGAGGTAACCGCCACCTTGTCGCGGGCATTTCCTACCAGGGTCAGGCTGTTAACGTATTTCAACTGCTCGGTCGCGTATTCCAGCAGCCGGTGCTCGTGGGCGGCAATAGGGCCGAGGCCGATCCGGGTAACGTAATCGAGCGCCAGCCCCAGTCCGTAGGCATCGGCCACGTTGGGGGTGCCGGCCTCGAACCTGGCCGGAACATCGCTGTACACGGTCTCCTCGAAGGTGACATCCTTGATCATGTTGCCTCCCCCTTGCCAGGGAGGAAGCGCTTCCAGCAGTTCCCTGCGGCCATAAACCGCACCGATGCCGGTGGGGCCGAAGATCTTGTGGCCGGAGAAGACGAAGAAATCAACCCCCAGGGCCTGTACGTCCACCGGCAGATGGGCCACCGATTGGGCGCCGTCGATCAGCACATGCGAACCGTTGCGCTTGGCAAGATGGGTCATCTCGGCGATGGGAAGCACGGTGCCGAGGCTGTTGTTGGCCTGGGCCAGGCCCACGATCCTGGTGCGCGGCCCCAACAGGCGCTGGTATTCATCCAGCCTGATTTCGCCGTTATCGTTGATCGGGATGACCCTGATGACCGCCCCCCGTTCTTTGGCCACGATCTGCCAGGGGACGATGTTGGCGTGATGTTCCAGTTCCGACAGCAGGATTTCGTCCCCCTGCTGGAGAAAGCGCTGGCCGTAGGCATGTGCCACCAGGTTGATCCCCTCGGTGGTGCCGCGCACAAAGACGATCTCTTCGCTGGAACCGGCCTTCAGGTAATCGCGCACCGTGTCCCTGGCCCCCTCGAAGGCATCGGTGGCCCGGGCCGCCAGGCTATGGGCGCCGCGGTGGATGTTGGAGTTGTCCTCTTCGTAGAAACGTTTCAGCCCGTCGATGACCTGACGCGGCTTCTGGGTGGTGGCGGCATTGTCGAACCAGACCAGCGGCTTGCCGTGCACCTGCTGGTGCAGGATCGGGAAATCCTGGCGGATGGCAGCCACGTTGAAAGCCGGGGAACCGGTCAGCTTGCCCTGCTTCGGCAGGCTCGCCTCCAGCAGACGGCTGAACGGGTCGGCATAGTGCCCCTGTCGGTCGGTGCTGCCGCGCAGGTCGTGACGGCATGACTGGATATTGGCCACAAACCCCTTCAGGCTGCCGTGTTGGGAGACATTGTCCGTATAGGTCTGCTGCCGCACCAGGTTGTCGGCGTGCCGTCCCAGCGGGACCGCAGTCGGTCCGCCCGTTGCGGGCACCTCGAACGCTGCGGGGATGGGGGCGCCCGACCGGTTGCTGCCGGCCCTGATGGCCTCGAACGCCTGGGCGACCAGGGCCAGTCCGGCATCACCGGACGCCAACGAATCAAGGCTGCCGACGTTACCGGGGAGCGTGACCGACGTGGCCGCGGTTTCCTGTTGGGCCCGCTCGATCAGTTCCCGGGCAATGCCGAGCGAATCAACTCCAGGTACTGATGACGCCGGTAACCCCGCGGCAGTCTGGTTATAGAGCCTGGTGGCCACCTGGGCCACCAGCTCGGGAGTGATATCTGACATGGCGTTTGTCCTTTGAGAGGTTAGAGGCAAATCCCCCTGAATCCCCTTTAGGCCCTTTGGGTCCTTTGCTAAAGGGGGACTTTAAAACTCCCCCCTTTGAAAAAGGGGGGCTGGGGGGGATTTAAATCCCCGCCCCGGAGTTATAGGCCACCGGTATGCTATGCTCGTAATGGTGGTAATAGCCGACCTCCACATTCTCAAGCACGCCAATGGCGTCGTCGGTGAGTACCGCGGCCGAGAAATAGAGCGACAGCAGGTACGAAGCGACCCCCAGGTTGTCCAGCCCCATCAGGCGCGCCGACAGGCTCGGCGAAATCTCGCCCGGAATGCCCTGCTGGTGAAGCCCGACCACCCCCTGGTCTTCTTCGCCGACCCGCAGCAGCAGGATGTTGGTGGTGCCGAGCCACTGGTTGAAGGAATAGCGGCTCTTGACCTCCAGCTTGTCGGTCGGGACCAGCGGCACGCCGCGCCACAGGATGACCGGCGACCCGAACAGGTTGGTGGTGACGGGCGGCACGCCGCGCCAGGTGCACTCCCGCTCAAAGGCGGCAATGGCCTTGGGATGGGCCAGGAAGAAGGAGGGTTTCTTCCAGACCAGGGCCAGGAGTTCGTCCAGGTCATCGGGGGTTGGTGCACCGTAGCGGGCGCTGATGCGGTGCTTGGGGTGCACCGAGTGGAGCAGGCCGAACGCCTTGTTGTTGATCAGCTCCCACTCCTGGCGCTCCTTGATCCCCTCGATGGTGAGACGGAGCTGTTCTTCCAGCTGATTGTAGGGATTGTTGTACAGGTCGGACACCCTGGTATGCACGCGTACCACCGTCTGCACGGCGGACAGGGAATATTCGCGGGGGTTTTCCGAGTAATCCACAAAGGTCTCGGGAATGATCACATTCTCCGCCAGGCCCGAAACCAGGTCGATATTGCGCTCGCCGTACTTGTTGACGGTTGCCAGCAGTTCCAGGTGTTCATCTACCGCCTTGGTGAACTCGCTCTTCAAGGCCGCATTGCTGTCGAGAACAGTCTGCAGGTCGGTGCGGGACAGGGTCAGCAGCACACAGGGATTGATGGTGCGGATGGTGACATCCGACGGCTTTTCCGAGGCCAGGTCGGCCTCCCCGAAATACTCCCCCTCGGTCAACAAGGCAATGCGCAGATCGCTGCCGTGGACCCCCTTGCTGAGCACTTCCACCTGCCCTTGGGCAATGATGAAAAACTTGTTGCGATCCTTTCCTTCGACAACGAGCGTATTGCCGAGGGTAACCCTCTCCGTCTTGAAACTGGTGGCGATCTTTTCCAGAATGCCGTCGGAGAGCTTGGCAAAAAGCGGTACGCTGCGCAGCGCCTGGGGCTCGAAGGAAGCCGCGCCATTGACAAGGGTGAACTCGACCCGCTCCGCGTTCGGCAGCTCGACGCGGGTCCGGTTGACGCGGTAGGTGCCCCCTTCCACATGCACCCAGGGAAGCAGGTTGAGCAGGTGGCGCGGCGTGATGGAGGCAAGCTGCGGCGGCGTCTTGGTGGTGTTCGCGAGGTTGCGGGCCACGGATGTGGTAACACTGCGCTGCACAAGGCTGTCTGACATAATGCTGGCTCCTTTGATTAGTGATTCGGCTTCCTGATGACCACTTTATGGATGGTATCCTTGACATGAATTGTCTCAAGAACCTCGTATCCCTGCTCTGTTACCGTTCGCGGCACATTGTCCAGCGGTTCGCCGGCCATGAGCAGGATTTCCGTCAGATCGCCCGGCTGCAGTTGTTCCAGGTGAAGCTTGGTCTTGACAAAGGTCATGGGGCAGCGTTCCCCGGTGATGTCGAGATGATGAATGCTCATATGAATAGCGTCTGCCCCCCTTTGGAAAGTTCCAGAAAGGAAGCGACGCCGAGTACGTCCTTCACCTCCGGTATGAAATCGTCCCTGGTCAGTTCCAGAACATGCATGGCCATTTCACAGGCGTAAAAATTGACCCCCAGTGCCTTGGATGCCCCGAACAGTTCTTCCAGCGTTGCCACGTTCTTGCCCTTCATCATGCCGTTCATCAGGATCGGGCTGAGCCCCCCGAAGTTAAGCCGGCTGAGCGGCAGTTTTTTCCGACCGCCCAGGAGAAAGTTGAACAGGCGTGCCAGCCCTCCCTGACCGAGAAAACTGCGTCCGGTCTGCTTCTTGATACTGTTCAGCCCCCAGAACGTGAAGAAGATGTTGACCTCGTAACCGACTGCCGCGGCCCCCGAAGCGAGCGTAAAAACGGCAATGACCTTGTCGAAGTCGCCGCTCATGCTGATCAGGGAAAGTTTCTTGCTTTCGGCCATAGCGATTCCTTGTGGTGCAGGTAAAAAAAAGGAGGTCAAGGATGGGGCGTACGCCACTCGTTCCTTGACCTCCAGTAGTTCTGGTCAGTCATTGATGTATCGGTACCGGGGACTACTGATGCCGATGTTGCAAAGACTAGCAGATTGTTTTCCGGACGTCAAACAAAAAATATTATCTCTACAGATTTTGTATTTATTATTGCCGCGGCACATGCTGCCGCACTACTCCGGCTGTTCAGACAGTTGCGTCGTAATGTAACGCTCTCCCGAATCCGGCAGGATCACGACCACCAGTTTACCGGCATACTCCTGCCGGCCGGCCACCTGCAGGGCCGCCCAGACCGCGGCACCGGACGAGATGCCGCACAGGATTCCCTCCTCCAGCGCCACGCGCCGGGCAGTATTGAAGGCCGCCTCGTTGGTGACCTGAACGACTTCGTCGATGATCTTCCGGTTCAGGATACCGGGGATGAAGCCGGCTCCGATCCCCTGGATGCGGTGCGGCCCTGGCCTGCCGCCGGACAGGACCGGCGAGGCTTCGGGCTCTACCGCCACCGAGCGGAACGAAGGCTTGCGGCTTTTCAGCACCTCGGAGACCCCGGTGATGGTACCGCCGGTGCCTACGCCTGCCACCAGGATGTCGGCCTGACCGGCCGTATCGGCCCAGATTTCCTCGGCGGTCGTTTCCCGGTGCACCTGCGGATTGGCCGGATTCTCGAACTGGAGCGGAATGAAGCTGCCGGGGATCACCCGCGCCAGTTCTTTGGCCTTGTTGACCGAACCGGTCATACCGTCCGGCCCCGGCGTCAGCACCAGTTCGGCACCCAGCATCTGCATCAGCTTGCGGCGCTCGATCGACATGGTCTCCGGCATGGTTATCACCAGACGGTAGCCCTTGGCCCGACAGGCAAAGGCCAGACCGATGCCGGTATTGCCGGAGGTCGGCTCGATCACCGTCATGCCCGGCTTGAGCTTCCCTTCCCGTTCGGCCGCCTCGATCATGGCTGCACCGATACGGCACTTGACGCTGTTGAGCGGATTGAAGGACTCCACCTTGGCGACAATGCTTGCCGGCAGCCCCGCGGAGAGGGTGCGCAGGCGCACCAGAGGGGTACGGCCGATGGCGCCGATGATGTCGTCGTAGATGGTATTGCGGAAGGAGGTATGTGACATGGTCCAGATCCCTTTAATTTCAAATGGTCTAAAAAACAGAACTGCAATGGAACACGGATTACACGGATTAAGCGGATGTACGCGGATTTTGAAATCTTTTGTTTTTGAATCCGTGAAAATCCGTTACATCCGCGTCATCCGTGTCCCATTGCCTTTGATTTTTAAATCACGTAATCCGCTTCGTGCAGGATGTCGTACTTGTACATCGCCAAAAGCCGCTCCTTGAGCGCCACCAGTTCCGGCGCCGCCCGCCGCCGGGGGCGGGGAACATCCACCGTGATCCGGTTGCGGATGCTGCCCGGCAGCGGGGAAAACACCACAATCTCGTCCGAAAGGTATACCGCCTCGTCCACGTCGTGGGTGACGAGCACGATGGTTTTGCCGGTCTCCTGCCAGAGCCGCAGCAGATCCTCCTGCAGACGTTCGCGGGTCAGGGCGTCCACGGCCGCGAACGGCTCGTCCATCAGGATGATGCGCGGCTCCACCGACAGGGCCCTGGCAAGGGCCAGACGCTGGCGCATGCCGCCGGAGAGCTGCGAGGGGTATTTGTTTTCGGAGCCGGTCAGTCCCACCAGCCGCAGGTAATGGCCGGCAGCTCCCTCCCGTTCGCTTTTAGGCACGCCGCGCAGCTTGAGGGTGAAAAGCACGTTCTGACGGGCGGTCATCCAGGGGAAAACGGCATAATCCTGGAATATCATGGCAATGTCGTGCTTGGGATTGTCCCGGAACAGGCTGTTGGCAATGGGGGAAAGAAAGCGGTATTTCCTGCGGTACTCCTCCATGTCCCTGCGGGTAGCGGGCAGAGGCTCCAGCACCAGTTTGTCGTCGATCCACACCTGGCCGTCGCTGGGGGCCTGGAGACCGGCCAGGATCTCCAGGAAGGTGGACTTGCCGCAGCCGGACGGGCCGAGCAGCGACACGAAGGAGCCGCTCTCGATGCTCAGTGAAACGGAGTTGAGCGCCGTGAACCCCTCGGCAGTGCGGTCGTCGTTGATCACCGAAAAGAATTTGCTGATGCGCCTCGCCTCGATCATGCCGTCACCTCCCGACCCGCCAGACAGCCAGTTTCAGCTCGACGTACTTCATCACCTCGATCAGAAACCAGCCGATGAAGCCGAGCAGCAGCATGCAGACCACCATCCGGTCGATCTGGAAGTATTCCTTGGCTTCCAGCAGCAGAAAGCCGATGCCGCTGCGGCCGCCGTACATCTCGGCAATGACCAGCATGATCAGCCCCAGGGCGATGCCGATCTTGATCCCCATGATCACCGAGCCCAGGGCATGCCAGATGTAGACCCGGGTGATCAGGGTGAATTCGCTGGCGCCAAAGACCCGCGCGGAGGCCAGGTAGCGCGGATCGGTCTCCTTGACCCCCTGGTAGGTGTTGAACAGGATCGGATAGAAGACGCCCAGGAATATCAGGAAGACCTGCATCGGCAGGCCAACCCCCAGCACGATGATGGTTATCGGCACCCAGGCCGGCGGCGGCACCGGTGCCAGGATCTGGAACAGGGGCAGGCAGTGCTTGCGGATGAACAGGTTCCACCCCATCAGGACGCCGATGGGGAAGCCGGTTGCCAGGGCGATCGCAAAACCGAGACCGAAGCGGAGCGCGCTGGAACGGATGTGTTCGCCGAGATTGAGGGTCAGCAACATCTCCTTGAAGGTTATCAGTGTCACCGTCGGAGTCGGCACCAGGGTCTTCGGCACCACCCCCAGGCGCGGCAGAAGCTCCCAGAGCAGGAGCAGCGGCACCAGCACGGTCAGGAACTCCCGGGAAAAGATGCTGCCGAACGAGGCGCGGCAAAATGCCCCGGCCTCCCGTACCAGCAGGTTCCACCAGCGCAATGGCCGGGAACCGTACAAGGTGCCGTATGTCACTTTGTCAGCAGGCATCGCTGTTCTCCCAGCATCTTTTTCAGATCCTCGCTGACCGCCGCAAAGGTGGAGGTCGGATACTGTTCGAGCGCTGCCACCGGGTACCCGAGATTGGCGGCAATGGCCTGCCTGAGCGACGACGGCGGCAGGTCGTTGGTTGTCGTCAGGGCGGCCACCAGAGGTTTGACCCTCTCCACGGCCTGCTCCCGCACCACCAGGAAATACTCGGCCTGGGCAATGGCCGGCGGGCAGCAGTCATCGGCTCCGGCCTTGATCTCCCAGTTCTGGTAGAGGATCTTGTGCCCCGCCAGTTCCGCCAGCACCCCATGGGCCCCCTTGACAAGGGCTCCGTCGATGGATTTCGACTCCAGGGCCGGCAGCATGTCGGCAAAGGGCATATAGCTGTAACGGATCGATTTCGGATCCAGCCCGTGCTTGCGGGCATCCTTGTTGAACTGGTGATTGATGATGCAGTCGGCCTCCAGGGCAGCCAGGTGCTTTCCTTTGAGATCGCCCAGACGCAGCTTCAGATCCTTGCGCACCACCAGGGTGGCGCCGTAGGGAAACTGGATCACCCCGGCCACCTTGAGCCTTTCGCCGCCGGGGGCCTTGATCAGCTTGAGCGCCTTCTCGGTATCCACGAAACCGGCCTCCACCTCGCCGGACAGCAGGGAATAGCCGACATCCCCGCCGGTGCCGAAGGTGACGAGTTTCCAGCCGGAGCCCTTGCCGTTCACCGCGTAGAGCGGCCCGAGCAGCGGATTGGGGTGATAGCCGATTTTCACGGGCCGTTCCGCTGCCGCGCTTCCGGCCGTGGGCCGGTCCTGGCACGCGGCAAGTAAAAAGCAGGCAACCGCCAGGAGAAGTACAGCCAGGTGTCGCTTGAATATCTGCATGGTCAATGTCCTCGGCAGTGTATGAACAAAGCGGTTCCGCCCGTGAGTAGTGCTGGCGGAACCGCCGTGTCGTTATTCAGCTTCCATCCTGATGCGGAGAAAGCTTACTTGCCCCAGGTGATACCTTTGAATTCGGCCGCGTACAGCTTGCTGCCCGGGTTCTCCCTGATGTTCTTGAGGGCCACCAGTTCGTCGGCCAGAGCCGAGAGCCCCTTTTCCTGAATAACCGTGGTGAACTTGAGCCGGTCGTTGCCCTGCCTGATGGCATCCTCCGGCGCGCCGGTGTACTTCTTGGCGATCTCCACCACCTGTTTGCCCTTGGGGTCCTTCAGGATAAAGGCATTGGCCTCCTTGATCGCCTCGACAAAGCGCTTGAGCGCCTCGGGATTCTCCTTGAGGTAGCTGCTGCGGGCATTGATGGTCCGGCAGGGGATCTGGGACGCGGCATCGCGCAGCACCACCTTGTAACCCTTCAGCTCGGCGATGCTGACGTGCGGTTCCTCCAGAATGGCGCCGTCCACCTTGCCCGCTTCCAGGGCGGCGATGGCCGGGCCGCCGGCCAGTTTTTCCAGGATGTACTCGCCGCCGTTCTCCCGGGCCTTCTTCTCATAGGCGATGACCGCCTCGCAGGTGGGGGAGATACCGGCGATGTGCTTCCCTTTCAGATCCTTCCAGGCTGCGATCGGCGCGCCGTTGGCCACGGCGGCGATGGCCACGGTCGGGCATGACCAGAACACGTCGGCCTGGCCGGAGACGACTGCGTCGCGGGCTGCGGTAAGCTCCTTGGCTTCGACGATGCTGACATCGAGGTTGTGTTTCTTGAACAGCCCCAGTTCCTGCGCCACATACAGGTTCAGGTGGTGGGTGGTCTTGGCATCGGATACGACGATCCTGGCCGGCGCCTCTTCTTTTTTGGCCGTGGCCACACCGGCTATGCCCACCGTGAGAGCGGCAACCGCGGCAATGCTCCCTGCAATCAGCCTTGCGTTCTTCATATCTGCCTCCTTGTCATGGATATCCAGAGGCAATGCCTCATGGAAGGTCTTTTCCTGGCCCTATTTGCCTGTCCCTGAACCGGCAGGAACGGCAGCAGGCCCGCTGGCAATGGGAAGTCGCGTGTCCTTGGACCATCCGATCCAGGAACTGTCGTAGTTATGCAGCCGTTCCACCGGCCAGCCTGCCAGATAGAGAGCAAAAAGGGCCTGCGTGGAACGCACCCCTGACTGGCAGTAGAAATACTGGTCCTTGCTGGGGTCAAAGCCGAGCCTGCTCAGCAAATTGTTCAATGTCGCGGCATCTACCCATTCGGACTGGTTTTCCGGGCGTTTCAACAGCTCCCAGGAGCTGTGCCTGCTACCCGGGATCCTGCCGGCGCGATAGGCCCCCTTCTTCAGCTCGTCACCGGTAAATTCCTTCAGGTCGCGCGTATCCCACAGCTGGGCCGATGGATTAGCGTGCAGACCTGCAATCTCGGGGGTGTCGACCCGCAGGCGGGGGCTGACGATCCGGGCTGCAAAACTGCCGGGGCGTGCCGGCAGGGGGGGTGCCAGCAGGTCTACCGGGTAGCCGGCTGCCCTCCAGGCCTTGATTCCGCCATCCAGCACCCTGACATCGCCCTTGCCGTAGTAGTCAAAGGCCCACCATAGCCGCGTGGCATCGTATTTACTGTCGTAGACCACCACCGTTGAGTCCTGATCGATGCCAAGCTGCCGGGCCAGTTTGGTGAAACTGTCGGCAGCGATGATATTGCCGCTGACACCGTCCTGCGTCTCCGCTGGCGCCTCGATGGCCGGACGATCCACCTGAAAAGCGCCGGGTATGTGTCCCAGACGGTACTCCAGGCTGTTCTCCGCTGCCAGAATCACCAGCTTCGAATCCCGGGCATCGACCAGCCGTTTCAGTTCATGGACGTCAATCAGAGCAGACCCACGCGGGTAGCCCTTGTAATCTGTCTGTCCTGCTGTAGCTCCCGAGACCATCGTGGTCGTTAAAAGGATGCAAAGCAGGGCCTGGCGAATCAATGTAGCTTTCATGAGCGACTCCTTGGGGAATAAAAAAAGGCCAGGCAGGGAAATTCCCATGCCTGGCCTCCAGTGTTTCTGGTCAGCCTGCATCTGTACGTACTGCCCTCAGTCGAAGGTATCGTGTCAGTAGCACACCGCCGAACCGGTGTCAACGAAATAATATTAAATCTATCAATTTAGTTCCATATCGTCATCCTGAATGACTGCGGCAGGCAGTCATCTGGTAGATGGCGGCAACGGCGTGGCTGCGGTAATAATGACTGATGCGCCGTAACCCGTGCGGCGCCATGACGGCGTCCAGTTCCTGGTGGGTTAGCGTTTTCGAGCATTCGGCACAGGCGAAGTAATCCCCGCAGGTGACATCGCAGCGCTCCTGCGGCTGGCGGCAGCGGACCTCCATCAGCAGGTAGCCTCCCGGCCTGAGATTGGCCGTGACATTCTCCAGATAGCGGTCACGCCCGCTGCTGTCCATGATGATGTTGAACACGTAGGTGGAAAGCACCACATCCACGTTCAGCCTGCTCTGGGGCAGTTCCTCGGTCGACAGCAGCCGCTCGATATGCCGCCGGGCCGGACAGCCATGCAGTTTTTCGACCTGGCCGGGAAGGTCGGCGGCATAGACGCTGAAGCCTTCCCGGGCCAGGTATACCGCATTGCGCATGGTGCCGGTTCCGTAATCCAGAACCGCCCGGGCCTGCTGAATCTTGAAAAACCGACTGTACCGCTTCACACTCTCGGCAACTGCTGCCATGTCGACTCCTTCCGGGGAACTCAGATGGCTGCGCCATCGGTGACCAATCCATTATCCAGGGCATGCAGACGATTGCCCCAGGCGCGTGCCCACTCCCGCAGCTGTTCGGGCCGCATCGGCTGCGGCAGCCCGTTGCCCCTGCGCCCGTTGCATTCGTCCACGATCTGGTTTGCCAGGCGGCGATAGAAGTAGGACTGGTTTGACAGGGGCGATGCCTCGATCACGGTCCTGCCGTGCAGTTCACACTGGCGGACGACCAGGGAACGCGGTATTGGCGCCAGCGTGCGGGTGTGTGTGTTCCGGGCGAAATCCGAGATAAAGGACTCCTCGAACGAGCAGGTGATGCTGTTGGGCAGCAGACCTCCCACAGGAACGGGGACATGAGAGTCCCGGAAGCGCTCCAACTGGACCAGAATATCGTTGACCGCAGCGAGCGACATAAAGTCAGCCGTTGTTACGGCAAAGATGCGTTTCACGGTGATCTTCTCGGCCAATGCGTGCAGGAAGCCGTCATGATCACCGGAAATATCGTACAGCACGAAATCAGGCAGCAGTGCCGTAATCAGGCCATGTTCCAGCAGTTGGTCGAGCGCCAGGGCTGCCGCGGACTCCTTTTTAATCCGGGGCCGTCCGAATTCAATGCAAAAGGCCCCCTTGAAGCCGCGCGTGACAACGGAATCGAACGTGACACGGCCCGTTCCGGCATACTCGTCCCAGACCGTCGGAACCGGACAGCCCTTGTTGAGCATGCTGCAGGAATCGGCTTTCGGTCCGCAGCCGATCTGCAGAACACGGAAGCCGGCCTCAACAAGGGCTGCGGTTATATTGGAGGTCAAGGTCGAACTGCCGACACCACCTTTGCCATAGAGCACGATATGTTCAGTCATGGTCGCCTCGTTCGCGTACGTGCTGCATACTTCCTCTCTCTGTCGCCGGGGATTCTGGCGACGTTCTTCAACAGCCTGTTAATGTGCCTTTATGTGCAGGTCTGCGTCGCCGCTCCTGAATTCCTTGTCCAGCTTCTTCCACAGCCCTTCCTTGGGTTCGTTCCGGGCCAACGTGGCCAGGGCGTTGCCGTACAGGCGGACATTGATCCGGTTGTCGATCGATTCGTTGGAAGTGATATAGTCCGCCTTCTTCATGAACTCCCAGAACTGGAGTACCGATTTTCGGTGCGGATCCGGGCTGACCAGGAGGTGCCCGCCGTAGATATCCTTGTACAGGTCGGTCTTGTCGATCGGGACATACTTGGCCACCACGTCAACGGTACCGTTCTTGTCCTCCAGGTAGAACTTGTAGGCGCGCAGTAGGGCCACCAGGAACTTTTCCAGGTCGGCCTGGCGCTCCTTGATGGTGGAGGTCAGTGCCACCTGGCGGCAGCAGGTATGGGACTTGATCACGTCGCCGGAGTACTTGACCACCTTCAGGCCCTGCTTCTCAGCCAGGGTGAAATACGGGATCCAGACCAGGCCTGCGTCCAGCGATCCCTTCTTGACCGCCTCCAACACGGCTGCGGGCGAATCGAACTCCTTGATCGTCAGATCCTTCTTCCAGTCCACCCCCGCCTCGTGCAGCGCGGCGCGGAAGACCACGTCCCCGGTCGCCAACCGCACCGCCCCGATCGTGGCCCCCTTGAAGTTCTTCAGCTCCTTGAACCGTTCGGCCTTCTCCGGCTTGGCGATCAGGCCGTGCCCCTCACCCATCTGGCCGCCGAACACGGTGAAGTCGGCCCCCTTGGCGATAAAGGCCAGCGGCGCCGAAGTGCCGAAGGAGCCGATATCCAGCTTGCCCGTCTTGAGTGCCGTCAGCCCCTCACCCGAATTGGTGAAGCGCGCCAGTTCCACATCCAGCCCCTCCTGCTGAAAAAAGCCTTTTTCCTTGGCCACGAAATAGAGCAGGTGTCCCGAAGTCGGCAGGTAGCCCGCCTTCAGTTTCTTCAGGTCAGCCGCCTGGCTGACGGATACGCCCAGCGCCACAGCGATCAGGGCCAGTAGCATCGTTTTCCATCGCATCATCTTCATCTCCTTGTTTGTAATGTAGTGTCTCTACTCAAACTGTACCCGGATCGACACCCCAGCGGCCGTACTCCCGGGCGGCGGCCATCAGGGCATGGATGTTTTCCGGCGGCGTGTTGATCGGCAGGGCGCAGCCCATGCCGAGGATATAGCCCTTGGGATTGCCGACCCCCTTGGCGAGGCATTCGCGCACATTGGCGCGCACCGTCTCCGGTGTACCCATCACCATGCTGGCGGTCGGCCGGACATTGCCGACCAGCGCCACCCGATCGCCGACAACCGAGCGCGCCTCGGCCAGGTCGACCTCGTCATCCAGGCTCAGCACGCCGGCTCCGCTGTCGGCCATGTCCCACCAGATCCGCGAACTGTTGCCGCAGATATGCAGCGAGGGGGGCGCTCCCGCCACTTCGGCAATGACTGCTATCAGTTCCTTCAGATACGGCAGGGCGAATTCCCGGAACTGCGCCGGGCTGATCAGCGTGCCGGAAGCGACCGGTTCGGCCAGACCGATGCGGGCACCCATACCGATAACCGCGCGGGCAAAGGGGATAATGCTGTCGGTGGCAAAGCGCAGCAGGCGGTGGATGAAGTCGGGATCGCGGCGCAGGTCGCGCAGGAAATGCTCGGTGCCCCTGATGTTGGCGGCCGTGGTAAAAGGACCGGCCGTGGTCAGCGACACCGGCACCTGATTGCCGACCTCCTTGAGTACGATCCCGGTCGCTTCCAGGAACAGCGGCAGGCGTCCGTCAGCCTGCGGGTCGGGAACGCTCAGCCGGTCCAGGTCGCGCTTCTCCTTGAGGGCATAGTCGATCACATAGGCGGTATTGTCGGGAAAAGCCAGGCGGCTGCCGACCGCCTCGGCAATGCCGGTCAACCCCGGCCCGATGTTGATCAGGTCCATGCCGTATTCGCGCCAGGCCTTGAGCTGTCCGGCGGCCAGCAGCGCTGCCGAAGTCTGGTATTCCCCCACCGTCACCCCGATCGTCCGCGCCGCATAGTCGCTCATCAGCAGCAAGACCGGGATACGGTCATAGGGCTGTCCGCTCAGCGCCGCGACCGTCCGTTCACGGGAGGTCATGGTCTCCTTGAAGGTGCTCATGCCGCTGCGTCCACCTCGATTGATTCGATTTCATCGTGGACAAAAACACGGGTACGATAATACGCATCTGCTGCGGTTACCCGTGCCACGGGACTTCCGTACCAGACATGCAGTTCCGGCGTGCCGATCACCCGCATGATCTCGCTTCCTGCCACGACCAGACTTCCTTCCTTCAACAGCAAGGCCTTCTCTTTCCGCATGACGCCACCTCCTTCCCCAGTTGTTATCCCTGGTTGCCGGTTGTCGATCCGCCTCTTCCCTACCTGAATCCGTGAAGCCTGGAAGCCGAAGCGAGCGTCATGCCGGGGCTCGATCGTCGCCGGCTCCGTTTCATGCCGGCATTGCGGCCTCATCGACGACGACATGCTTCTTATGCCGGAAATGCACGAGCAGAGGCATGGGTAGCGAGTGAAGGCTGGAAGGATTCACGGACTCAGGGCATATTTCTCAGGCCCTCGCGCCGTTTTTCAACGGACCGCCAGGCGGACTGGTGCTGCCGGTATAGCGTTCCAGCGCGTGCCGCATGATGTCCGAAACATTGATTGCCTGCCGGTGCGCGATCTCCTGGAGTGTTCTGCGCTCCCCCTCGCTGACCCTCATCGAAATCACCTGTGAGCGGGGCTTCCTTGCTGCTTTTCCTTTTCCCATACGAATTCTCCCTTGATGTACCTGGCTAAAAAAACGAGGCCGGAAACCCCGTACGGGAAATCCGGCCTCCAGTGTCACTGGTCAGCCACCGTGGGTGCAAAGAGTCACCCCGGATCTGCCATCGCATTGCAACACACCATCGTATCTGAGCCAGTGCTGTTCAAAGTGTCCCGGGCAGGATCGCCACCCGTGGGCGCATCGTAAAAAAAAGAGGCCAAGGAAAAAACTCCTTGGCCTCCAGTGTGTCCGGTCAGCTCAACGGCAATCAGCGTAATCACGTTTTGGATACAATAAATGATTCCTGTGCCGCAGGTCAAGCAAAAAATACTTTATCTATAAATTTAATAGTTAATATTGATCAGTTCTTGAAATAGGCATACCCTTCCCTGGTCTGCAGCCGGATGATTTCGTTCACCGCGCCCGGCACCACAACGGCCGCGGGTATCACGGCGTCGGCACCAAGCGTGCGGGCTTTGAGGGTATTGTTGCAGGCCTTGAAGGCAACACCCTTGTCCTTCAGGGCCTGCACCTGGTCGGCATAGGGTTTGCCATCGGAATCCACGGCCCCTTTCAGCATGAAATCCAGTCCCTCGCCGTAGCCCACCACTGCCACCTCGGCGGTTGGCTCGGCCTTGAGGTAGTTCGTGACATAGCGTAGAACAACGGGGACATCGTCATCATCATTGATCTGGAATACGACCTTGGGATGCCAGTTCGATGCGGCCGGATTGCCGGCTTTGGCGGCAGACGCGGGAGTCCGGTCCCCCGGACCGGCCTGTGAGGACGGCGCAGGGGTGTTGGCGGACTCGGCGGCAATGCCGGTGCCGGTCCCGACGATGAGCGAGATCCACAAAACCAGGGCAGTGACTGTCGTTCTGTTCATTTCGTCTTCCTCCACGGTCGATGATTTCCCTATAAGTATACCAGGGGTTGCAAAGCTTCCTTCTTCAGAGAACCTCAGAAAATAAAAAGGAGGCCAAGGTTGAGAGCGGCTGCTCTGCCTTGACCTCCAGTCTGTCTGGTCGGCCGGTATAGTTCGGCTCTCAATCGATGAGCGTTTTCAGGAGCTCAAGGCCCTGTGGCCAACTCCCCAGGCCGCTCTCCGCATTGATATGCCCGGCCTCGCCGACGGTCAGGAAACGGCTGCCCCAGTCAGCGGCGCATTGGCTGTTGAATGCGACGCTTCCGAAGGGGTCGTTGGTGCTTGCCACTACAATGCTCGGAAAGGGCAAACGGGTACGGGGAAGCGGAGAGAATCCGGTTGCCTCCCGGGGAAAGACCGGACCGTCGGGATCAGCCGCCGCCACCAGCAGCGCGCCGCGGACAGTCCGTGCGGAAACGGCGGCCCAATGGGCCACCAGCAGACAGGCCATACTATGGGCGACCAGCACGGTATCCGGGCCGGCCTGTGCCACGGCATGTTCGAGTGATACGATCCAGTCGGAGCAGACCGGTCTGTGCCAGTCATGCTGGTTGACGCGGATGAAAGAGGGGTCTGCCTTCTCCCAAAGGGTCTGCCAGTGCCGGGGGCCGGAACCTCCGAAACCTGGCAGAACAAGGATCTTGGGAGACCCGTTTATTGCAGGCGCTGCGATGATATCTGACGTAGTCATGGCTTCCTTTCTACGATTCATGCGTTGGCCGATGGTTTCCTGTCATCGGGGCACGACGTGCATTGCTGTCCGGTATCGGCTATGCAGGCTTTACAGCAGTAGCGCCGGGGCGTCTTTTGAAACCGGGACAGACAGGTTCTGCAGCAGAAATAGTAGAGTTTCCCCTGGTAGTTGATTACGGCCGCCTTTTGCCAATCCAGCGACTCGCCGCATACCGGATCCTGTACTATGTAGTGCATGAACAGTCCTCCTTTGTGCATGAGACAACATGTTGCTGCAGATAAAGAGAAGCTTGGAGCGTGAGCGTGGTGTTTAAAAAGCCAAGGCCGGATTCATGGCAACGAATCCGGCCTCCAGTCTCACTGGTCAGCCACCCTAGCCTAAGGGTGTAATCAATCTAGCACTCGAAAAATCTGATGTCAATCGTACAAATATATTTTATCTATCAATTTAATATTTAATACAATATCATCCAGGCGAACCATCAAGAAAACCAAGAGAATTATTAAAAAACAGGATTCAATACGAGTAAACTTAAAACTTCATAGCCGCCATGAAAGCCCGTTCAAACGTGGGATCGCCCGCCAAGTCGACCACTGTGACCCGCTCGACCACATCCTGGAGCTGCGGCCGCAGGCGATGGTCCAGGAGCAGCATTTCTCCTCCGCTGCGTGAGGTATTGCCGAGGAAAGCCACCTTCCCTTCCGCCTCGGGGGGCAGCAGTCCGATGCTGATCAGACTGCGCTCCCGCAGGTGGTAGCCGAACGAACCGGCAATTAACACTCGGTCCAGATCGCCGGGACCGAGGCCGGCGCGCTCCAGCAGCAGTTCGATCCCGGCCCGGATGGCCCCCTTGGACAATTGCACCTGACGCACATCCTTCTGACTGAACGCCACTCGTCGGCTCAGCCGAAAGACACTGCCGGCATCGGTCTTCTCGATCAGGTCGGCAAACAGTGTGCCGCTGCCATTCAGCTTGCCACTGGGCAGGATCGCACCCTGCTCGACCAACACCGCCACCAGATCCATCAATCCGCTCCCGCAGATCCCGGCCGGCTCCACGGCGCCGATCACGCCCAGCTCAAGCTCGCCGTCAGGTGCGAGTTCCACGCGTTCTATGGCGCCAACGGCAGCCCGCATGCCGCAGGAGATGTTCATCCCCTCGAAGGCAGGGCCGGCCGCGGTGGCCGAGGCGAGCAGAACACCGTCCGCCGCCAGCGCCAGCTCGCCGTTCGTGCCGATGTCGATGAAAAGCGTGTTTCCGGGCAGGTCCGCCAGGCCGGAAGCGAGCATGCCGGCGCTGATGTCGGCCCCCACATAGGCCGAGATCACCGGGGGGAGGTAGACGATGCCGGCCGGAGCGATCGCCAGCCCGATGTCGGAGGCCCCGATATGGCAGCCGCCTCTGATGACCAGGGTAAAGGGGTGCCTGCCCAGCGGCGCCGGATCGATCCCGGCCGCCAGGTGCAGCATGCAGGTATTGCCGCTGAAGACCGCCTCGTAGATCCGATCAGCGGGGATTGTTGCTGCAGAGGCGGCCTCGGCGATAATTGCGTTCAATTCCCGGATCAACTCCCGGTGCAGCACCTCAAGACCGCCATCAGCGGCAAACCTGATTCTCGACAGAACATCCTGGGCATGCAGGCTCTGCGGATTGAGACGGGAGGCGCCGGCCAGTTCGGCTCCGCTGTTCAGATCCACCACTGCGGCAACCAGCGTGGTTGTGCCGATATCGACGACCAGCCCGTACGTAGCTGTCGTGGTATCGCCCTGTTCGAAACCCAGCAACCGGTCGCCTGCCAGGACTGCCGTACGATCGGCTCCGGCATGATAATTCTTGGTGATGTACGGCAGCAAATCAACGTCCCCGGCCTGCCCGGCACACTGCACCTGCAGGCCGGTCTCCTCCCTCTGCACCGTTTCCACGGTTACGTCACCGAAGACATGGCTGTGACAAGCCAGCACCATATCAGGACCCGCATCAACAGGGGCGTCGACATGCACCACCACATTGGCCAGGTCGTCGCCCGGCAGGCGCACCAGGCACTTGGCACAGTGCCCCGCTCCGTTGCAGGGTGCCTCGATCAGGACACCTGCCTGACGGGCAGCCTCCAGAATCGTGGAGCCCTGCTCGATGGACGCAGATCTGTTGTCTGGCAAAAACCGTACGGTTACCACTACTTCGCCCCTTCTTTCACAACGGATGTCATGGCCCTGATGGCCTCCAGCGAAGTGGAGGTGGAGAGGCCGCAGGCTGGCGAGATGATGTCGATGCCCTCCCTGACCAGGGTTTCTGTACGGCGGGCCACCTTTTCCGGGTCGCCGCTCTCCAGCAGAATCGTGCTCACATTGCCCATAGTGGTGAGCTGCGGGTACTCCTGCTTGAGCATCCTCAGGTTGACAAAGGCGTCGGTGCTGACGGCATCGGCGTGCAGCAGCGGGATGGAGGGCTTGACCGCCTTCATCTCGCCGCAGATGTGCACCATGACCGGCACGCCGGCGGCGTGGATGCCGTCGATGACCTTGTTGAGGTATTTCACGGCATATTCATCGAACATTTTAGGGCCGAGGATCTCACCGGTGGCGGTCGGGTCGCCGATACAGATGGCGGTGGCACCGCTCTCCACCAGCACGTGGGCAAAGCCGATCAGGAAATCGCTGACATACTCCAGCACCCGGTGGGCCTGCTCCCGTTCCTTGCGCAGCTCCTTCAGAAACTGCATTGGATCGACCAGCGAGGCGGCAGTGCTGATCGGGCCGGTCAGGCTGCCGATCACCGGCTGATCCGGATGAAGGCGCGCCAGGCGCTCAGCCGCGCCAGCCACCTGTCCGATCCGCCCTTGGCCGAGCATGGCCTTGACATCCTTAAACACCACATCTCGGGTGCCGGCAAACGATTCCCGGGCGATCTTCGGTTCGCAGGCCAGGGAGCCGAAATCGATCTCGCTCCCCAGCACTTCGGCCTCCACGGTCATGCAGAAGGGAATGCCCAGGTTCTCGAAGCCGGTTTCGGCATGGATATCCCCTGCCAGCGCGGACATGCGTCCGGCCTGAAAGTGGGCCTCGGGCAAGGTGTTGCCGGTCCTGGTCATGACATCAACGATGGCTGCGTTCATCATGCCGCCGGTGCAGATCACCGGCGGACGGTCCACCTGTCTGCCGTTCAGGACGTTCAGCAGTCGCTCTTTCGGACTCAGCATCTGTGCACTCCATGTACTCCGGGAAGTAATTGAAACCAGTCATGATCAAAGGCAATGACACGCGGATCACATCTAATGTGAGCGGACTTCACGGATCAGGTAAAAACAGAGGCAATTCAAAATCCGCGTAAATCCGTTCAATCCGCGTTCCATTATCCTGGACGTTGTAACCGGGGCGGCCAACCGATCTCGGCCACGGCATCCATCATGGCCTGAATATTCTCAAAAGGGGTCTCGGTCGGCAGGCTGCAGCCCGAAGCGACGATATAGCCCCGCGGCGAATCGCCGGCCGTGGCGACGCACTCGCGGACCGCCTGCCGCACATCGGCCGGGCTGCCCAGCAGCATAACCTCAGAGGGCTTGATATTGCCCATGATGCGTACCCGACTGCCAACGTCGTGCCGTGCCTGCGCAAGGCTGGCATCATTGTCGATACTGATGCAGTCCGCTCCGGCATCGGCCATCAGACCCCAGATCTTCTCGGTTTTGCCGCAGATATGCAGGGTCACGCTCTTGCCGTGCAGGTGAATGAACTCGATCAGCCGCTTCAGATAGGGGTAGGAGAACTCCCGGAACTGGCGCGGACCTATGACGGTGCTGGATGACATCGGATCGGTCAGGCTCGGCGCACAGCCGCAGTCGATAATGGCCTCGGCATAGCGGATACCGGATTCCAGCGCCAGCTGGCAGAGCCGGTGGACCGCCTCCGGCCTTTTCAGCATCAGGCGCACCAGATTTTCGGTGCCGATCAGAAACGAGGCCGTGGTAAAGGGGCAGGTCAGCGCACCGGTGACCGGCACCTCACGGCCGACAGCCTCTACCACCCGCTGCATCGCCTCCAGGTGGGCGGGAAGGTTACCGTCGGTAGCAGGGTTGACCGGCTTCAAACGCGCAATCTCATCGAGACTGGCAATGGCCGGCGCCTCCAGATAGGCGGTTTCGTTCTCCGGATAGTGCACGCGGGCCCCCATGGCTTCGGCCAGGGTGTAAAGATCGGTGAAAACCCGGATGACATCATAGCCGAAGCGCCGGTAGGCGGCGATCTGCGCCTCGGCGATCAGCAGGCCATTGCCGCGGAACTGGGAAACCTTGGCGCCGATCACCCGCGCGGCCGTGTTGCCAACGATGGGTACGCAGGGTAACCGGTCGATAGCCTCACCTTTGGCATAGGCGGCGAAACGCTCCAATGGGGTCATGGTACTGTTTCCAGTTTTTTCAATAAACATAGGCATTTGCATTTAATTTACCCATTGGACAGACAGAAAGAGCTGAACTATACTTTTCGAAATGTGGGCATATAGCTTAGCTGGTAGAGCAGCCGACTCTTAATCGGCAGGTCCTTGGTTCGATCCCAAGTATGCCCACCATTTCCTTTCTCCCCCCGTTTTTCACGCGCTCCCCACCAATTCTTTCGCCACCTTGACCGCTTCGGCCGCATTGACCGCATAGCCGTCCGCACCGATGCGTTTGGCGAATCCTGGAGAGATCGGTCCGCCGCCGACCATGACCTTGATCCCATCCCGGATGCGGGCTTCCTCCAGGAGCCGTACCACCGTACCCATGCCTTCCATGGTGGTGGTCATCAGCGTCGAAAGGGCAATGATGTCCGCCTTCACTTCGCGGGCAGCATCGACAAAACGCTGGGGTGGCACATCCCGCCCCAGGTCGACCACATGGAAGCCGCCGGTCTCGAACATGATCCGCACCATGTTCTTGCCGATATCGTGGGTATCCCCCTCCACCACGCCGATCACGACCGTGCCCCTGGCCTCGCCGGTTGTCTTCAGGTGCGGCTTGAGCACCTCCAGCCCGGCGTACATGGCGTCGGAACACATCAGCAGCTCGGGGATGAAGTATTCCTCCTCCTCGAACAGTTGCCCGGCCCGGGCCATGCCCTCCGAGAGCCCCTGCTGGATGGCGTCGTAGGCTTCCACGCCATCCTCCAGGGCCGCGTGCGCCGCTGCAACGGCCCGTTCCTCGTCCATTTCCACCACTGCGTTGGACAGCTCTTTGAAATGGGATTCGTCGTGTGCTGACATTCCGTTTCTCCTCTCGGGCCTTCTGTTGATAAAAACCGCAACGTTATCCGTTGGGCTGATTTCAGTGAGGCTGACACCCTGCCTTATCCCCTCACCCTGAGCTATCTTCACATTTGAGGACACACCTTATATCCTAACGGACCAGGAGGGTGTGTCATGAGAATGAACCGAAAATACGATGCCGAGTTTAAAGCTGAAGCGGTGAAGCTGGTTTTGGAAGACAACCGCACCATTCGCGAAGTTGAAAGCAGTCTCGGGATCACGCATGGAGTCTTAAAAGGATGGATCCGGAAACACCGTGACCAGCAGGATCCGGCTATAGCCAGTCAAATATCTGCCGAAGCAGAGCTTAAGCAACTCCGCAAAGAGAACGAGCAACTCCGTCGGGAGCGTGAAATCCTAAAAAAAGCTGTGGCCATCTTCTCAACGGATCCGCATCGTTATTCGGGTTCATAACCGAGCACCGCTCCGAATTCGGAGTGAAGGAGATGTGCCGAGTTCTGGGAGTGACTCGGAGTTGGTACTACGCCCATGCGGCCGGCCGAGTAACGAATCGGCAGCGCGAAGACCAGGCGTTGTTGCCAACGATCAAATCAGCCTTCGAAGAGAGCGACAAAACATATGGCGCGAAACGGATTACCCATAACCTACGGCAGTTAGGGCGGCGCGTCGGTAAAAACCGCATCTGGCGCCTGATGCGAGAAAACGGCCTTAAAGTCAAGACGACGCGGAAGTTCAAGGTTACAACGAATTCAGATCACAAGCGTCCTGTAGCGGACAATCTGGTGAAGCGTCAATTCTCCGCTGACGCTCCCAATCGGCTCTGGACCGGCGACATAACGTACATTGAAACGGTCCAGGGCTGGCTGTACTTGGCAGTGGTCCTCGATGTATTCTCCCGCCGGATCGTGGGCTGGAGCATGAACAAACGCATGACGGATGATCTTGTTATAGCTGCCCTTACCAATGCGATAGTCAGGCGTCGGCCGTCACCAGGATTCATCTTTCACACGGATCGTGGTTCGCAATATTGCAGCAAACGGTTTCGTGCCGTGGTCGGGAAAGCAGCTGGCATCCAAAGCATGAGCGGAACCGGATGCTGCTATGACAATGCAATTACGGAGACCTTTTTCTCCACATTGAAGAGAGAACTGATTTACCACTGCTCCTTCACGACCCGGCAAGAAGCACAGAGCCGGATATTTCGTTACATCGAAGGTTTCTACAACCGCAAGAGGATTCACTCTGCGATTGGCTATCTCACTCCTGAACAGTTTGAGCAGCAGGAGCTAAAGATGGCAGCATAGAATTTTGAGTGTGTCCTCTATTGCGAAGACAGGTCACCCGGCCTTCGACCACCCTCTCCCGGCGGGAGAGGGAAAGATTTATTATCCCTTCTCCCTTGGGGAGAAGGTGCCCCGAAGGGGCGGATGAGGGAATTTTTGATGTGCCACGAAAAATTAGCCGGACATCGCTCAAAACGAAAAAAGGCCAGGCATCGGGGGAATATCCCTTTCAACCTGGCCTCCGGTCTTTCCGGTCAGCCCTCCCCTGCTCGTGCAGGGGGCGCATGTGTTGTCATATCAGGGTGCAGCACACCGGTTCAAACAAAATTATTGATTACTATCCCTGGCCGCTGCCTGACGGTGCACCAGATGGAATTCCTCGAACAGCTCACGGCGGAAGGCCGCAAACCCGTCGTCGGTCCGCTCCCGCGGATAGGGCAGCGTCACATCCAGGACACTGCGGACCCGGCCGGGATCAGGGGCCATCAGCACCACCCTTTGCCCCAGGGCAATAGCCTCGTCGAGGTCATGGGTCACGAACACCACGGTCGGCCGCTTTTCGTTCCAAATCCGCAGCAACTCGTCCTGCAGGTACAGGCGGGTGAAGGCATCCAGCGCGGCAAACGGCTCATCCATGAACAGGACGCTCGGTTCAACGGCAAGGGCCCGGGCAATGGAAACCCGCTGCTTCATGCCCCCGGACAGTTCATGGGGGTGTTTGTCGGCCGCCTGCCGCAGCCCTACCAACTCCAGCGCCGCCAGGGCCTTTTCACGCGCTTCGCCGGGCGGCAGCCTGCGGGCCTGCAGACCGAAGAGCACATTGCCCAGGACTGTTCGCCAGGGAAAGAGGCCGTAATCCTGGAAGATCATGACATGGTCCGGATCAGGCCCGCTCACGGCCTTGCCGTCGATCAACACAGAGCCCTGGCTGGGACGCTCGAACCCGGCCATCAGGTTGATCAGGGTGGTCTTGCCGCAACCGCTGGGGCCCACCAGGCAGACGAACTCCCCGGCCTTGATCTCCAGGTCCAGGCGGCTCAAGGCGACCTGTTCCTCGCCGCGGGCCGAGCGGAACGTTTTGCCGACCCCTTCCATGCGTATCTTCACCGTAGTATCCGTGCTCATGCCGAGATACCCCAGCGCCGGCCGATCACCTTCTCGGCCGCTTTCATGCCCTTGTAGATGGCGAGCCCCAGCACCCCGACCAGCAGCATGCCTGCCATGATCTGATCGGTGCGCAGGAAGTTCCTGGCATCCACGATCATGAAGCCGAGGCCGGACTGGGCTCCGAGCATCTCGCCGGCCACCAGGTGGATCCAGGCGGTGCCCACGGCGATGTGCAGACCCACCATGATGCCCGGGAACGCGGCCGGGACAATCACGCGCACAAAGGTCAGAAAGGGCGCGGCGCCGAAGTTGGCCGCCACCTTGAGGTAAATGGCCGGAACGGCTCTCACGGCGCTGATCGTCGTCAAAAGAACCGGGTAAAAGGCGGCCAGGAAAATGATGAACACCGCCGGCGCATTGCCGATGCCGAACCACAGCACTGCCAGCGGAAACCAGGCGATCGGCGAAATCGGCCGCAGCACCTGGATCAAAGGATCGATGGCGGCATGACAGCGGCTGAAGCGTCCCAGGAAAAGCCCCAGCGGGATGGCGACGGCCACGGCCAGCAGGTAGGCGCCGGCAAAGCGGGCCAGGCTGATGGAGATGTGCCCCCACAGCACGCCGCTGTCAGACAGCTCTTTGATCGCCTTCAGCACATCGGTGGGGGCCGGCAACTGCTCCGGGGTGTAGCGGCCGGCCGCCAGTTGCCAGAGGATCGTAAACACAACCAGCGAACAGACTGGCAAAAGTATGTGAGAGGATTTTGTCTTCATGATTTCCTAGAATATCTGCCTGAATAGAACGAGATTTTTTCGTCATGGCAAGGCTGTCGAGGGATTGCGCGGAGGCGTAGCACCGAGGGTGTAAACAGCGCTACGCCGCACAAGGAATCCCGAAGACTTACGCAGCCAGGACAAAAAAGGCTCGTTCTATGCTTTTTTCGCGAACCTGTCGTCCAGGTAGCCCGCCAGATCCACCTTCTCCTTGGCAACGCCGAACTTGATCATGTAGTCCTGGGTGGCGCTGAAATCGGCCCGGTTCGGCACCAGGTTGAGAAAGCTCAGACGGTCGCGCGGGCTTGTCAGCACCTTTTCGACGATCTCCGCCCTTTGCCCGATGATCTTGGTGGAACCTTTGGCAGCCTGGACCGGATTGGCCTCGATAAAGGCGGCGGTGCGGATGAAGCCCGAAACCATCTCCTGGACCGCCTCGGGATGGCTGGCCACGATGTTCTCACGCAGGTTCAGCACGCAGCAGATATGGTCGTGCCAGATGTCCTTGGACAGGACCAGGATCTTGCCGACCTTCTGGGCTTCGGCCTGGGCGCCGAACGGCTCGGCCACGATGTAGCCGTGAATGCGGCCGGTGGCCAGGGCATTGACCATCTCGGGCGGGGCCATGTCGATGATCTTCAAGTCCCGGGCCGGGTCGATGTGCCGCTCGGTCAGTACCTTGCGCAGCAACAGGTTGTGTGTCGAAAAGGGGCTGGGAATGGCGATGGTCTTGCCCTTCAGGTCTTCGATGCGGTTGATCTCGCCGCTGTTCTTGACGGTGATCACGCTGCCGTTGCGGTGCCCCAGCAGCACCACCTTTACCGGCACCCCTTTCTGGCGCAGGGTCAGGCCGATCGGGGTCAGCAGGAAGGCGCCGTCTATGGCACCCGCCTTGAGCGCTTCGGCAATCTCGGGCCAGGAGGAAAATTTGACCGGCTGGATGCCGACCGTCTTGAACTGCTCGCGTTCGGCCGCAATCATCAGCAGATGGTCGGTGATCGGCAGGTAACCGATCTTGAGATTGACCTTGGCCCCTCCGGCCCAGGCGAAGCGGGTGATCGGCGTTGTGGCGGCAGTGGCCAGGGCCAGTCCGGATGTCTTCAAAAAGTCGCGTCTATTCATGGTGATGTCCCTCCTCATGATCGTGGGTATGGTCGTGTCCGTGGGCATGGGCCCAGTCGTGGGCGGCTTGAGCGTTGATTGCCATCAGCCGGGGCAGAGCGGCCGGGGCGGCCGGAGTCCATCCCAGGCGGGCCCGGCGCTGGTCGAAGTCGTCCACAATTCGCCGGGCCAGGGCGACCGGGTCCTGGTCGACCACCATCACGCCCCCCAGCAACTGCTGCGTATCCTCGTAAAAGAAGCGGGCCACCTTGTCGGAACCGGCCACCGGCGGCGCAATGCAGTGATAGGAGTTGAGCCCCAGCAGGCGGAAGCCCAGGGCCGCGCCGATCCCTTTTTCGTTGGACCATTCCGGGCTGGAAAAGGCCAGCGGAAGCGCTGGAAGCGCCTGTTCCGAAGCAACGGCGATCGTGCGGAAAAAGGCGGAGGCGCGGGCATTGTCGAGACATTCGCCCATATGCCAGACCGGCGGCAGATCGTGCGGTTTCAGGGCCGCGTTCAGGCCCGGGCCGGCCCCTTCGAGCCCCTCGGGCAGGCAGAAGCCCATCCGCAGCAGGGCAAAGGCGGCGCAGCCGTTCGTCAACAGCAGGACATCGTGGGCGATCAGTTCCTCGGCCACTGTGACGATGGCCTCCTCAAAGACCACCTTGGGATTGTTGCACCCGACCAGGTTGACCACCCCGCGGATGCGGCCGCTCTTGAGATGGTCGAGCAGCACCTCGGCGCCGCCGAAGGTCTGCAGAATGTTTTCCACGGAAAAACCGACCTCGGCTTCCATGCTGGCCGGAGGGACGAATACCTTGCCCTCCTGGCGCTCGCCATAGGCGGTGATCCCGCGCCGTACGATCCGTTCTGCGAGTTGGTCGGCCTGATCGAGATTGCTGTGGTGATGGTCGAAGGCAATGTGTTCGGCCCCCGGCAGCCGGGCCGAATCGCTGGTTGTTACGACGCGGGTGTGGAAACAGGCCGCCACATCCATGATCCCCGGGAACACGTCCTGCACGTCCGCCACCCACAGGTCGAGGGCCCCGGTGGCCAGGGTCAGCTCGGCCCCGAGCGCATTGGCCAGCGGCGTTATGTCGCCGAATTTTGCCAGGGCCGAATGGCCGGAGCAGCAGATTCCGTACAGCCTGATCGTTTCAGCGCCGGCGGCCCGGGCCTCCCGGATCAGGTCGTCTCTGCGGGCCGCCTTGACGATGGCCGCCACCAGGACCGGAGAGTGGCCGTGCACCGCGATATTGACGGTATCCAGGGTTATGGCCCCCAGATTGGTGGTGATCCGGCTGCGTTTGGGCAGACCGTAGAGGCAATCCATGGCGATGCTGGAGCCGACCACGCTGCTCCAGGCAAAAGCCAGGCCGCAGCGCAGGACCTGCCGGGCAATGTTCTCCCAGTCGCCGTCCGTTCCGGTCGTGGTGCGGTGCAGCGACTCGAACACCTCGTGGTAGGCGCCCACCGGCAGGATATCCAGTTCCTTCCATTTTGCCAGCCGCTCCGGCGGCGCCGTGGCCTCCAGGGTCCGGTGCGGCCCCGGCAGGGTGCGGCACAGGTCCTCCAGCAGGATCAGGGCGATCTCCCCGGCCATTGCTTCGGTGGATTTCGTCTCGTGGTAGATGCCGAAGGCCTTGGCCGTGGCAGCGACCTTTTCCGGCCCCAGGATGGGCAGATCGAGCGATCCGTCGGCCGCCCCCTTGAGCGCCAGCATGACCTCGCGCCCCCGCGCCCCGTGGGCCGCCACACCGGCGGCGGTCCAGCGCAGGATATTGCGGGCAACGATGAGATGGGCGTCGGCTCCGCACACGCCGCGGGGGCTCTTGGGGGTAATCCTGCAGGGCCCCATGTGACAGTTCTTGCAGCAGGTGCCGTTCAGGCCGAAACCGCAGTGCGGTTTCTGGGCGTCGAAACGGTCAAAGGGGGTTTCGATTCCGGCTTGCTCGAGGTGGCGGAGCATCTCGCGCACCGCCGGATCGGGTGTGCGGGCGAGGACTTCTGATTTGGTGGGAAACACGGATTTCTTCTCTAAAAGTAAAATTCGCCTCAGCGAGGCGGGCTATAGATATAGACGACGCAGTAATTCCGCCTCAAGATGCTCATGTGTATACCCGATAAAAACAATCAAAAACAAACTTTCCATCGATAAAACCGTTAAATACGAGGAACGCCGGCCATCCTCATGCTGCGGAATGAAGGGGCCGGACGCCCCTTGTGTACAACCAGTTAAATGCCGCTGCCGTCGATGTGCCCATTCCGATTCAAGCGGATCTTCTCGTTTTTATCCACCTGGATTACCCGTCCATCCTGAACCACCAGCGTAACGGTGCCGAAGCGGATCGAGCCGAGCGCCCGGCGTACAAGCCGTTCCAGTTCCGAGTTCCAAAGATCTGCTGGAGTTGACATGTCAGAACCCCTCGAACAGCGGGGTCGAAAGATAGCGCTCGGCGCCGTCCGGAAGCACCACGACGATAGTCTTTCCTTCGAATTCGTCCTGTTTTGCCAGTCTGACTGCAGCAGCGACCGCAGCCCCGCTGGAGATCCCGGCCAGCAGCCCTTCCTCCTGTGCCAGACGCCGGGCAAACTCGATCGCCTCTTCACTGCTCACCTGTTCGACCCGGTCAACCACCGCCAGATCGAGCGTATCCGGGATGAAACCTGCCCCTATCCCCTGTATCTTGTGCGGTGCCGGCCTGAGTTCCTGACCGGCCAGCTTCTGGGTGATGACCGGGCTTTCCTTCGGCTCCACGGCAACCGACAGGATCTTCTTGCCCTTGGTGTTCTTGATGAAACGGGAAACCCCGCTGATTGTCCCGCCGGTGCCGACGCCCGAAACAAGCACATCGATTGCCCCTGCCGAATCTTCCCAGATTTCCGGTCCGGTGGTTTCCTGGTGTATTTCAGGATTTGCCTGGTTTTTGAACTGCTGGGGGATGAAGTATTTTTCCGGCTCTGCGGCGGCGATATCCTCGGCCCGCTTGATAGCCCCTTTCATCCCCTCTGCCCCCGGCGTCAGTATCAGGGTGGCACCAAGCGCTGCAAGCACACGGCGTCGTTCGATGCTCATGGTTTCCGGCATGGTCAGGGTCAGCTTGTAGCCACGGGCGGCGGCGACATATGCCAAGGCGATACCGGTGTTGCCGCTGGTCGGCTCGATGATTTCCACCCCCGGTTTCAGGACGCCACGCTTCTCGGCATCCCAGATCATATTGGCGCCGATGCGGCACTTGACTGAATATGACGGGTTGCGGGCCTCGACCTTTGCCAGAATGGTGGCCTTTGCCCCGTCGGCAATATGATTGAGGCGGACCAGGGGTGTTCTGCCGATCGACTGTGAATTGTCCTGATAAACGGTGCTCATTATTACTCTCCTTTTTTCGGTTTTGACGTGTGCTGCGGTTGCTGACGTTCAGATACTGTAATCGATAGTATTTGCACGGTGTAATTGTGCGGCTTGACTGCGCCTGATCATGTCGGACAGGGTTGTTTTATCCATCACGGATGAGATGGCGCTCTTGACATCCAGCATGACAAACTTTATCCCGCAGCTTTCCAGGTCACAGCACTCGTCCAGGTATCCGGGGCCGTTCTTCCCCAGGCACTGGACCGGAGAGAAATCACCCTCCAGGACCCTGACCACCATGCCGATGGTGATTTCCCCCGGAGAGAACGCCAACTGGTACCCTCCCCCCTTGCCTATCCTGCTTTTCAGAATGTTTCCTTTGCGCAGGGCAAGCAGGATCGTTTCGAGAAACTTCTTCGGGATGTTTTCCGCAGTGGCCAGATCCGAAATGAGAACAGGTCCTCGACCGTGACATTTCGCCAGATATGTCAGTGCCTTCAACGCATATTCGGTCTTCCGCGAGATCATGCGCATGCTCCATAGTGAAAAATTGCGGTTTGAAAATAAAAAAAGGCCAAAGGATATCGATCCTTTGGCCTCCGGTAGCTCCGGTCAGCCGGCAGTGCCAGGCAGACTTACTGATAAAGTCTATATAGTTTGTATTTAATACCGTCTCTTCCGTTTGCTGTCAACTCCTTTTTCGGCTTGTCGTGGAAATTGGGGGCGGCCAGCGCTTCGATTCCCGAAAGAGCATCTGGTCCAAAGCTTAATGCTCTAGCTTTTTCTGTAAGCTTGAGGCGCAACATCCCGGCACTTTTGCTCAATCTGATGGGCAATTCTTTGGATCATTTCAGCGGTAAGTGGTGTTTCAGTGCTTATCTTGGAAAGAAACTGGGGATTCTTACCATTGAAAATCAAAAAATCCGGTCTCTTTCGATCAACATACCATCCGGGCAGCGCAAGTACGGGTTTTACCGCGACCTGAGCACCTACTGCCTTATTGAGCCAGTTAGACAACCAGGCTGCTTGACGCTTCGCCTGTTCAAGAGGTTCCGGTTCTTTCCAGGTTGGAAAGTGCAAGGTCTGTCCGTCATAAGTTACTCTGGCATCTTCCTGACCATTGCCTCTGTCCGGTTTAGCCCGTCCCTTGGTCTCGATAGCGAAAACTCCATTCCCTCCTACGACAATATGATCGATATTGAAGCTGTCTACCTGAAAATCGTGATATACGCGGAATCCATCAAGCATGAGTTGATTCAGTTCTTGCCCGACCGCCCGTTCACAATCAAGCCCTAACTGTTCTTTATGTCTTTGCCGTGTCGCTCTGTTCAGCCGCACACCGAAATATGCTGTAAAGCAAAGGGCCAATACTATGAAGATCACCGGAGAACCCTTTGTATTAGCAACATAACGTGTTGTGAGGTACGAAGAGTAACAGAGTAGAGGAATAATCCCTGAGAAAGTCAGATACTGACCGATATCATCGTTCAACTGCTCAATCCGCTTGTTAATAGATTCTCCGGGAGCGCGCAGCATCTGGGAGGTCAGTGGAGTTCTTCTATGCTTGCGCTGATGGCGAATCCATAGAGCGATACCAATTGGTACGCACAAGGGTATAAGGAATATTGCTGCTGGTAAGAGTTGAATGAAGAATGTGTTCATGTAGTTACCATTAGTGAAAGGTCAACTGGTTATAACCGCCATTCCTTGCGGTGTTCAGACAAATACTCTTGAGCCGGCCAGAGGTCGCGATCGATCGGTGGGATGATGCCACGACCGGAGAGCATGGTAAGCAAGCCGGGGAAGTTGGGATCGATGCCAATGTATCGTGATGTAATGACGGTGTAGTTGTCGGAGACGCCGAGCATCCCCTCATCAAATCCCCAGTGGCAGGTGCAACAGAGGGCCATGCCGTTACGGATGTCGTCGTTTTGGCTTTTGCTCCATGGCACGATGTGGGCCGCCTCCACCACCGTGTGGCCGTCGGGAGTGACAATGCGGATACCGCACAGGGCGCAACGATGGTCGTAGGCCTTGGTCACTACTTTGCGGAATGCTTGGTCCCGCACGTCAGCCCGGTAGGTGCCCGCTTCCACGATCTCCCTCACCAGTGGCAGGTGGGCCTGCTCTTCCAACACTCGGCTGTAGTAAAACGCCTCCCGGTTGATCAGCGACTGTTCCCTGAGCTGCGCCGCCGCCTCTGATGAGAAACAGGAGAGGAGTAGCGCTTCCCTCAGAGCCTCACGCCCTTCCCCGCTCTGCATGACCTGAAACAGCCCTTCGTTCAGCTTGGCACCCAGAGCATATTTGCGCAGGTAGCTGACGGAGGAAGTGTTGTTAATGACCGCATCGGTGACGGCTTTGCCCGGCTGGGGGACCAGTTCCCAGAACGGCCCGCGGGACAAGCGAGAAAAAGGAAAGGCGATGCTGCTGGTCTGGCCCAGCGGCACGACCCGCCGCCAATAGAGGTTGAACAGTTCGTTCAGTTCCACCAGATCGGCGGTGACAGAGATGAACGGCGTGGTGATGACGCCGCGATGCACCAAGTCCAGCACTGCCAGGAGCAGCAGCGGCTTGTGTGGCGCACGGCGTTTGGTTGCGTCGGTCCAGACCGCACCGGGGGCACGGGAGAGGGAGGAGAAATATTTTGTAAAGTCCTGATAAATATTAATTATTTTATCTTTTATTCCTATCAAAAGCTAATCGTCCCTATGATTGTTGATTACACAATTACAAAAATTGAAACCAATAAAAGAGGGTTACCGGAGCTGTGCTCCCACCATGTCGTCAGACATACAGACTCGAAAAATTTACCAAATCTACCGTGGTAGGTCCTTCACTTAAGCTTTGCATTTGGATATTCATCAAACAAAGACGCCAGAGTCGCCATTTCGAATACGACAACTACCCAGCCGTCATGACTCCCCTATCACCGGAAATTACCCGCCCCTTCTATTATCCTCAAACATCTCCACCGGCATCGGATACCTGAGCCGCCAGACCATCTTGATCGGCCGCTCGCTCTCGTAACTCACCATATCCACCGGCCCCAGGTAGGTGAACGGCACTGTCACGTTGTTTCGTCTTTTCTGGCCACGGGCAAAGACCAGAATCGTATACCCCTGTTCCTGATGATGAATCAAATTCTGGCCGTCCATATGGTGCTGGGCGGTGTTGGCCTGGGATTCCCAATGCAGTAGCTCCCGGCTGATGGGGTAATCCACATACATGGTGCTGGGGGAGAACTCCTTTTCCGTCTTCTGGAATGTCACCAGCAGGGCATAAGTCTTTATGTCTGCAAAATGAAACGAACCGACTCCGGTCTGACCGGCGCTCTCCAGGTTTGCCCGGCCAAAGGCAGCTTGAATCTCTTTGTTGCCATACTGAGCGTGTAACTCCAGCGGCACGAAAAACGGCAACTCCGGGGCGGTCCCGGCAACCTCAGTGGTATCCAGCGACCAAGCCAGAATTTCATCCAAGTCGGCGCAAATCGTCGGGTTGGCGGCCAGACGCTGGAAGGCATCTTCCAACGAAGCAATTCTGACCTTTTCCGCCTTATCCCCCCAGATTCGGTAATAGAGCAGCATGGCTGATGATCCGGGCAACGCCAGCGCCTCGGTAACCTGTCCGGCCGCAAGCTTGGCCAGCACCTGGCGCAGCAACTCTGCTTCCTGTGGTCCATTGATGAAGGCAGCCCGGATCAGAGCCTTCTTCAGCCTCGCCAGATCGGGGTCAACAGGGATCGGTGCTAGTTGGGCCTTGGCTTTCCACTCGCTCCACGATTCCTTGGCCAGCAGCACCTCCGGCTCGTAATCGTGGTAACGGATAAAGTTGCCAAAAGTCAGCTCCTGTCCAGTCTCGCTGGTAAAGGTTTGCAACCGGTCCGGCACCTGGACCGCCATCCGGCCGAGATTTTCCCGGATGTTCTCCAATACATATTGACGGGAAAGGCGGTCTAACTGGATGGCACAGCCAGCCGGAAGATGGGGAAAGTCCTGCTCCACTTCTTTGTCGATGGAGAAGCGGTGCCGGGGGAGCAGAGCTTTCAGTTTGGTGTCAATGCGGTAGCGGCGGTGAGCCTGGCCGACAAAGTCGAGCACCGTGAGACAATCCTTCTCCGGGGCATGGCGCAGACCACGGCCGAGTTGCTGAAGAAAGACCGTCAGGCTCTCGGTGGGGCGGAGGAAAAGAACGGTGTTGATCTCCGGCACGTCCACCCCTTCACTCAGTTTGTCCACGGTAAAGAGAAAGGTGATCTGACCGTTTCTGAACTGGTCTAGCAGAGTGGTGCACTGGTCAGTGTCGATACCGGAGACAAAGGGGGCTGACGGAATACCCCGCTGGGTGAACTGCTCGGCCATGTATTCGGCATGGCGGATAGTGACGCAGAAGCCGATTCCCTTGAGACCTGCCACATCCGGTTCATAACGGTGCAGGGCAGTGATGATGGCCTCCACCCGCTGACGGGCACGGGCTTGATCCAGCACGTAGACATTTTCCAGAGCTGCGGCATCGTACTTGCCATTGCGCCAGAATTGATCGCCGTTGATGGCTATGGGATCGGCAATACCGAAATAGTGGAAGGGGCAGAGGAGCTTTTCTTCCAGCGCCTCGGGAAGGCGGATTTCTGCGGCAAAGCGATTGCCGAAATCGGCGGCGACATTATCGCCGTCCATCCGCTCCGGAGTGGCAGTCAGCCCTAGCAGAATCTGCGGAGTAAAATAGTCGAAGATGGGGCGATAGCTGCTGGCCGTGCCGTGGTGGGCCTCGTCAACCACGATGTAATCATAGAAGTCGCTTCCTACCTGCTCCCACAGCCGGCGGGAGGTAAGCATGCCCACAGAGCAGAACAGGTGCTCCAGGCGGGTGGCTTCATAGGGACCAACTTGCAATTCGCCAAAATTCTGGTCGCGCAGGATATTGCGGAAAGTTGCCTGGGCTTGCTGGAGAATCTCCTGACGGTGTGCCAAGAACAGGATCCGCGCCTGCCTCTGGCGCTGTTCGAAGAAACGCTTGAAGTCGAAAGCAGCCACCACGGTCTTACCGGTGCCAGTGGCGGCGATGACTAGATTGCGCCAGCGGTCATGGGCGCTCCGCTCCCGTTCCAATGCTTCCAGAATCCGTTCCTGAAAGGGATGGGGGCGAAGATCGAAAAAGACTGCTGGGCCGTCCAGGCGGGGATTACGGGCTCGGTTGATGGCGTTACGAAATGCAACCGGATTCTCCGGATCGAATGCTACGAACTCACGGCTGTTCCAGTAGGTCTCGAACTCCACGGAGAATTTTTCGAGGATGTGCCCCATATCCTGGGCTGTGACCTTGAGGTTCCATTCCAGGCCGCTGGTAATGGCGGCATGGGACATATTGGCAGAACCGATGTAGGCGGTGGAAAAACCGCTGTTGCGCCTGAAGTGATACGCCTTGGCATGGAGCCGGGTCCGCTCGGTGTCGTAAGAGACCCGGACCGAGACATTGGGCTGCCGGGCCAGCCATTCCACGGCCGGGGCATCGGAGGCTCCCATGTAGGAGGTAGTGATCAACCGTACCGGTACCTGCCGGTCCCGCAGATCATCAAAGGCCGGAATCAAGAGGCGCAGGCCGGACCATTTGATGAACGAGACGAGGATATCCACATCATCGGCGGAACGCATCTCTTCCAGCAATTCATGGGCGAGCTGTGGTTCTTGGGGGGAGCCAGTGAAGAGACTGCTTTCTGCCAGGGGAGTGTGGGGACGGGAGATGCCTGATTGGCCGTAGCTGGGAGGAGTAATTTCAAGAAGGATGGGCTTTTGTTCCGGAACAAGACGATGCTTTTCGAGGTGGCTTCTGCCAGGTTCTTGAGTCACCTGTCCGAGAATCCGGTTACAGAGCAGCAGGCGTCGTTCCGACTCCGGTTCCTCCCGCAGAGCCTGCTCCAGCACCCTGGCCACGAAGGCGGCATAGCGGGCCGGCTGCTCCTCGGGATCGATCTTGCCAAAGACACGCCGCAATTCAGGGCGCTTTGCCAGTGCCTCTTGTAAGGCTTCGTCTAGAAGTGCTTCATATAGACCATGAGCTAAATGCATTGAACCTCATGCAGGCGGGGAGGGGAAATTCCTGTAGGCTCGGCAGGCCCAGCATATTGGGACGAATAGTACACCAACTGCCAGCAAATAGAATATATTTTTAATGTTTATGATCTCAGTTTGCATAACTCTTTCCTTTTTTCAGCACATAAACCCAAATACCCACACGGCAGCTTGTCCCTGACCTCCACCTCCACATAACCATTCTCGACGCGGCCAATCTGCTTGAAACCACTGGCACTTTCATTTTAAATTTCGGAATCATAGAAGAACAAACGCAAAGGAACACTTTAATTACATAAAAAAACGGCCCCACTTTTTGAAAATGGAGCCGCATCCAACTCGGACTGTCATCCCATTGTATTTCTATCCAACCAACTCACCCTTCCTCAAAGCACTACGAACGCTGCCCAGTTCTGCGTCCATTTGCTCAAAACGCCGCAGGCTGAGCCGTTCCGCTTCGGATGTCTCAATGATTTTCACGATGCCGCCGTTTCCGAACACCAGACGGCGCTGTCCCATCAGCGCCAGGATCGGATCATGGGTAGCCATGAGTACGATCTTGTTCTTGCCGGTCAGAAGCGCCAGGGCCCGCTTTCGGTCAATACCGGCATTCTCGATCTCGTCGATCAGGACGATCGGCGAACTGCTCAGGCAGGCCACATCGGCGATCATGAGCGCCCGGGACTGGCCGCCCGAGAGAGCGGTGACTGGAGTATCCGCAGCCAAGCATTCGCCTGCCAGGGTATTGGCCAGATCGATAACCGTTGCCGCAACATCCGCCACATTTCCGATCATCCGGCTCTCGGCGTGCATCACGATAAATTCTTCAACAGTCAGATCCATGACGAAATTCATGTTCTGGGAAAGCTGCGCCACCAGTTTTTTGTCCACTGCATACCGCATATGCGGTTCAGGTGCGGTGCCATTGATCAGTATCCGTCGGCCGGTGGGACTGTCACCTTGGGCCAGCCACTCGATATCGGCCAAAAAACGGCTTTTTCCGGAGCCGGTGGGACCGACAATGCAGGTGACCTCGCCCGGGCGCAGGTCAATGGCAAAGGATTCCGCGTTTCCCGACTTGGTTTTGCCACCGATGACCGTGATCGAATGGAGCGTTTCCGACTGGTCTATATGCCCACGCGATTTCTCTGTCAGGTGGGCCTCAAACCGGTCTAACAGCTCTTGGCGGGTAAGGCCGATATCCTCAAGCACTTCATCCTGCAGCGCGGCTATGCTGGCGGCAACCGTCGGGGCCGGAGGCAACTCGCGCACTCCCATTACCCGGAAATAATCCAGCGCATCGGGATGCATGCGCACTAGTTCCGGCACTGCTATTTCAGAGTATGGCTCAGTCATTGTTTAGCATTCAAGTCGATCTTGCGGACATTGCCCATCTGGAAGTCGGCACCGATGCGCCGCTGGCCGAGACAGTAGGAGCAGAGGGCCGCCGGCATGGAAAACCGGAGCAGTTTCCCCCGCAGTTCGTCCACAGGGGGGGCGTTTTGCAGCAGGCGCCCCAGCTCCTGGGCCCCCTGCCCTGTCAGGCCATTGACGTGGATGATGGTAGCACCGGCATTCACCTGCCGCACCCGGTGGGCAAAGACCTCCCGCTCGGCCTGGGAAACAATGTCCCCCTTGGTGATTACGACGATATCGGCCATTTTGAGCATCGGGCCGATCTTGCGCGGCGTATCGACGCCGCTCAGGTTGTCCACCACGCAGACGGCGCAGACATCCTTCACATGGGGTGCGCACCGGTTGCACAAACCGGCACTCTCGCTCATCAACAGATCAAACCCCTCCTGGTGTCCCCACGCAAGACACTCCTCGATATTGCTGACGAAATAATGGTCGGGACAGAGATTGCCGGAGAACCCGGTGCGGGAGATTATCCCGTGGCGCTCGTACACGGCCTGGTCGCTGGAGGAGAGGCAATCGAACTTGATTACGCCGAGCGAGACCTGCGCGGCGTGCAGTGATGCTGCGGTCTTGCAGATGACGGCGGTCTTGCCGGACGACGGCGGGCCGGCGAAGGTTACCAGGCGCATGTCAGCGCTGTTCCCGACCGCTGCGGAAGGCGGCGTTGGCGGTTGCGATCAGCTCTTTGATGTCCTGCCCGGTGATGTAGTCCCACCCGATCCACTTGAAGGAGGCATTGTCCGGCAGGTGATTGTCCACGTCGGGGTGCACCGCCGGAAAGAAGGCATCGGCAAAGATAGCCGACACCTGCGGTCCGGTCAGAAAAGCGATCAGGTCCGCCAACGCTTCAGTTTTATCCGTTTTGACCAGCATGGTGACCGGGCTGATCAGGGCGCCGTCTTCGGGCCAGATGACCTCGATATCATCCCGTCCTTTCAGGTTTTGGGCGAAAAAGAGCGGCATGACGCTGATTGCCGGGGAATCGGCATTGCTCCCCACGGCTGCCTTCACCATCTGTGACGGATGCCAGCCATGCCGGACATTGCGCCCAAGCGCCTGCAGCCCTTCCGGACCGGCATCCTTGAAAATCGTCATCAGGAGCGTTTCGCAGAAGGTGCCGTCCTTGTGACCGCGGATGGCCATGCTGTCGGCATATTCCGGTGCGAGCAGGTCCTGCCAGCGTTTCGGAACGGGACGGTTCCCGAGCCGTTTGAGATCGACGACCGGCACCAGCAGGTTCATGGCCAGCATGGTGTAGCATCCGTTCGGATCGCATACGCCCAGCCGGGAGAGATGCCGGTCACCGGCATAGTGGTTGACGCTGCTGAAAAGACGGGTGTCGATGAAGCGCGACACAAAGGCGGGTTCGAAAAAGCTGTTGAAACCGGGGGAGATGACGATATCCGGCAGCTCGTCGAGGGAGGTGATGGACTCTACCGTATCGTAATACTCTGATTCGATATTGGCGTTACCTTCCAGGCAGTACGTGAGACCCGCAGAATGCTGCGGATCGAGCGACGCCAGGAAATCCTCGAATGCCTGTTCCAGCGGAACCTTGACCGGACAGGGCAGCAGGGCCAGCAGGTTCAGGCCGGCGCCGTTCACTGGACACACTCTGTAGTCTCTGTAGTCGATGCCGAACAGGACTGAAGGTCATCGTGACGCTCCAGCGCCGCCGGGGTGACACCGATCCAGGAGTTGATCTCATCCAGATCAAAGCCGCACTTTCTGCGGACGCCTACCTGCAGTAATGGCCTTCGGATGAGAAGATGGTCCTGGAGCATGGCTGCAAGCGCAGATTCCCTGTCGTATTCGTCAGGATTTACCTCGCCAGTCTTGATACGTGGGGCGTTCTTATTGAACCATTGCTTGAACTGCAGCTCACCGAAATACGACAAGAGCTCGTCGGCAGTCCAGGGATGCTCGAGTATATTGCGGACTTCAACCGTGTGGCCGGCCTCTTTCAAGGTTTCAATCTGTTTCAGACCGGTCAGGCATCCCGGCTTGGTGAAAAAGATGACGTGCGACATAGTGGTCCTCGCTTGATTGAAGTACTCGCCCTGTTGTTTTATACACGACACGTGCCAAGCAAAAACATCAATGACTATCGTACGTTATGTGATCATGCGTAAAACGATAGCATCCCTGATGACAACTATTAGGGCAGAGCTGCTACAAAATCGGTCGGACGCGGCATGACCTTGCAGAAGGGTAATGGTCGGCGGGAAAGACGCTTATCACTCGTAGGCTCCCTGTCTCCGATGATCGGTGCACGGAGAAAATGCACAATACTGTTGACAACAAAACGCACAAGTTGTATATGCAACCTATGCGAGAAACCATGGACAAAGACCGTGCGACAGATGTTGCAGAGCTCATTGCCAGCCAATGCCTGGCCGGCAGGGTACGGCGGCTGAACCGGGTTGTCACGAACCTGTATGACCGGGCTTTGCAGCCGTACGGGATCAAGATAAACCAGGCAAACATACTGATCAGCCTTCTGGTGCAGGGGGAAACCCGCCCTGGTGAGATCGGCTCACGGCTGCAGATGGAGAAGTCGACGGTGAGCCGCACACTCGACCGGATGAAAAAGAGCGGCTGGATAGAGACCAACGGGACCGGTCCGGGACAAACCGTCCGGATCACCGAAGCAGGCCGGCAATTGATGGTTGATACGCACGACGCGTGGCAGCATGCTCAACGCAAGGCAACGGAGCTGTTGGGCGAAGACGGAGCCCAAGCGATCCTCGCAATCGTGAAGCGCCTGCGGCAGGCACGATAATTTTTTTATCCCCAAAGTTGCATATACAACCACATCAGGAGGCACTGATGAAAGAGCTGATCAGGGAAGCAGTTCAGCGTTTGATTGTCGAGAACAAGGGCAACTGGTCCGATTCGCTGTCGGAGCGCTATTTCGATGAACCGCTGGTTAATTTTGCCTCGGGCGATGACCCGCTGTTCGAGGACTTCAAACAGATCATCGGACCGTGGCACCGCACCCCCAGGGAGGCGTTCGAGGCCGCCTACGGCGAGGGCAGCTGGCGAGGCGGCACCGTGATCAGTTGGGTCATGCCCTGGAGCAAAGGCCTGCGTGACAGCAACCGCATCTGCAAGGAGCGGCCGTCGCTCGAATGGACCCAGGCTTATTTTCTGAGTTCCAAAATGCTGCAGAAGCAGGTGCGTACGTCACTGCTGGCTGAACTGGCAGAATACGGTCATCGCGGAGTGGCGCCGGCCGATGCCGATTGGTTCAGCATCGTTGACTCCCCTTCCGGCAAATCGTCCACTTGGTCGGAACGGCATGCAGGGTATGTTGCCGGACTCGGCACCTTTGGCCTGAACGACGCTTTCATCAGTGAAAAAGGGATGGCCGTTGTGCTCAATTCGGTGGTGATCGATGCCGTTCTGCCGTCGGACAGCCGGGCTGCCGCTTCTCATCAGGCCAATTGCCTGTTCTATGCCACCGGCGGCTGCGGCGCCTGTATCGCACGCTGCCCGGTCAATGCCATATCCCGCAGCACTGGACACGACAAGAACATCTGCATGATGTTCGGATATGGCCCGGAATCCAACCAACTCGCCGCGGAGCGTGGAGTGCAGGGGCCTGCCGGCTGCGCGCTCTGTCAGGTCGGCGTACCGTGCGAGAGCAGAAACCCATCACACTCTTTGAAGCAGCACACCACCCCATAAAGGAGAAAACACCATGGCCCGTATCGGCATCATTACCTGTGCCAACATGACCAACGATTTGGCCTGCTCTTCAGCCGGCTGTCTGGAGGACAGCCATGCCGGCAAAGGGAAATTCACACAGTATCAAGAACGCGGAGGTGCGCAGGTTATCGGCATCATAAGCTGTTCCGGCTGCCCCACCTTGCGGGCACCGGAGAAGATTCTGCGTCGCGTGCGGACACTGGCGGCCAGCGGGGTGGAGGCGATTCACTTTGCCTACTGCCTTGAAAGAAACTGCCCATTCAAAAACAAGTATCGGCAGATCCTGCAGGCTGAATTCCCCGAGATCGCGTTTGTGAGCGGCACCCACGAGATACCCGAAGAGAGGGGGGCTGAAGTGGACCAATTCGTGAAAAAAGCGCTTTGTCAGCAGAGCCTGTCCATGGCGGATCTGATAGAGAGGAGAAGGCACGAGGGGGTGTGATCCCTTGTGAAACAGCTGCCAGCCCCACAGCCGCTCGGCAGAGAGCGATGATTCGCAATCCTGGCAGCGTTCATCGGCAGCTAAAGAAAACGGCAAGCACAAAACCCCGGTGCCTACACGGCGACCGGGGTTTTGCATTTCCGGCGGTACCGCCGAATAATCGGGGTATTTTTCGGATCAGCTGCGTGGGAGCCAGGAGCTCATCCCAATAATGCGCCTGCCCGTGTCAGGATAGATAGGGTTGTACCCTCCCCTATTCTTCAGACGAGACCACCATTCGATTTTCTGAATATTCCCTGCAATTTACGATTCTTAAGTCAATCAACATCACAAACACACCATACATGGAGTACCTCAAAATTATCGTCTTGACTTTTCAATCCCAAAAATCAAATAATAATTTGAAATATATGTTTGACTTTCCGGGAGACCATATGGCCAGCAAAAAATCAGAGGCTAAGAAGGAAAGGCTGCTGACGGTGGCAGGCGACGTTTTTATGGAAAAAGGATTCCGCGACGCTACGGTAGCCGAAATCTGCACACGGGCGGCGGCTAATATATCCGCCGTGAATTATCACTTCGGCAGCAAGGAAGCCCTCTATCAGGAGGCATGGCGCCATTCGTTCGCCGAATCCCTCAAGGCCTACCCGATGGATGGGGGGGTCAGTGAAACCGCTCCGGCCGAAGAGCGGTTGCGGGGCCGGCTAACGGCCCTGATCCGGCGCATTGCCGACGAGACCAACAAAGACTTCTTCATTGCCCAGATGGAGATGATGACCCCTACCGGCCTGTTGCGGGAAGTCATGACGACCGAGCTGGTCCCCATGCGACAGCAGACCCTCGCTCTTGTCCGGGAACTGCTGGGACCGAAAGCTTCCGAAGAGCAGGTTCACTATTGCGAAATGAGCATCATCAGCATGTGCATTCATCCCATCGTGATGCAGCGGATTGCCACGCGAAGCAAGGACACGGCCCTGCGGCCGATAATCGAAGACATCACGGCCTTTGCCGATCATGTGGTCATGTTTGCCCTGGCCGGCATCAATGCAATTCGCAGTACAGGAAACACACCATGAAAGCGCCCCAAAAGAAGACCGTCATAGTCGGCATCATTGTCACTCTCCTGGTGACGGCTGGGATTGCTGCTGCCAAGAAGTTTTTTGCACCGCAGAAGATCACCTACATCACCGCACCAACAACACCCATGGACCTGGAGGAAAGCGTGCTCGCCACCGGCATCCTGAAGGCTTTCAAGACCGTAGCGGTCGGGGCCCAGGTCAATGGACAGCTGAAGACCCTCCATGTCGCGTTGGGAGACAAGGTGAAAAAGGGACAACTGCTGGCGGAGATCGACCCGGTTCTCCCGCAGAACACCCTCAAGGATGCCGAGGCGCAGGTGGATAACCTGCAGGCCCAGAAACGATCGAAACAGGCCTTGCTGAAGCAGTACGAGTTTGCCTACCAGCGCCAGAGCCAGATGAATGCCAAGGATGCCGGTTCCAAGGCTGACCTGGAGGTCGCGCAAGCTCAACTGGAGAGCACACGGCACGATATCTCCTCCCTGGAGGCTCAGATCAGGAAAGCGATCATTGCCGTCGATACCGCCAGGGCAAACCTCGGCTACACCCGTATTCATGCTCCCATCGACGGAACGGTTATTTCCATCGACACCGAAGAGGGACAGACCGTGGTATCGAACCAGACGGCCACGACGATTCTGACCCTGGCTACCCTGGACACCATGACAGTGAAGGCCAAAATCTCCGAAGCGGACGTGACCCGAGTCAAGCCGGGCCTGCCGACCTACTTCACCCTGCTAGGTGACGGCGATACCCGCTATTACGGAAAACTGCGGGCCATCGAACCCGCTCCGGTATCGAACGGGACCACGACTGCCGGGACCGGCAGCACCGGCAGCTCCAGCTCGGCCATTTACTACTACGGGCTTTTCGAGGTGCCCAATCCTGACAATACGCTCAAGGTGTCGATGACAACGCAGGTGGCGGTGGTACTGAATCAGGCCAAGCAAACGCTCTGCATACCGGTTTCAGCTCTCGGAGAAAAGCGGAACGATGGGAAGACGACCGTGAGGGTGCTGGTGGGGGAACAGGCGGAGACCCGGACCATCCGCACCGGCATGTCGAACAATGTCCAGATTCAGGTTCTGGATGGACTGAAAGAGGGCGAAAAAGTCATCATTGGCGACAGTTCCAGCCTGCCGAAAACCGATTCGAACAGGATGCCCCCTCCGGGGAGACGGTAATCATGGGAAAGCGGTTACTTGAAATACACGGCCTGGTGCGTCGTTTCCCGACGGGCGACCAAGAAATCGAAGTCCTCAAAGGGATTGATCTATCCATCAATGCCGGCGAGATGGTAGCCATTGTCGGTGCTTCCGGTTCGGGTAAATCGACGCTGATGAATATCCTTGGCTGTCTGGACCGCCCCAGTGAGGGGAGCTACCGGATCGACGGACGGGAGACCGGCAGCCTTTCCGATGAAGAACTGGCCAGCCTCAGGCGGGACTACTTCGGTTTCATCTTCCAGCGCTATCACCTGCTGCCGCACCTGACTGCCACCCAAAATGCCGAGATACCGGCCATATATGCAGGGATCAAAAAACATGCACGCCAGGAACGGGCTCATCAACTTTTAGAACGGCTGGGACTTGCCGACCGGTGCGAGCATCGTCCAAATCAGCTTTCGGGTGGGCAGCAGCAGCGGGTCAGCATTGCCAGGGCGCTGATGAACGGTGGCGACGTCATTCTGGCCGATGAACCGACCGGCGCACTGGATAGCAAGAGCGGCAGGGAAATGATGGCGGTCCTGCATGAATTGCATGCCAGTGGCCACACCATCATCCTGGTCACCCACGATCAGCAGGTGGCACACCATGCCGAACGGATCATCGAGATCAGCGACGGCATGATTGTCCGGGACCAGCTCAACCCGGAACGACAGGCCATCACGACTGCCACGCTACCGGCGAAAGTTTCGGCAGGGCAGTCGACCAACATGCTTCAGGCTTATTGGGGAAGATTTGCCGAGGCTTTCAAGATGGCCCTTATCGCCATGGTGTCGCACCGCATGAGGACCTTGTTGACCATGCTGGGGATCATCATCGGTATCACCTCGGTGGTTTCGGTGGTGGCGCTTGGGCAGGGGGCGCAGCAAAAGGTGATCAAGGACATCAGCGCCATGGGAACGAATGTCATCGACATCAATCCCGGAAAGGACTGGGGAGACGAAGATGCCGCAAGTATCCAGACCCTCGTGCAGTCCGATCTGGACGCGTTGAAGGCCCAGGTGTATGTGGACAGCGCCTCGCCCGCGACCGGAGGAAGCCAGTTGCTTCGTTACCGCAACGCTACCGCCACTGCTTCGGTGAACGGCGTGAGTGAGCAGTACTTCCGCGTCAAAGGATATGAGATCGCCGACGGCGTCGCCTTCAGCACCGATGACGTGAAACAGCAGGCCCAAGTGGTGGTGATCGACCAGAATACCCGCAAGAAGTTCTTCTCCAGTGAAGACCCCATCGGCACGATCCTCTTCATCGGTGAACTCCCCTGCCGAGTCGTCGGCGTCACCAGGGAAAAGGACGGCCCCATGGGGAACAGCTCGAACCTTCAGGTCTGGATACCCTACAGTGCAGCCATGAACCGGTTGCTCGGGCAGCAGTATTTCAGTTCCATCACGGTTCGGGTCAAAGACGGCATCTCCAACCAGATTGCGGAGCAGAGCATCACAAAGCTGGTCACGCAGCGTCACGGCCGCAAGGACTTCTACACCAACAGCAGCGACAGCATCATGAAAACCATCAACAAGACCACCACGACACTGAAGCTGATGATTTCGGCGATTGCCGTCATATCTCTCATCGTCGGCGGCATCGGCGTCATGAACATCATGCTGGTATCGGTCACGGAGCGAACCCACGAGATCGGCATCCGGAGGGCGGTTGGGGCACGCCAGGAGGACATCATGCAGCAATTCCTGATAGAGTCGGTCCTGGTGTGTCTCTTGGGGGGGATGGTCGGCATCGTCTGCTCCTGGGGAGTCGGCAAGGTATTCTCCCTCTTCGTTACCAGCTTCGCCATGCAGTTTTCCCTCATGTCCATTGCCTCGGCATTTCTCTGTTCAACACTGATCGGCGTCATCTTCGGCTTCCTGCCGGCGCGCAATGCGGCGCGGCTGGACCCGATCGAAGCGCTGGCACGGGAGTAGTCACGGTATGACACTATATTCGACCTCCAGGTACATCCTCATATTTGCAGTTTCCCTGGCACTGGGAGGGTGCGGCGGGCTGCTCCCCCGCAGCCGGTATGTCACACCGGACGTATCAGTGCCGCAGCAATGGCAGACGTCATCGGTCACCGGCTCATCCGTTGCCACCAAAGAGCAGTGGTGGCGGGATTTCAATAATCCGACCCTGAGCGGATTGATCGAGCGGGCGCTCAAGACCAACAACGACCTTGCAGCTGCCACAATCAAGGTCAAACGCGCCCAGCTTTCTGCCAAACTCACCAATACCAACCTGACACCAACGGTTTCAGCCAGTGCGAATGGAAGCTATCTGCGCGACCTGAACACCCGAACCGAGACAAAGTCAAGCGGCATTACCGGCACGGCAAGTTACGAAATCGATCTGTGGGGGAAATTGGCAAGCGCTCGTGATGTCAGCACATGGGAAGCCGAAGCAACCGAGTCTGACCGCCGGAGCACCGCCTTGTCTCTGATTGGCACGGTTGCCACCAACTACTGGACCATCGCCTATCTGAACGAACGGATTGCCACCGTTGAAGCGAGTATCGCATACGCCGAAAAGATCCTCGAGCTGGTGGAGGTGAAATATCAGGCCGGCTCTGTTTCTGCCTTGGATAAGGTGCAGGCGCAGCAGACCATTGCCAGTCAAAAAGCACAACAGACGCAACTCCGGCAACAGCGGACCGAAGCGCGTAACGCACTTGCAATTCTCTTTGACCAAGCACCGGAAAACATGCTGGCGGAACTGCAGCGCCTGCCATCCGGATCGCTTCCGCACGTTGATGCAGGTCTGCCGGCCAGCCTTCTGGCCCAACGCCCCGATCTTCAGGCAGCGGAACTCCGGCTAAAAAAATACCTGGCCAGTGTTGATAATACCCGTGCCAGCTATTATCCCAGCTTTACTCTTACCGGTTCCCTGGGAACAAGCAGCACGAGCCTTACCGATGTCATCAGGAATCCGTTTGCAGCATTGGGCGTCGGATTGACGCTGCCGTTCATCCAATGGAACACCATGAAGCTGAACGTAGAGATCGCCAAGACCGACTACGAGGAAGCGGTGGTGAACTTCAGACAGACTCTCTATTCCGCTCTGAGCGATGTCGAGAATGCCCTGTCCGCTCGTATCAATTATGCTGAGGAAGTCAGGCAGACGGAGGAGTCTCTTGTATTGGCACGAAAAGCGGAGGAAATTGCTGAAATCCGCTATCGCTCGGGAGCAACAGCGCTTCAGTCATGGCTGGATGCGCAGGAGAGCCGACGGGATGCCGAAAGGGCGCTGGCGCTAGCCCGGCTGGGCCAGCTCAAAAACTGCATGACGCTTTACCAGGCACTCGGAGGCACCATGAAATTGTAAAAGAGGCTGGGAGGGAGAGCGGGAGTTTTGTGTTCCTATCCCATTGGTGCATACAAGTCGCTTAGGCTAAATAGCTGACATACTGCATTCCGGACAGTTACGGCTGGGGAACGAATCCGTTTATTCCTGAGAGGTGCGGTACCTGAGGCTCAGACAGGGATGCGGAATCCCGAAACGTCAAACCCCGGTAGCCAACAAAGGCAACCGGGGTTTTGCTTTTTCAATGGCGCTGCCGAATGACTCGAACAGCGCCTCCTCGCCATGGCGAATGCTGTTTCTGTTTCAGTACTCCCGGACCGGCTCAGCGATCGGGCAATCGGGATTGCGGTTGATGTGCACGAAGTGCGCGCCGCACCGGTCACCGGCAATGTGCGGACGGACCGGCCTGCCGCATTTCGGGCATTCAAAGGCAAGTGTCCTTCGTTGGGCGGGCGTGTGGGAGTCCCTGATGGCC